>JAFQQY010000016.1 GCA_017410365.1 Prevotella sp.
CAAGTGCCAGAAAGGCACTCGCTTCTTGTACTACTATTCGTATCTGTCTATGTAAATCTTTCAAAGAACTCTTTTCTTCAGCGCAATCGCCAATTTCAAGGCGAAAGCGGATGCAAAGGTAAAGACTTTTGCAATACCATGCAAATATTTTTCAAACTTTTTCTTTAAATTTTTAAAAGTTTTCGGTTTTCTTTACAAAACCGCAGAATTAAAGCTTGTATCATTCGCTTTATTTCTTCCCCACCATCGATACTTGCCTTATATTATTCATATATTTCTTCCCCACCATCGATACTTGCCTTATATTATTCATATATTTCTTCCAAATCATCGATATCCGTCATGTCGTCAATAAAAGACTCGCACGGATTGTAGCCTCTTGGCATATCGAAGACAGCCTTAGGACTGTACCCTACTTCTGGATTAGCAAATATCTTCTTCATATAATATGCAAATATTGGAAGAGCCATTGTAGCGCCCTGCCCCATCTGAGTGGTGTCGAAGTGGATATCCCTATCATCACCACCGACCCAAACGCCGCTGACCAATGTCGGGGTAACGCCGATGAACCATGCATCGCTATTATTATTGGTAGTACCAGTCTTGCCACCCATCTCGCAGTTAAGGTTGTATCTGAAACGCAATCTTCCTGCCGTACCACCTTCTACAACACCTTTGAGCATATAAAGCATCTTATTGGCGCTTTCATCACTGATTACCTCATTCATGCGAGGCTGGAAATGAGTGATTACTGCACCCTCGCTATCTTCTATTCGGGTGACAAACAGCGGAGCACTTCTGATTCCATGATTTGCAAATGCGGTGTAAGCACTTACCATTTCGCCCACAGATATGTCACATGGTCCGAGACACAAAGACATAGAAGGATGAATTTCCGGATTTACAATACCATACTCTCTGAGCAGCGATACGAACGCCTCTGGGTTGAGCTTGCTCATGAGATATGCCGAAATCCAGTTGTTAGACTGCGCTAATCCCCATTTCAGAGAAACCATTTCGCCGTATCTTCTTCTGCTGCCGTTTCTTGGTGTCCATGGCTTGTTGCCCTCGACATAAGTCTGCTGAACATTTGGTACAGAATCGCAAGGAGAGAAGCCGTTTTCCATTGCCAACGAATACAGCAACGGCTTGATGGTAGAACCCACCTGGCGCTTTCCGTCCATACACATATCATAATTAAAGTGCGTGAAGTCAACGCCACCGACATACGCCTTTACCGCACCGTTCTTCGGGTCCATGCTCATGAATCCGCAGCGCAGGAACGACTTGTAGTGCCTGATTGAATCGATTGGAGTAAGCACCGTGTCTACGTCGCCGTGGTATGTGAAGACAGTCATTTCCACAGGAGTATTGAAAGCCTTCTTTATTTCTGCATCAGAAGCGCCATACTCCTTCATTACCCTGTATCGCTCACTTTGCGTTACCGACCTTTGAAGAATCTTGTTGATGGCCTCGGCAGACAATCTGCCTGAGTAAGGAGCATTCTTCTGTCCTCTGTTTTCCTTGTCGAAAGCAGGCTGCAGATAGTTTACCACATGCTCGTAGACAGCCTCTTCTGCATATTTCTGCATGCGCGAATCAAGCGTTGTGTACACCTTCAGACCATCAGTATATATATTATAAGGTCTGCCGTCTTTGTTGAGATTCTTGTTGCACCATCCGAATAGGGGGTCGTTAATCCAGCGCAGAGAATCCTGGAAATACTTTACGTTGTTCCACGATGCATAGTTAGACCTGACAGGCTTCTTGGCCGTCATATATTTGCGCAGGAACTCCCTGTAGTAAGTGCCCAGCCCTTCCTTATGGTCAGCCACATGGAACTTCAGTTCCAGAGGTTTCTGCGACAGCGAGTCGTACTGCTCTTGTGTGAGGAAATCGGCCTTTACCATCTGCTTCAGAACCACATTTCTTCTTGAGCGGCAACGTTCAGAATATCTTACGGGATTGAAGTAAGAAGGATTCTTGCAGAGTCCCACGAGAGTGGCCGATTCGAGAACCGTCAAATCCTTCGGGTCTTTGCTGAAGTATGTGTTTGAAGCCGTCTTGATGCCCACGGCATTATGCAGGAAGTCGAAGTAGTTGAGATAGAGCATGATAATCTCTTCCTTTGTGTAGTGACGCTCCAGCTGAACGGCAATCACCCACTCTATAGGCTTCTGCAGCAGACGCTCGGTTACGCTTCCTGCCGTGCTTGAATACAACTGCTTTGCCAACTGCTGAGTAATGGTAGAACCACCACCAGCGCTAGCCTGCCCCAAGATACCCCTTTTGACGATGGCACGCCCCAGAGCTATGAAGTCAATGCCCGAATGCTCGTAGAAACGCACATCCTCAGTAGCCACAAGAGCATTTACCAGCGACGGAGGCAGGTCGGAGTATTCGACACTCACCCTGTTTTCGCGGTTATAGTTCCACGTGCCCAGTATCTTTCCGTCGGCAGAATATATCTGCGTGGCAAATCGGTTGATAGGATTCTGCAGGTCTTCAACAGGCGGCACATACCCCACCCAACCTTTAGCGATGGCCGTAAAAGCCACAGCAACGCCAACAATAACCAGTATCAATAATGTCCAAAGGAAACGGACAAAAACCTTTCTCATAACCGCAAAAGAAATATATAAAAATATGTTTGTACGAATTTCAAGTGCAAAATTAGGAATTTTCTCTCATATATTAAAGAAATAATATGTTTTTCTAGCATTACCTCATTGACAAATCAGATTTTTTGCTTACCTTTGAAGACGATTTCAAACCACAAACAAAATACATCAGATGGAAAAACATGATTTCGTAACTATCGCAAATCTGACCAAAGAGAAAATACTCTACATGATAGAGATGGCGAAGGAGTTTGAAGAGCACCCAAACAGAGAGATTCTTAAGGGAAAGGTTGTGGCCACGCTGTTTTTCGAACCCTCTACAAGAACACGCCTGAGCTTTGAGACAGCAGCCAACCGCCTAGGAGCGCGCGTGATAGGATTTGCAGACCCTAAGATAACGAGCGGCACCAAGGGAGAGACCCTGAAAGACACCATTTCGATGGTTGCCAACTATGCCGACGTGATAGTGATGCGCCACTTCATCGAGGGTGCAGCCCAATATGCATCTGAGGTAACAGAGGTGCCTATCGTGAACGCTGGCGACGGAGCGCACCAACACCCATCGCAGTGCATGCTAGACCTCTATTCGATATACAAGACGCAGGGCACGCTAGACAATCTGAACATCTATCTGGTGGGCGACTTGAAGTACGGCAGAACCGTCCACTCGCTGATTATGGCCATGCGTCATTTCAACCAAACGTTCCATTTCGTGGCGCCACAAGAACTGGCCATGCCAAATGAATACAAGATGTATTGTCAGGAGCACGGCATAAAATATGTAGAACACACAGACTTCAACGAAGACGTGATAGCCGATGCCGACATCATATACATGACACGCGTACAGAAAGAGCGCTTCTCAGACCTCATGGAGTACGAGCGAGTGAAGAACGTCTACATACTCAAGGCCAGCATGCTTGAAAACGCAAAGCCGAACATGAAGATACTGCACCCGCTGCCACGAGTGAACGAGATAGCCTACGACGTGGACGAGAACCCGCATGCCTACTACATACAGCAGGCTGGAAACGGACTCTTTGCCCGCGAGGCAATATTCTGCGACTGTCTGGGAATAACACTGGACGAAGTGAAGAACGACAAAACAATAATCAGCTAACCCCCACGACTAGTATGGAAAAGAACAAGATGCTTGTAGCCGCCATCCAGAACGGCACCGTCATAGACCACATACCAAGCGAAAAGACATATCAGGTGGCCACACTGCTCGAACTAGACCAGATGACCAATCCCGTCACCATAGGCTACAACCTACGCTCAAAGAAGCTTGGCAGCAAGGGAATAATAAAGATTGAAGACAAGTTCTTCAGCGACGAAGAGATAAGCCGCCTAAGCGTAGTAGCCCCAAACATAGTGCTCAACATCATACGCGACTATGAAGTTGTAGAAAAGAAAACAGCCACCACGCCCGACGTGCTGAAAGGCATTGTGAAGTGCAACAACCCAAAGTGCATCACCAACAACGAGCCGATGCTGACCATCTTCCATGCCATCGACAAGGAACAGGGAGTGCTCCGCTGCCACTACTGCGAAAAAGAGCAAGACATAAATAAAGTTGAGCTAGTCTAGGGTTTGGGCATTCGTCCTCTATCTTCGCCGCTGAAAGCGGCATATCTTCCTTTAACTCCTTAATGGATTAAAGATTAAGGATTAAAGATTAATTCAAAAAAAATTACTATCTTTGCAGCCAAATTAAGAAAGTAAATCAAAAACTAAATAAAAACGATGAAAAGAGACAACCAGATTTTTGAACTTATCGAGAAAGAACACCAGCGTCAGCTGAAGGGTATCGAACTGATAGCCAGCGAAAACTTCGTTAGCGAACAAGTGATGGAAGCCATGGGTTCATACCTTACGAACAAGTATGCCGAAGGCTACCCAGGAAAGCGCTACTATGGCGGTTGCCAAGTAGTAGACCAAGTAGAACAGCTGGCCATAGACCGCGTATGCGAACTCTTTGGCGCTGAATACGCAAACGTACAGCCACACTCAGGAGCACAGGCCAACGCAGCCGTACTTCTGGCCGTGCTTAAGCCAGGCGACACATTCATGGGATTGAACCTTGACCACGGCGGCCATCTCAGCCACGGTTCACTCGTTAACACATCTGGTATACTATACAAGGCCGTGGGCTACAACCTCAACAAGGAAACAGGCCGCGTAGACTACGACGAAATGGAGCAGCTAGCACTCGAGCACAAGCCAAAGCTCATCATCGGCGGAGGTTCTGCATACAGCCGTGAATGGGACTACAAACGTATGCGCGAGATTGCCGACAAGGTTGGCGCACTTCTCATGATAGACATGGCACACCCAGCAGGACTCATAGCAGCAGGCCTGCTTGAAAACCCAGTAAAATACGCACACATCGTAACCTCAACCACCCACAAGACCCTTCGCGGACCACGCGGCGGCATCATCCTCATGGGCAAGGACTTCGAAAACCCATGGGGTTACACCACACCAAAGGGCGTAGTAAAGATGATGTCAACACTGCTCAACAGCGCCGTATTCCCAGGTCAGCAGGGCGGTCCATTGGAGCACGTCATAGCAGCCAAGGCAGTAGCCTTTGGCGAAGCCCTACAGCCAGAGTTCAAGCAGTGGGCAGAGCAAGTGCAGAAGAACGCCAAGGTATTGGCAGAAGAGCTGGTAAAGCGCGGATTCACCATCGTAAGCGGCGGCACCGACAACCACTCAATGCTCGTAGACCTCCGTTCTAAGTACCCAGAGCTTACAGGCAAGGTGGCAGAGAACGCCTTGGTAGCAGCCGACATCACCGTAAACAAGAACATGGTGCCATTCGACTCACGCAGTGCCTTCCAGACCTCAGGCATCCGCCTCGGCACACCAGCCATCACCACACGTGGCGCTAAGGAAGACCTCATGGTAGAGATAGCAGCCTTGATAGAAGAGGTGCTCAACGACCCAGAGAACGAGGCTGTAATAAGCAGCGTGCGTGAGCGTGTTAACGAGCGCATGAAGAGCTATCCTCTGTTTGCTTATTAAACACAACTCTTATATATATAATAAGGTGGAGACGTCATTATTTGGCGTCTCTTTTTTTTGACAGGTGTACGGTTCTGACAGGAGGACATGAGGACTTTTTTTGACATAAAGACAAAAGGTTTTAAAGACAGAAAGACAGATTTTTCTTGGATAAAAATCCTTAAAATCCCGAAATTCCTAGACATAAAGACAAAAATCCTTAGACATAAAGACACATGCAATCCTTAGAAATAAAGATACAGACAATATTTAGACATATAGAAGTCCCAAAATTTTTAAAAATCAATTTTCTCATACATCCTACATTTTTGCATGTAAGACATTAAGCCATAGAGCGTTAAGTGCAGTGTAGGAGGATTTCATTCCTACATTTTTTGCCCGTTTTTCGGTGCATTTTGGTAATTTTAACAAATTTAGGTTGTAAAGATTGGTATTTCTAAACGGCCGTTTTAGACTTCTGAAAGGGCGTTTTAGGTATCGTAAATGGGCCATTTGGGTGTCAAAAGTGATGCATTTAGGTGTGCTAACCGCACCACTTTTAGGAAAAGCCTCTCCCTCCAAATTAAAAATTTCTCGACTTTAAACTTACTGCGTTACAAACACTCTCCAACTACCATCTTTTTCACCGCGCTCAACATATTTCTTTTGGATTAGTTGGTCGAGCAGTTTTTGAATGGCTGCGATGCTGATCAATGCGTTTGTTCACCATGTTGGAAGGAACGAATGTCTTCAACGTTATGCTGTTCTCTTCCAGCAATGTAAACCTTACAATGCAGATGATCATGCCAGACGGCATCCTTCAACCAAACCACATCATTATACCTGTAATGATATGTACGAGGCGAAGACTTGAACTTCACGTCGTACACACCATTACCGCCCATCTGGAACTGCTCTATCTGCAAAGCCTTGGGCTGACCTTTAATGATTATGAATGAGTTTGGTATTCTTATTTATGCATATATAAATCTGCATTTCTCTTTTGGGGCCTTTTCTTCTTTAATTATCACCTTTGATGTCATTGTATATAACTCCATACCCTTTGATATTCATATCGCCGAGAACGAGGGGTAGATATTATATTGGCCTTCCCCTTTTACTGCCTCCTGGGTCTGGATGACCTTCAATCTTTGTATAGGTCTCATATTCACTCAAAGTATCCCTTATCCTATGTTTCTCTTCATAATACTCATCTAAGAGTTTATCAACCTCTTCCATACTGATTTCACCCTCTATATTTTTTTGAGCAAGTTCCAGCAGGTAGTCGGAGACCTTCAGACCATCCACAGCCTGCAAACCAATAGCCACGCGCCAAGCTTCAGCCCTATCTTTCTTCAGAGGATCACCCTGGCGTAAATACTCGTCAAAGTTCAAGTATAGTTCCTTATCGTTCTTTTCTCTCATATCTAGTCTTACTTTATTCTTATAATGTTTTTGTTCTGTCCTAATTTCCGTGAATCCTTATATTCGAAGTCCGTAAATCCGTAATACTTTCAGCCATCTTCAGCGGATCAAAGAACCGTCCCGTGATTCACTAAATTAGCGTAATGAGTCCCGTATATTTATCCCAATTTCAGGAAATAGATTAAGTATTAATGCTAAAGCGGCAATTACGACTGCAACAATGGCCCCAAATATTTGCCAATTTGCTTTTGTTATGGTTTGGATATGTTTTTTATCCGTATCCTTTGCCTGTTTCTTCATCTCATCCATCATAGCTGTTAGGAGATTGATTTCATCATCGTAGTGCTTATTAATGTCCTGCATAGGATTATTGTCCTGCATTTCCCTTGCAAGTTTAGCCACTTGCTCTTTATTTAATTAATGGCCGTCATCTAAAAACCGTAATTATTCATTTGTATTTCGTTTATTATTCACATGAGACAATATATTTTTACTTATCTTTATACTTCCATAAATACCCTTTATATGGTTCGCCATTTTGTATATGCTCCCACATTCGGTTCCTTGGAACATTAATAGCTTTGGCAGCAGCTGAAATTGACGGATAAGTAGCGATTTCTACTTCATCCATTAATTGTACTACTTTACGATTTCTCAAATTGGGCCAACCATTCAATTCGTACAAGTCTATACCCCTTTTCCTACAATAGTTATCTATATCCTTCCTTGCTTTGCTTAGTTCTAGTAAACTGCTATATGGAGCACAAATCTCCTTTATTTCATCGATGGAATATTGGTATGGTGCATGTTGTACTCTTTTCAATGGTTCCAACAAATCATTCCAATGATTCTTTTTGATTACATTATACACGTTAGGCTCATTATTCACTAAATCTCTGAGGAATGTATATTTCCTCACGATTCTTTCACAAGCTGCTCGTGTCCACTTAGTGGTACTTCCATAACAAAAGCCCTTCAATTCCTCATGCCAGCCTTGTTTTTTTGCTATTCTGTAGATATGCGCAAAGCGATTTTTCAAATCAAAAACGAAGGTGCATTGCTCATATACCTTCTTGCATTGTTCAAAATCAACTTCTATAATTTCTTCTTTGGGCTTTTCCGTTTTTGGAGTTTTTGTCCTTTTAGGTTTTTCTACCTTTTCACTTTTGGCTACATATTTGAAAGGTTTGGGATAACGTTCTCTTAAAAGACCAGCATCTCTTAATAAATGATAAGCTTTTTTGGAATAGTTACTCAGTTCTTTTATGTTTTTGAAGTACTGAGATATATCCCATGCTTCTTCAACGGTCTTAATCCTACCATGCATAACAATAGTTGGTCTTAATTCGTTGAAAAGATTATTCTTTTTCAAATAGGTCCATAAAGTATGGTTCTTTAGTCTAATTATTTCTATAGACTTGTAATTGTCTGCCTCCCTTAGTGCCTCTTCCCTCGTATATTCTTTGGGTTTCCCAAAAACATCGTCGAGCATCTTATTATCGAAAAGGACTCTGTATGCCCATAAGCAATCAAATCTCAATTGGCTGCGATTTGTGTAGTGCCCCTTCTTTACTACAAGTAGTGCATCTTCAATTGTATGATGAGTATGGATGAGTCTATTGGGAAAAAGCTCATTAAGCAATCCTTTATAACGTGTTAGTATAGCACCATATGCACCAGGATGTTGTTCCATTAATAGAGAAAGGTCATAACCACATTCTTTTGCCTTTTCTCTAATTGCCTTCTTGTTCCATTTTAATGGAAAAGATGCTCCAATAGAACTCTCACGTTCACCAGTTTTTGCCCTATTGAGTAGCATCCATTTTTGCTCCTTGTAGTATTCCACCCAAAAGGATTCTCTTTTTCCGCTTTCATGAATTGGTACGCTATCTTCTAATTGTTTAGGGGAAGGAATTTCACAATTGTATTCTTGAGCAAATTTAAAAACGGCAGAGTCGTTACTGTGACGATGTTGCCAATCTCTTCTTATCAAACTGTTTGTCAATCCCACATATACAGCTCTTTGTTTCAAAAACTCATATGCATAGATGTATTTTGTATCTTTATCGTAATCTGCAGTTTTAGGCGGCATTTTTCTCAACCATGTATAATCCTTTAGCCACCCCATGCGTTGGGCCATATTGCACGCGCCGCCACTTCTAACCCTAAAATCAAAAATATACTCATATTTACGTGCTTCTTGCTCGCAAGTTTCCTTGTTCCATTTTTTTGCATTACCAGAACAAGATGGGCAACCTTGACCTTTCAAATGATTGGTTGGAATCTGCCAGAAGTCACCATGTATTGGACACACAATACACACTTTTGTGCTTGTGTTAATGTAGTTGACTTTGTGATAATCATATATACCGCCATGAACCTTATTCGCCTCTTCAATAAACTTTTCAAGAGGCTTTCGCTGGAGCCTAATTCTATTCTCTTTGGAACATTTGGGGCACTCTTGATGACTTGAGAAGATATTGACAGGACGCATAGAAAACTCGCCATGCTCAACGCCATTTTCATCTTTCTCATGACAAACAAGGATGATGGGAACCTTCATGGCCTTATATATAACCTTTTCGAAACTATAACGTTCACCAAAAAGAGAACGAATCTTATCAATTATTTCTTCTTGACTATAAATATGTCTTTGTCTGTCACCTTTATAGGCGCATTTTGGACATCCGTGTCCATTCAAATGAATATATGGGGCCTGCCAAAACTCACCATGCTTTTTGCAGATTATGCAAACCTTCGTTGAAGTATTTTTATACTTCACATTAGAATAGTCATACTTATCCCCATGTAATTTTCTCGCTTCATCAATAAACTGATCTAACGTTTTTCTGCGAGATTCTACATTTTTAATTTTACCACACTCAGAACACTCATGACCCTTTAAATGATCTAAAGGCCTCTGCCAAAACTCACCATGCTCTTTGCAGATTATGCAGACTTTGGTTTGGTTGTTGACATACTCCACCTTGGAATAATCATACTTATCCCCATGCACCTCTCGGGCTTTCTTGATGAATTCTTCGGTGGTTAGCTTCTGGCTCATAATCTGATTAAGTTATGTGCTAATTCTCAACTTTTGACGTTTCCCTATACGCATAATTCTCCTTTGCTGCTGCTAATTCTTCTTCGCTCAAAGGAGTATTGGAATATCTGAAGATGTAGCCATTATACTGAGGCTTGCCAGCAGATAAACATCTCCTTACACCTTCAGTTTGTATACCATACGCCACTGTGCAATCTGTTATCTTCAGAAATACATTGAGATAATTTCCGTCAAGGTCGAATACATATATAGGCCGTTTCGCCTCTTTCGTCAATGGTGCACCTTCGATTTTCAGAATTGGTTGTTCTGTTGTCGCATAAATGAAAATATAGCCATTGAGATTATATGTTATCTTGTCTTGGCGAAGTATGGTTTTTATGGGACTATCACCAGCAAAGCCCAACTCGGTAACAATGTCGGAAATGCTCTCATACCTTTTCAAGAAATCACCATCCTTGGAATAGCAATCAATGAGCCGCTTTCCATAGGTGAAGTCACGATCTATCTTCGTTTGTGGTTCTTCTTCATGAGCTCGGAAACCATATTCACCTAACCAACTCTTTTCTAGTGTGGCATTCGCAATCTTCTTTTGTGTTAAAGACGATGCTAATCCAGCGCATTCTTCCAATGTCTTGGTGAAAAGGAATTCACCAGTCGTTCTGGAATATACGTCAATAAGGCGTTTCCCATAATAGATATCAGGTTCTATTTTTCCTATCGAATCTTCATGCAGCCTTATGCCATAATCGGTTGTCCACAAAGTTTCCTCTAAATCTTTTACCGTAGAATATGACACATAGATTCCCTTCTCGGCACATTGCCTTATGGTTTTCGTGAACAGGAACTCACCTGTTAAGCGAGAATAAACGTCAAGTTCCAGCATGTTTTGCTCTATGTAAGACTCAAGCTTCACTCCATTTCTATAGAGATTGGAATGTATGTCATCAACAGATTTGCCAACAGGTTTTCCTTCGTTATTGAAGTAAATTTTGCGAAGCACAAAATTGGTAGCGTCACAGTCCTTTATTGCTTCATGAAAACAGCCTCCTTCAAACCCAAAATGTTCCGAAATGGTTCCCAACTTTTTGTTTTCTGTTGGCAATGCTAGTTTTCTAACCATTGCAAGAACATCGCACACAGGATTTGTCGGCAGAGGTATGTTAACCATTTCGCATGTAGATTTCAAGAATCGCATATCAAAAGGTGCATTGTATGCAAAAAGAGGACAAGTGCCTATAAACTCCATGAATGCATTGATGCCTTCCTTCTTGGAATCTCCTGTTTGCTTCAACTTTTCTATATCTATACCATTTACACGCAAAGCCGTCGGTTCTATTACACATTGAGGGGATGGTTTTATGTAGATACTTCGTGTATCTATTACTTCCCCCGTCTGCGTGCTGTATTTGACGGCTCCAATTTGAAGAATCTCATGGCCTTGCTGAGGTGACAATCCGGAAGTCTCGGTATCAAATACAACATAGTATTCATATTTCGACAAATCAGGTATATATGACTCAATGGGTGTTTCGATGTCTGTTGGAGAGGATGAAATAATTTTAATCTCAAATCCTGAGGCTGGTGAAACATGACAGAGATCTTCTGTCTCATGCGTGTCATTGCTTAACAATTGAGACAGTTCACTTTCGGAGATATTGGCATTAACCAGCACATTAAGAGCATTATCAATAATTCCTTTCTGCTGAAGTTGTGATATCAAACTTCCAGATAGTTTATAACCTATTTGGAAGTGTCTTTGGATATCAGCCCCCTTACATATGCCTTTTTGGATGACAAAACGAGCCACGTTCTCTAAAGATGGAGTGTTGCCTACTGGACAATAAGTGTTTGCAGACTTATCCTCAACCACGTTTGCATTCTGATTGGTTTTTTCATTAGAATCTCCACCAAACAGACCTTTTATGAAATCAATTATCGACATATACAACCTATTATCGTTTTTATTAATTCGACTGTGTACTCAAGGATTTTTCCCATCTCCGAACAATCTACGAGCCATCTTCGAAGGCATAAGCTTGCATCAACCCATGCTCACTCTATGCTACATGCGTAAAAGTTCATTGACATTAATTTCTAAGCATCTTGCTATCTCCATCAGGTTCTCCAAGTTGGGTTGTGCACTATTGGTACACCATTTGGACACCGTGGCTTGGTCAACGCCTATTTGCTCGGCTAACCACTTGTTGGTGCGCTTCTTCTCCGCAAGTACCACTTTCAGTCGGTTTAAATCTTTACCTTCCATGTTATACGTTATTACATAATACTGGGTACAAAGATGGCAATTTTTTATCAGAAATGATTATGTTTTGCTAAAAATATGTGCACAGAGGCAAAAATATTTGTCTTTTAACAAATTCTCGCTTCAAATTATCAATACCATCATTATACTTAAACACAATTGATGTGTCTTTTATGAGGCAAATTTTATAGTCGTAAAAATTTACAGCCATAAAATTTCATAAAGAGGTCCTATGAAGATGTACTCATCGATTGTTAATCGACAAAATTGCAGGTATCTATAGAAAAAAGCCCCCAAAAGAGTAGCCTAAACAGATTATTTGATAAAATGTTTGTTATATTAAACATTTTTATATATATTTGCACCCGATAAGATACAATTATGGGAAAGAATACATTCGGTAAAACGATGCCAAGGGCATTGAGCCAGAACCTAAAAATCATGGGCGAGCAAATCATGTTGGCCCGCAAGCGTAGGCATCTGTCTATGCAGGATATTGCAGACAGAGCTACGGTGACACGACTGACTGTCTCAAAGGTTGAACATGGTGACCCAACGGTTTCTATGGGTATCTATGCGCGTGTACTCTTTGCACTTAATTTGGAAAAGGATATCACCCTGTTGGCTGCTGACGACGCTCTTGGCAGACAGCTTCAGGATGCAGAATTACTAAGAAAATGAAGAGGATTACAGTTTACGCAGATTTTGACTTTCTCTCTGCTCCACAGGAGGTTGGAACTTTAGGCTACGAACACGTTCGCGGCAAGGACCATTTTGTCTTTGAGTATTCGCGCCAGTGGTTGAAACAGCATGGCGGCATTCTGCTGAGCGGTGACTTGATGAATGTTCCTTCGTTGCAGCATCCTCGTGGTAATGATAATGTATTTGGTTTCGTCAAGGATTCTTTCCCCGATCGTTGGGGACGTTTATTGCTTGACCGCAGAGAGCGACTGACTGCTCAACAGGAAGGTAGGCCGAAACGAATGCTCACTAATTACGACTATCTCATAGGGATTGAAGACTTTACGCGCATGGGTGGCATACGTTACAAAGAGGAAGAAGGTGATGACTACATCAACGCGAGTGCAAAATATCTTGTTCCCCCTATTGAGAGTCTTCGCGCCCTATGCGATGCTTGCCATGAGATTGAGTTGGCAGAGGAGCGTAATGAATTACCGGAACAACGCTGGCTCGACCAGTTGATTGATCCGGGAACCTCACTCGGTGGTGCTCGCCCTAAGGCCAACGTGGTTGATACTGACGGAAAACTGTACGTGGCAAAGTTCCCATCAAAAAAGGATCTGGAGAATACTGAATTTATTGAGCACTTCTCGCATCAACTTGCGGCAAAGGCAGGTATCAACGTGGCAAAGACGCGCACCATCAAGATTTCAAAAGACCGTGACTTGCTTCTTTCTGAACGCTTCGATAGAACAGCAGAGGGCCGTCGCATTCATTTTGCTTCCGCTATGTCGTTGCTTGGTCTTGATGATGGAGCTGGCAGCAGCACAGGTAACGGCTATCTTGACATCGTTGATTTCATCCTTCGTGGGTGTACCAATGTACGGCAGAATCTCCGTGAGCTCTATCGCAGAGTGGCCTTCAACGTCATGTTTGGCAACACCGATGACCACTTCCGTAATCATGGATTCCTGCTCACTCCAAAAGGCTGGACACTATCGCCTGCATACGACATCAATCCAGGAGCGAAGTCACATCAATGCTTGCTTATTGACTCATACACAGAAGAGTCAGACATCAACGCGTTACTCTCTGCAAGTGAAAGCTACATGCTTGAACACCAAGAAGCATCAGAGATTATTAAGGAGGTTCGTGCTGCCATCAAAGACTGGCGCAAGACCGCTACTGAACAGCAAATACCCGCAAAGTTGTTAGAATCATATTCTATACGTTGGGATGAACTATAAAAAAGTAGCACATTCTGCACGTTTTCCGTGAAAAAATACCTTCAGACGAGAAATTCTCAAATCGAGCAAAAAGGCGCGGTACAAGTCAAAACGGCAAGGTGTTAATTATCAAGCATTTACACTTTCGCTTACTTTCAAAAAACTTTCGAAAAATAGCCATGTACCGATTAAATTCACTGAACGCTGATATTCAATTGATTGTCGATGGTGCATCGGAAAATTTGTCTTTATGTCAAATAATAAGGGCAGACCAACAGATCTGCCCACTATTATATAAAAGTCCTCATGTACTCATGTCTAAAACGTACTCATGTCTAAAGACTGATAACCCAGAAGCTATAAGGCGGCATGGTGATGGCCGAAGCATCGGTTATTTCGCCTGTCTCCAACTTAACACGCTGCTGACCTGGCTTGCCCGCGAAACCTTGCCATTTCATTGTGGCGGATGACGGAGTGATGCCACTGAGCGAGAAGCTTACTTCTACAGGCGATACGTTGGCTATCTTCAAGTATTGCTTACCAGTCTTGCTGTCTCTTACCACACTTGCAGCCAAACGGTTTTGGAGTGAGGAGTTTGGAGTGAGGAGTGAGGAGTGAGGAGTTTGGAGTGAGGAGTTAGGGGTTAGGAGTTCTACGGCGGTAGACAGGTATGTGTCGCCACTATAGTTGCCGAACAGCCATTGTGTCCAGTAACTTGGTGTCTTATCTACATGGTGATTGTCGAAGTACATCATGTCGGGACTCCAGTTGCTATGGCCGTTCTTTGACAGCAGCGGTGCATAGCTTGTCATGGTTACGACGTCGGCGTTTCGCTCAATGCTACAGAGATAGGCAGCCTCGGCAAGTGCACAGTCAACCCCACCCTTGCCCACTCTAACTGCATACTCGCCAAGATATACCTTTGGCGCCGTGCGGTCGTAGTTGTCGTAGTAGTCTTGATTGTTGAGGAACCAGCCCACGCTTTCGTAGTAGTGCTCATCCACCATGTCGAACACGTCGCGATGTTTGTTGGCAAACTTCCAACCCTCAATGTAGTCGCTGCTTGGGTAGTGGAAAGGACCAACCGTTCCGCAGACCTCAATGTCTGGATATTTCTCTTTAATGGCCTTGCTAATCATTAGGCATCGCTCTTCGAAAACGGTTGAAAGCAAGTCTTCATTGCCCACGCCTATATACTTGAGGTTGAAAGGCTTAGGATGCCCCGCATCTGCCCTCATCTTAGCCCACTTGCTAGTGGCTGGGTCGCCGTTTGCCCATTCTATCAAATCAAGGAACTCTTGGATATACGCAGGCATGTCTTCCATAGGAATACCGCCCTGCTGACCGCCATAGCCATGTTCGTCGGGACCTGAGTTTTGGCATGGCACTCCAGCCGCAAGCACTGGCAGCGGTTCTGCACCTATGTCTTCGCAGAACTGGAAGTACTCGTAGAAACCTAGTCCGCGCGTCTGATGATAGTTCCAGATGTTTCGGTCTGGCGTTCTTTCGTGAAGCGGTCCTACGGTGTGTTGCCAGTGGTATATGTTTTCAAGTCCGTCGCCATGCGTCATGCATCCGCCTGGGAATCTTACGAATCGTGGTTTCAAATCGGCTATGGCCTGAGCAATATCCTTTCTTAGTCCGTTCTTATGGTTGTGGAATGTTTCTTGCGGGAAGAGGCTAATCATATCCATTGCCACGCTGCCCTTGCCTTCGGTGATGAGCATGAACTGTGCTGCCTTGCTACTGGCATTTGCCTTCAGCGTGGTCTGATATTGCTTCCATTCGCCTATTTTGCCCTTTGTCTTTATCTGTGTCTGTGCGAGCACGTTGTTTCCATCTACCAGAGCCACAGTGAGTTTCTTGCTCTTCACGTCTTTTGGGCTAAGCCATAGCGAGAAGTCGTAGAGCGCACCTTGGTCAACGCGTATGCCATCCCATCCCGAGTTGTAGATAGTATCGGCGGCAGCCACCACGATATGGTGCTTGTTAACGAGACTAAGAGGGTTGTCGGTAGCGAGCGTCATGTGTCCCTTAGCCGAGCGCCATGCAAAGAGCGGTCCCCACTGCTTGTCTCTGCCTTCGCCTTTACGATATTCGAAGTCGCGGTTCTGAATGAGTTCGGCATAAAGTCCTCCATCGGCGGCATAGCTAATGTCTTCGAAGAACACGCCAATGAGCTTGTCGCTAATCTTCTTCTGCTGCTGCGGATTAACGTTTATCCTTGCTTTCAGTTGCTTGCCCATGATGCTTTCGAAGCGCTTTGGGTCGTCTCTTAGCGACTCGGCATTCTCCTTGTTGAACTCATCAATCATCTTGAAGTGGTCGAAGATATGGTCGGCTGGCTTTTGGGTCGAGAACGTGTAACCCTCGTATTTCTTTCCGTCTACAACTGCCGTTTCTATCTTCTGCCTGCATGTCGTGTAGTAGTCATGCTTATCTTTAGAAGCCTCTACGTCGGGCGTGAAATGGCGGAAGTCATGGTTGGTGGTGGTTTGGCGCACCTTGCCGTCCTTGGTCTTGAACAGCACCACATACTGGTCCTTCTCATCGTCATAGTAGACAACTGGCGCTATACAAGTGGTTGACATGCGCGGATAGTCTTGCGGTCGCCACGTAACTAAATCGTCGCTTACGGCAACGGCAAAGCATGGGCTGTAGTCGTTAACCTGAAACACAGCAACGAAGCCGCCCTTTTTTCTTTGAATCATCATAGGAGAGTACATCTTCTTCTCGCTGCCCCATCGAGAGTAGTCGCTGGAGAAGAGCTGCCCTAAGTGCTTGTATGTGCTGTCCGTATCAGCATAGGCCAAATGATAGCCATGAGCGGGACCAGGTGAATAGTGGAAAAACTTAACGGATTTGCTATCCTCGGCATTGACCAGCGTAGCCATAGCCAGCGATGCAAGGAGCATGGTTGCCTTATTTCTGTAGTTTATCATTTTAGAAAAACAATTATAATTAGTAGTTCAATATATTCTTGCAAAGTTATAGCAATTATGACGAAAACACAAGAAACGGGCGGTTAATCATTGTTAACTGACAGTAAAACACAACTTTTTCGCATAAATGCTTTTCTATTTGAAAATAAATGGTTAACTTTACACAAACTTTAAATTAATGCAAATTAATAATATAAAACTATGGTAAATTACACAAAGAAACTAATAACGCTACTACTGTTGTTCGCTGCCATGCACACCAATGCACAGCAGACACAAATCCTGCAAGCATCGCTTCAGCACTACTCTACCGACGACGGTCTGCCAAGCAATGCCATCGGCGACATCAAGCAGGATGGATTCGGATACATCTGGTTTGCCACATGGAACGGTCTTTCTCGTTTCGACGGCTACCACTTCTACAACTACGACACTGGCCCAGGCAGTGGCGTCGACCTGCTGCACAACCGTATATCGGAGATGGCCATCGACAAGCAGAACAACGTTTGGATGAAGATGTACGACTCTCGTGTGTTTGTGCTTAACCGTCAGACAGACAAGATACAGAATGCCTTCGAGGGCATCACGGGATTCGAGGATTTCAAGACCTTCTGCCCTATCACCATCACCTCGTCGGGCGATGTGTTCGTAATAGTAGAGGGCATCGGCATCTACAAGCTGAAACTGAAAGAAGACAACACCATAAGCAGCGAGCTCATAACCACAGGCAAACTTAAGGTGAGGGGCATTGTAGAGGGCTACAAGAACGACCTCTGGGTGTCTACAAACAACGGCATACACCGCATGAGCGTAAGCAACGGCAACGTGGAGCAAGACGGCATATTCAATGGCGAAGACATAAGCAGCATCTACTCTAACGGCTTCAATATCTTTGCGGGCACAAGCACAGGAAAGGTGCTCACATTTGCTTACGGACAGCCTCCTAAGCAGGTTTACCAAGACGAAGAACCGATAACCTCTATCTTCGTAGACTCGCACAACATAGTGTGGTTTACAGCAAACAGAAACGGAGTTTCACGCCTTAACATAGAAAGCGGCGAAAGAAAAGACTTCAATCAGGTGGTGCCTGCTCCAGAACCAGACGTGCTCGGTGCCATATGGAGCGAGGTGAACGGCACGCTATGGATAAAGATGAACCATGGCGGTTTCGGCTATTACAACCGTGATACCGACGAGATAGAATACTTCCACAACGACCCAGCCAACTCATGGAACATAAGCAACACGCTGGATGCCTACTATGTGGTGTCAGAGGGCGTGGTTTGGGAAACAACAACACGAAGAGGTATCGAAAAGCTCGAACTGCTGAAGAACACCATCAGCCGAACACTGGTCATCGACAACCCACAGAGTCCTAACGACAACGAAATCAGAGCCTTGTTCTACGACGAGCAGGAAAAAATGATGATGGTGGGAAACAAGAAAAGCCAGCTGATATTGATTAAAGACGGACAGAAAACCATAATAACAGGCGATGGCACTAACAGCTTCGGACGTATTTACGGCATAAGCAAAGACAGCAGCGGCAACTATTGGATTTGTACCAAGGGCAACGGACTGTTCAGAATGACTCCTAACGGCGACGGTACATTTGCATTCAGACACTACTGGCACAAGCCAGACGACAAGGCCACGCTGAACCACAACAACGTCTACAAGGTGATAGAAGACGACAACGGCAACCTTTGGGTGGCTACATTCATGGGTGGCGTGAACCTGATGATAAAGCAGAAAGACGGTAGGTTCAAGATTATGAACAAAGACAACGGAATACCTAACTACCCTATCAACGCCTTCCACAAGGTGAGAGCCATAGCAAAGGACAAGGAGGGAAGAATATGGGCTGGCACTACCGACGGTCTGCTAATAATGGAATACGAGAACGAACAGGTAAGCGTAAAGCCTGTGCTTGGCACTGCATTCACACAAAACTCTCTGAGAAGCAACGACATCGTTAGCTTGGCATGCGACCCTCAGGGCACGATGTGGATAGGTACAAACGGTGGCGGATTGAGCCACTTCACTGGCATCGACGAACAAGGCAACTGGACTTTTGAAACCTTCGAAGGCAAGGACGGACTGCCATCAGAAGAGGTTAAGAGCATCACATTCGACAAGCGAGGCAACGTGTGGTTTGCAACGGAACACGTAATCTGTTCGTTCGACACACAGAAGAAGATTCTTTCTACATTCTCAATGCTCGACGGTGTAGACAACACACTGTGTTCAGAGGGTGCCGCACTTACACTGCCAAACGGAAACATTCTGTTCGGTACGCTAAACGGATACTACACCGTAGACCTTGACCAACTGGTTACTCCTAGCGCTTCGATGATGAAACTGAAGATTACCGATTTCTTCATTGACGACGTGCTGGTAAGTCCAAGACATGACGTACTCTACAAGAACTACATACCAGACAGCAAAGAGGTGACACTGCCAAGAAGCAACAGCGTGTTCGGATTCAGATTTGCAGCACTCAACTATCAGCTTCAGCACCGCATACACTATCAGTATATGCTTGAGGGATATGATAAGGACTGGAAAAATGCCGACAAGACCAGAACAGCCACTTATGCCAACCTGCCTGCAGGCACATATACGTTTAAGGTAAAGGCCTTCTTGCTCGAATCGCCAGAGAAGTCTGACATGAGAACAATAGAGGTAACCGTGCCTCATCACTTCCTGCTCTCGGCTGGTGCACTATGGATTTATGCTCTCATTCTTATTATCATAGGTTGTGCATACTACATGTGGAACAAGAAGAGAAAGCAGCAATACAAGAATCTGCACGTGGTGAAGATGGATGCTGACGGCATGGCATTAAAGCATGAGGATGACTTTAGCTTCGTGAAGAACCAGATGGATTGGCTCGAACAGAACTACACTAATCCGAACCTAAAGACTGAAGACCTCATAGCCAACTCTAAGCTTGACCGCACGGCATACACGAACCAGTTGAAGGCTCTTACCGGATTCACACCGAAAGAACTGATTGAGGACTTCCGCATAAAGAAGGCCATTATCTATCTGGAAACAAGCAACAAGCCTGTGACCGAGATTACACAGACGTGCGGCTTCACCGATTCTATGTACTTCACCACTCTATTCAAAGAGAAGACGGGAATGACTCCTAACAACTATAGAGAGGCAAAGAAGACGGAGGGGTAAAAGCCCCTCCTTCCCATTACTTCTAATAAAGAAATCTCTGGTTTAACTTCTTTAACGTCTTAACTTCTTGACTCAAGAAAAAAATAAGTAACTTTGCACCCCAGAAAATAAAACAGAACAAAGACATTGGGTCGTATCGGTTAGATCGGGATACTCATCAATAAATCAGAAAACCGAGATAAGTTCTCTTGCCAATGGCGGGCCACAAACCGTTATGGTAGCACAAAACATTGAGCCGGTGGATTACAAAAGCAGAGAACCCTCAAACCTTATAACAAAGGAGTTTTCATCACATCATCGGTACGACCCGTTTTTTTATTTCTTTCATAATCAACAAAGCAATATGTTTTCCGGAATAATAGAAGAGTTTGCCACCGTCGTGGCCATCAAGAAAGATAGAGACAACATCGACTTTACACTCAACTGCTCGTTTGTAAGCGAACTGAAGATTGACCAAAGTGTTGCACACAATGGCGTGTGCCTTACTGTGGTATCAATAGACAACGGCAACTATACCGTTACTGCCATGAAGGAAACACTGGAAAGAAGCAATCTCGGACTGCTTAAGGTTGGCGATAAGGTGAATGTAGAGCGTTCTATGCTGATGAACGGACGTCTGGACGGACATATTGTTCAAGGCCATGTAGACCAGACAGCCATCTGCACATGCGTGGAAGATGCCAACGGAAGCACATATTTCACCTTCGAATATGCCGCTGACAGGGAAATGGCTAAGCGCGGATATTTTACCGTAGACAAGGGAAGCGTTACCGTAAACGGCGTTTCACTGACCGTATGCAACCCTACCCTAAACAGCTTCCAAGTGGCAATAATACCCTACACCTTCGAGCACACAAACTTCTGCGACATAAAGGTGGGCAGTACTGTCAATCTGGAGTTCGACATCTTAGGCAAGTATATAGCAAGATTACAGCAGTTGTAAAGGATTTTCTAAAAACTCGGAAGCTCCGTTCGCAATCAGAAAGTCTCTATCGCGGAAACCCCAAAGCACACTGATGCAAGGCAAGTCGCTGTTCTTGGCTGTGAGTATGTCTACATCGCTGTCGCCTATATACACGGCCTCAGCCGAACTGACACCCAACAGCCTTAGAGCTTCATTGATGCCGTCTGGCGATGGTTTGCGTGCCACGGTATCGCTCTCGCCTATAGCCACGTCAACATAACTGCCGAAGTACTGGCTACATAGTTCTTTTGTAGCGGCATCAAACTTATTGCTTACCACCGCTATTAGCTTTCCTCTAGACTTCAGTTCTCTTAGCAACTCCATTATGCCATCGTAAGGACGGGTATTGTCGGAAGAATGCAAGAGATAGTAGCTGCGGAAGGTGGAAAGCGCCTCGTCAATAGTGGTTTCCGATGTTCCTTCAGGCACAGCCCGCTCCATCAGTTTTCTTACTCCATTGCCCACAAAGCGCCTTACCTCATCAACGGTTCTTACGGGCATTGCCATGCTGCCAAGGGCATAGTTGACACTGGCAGCCAAATCGTCGAGAGTATTTAGCAAGGTGCCGTCAAGGTCGAAGATATATGCCTTATAGTCTTTCATCGCTTGCTACGTTTAATCATCAGACTCAACTTGCCGTTGTATTTCTCTTCCTTCATCAATTGTTCTATGGTAACAGGCATCCTGTACTTCCACTTGTTGTATGGGTCGCTAGGAACGTTTATCCTCTCCTCACGCACATTCTTGCCGCAAAGGCCGCTTTCCATGGCCAACCAGTCTTGCAACGATAGCAAGCAAAGCATCGACGGGCAATAGAGGTGGCGCGCTATTATCTCTTCCGCTATGTGCGAAGGAATTGTTTCTGGTGCGCATCCTTCTTTCTGAAGCATTGTAACATAGTAGCGCTGTGTTCTTTCAGGACTCTCCTGCCACCATAGTCTAAGAGGCGACATGTCGTGCGTGGAGAATGTGGCCACGCTTCTGTAAGGATTGCTGTCTATGTGGGCAAACTCCTGACCTGTTTGCTTTGGCATGGTCTGTATTTCAAGCGTAAGTATCTTCAAGGCGTCAAGAACAGGCTGCACGCAACCAGGCAGCATGCCCAAGTCTTCAGCACACACCAGCATGCGCGTATCGCCAAGCACCTGAGGCAGATGCTTCATGGCCCAATTGCCCCAATACATGTTATGGCGCTGATAGTAGTAGTTGTTGTAGAGTCGCATGAAGGCCTCCTTCTCTTCTTCTCCAAGCACTTCAAACACGGGGTCGTTGTAGACGGCTATTCTAGGATGATACATATCCGCACGCTGATGGTCTTCCACAAACAGCACGTTGCTTATCAGCCTGTACAGTCCGTCTCTTATCCACAGGCTGTTTTCGTCTGTCTTTCCAGCGAAGTGCGCCTCTACCTTCTTCTGCGTGTTGTAGTCGGCCTTCAATGCATAGAGACCGTATGATTTCCTTATCAGGAAGTTGTCGCGCACATAAGGCGCATGCATGCCGAAGAATCTGTTTAGCACATTGTCGTTGATGAAAGGCATGGTAAAGAACTCCTTGCGGAACTGGAGTCCGAAGTATTCAATCTCGCCCGCTGTAAGTGGCAATGATGGCGAGAAGTGGCCCAACAACCCATGCACGGCATCAGAAGGTATCTCCCATATTCTGAAGAATCCCAACACATGGTCTATGCGGAAAGCATCGAAATATTGTTCCATCTGCTTGAACCGCTGCTTCCACCACTTACATCCGTCAGCATCCATTGCCTGCCAGTTGTATGTTGGGAATCCCCAGTTCTGACCGTTATGCGAAAAGGCATCTGGCGGTGCTCCCGTCTGCATGTCCAGGTTGAAGAGATGCGGCTGTTTGAGTGCCTCCACACTATCGCGTGAAATGCCTATAGGTATGTCACCCTTTAGTATCACTCCCTTGCTTCTGGCATACTCGGCGGCGGCTTTCAACTGCTTGTGCAATAGATATTGCACATAATGGTAGTAGCCTGCATCCGTCTCGCCGTCGCGCTTGCAACAATATTCGGCATAGTCGGCAAGCCACGCTTCACTATCCTCGAGAAACTTCTTATATCCTTCTTCTTTCTCCACCTTTTCGTGCTGCAAGGCATAGAGGTCTTTCAGATAAGCTGTCTTTACCTTGTCTACGGCTTCATAGTCGCTATACGAAAGGCTGTTCAGTTCTCTCTGTTTTCTGCGATAGTCGTTCATCTTTGCCTTATCCTTGAGCAATCCTGCCGCGCTGAGGTCTACATAGTGCGGATGAAGGGCATATACGGAAATTGCATTATAGGGATAGGAATCGCTCCAGTCGCCATGTTTTGACGTGTCGTTGACAGGAAGCAGTTGGATAACCTTCATGCCTACGGATGAAACCCAGTCGACCATGCGTTTCAAATCGCCGAAGTCGCCCACGCCGTATGACTGCTCACTACGCAGCGAAAACACAGGCACCACTACTCCAGCCGCTCTCCAAAGGTCTTCCATCAGACGAATGGTTCCGCCGTCTAGCACAACCACCTGTCCGTCTTCTATCAACGAATCGGAGGTCGAGCGGTTGTCGCCTTCTTCCCATGCCACGAAATCGCCGTTAGAATCGTCTACGACCACGTACTTATACTCTAGCGGAAGCATCATGTCGGCCATGTTGACAGCCAATATCCAACGTTGTTGACCTGCATACTGCATTTTCAGATAGCGCGAGGTGTTCCAGCAACCTACAGCGGGATGACTGCCACAGACGGCAACACTCTGTCCGCGTTTCAGTTGCGGTGCCAGTACGACAAAGAGCAGGGTCTTCCTATAGAGCGGTATGCGCAGGGCTTGCGTAGTCTCATTGCGCACTCCTCCTATCGTAGTGAGATATGCATTGGTATAGAGGTGTTGCTGCACCGGTATGTCTCGCCATGCGTCTGTAAAGATGAAATCCTTGGTAGAATCGAAGGCATAGAGCCTTGCCACCATATCCCACTCTTTACGAAGCACATTGCCCTCTGAGTCTTCTATCTGATAGTAATACCTGAACGACTCTATAGGGTGCTGACGCGATTCCATGGCTGCCACTTCCAGTGTCCACCACTGTCCGTCTTGGGTGTTCATCTGGTGGTTATGGCGCTTCACATTGCCGTCCTTACGCTTATATTCTATCACCACATGGACATTCTCGCCCCACGCAGTTCCGTATTGTATGCCGAATCTTAGTTTCATAATGCAAAAATAAGAAAAATTATCTAGAAACGGATACTATTATACCAGTGCAAATGTTTTTTTTATTAACTTTGCGGAAGAAAAGAATAAGATAGAACGAATATCCCGGATATGCAGAAAAGACACAAACTCATTGCGATAGTTGCCTCATCCGTAGTTTTATGCCTGCTCATAGCTATTGGCATTGCCTACTATTATCTCTACACACCAGTATCGGCAAAGGCTGAAACCACATATTTATATATAGACAGCGACGACGATGCCGATTCCGTATACACCAAGCTACAGGCGTGTTGCGAGACGCAGAGCCTGAAGGGTGTGAAGCCGATGGCCAACTACTACGACTACCAGAACAACATACGCACCGGAAGATATGAAATAGGTACCAGTGATAATGCCCTGACGATAGTGAGACGACTGAAAACGGGCAACCAGACACCTATCAATCTGACCATACCCGAGGCCAAGACACTGGACAGACTGGCTGGCAAGCTGGCAAAGAAGCTTATGGTAGACAGCCTTACTCTGGTTAGCCTGTTCTGCGATTCTGCTGTTTGTGCCGACTATGGATATAGCATAGAAACGATGCCTGCCATGTTCGTGCCAAACACTTACAGCGTATATTGGGATACTAGTGCCGAACAGCTTATGAAGCGCATAAGCAAGGAGCATAAGGCTTTCTGGAACAAAGACGGAAGAATGGAAAAGGCCGAGAAGATAGGGCTAACACCTGTCGAGGTGGCAACGCTGGCAAGCATCGTAGATGAGGAAACGGCAAACAAAGGCGAGAAACCCATGGTGGCAGGCATGTATATCAACCGACTGAGAATAAAGATGCCGCTACAGGCTGACCCAACCATAAAGTTCGCACTGAAGAACTTCGCGCTTAGAAGAATATACAACAGCATGCTAAAGGCTGACAATCCTTATAACACATACAAGAACGCAGGCTTGCCTCCCGGACCGATAAAGATAGCATCGATAGCAGGCATAGATGCCGTGCTTAACCATGCCGAGCATCCATACCTATATATGTGTGCCAAGGAAGATTTCTCGGGCACTCACAACTTTGCAAAGACTTATCGTGAGCATCTGCAGAATGCGGCAAGATACCGTAAGGCTCTTAACGAAAGAAACATCAAGTAAGACCAAAGCAGTTCATATTGCTTCACTTGTTTACTATCTTCAACTATCACAATTCATGTTCTTTAGATTTCTGATTTGGTTGTTCTGACATAAGAATGACCTCTTTTTCGTGTTCATTATGTTATATTTTCGGTTTGTTATTACCGCCACTTCCCTTTTCGGACATTTTTAAGGAATAATAGAAATGCATAGACTAGCGGATTATGTGTATATTTGCATTCAAATAATTACCTATGATAAGCGAATTAGAAAAGCAGAAAGCTAAAGAAAAGAACATAATCATCGACTATTCAGACGATGACATAATAATCGTAGACAACATAAAGAGCCTGAAAGGTCAGCACACCAAAAGGATACCTATAAACATCATACTTCTATGTACAAACGGAATGATGCAGGCTGATGTAAAGGGCAACAGAATAGTGCTTCACAAACATGAGATTCTGATTATATCGCCCAACACGTTCTTGGAAAACACCATGTCGAGCGACGATTTTGAATGCAAGGCCATGGGACTGACCAACAAGATAATCCATTCGTTCCTAAGACCACACGTGAACATCTGGAACAAGATGATGTACCTTAACAAGTCGAGGGTAAGAAAGATTGAAGCTCACGATGCCATGATTTCATTGAAGTTCTACGAACTCATTGACATGCTAAAGCAAATGGAAAACAAGAAATACAAGAACCTCATTATGCAATCGCTCGTAAAAGCTGGCATATTGGGCATTTGCGGTTCGATAGACAAGGTGATTGATGAAGAGGAAAGCAACAATCAGCAAGGCGATGTCATATTCAGAAGGTTTCTTGACATACTAGGCAACAGCAGCGTGAAGCGACAAAAGGTGGAATACTACGCCGAAAGGTTGTTCATTACACCCAAATACCTGTCCGTGGTTTGCAAGACATGCTCTGGCAAAACGGCATTACAATGGATTCAGGAGTATGTAAACGACGAAGTGGGTTACTATCTAAAGCAGACAGACCTATCAATAAAGGAAATATCAGACAAGCTTGGCTTTCCAAACGCTTCGTTCTTTGGCAGATACGTAAAACAACACTTCGGTGCCTCGCCAAAGAGCATAAGGGCTAAAAAATAAATTAAGAAGTTAGAGGAAGTTAAAGGAAGATATGCCGCTTTCGGCGGCGAAGATAGAGGACGAATGCTTTCTTTTTAAGGAGTTAAGAAGGAGTTAGAAGGAAGTTATCGCTTCGCTGAGGAAGTTAGAGGACGAATGCTTTCTTTTTTAAGGAGTTATAGGGAGTTAAAGGAAGATATGCCGCTTTCAGCGGCGAAGATAGAGGACGAATGCCTTCTTTTTTAAGGAGTTAAGAAGGAGTTAGAAGGAAGTTATCGCTTCGCTGAGGAAGTTAGAGGACGAATGCTTTCTTTTTAAGGAGTTAAGAAGGAGTTAGAAGGAAGTTATCGCTTCGCGGAGGAAGTTAGAGGACGAATGCCTTTTTCAATCCTTCAATTTTTCAATCCTTCAATTCTTCAATCCTTCAACCCTTCACGTGTTGATGAGCATTAGCGAGTAATTTTTCAATCTTTCAATTCTCCTGTATCCAAGACAAATGTCTTCTATCTCCTTATATCTCCTTCTACCTTCTTCTACCTTCTTCTATCTCCTTATATAAAAAACTATCTTATTCTATCCGCTGCCCTAACAAGACGTTCGTCTGCCATGATGCCTCTACGGGCAAGGACGTAGCATAGCAACGAGAGTAGCGGCAAGGCAACGGGCCACTGGGCTGTTGCGCCAAAGAACTGATACATGACGAAATAGAGTATGTACCAGCCTACGAGCAGCATGATGTTGAACATGCAGAACTTGGCCTGCTGCTTGCGGTTGTTGTAAACGAAGATTGTGTATATGCCAAACAAGGCCGACACAACGAGCAGCGCCATTGGCAACCATAAGCCCCATAGACAGACCGCACAAACTATACTCAATATGGCTCCTGCCAACAAGTATAATGACTGAACACGCTGAATCATCTTGATGCAGTAATATTACTCAACAGGCTTCTGACCCTCACGCTGTGGCTCACGCCAGTAAACTCTGTCTTCTACGAACTCCTGTGTAGCCAGAAGCGATGGCTTTGGCAACTTCTCGTAGTAACGTGAAATCTCTATTTGCTCGCGGTTTTCAAAAACCTCTTCCAATGTATCATTATATGAAGCAAACTCAGCAAGCTTCTTGCTAAGGTCTTCCTTTATCTGAGCGGAAATCTGGTTGGCGCGCTTTGAGATGATAGCCACGCTTTCGTAGATGTTTCCTGTCTCATCACATAAATCCATAATGTTACGAGTAACGGTGTTTACCGGTGCCTTTGATTTCTTGTAATCCATTGTCATATTTTATTATTAATTCTTTGTTATCTTTTTACATTTTTCTATATATTCTTCTGCCAAGCCGCGCGACTTGCTGTCTGGAAACTCATTGAGGAATCCATAGCACTCGTCTTCGGCATCGCGATAGCGCTCAAGCTTCTTGCTCTCAACACTCTGGCGTGCCAGTTCAAATTTGCTCTTCATTATGAGCAGCGAGAAATCTTCGCGCATCTTGGTGTATGGATAGTCTTTCAGGGCATTCTGAGCCGTAACGATGCATGCCTCGAAATTAGAACCGCCATAGTTGCAATTGCCGAAGTAGTCGCCAAGATTGTAGTATAGCTCGGCTGAAATATATTCCTTCATCACAAGCTTGTCTTGCAGTTCAAACAGCCTGTCCTGTGCCTTTGGCTTTAGGTCGGAAGCAGGGAAATAGTCAAGGAACTGCTGGAATGCATTTATGGCTCCAATGGTTGGAGTCTGGTCGAGTCGCGGCTCTGGCGTACTCTGATAGAGCGACTGACCTATGTAGTAGCATGCCTGCTCTGCATAGATTCCCTTGGGATAGGAAGAGAAGTATTTCCTGAATGTTTCTGCCGCACTCTCATAGTCGCTGATGCCATATTCAGCCATTCCCAACATGTATAGACACTCTTCGCCGTTGTCGGTACCTTTCATGATGGTTACCAATTCCTGCAACAAAGAAATGGCTTGCGAATATTTGCCTCTTGCAAAGCATTCTTTTGCATATTCATACTTATATGCATAGTCGGTTGTCTTGTAAACTCTGTTGAACTCTGCTGCACAACTGCACATCAGCAGAACGAATCCAAACAAAAGAAATATATGTTTCTTCATCATTAAAAAATCGCGCCCAATTTGCTCGTTAACTGAATTTCAAGATGCAAAAATAATGATTTTCCGCCTAATTTCAAAGTATTTAAAATGTTTTTTAGCAAATTAAGCCTCTTTATAACGTTTATTACATGAGAAATGATTAATTTTGCGCTAATATGAAAGAATTTAAGCTGACATCAAGATACAAACCGACTGGCGACCAACCCGAGGCAATAAGGGAACTGACCGAGGGACTGATGAGGGGCGACAAGGCTCAGGTACTGCTTGGCGTGACGGGGTCGGGCAAGACCTTTACCGTGGCCAATGTCATAGCCAACGTAAACCGCCCTACCCTAATCTTGAGCCACAACAAGACTCTGGCGGCGCAGTTGTACGAGGAGATGAGGGGATTCTTTCCCGACAATGCCATAGAGTATTATGTCAGCTACTACGACTACTATCAGCCTGAGGCGTATCTGCCAAGTTCCGACACGTATATCGAGAAAGACCTGGCCATCAACGAAGAGATAGACAGGCTGCGCCTGCGTGCCGTATCCTCGCTATTGTCTGGACGCAAGGATGTTATCGTGGTGTCATCGGTAAGCTGCATCTACGGTATGGGCAGTCCTATCGCCTTGTCTGAGAATGTCATCGAACTGAAAAAAGGTCAGATTCTAGACAGGAACGCATTGCTCAGAAAGCTTGTTCAGGCTCTGTATCTGCGGAACGACATAGAACTGCAAAGGGGCAACTTCCGCGTGAAGGGCGACACCGTAGACATAGCCATGGCATATAGCGAAGCTATTCTTAGGATAACATTCTGGGACGACGAGATTGACGCCATTGAGGAGATGGATTCAGTAACCATGAAGCGCATGGCATCGTTTGAAGAGTACAAGCTCTACCCCGCCAACCTCTTCATGACCACTCAGGAACAGACAAACATAGCCATAAGAAACATACAGGAGGACTTGCTAAAGCAGATTGACTTCTTCAACGAAGTGGGCGACCAGATAAAGGCAGAAAGAATAAAGGAGCGCGTGGAGTACGACATGGAGATGATTAAGGAACTGGGACATTGCTCTGGCATCGAGAACTATTCGAGATACTTTGACGGGCGAGAACCGAACGAAAGACCATACTGCCTGCTCGACTTCTTCCCCGACGACTATCTTATGGTGATTGACGAAAGCCACGTAAGCGTGCCGCAGATTAGTGCGATGTATGGCGGCGACAGGGCAAGAAAGACCAACCTCGTGGAGTATGGTTTCCGTCTGCCCGCAGCCTTCGACAACCGTCCGCTCATGTTCGAGGAGTTCAAGGAAATGACCAATCAGGTAATCTACGTGTCTGCCACGCCTGCCGACTACGAACTGGCTGAGACAGAAGGTATTGTGGTTGAACAGATAATACGTCCAACGGGACTGCTTGACCCCGAAATATCAGTCCGACCGACCGAGAACCAGATTGACAACCTGATGGAGGAAATCATCACACGATGCGAAAAGGGCGAACGAACATTAGTAACCACGCTGACAAAGCGAATGGCGGAAGAGCTGACGGAGTATCTTCTGAACCACGGCATATCAACGGCTTACATACATAGCGACGTGGCTACGCTCGACCGCGTGCAGATACTTGATGACTTAAGAAACGGCAAATACGACGTGCTCGTGGGTGTCAATCTGCTAAGAGAAGGACTAGACCTGCCCGAGGTATCGCTTGTTGCCATTCTCGATGCCGACAAAGAGGGATTCTTGCGCAGCCATAGAAGTCTTACGCAGACGGCTGGTCGTGCGGCAAGAAATGTGAACGGTTTGGTAATCATGTATGCCGACAAGATAACGGCAAGCATGCAGCTTACCATAGACGAGACGTACAGGCGAAGAACAAAGCAGTTGAAGTACAACGAGGAGCACAGCATTACTCCAACGCAAATCAAGAAAAACCTGAAGAACAGCGACTTAACATTTGAGCTAAGCAAAGACAAAGCCAACGGCGCTGCATCTTCAAAATCATACAGCACGACAGACCAGCACCCTCACTTCGCCGCCGACCCGATAATACAAGGAATGACGCGCCAGCAGTTGGAAAAGAGCATTGCCAACACCACAAAACTGATGAAAGAGGCGGCCAAGAATCTCGACTTCCTACAAGCTGCACAATATCGCGACGAAATAATAAAGCTGCAAAAAGAACTGGAACTGAAGTAGCGTTGTTTTGCCACGAAAGTCATCCACTTAGGCTACCTAAATGGCGCGATTGTCTTTTTACGTTCCCATCTCTTAGCAAGAGACGCAAAACCGCCCTTATCTAGGCACACTAAACAAGCAAGAAAACATAGTTTAAAATCAGTCAGATTGGCTTCTGACTGCCAGTTTTTGGCCTTAAAACTGCGAGTAAGTGGCGTTAAGACTGTTAGTAAGTGGCGATAAAACTGCTAGTAAGTGGCGCACTTACTGGAATAAAGGGCTCAATCTAGCTTCGCAAAGAAGATATAGGAAGTTAAAAGAAGATATGCCGCATCTGCGGCGAAGGTAGAGGACGAATGCGCCAAGACTAATGTCTTCTATCTTCTTCTATCTTCATCTACCTCCGTCTATCTCCTTAAATCTAGAACCACCTCCTTCTACAAAGCAAGTGAAGCTTGCGAAAGTCAAAAGAAATAAACTTTTTTATATTATTTTTTGGTCAATTCACTACAAAACATTACTTTTGCAAAATAAATAATGTGTCTCTTGCTAAGAGATGCAATAATATATATACCTACTACCAAGGAATTATTTTTTACAACTAACTAAATAACAATTAATTATGAAAAAACTTAAGCTTTTATTGACTGCTTGTGCAATCGCATTTGGCGGTCTTAGTCAAGCTTTCGCTGCTGACTGGTCAGCTGCAACGCTTGAAGCAGGCAAGCATTATTTCCTCAATGTTGGGGCAAATAAATGGTGGGGAGCGGGCAATTCATGGGGTACTCAAGCCTCTTTATTACCTAATCCTGAGTATCTGACTTTAATAGTTGATGGCTCTAATTATAAAATTGAGTCTCAGGTATCTAATGGCGGTACACAGTATTATTTTAATGGCAGTTACATGGACAATGGTTCTCCTGTTAGCCTGACTATTGAAACTGATGGTACAAATTATTCCATTGCAAATGGTACCACTTATTATGGTTATGATGGTTCCACAACTGTTTTGGGAACATCTGGTAGTAGAGACACCGACAATTTTAAGTGGCAAATCTATTCAGAAGCACAAATGCTTGAGATGTTAAACGCAGCAACCTCAGAGAATCCTGTTGATGCTACTTTCCTTATTCTCAATCAAGGTTTTGGACGCAACAATAGAAATTCCTCTGCTTGGACAATGGTAGCTGATGACCAAAATATGTCAGGAGGAAATAATATCAACAACTGTGCAGAATCTTATCATTCAACATTTACGTTGACTCAAACATTGAGTAATGTTCCAAACGGACTTTACACTCTTACTGCTCAGGGATTTCATAATGCTTCAGACAATACTGATCTTCCTTATTTCTATATCAATGATGAGACATGCACATTCCCTGCTAAGACTGGCTCTGAGGGCACCATGACAGATGCCTCTGTATCTTTCACAAATGGATTATACACAATAGACCCGATAAAGGTGACTGTAACAGACGGCACAATCAAGGTTGGTGCAAAGAACGAGACCAGAACAGATCTTTGGTGTATTTTCGATAATTTTGTGCTGAAATTCTACGGAGATCCTATAAAAGCATTGCAGCAATTATTAAAAGAAAGTGCAAATAATGCAATAGCAGAGATAAATGCAATGGATATTCCAGAAGCAGCAAAAACAGCATGCCTTGAAATTATTTATGCCAACGACAATAGCGAAGGAACATTTACTGAAGAATCACAATTTACAGAGGCCACATCAAATATTGATGGTGCACTCAAAAAGGCAAACATTTATAAAGGCGTAAACGAATACCTCACAAAGATGAAGGCTATTCTTGACAATACAAATGTTTATACAGCAGCCTCTTATAAAACATACTATCAAGACATCAAGGGTAGATATGATAGTAGTACACTTGATGAAACAGCAGATGCTGTATATACAGCAAACAGTGCATATAGTACAGGATGGCATTCTGCCAACTATATAGATGATATTTTGCTATCTACATGGACTATTAGTGGTGAGTCGGCTTCTAATTATGACAAGAAGTTGTATATTAACACTTGGTCAATAGAAGGAAATACCGACGGTTCTGAGTTCCTTGCTCCTTTCTTTGAGTATTGGGTTGCAGATGCAAGTGTTTTAGCAGCAAATACTATTGTGTCAACAATAACAGGTTTAGAAGCTAATACAAACTATTCATTCACAATTCGTGCACGTGTTCGTGAGACCAACGAAAAAACAAAGATTACCAATGGTATCACGATGAAGGTTGGCGAGGGTGAAGCTGTAGATATAAGCGCAGGTGCACAGTTCAATGCTGGCCAATACTACATTGGCAACTTCTCTGCTATGGGCGAAACAGATGCTGAGGGCAATTTGACTGTAACTATTACCGTTGCAGAGAACTCTAATATCAGCTGGCTATCATTCTACAATTGTAAATACAGTGAGGGCGAAGACCTCTCCGCATATATTGCTGACTATGAGTTTGCATTAAACAACCTTAAGGCTATCGAAGGTAAGCCTGTAGATCCAAACTATGTTTCTGAAATAAGCGAAGCAATAACTGAATATAGCACTGTTGACAATACTAACAAGGAGGCACTGATAGCAGCAAAAGAAGCTATAGATGCTGTTCTTGAGAAAGTGAACCCAAGCATTGCCGCACTTGCAGGAAGCGCCATCAAATCATGGACAACAACTACAAACAATGGCGAATTCAAAGTTAACACATGGTCAACAGAAGGAAATTCTGACGGTTCAGGCATGACAACACCATTTATGCAGAACTGGATAGCCAGTGGAACTGTCCTTAATGATGCAACAATGTCATATACATTAGAGAATCAGAAGGCTGGCTACTATAAGGTAACAGGTCTTGTTCGTGTTCTTGATGAGTCAAAGACAGCCACTCCAGCAGGCGTATTCCTTTCTGCCAACGATGCTATAGAGCGTGCTTACGGTGCTAACGCTATGGATTGTACAAATGGCGTGTATGGTAATCCTGTAGTATATGGCCTTGTTGGTGATGATGGCAAACTTACTATCAGCATCAAGATTATAAATACAAATGTCAACTGGATTTCATGGAAGAACCTGTCAGTTGAATATATCGGCGAGTCACTTACTCAGGAAATAGCAGACAACCTGACAGAAGAAGCTCGTGTATTTGCAAACGACCCAGTAGCAAAGGCAACACAGGCAAATGCTATTGAAGCCCTAAGCACACTTTCTGATGCGAACTACATAGCTGCGGCTAAGGCAATTGAAGCAGCTTATAAGGCAGAAGACAGAGATGTTGTAGATTACTCTCAATTGCAAACCGCATTCGATAATTTCGAAGTTAAAGAAAACTTAGGATTTGAAGAAGGCGAATATGCGCCTTACACTAATGCAACATTGCTCAAGGCTTATGCTGATGCTGCAGCAATGCTGGAAGATGAGACTGCTATAACTCAGGAAGAGGCTAATGATCTGGCATCAACTCTATCAAATCTAACTTGGGTTGCTAATACAGAAGAGGTGAATGCAGTAGCAAATGGTGATTTCTCTAATACACCATCAGCATCAGCCGATTTCTATAAGACAGGTTGGGTTAGAACAAATGGTTGGGGACAGATTCGCAGTGATGCTACACTTGCATCTGCAGGATATGCATATTACAACCAAGGAGGAAGCCTCACATATGGAAACTCGGAACTTCCAGGCTATACAATGCCATTAAAGGCTAATACTGTTTACCAACTGTCATTCAAATATGCTCAATGGGATAAGGAAACTACTATTACTGCTTCCGTTCTTAACGCAAATAATGAAGGACTATCTGCCCGTAGCTATACGCCAAACGCAAAATATAATGTCGAATTCCCAACAGCAACAGTCTTATTCAAAACTGGTGAAGCAGGCAACTATGTATTAACACTTGCAGGAACTCAAAATTATGTTGTTACCGACGTCGTTATCAAGAAAGCCGTTGCTGAAGATTTGACAATCAATGAAGACGAAAAATACACTCCAGCAGAGAAGTATGCTAACGTAACATTCAACCGTACGCTTGTTGAGGGTTGGAACGGATTGGTATTGCCATTCGACATGACCATAGATGACTTTAAGAATACATTCAGCGCAACAGCAGTAAAGGCATTCAGCGGTATTACTGAAGGTGCTGACTTTGTCACACTGTCATTTGAAGACGCAACAGAGATTAAGGCTGGCGTACCAGTAATGGTTAAGGCAGCTGCCGGAACAGAATATACTATCAATAATGTCTTTGTACCAGCAACAGGTCTGCAGACAGTTGCTAAGGAAGATGGCAATGCTAAGTTCGTATTTACAGGTACATACGCACCTACTACACTTACAGATGTTAGCTTTGTACTTATTAACGGAACAAAGTATTACTATCATGAGGCAGGCACTACAGCAACAAGCGCAAAGGCATTCCGTGGTTACTTTGTAGATGAGTCAACAGAGGCATCTGCAGCCAAGTCTGTTATCTTTGATTTCAACGAGGCTACAGGCATCGAAAACGTAAATGCAGCTATCAACAATGCTGATAATGGCGCTGTATACGATTTGCAAGGTCGTCGCGTTGTTAAGCCATCTAAGGGTATTTATGTTGCAAATGGCAAGAAAGTAGTAATCAAGTAATAACATTAATTATATATTAAATATTTATGAACAAGAAAATGTATGTTGCACCACTTATTGAGGTGACAGAAATAGAATTAGAAAGCCTTATGGCTGCTTCAACTCCAGTGGCATTCGAAGGATTGGATGATTTAGAGAAAGGAGATGAGACTCCTGCAGAATTCTCTAAGCACCATGACATTTGGGATTTTGAAGAATAAAACAATAATTCCATAATTCAAAGATTGGGGGTTGCCATTAGAGGCAGCCCCCTCTTTTTATCCCCTCGCCTCGCTATTTAAAAGGATTGAAGCGTTCTTATGTCTTAAAACTTATGTCTTTTTGTCTACAGAATAATGTTGCAAAAGAATGAAATATTTATAATTAAATATAAAGAAAGAGGCATAAAAACAAGTTTTTTGAAAAACTATGCCATAAATAATCAGATATTTTGTAATTTTGCCAAAATAAACAAATAGTGAAATAGACATGAAGAAATTTTTCATTGCAATAATGATGTGCCTGCCTATGATGGCTGGAGCACAGAACACATGGGAACAGACTGAGGTTGACGTAACGGGCAAGGTGGTAAATCCTGACCAGAAATACTTAGTAGGAGCAGTGCCAGTGGTAGACGGCAAGGTGGTGTTTACAACAACAATAGAAGCACCGGGCAAAAGCGCCGACCAGATATACGGCATCATCTTAGACTACATGAAGAAAATGACTACGGAGCCTAATCAGTTTGAGCAAAGCCGAATAGTGATGAACGACTCTGTGAAGAAGGAAATATGCGGCTCTTATCAGGAATGGCTCGTGTTCAAGAACAAGCCACTGGTGCTTGACCGCACACGTCTGTTCTACAACCTGCTGGCCAGTTGCGAAGACGGCAAGGCAAAGATTACGCTTACACGCATCTATTATCTCTATGACGAAGAGCGCCAGCCGCAGACATACAAGGCAGAAGACTGGATTACGGACGAGTACGGCCTGAAGAAGAACAAGCAAAAGCTATCAAGAGTGACAGGCAAGTTCCGCAAGAAGACCATCGACCGCAAAGACTATCTGTTCGGCAAGCTGAAATCTCTATTGAATCAATAAAGCGATATGGACAATAAGGATTTTGAAACGGAGAGCAGCTATCCCAATTATCGTCGCCGCCACAAGAACACCAAAGATAAGGATTTGATATTCAAGCTACGCAACATACTGAATATCATATTCATAATAGGTGCCGTTGTCGGAATGATATACTACTTTTTCGTAGACGATTACATAGGAACATTCATCATTTTAGGAGCCATGTGTTTCAAGTTTACAGAGGCTACCATCAGACTATTAAAGATTTAAATGAAAAAGGCACTCCTCGCTATATTATCTCTTTGCTTACTGCCACAGGCTGGTTACGGTCAGGATTTCAACCAGATAGACGATTCGGGACAGATAACCCAAAGGGGCGGCAGCAACAAGAACTTCAACAAGCACAACAACGACACTACAAAGAATAAGGAAATACCGAAGGGCATCTACGTGTGGACGGTGGACAGGAAGTTTGGCGACATAAGGCCAGCCACGGTTGACACCCTGCAACACTTGTTTCAAAACTCGATATTCAGCACCGGCAGGTATGGAGAGTACAACACTACCGGCAATAACTACACGGCAAGACAAAACAGAATAGTTATAGACCGACCGCTGACAAGCCAATTCCTCTTCACACAGCCATACGACTATGTAATGCTTGAACCCGACGAACTGCATTACACCAACACTCTGTCGCCAATAACAAACATCACATATGACAATTGCGGCGACAAGACCAACGGCGAAGACCATATAGACGCTAAGTTTGCCGTGAACGCAGGAAAGAAGCTTGGCGTAGGCTTCGACCTCAACTATGCATACGCACGAGGATACTACAGCAACCAAAGCACGTCGCACTTCGGAGCTACCCTCTATGCATCATATCTTGGCGACCGCTACAACATGCATGCCATGTTCTCAACATATCACCAGAAAGTGGCTGAGAACGGAGGTATAACAAGCGACAACTACATCACCCACCCCGAAACGTTCGACGATTCTTACATAGAGAACGAGATTCCTACGGTGCTGGAACAGAACTGGAACAGAAACGACAACCAGCACTTATTCTTCACCCATAGATATAGTCTTGGCTTCTACAAGAAGGTGAAGATGACGGAAGAGGAAATAAAGGCAAGGAAATTTGCCGAGGAGTCGAAGAAAGAGCAAGAGGCAAAGGCTCAGCTTAAAGGCAAGGAGGAAGATGGCAGTGACAGCAAGCGAAACGACAAGGCTAAGGCTGAACCTGCGGGACGACCAGACAACGCCGTGATAGCCGACCATGCTCCGGGCAAGACAGCCGTAGACGACAGCACACGCATAAAGGTAAAATCTAACGAGCAGATGGATAGTCTGCTTCGAGCACAAGCACAGGCCGACTCTATAGACGCCACGATGAAAGACGTGTTCGTGCCGGTAACGAGCTTCATCCACTCGCTTGACGTAAACAACTACAAGCGTCTGTATCAGGCTTACAGCAGTCCGCAGAACTACTACAACGACACATACTACATGTATAGATACGACAACACCTATGGCGACGATTCCATTTACGACCAGACCAAGATGATGTCTATCAAGAACACCTTTGCCATAGCTTTGCTTGAAGGTTTCAACAAGTATGCCAAGGCGGGATTGAAAGTGTTTGCAAGTCATGAATACAGGAAGTTCCAGATGCCTAACCTGACATTCGAGGACAACAACGACGCCTATGCAATGGAAAGTTGGAAAGAGCATTCCGTAAGCATCGGAGGACAATTGAGCAAGACCCAGGGCAAGACGCTACACTACAACCTCATGGCTGAGGCATGGCTGACGGGTGAAGATGCCGGTCAGCTGAAGATTGACGCCAGCACAGACCTCAACTTTCCGCTCTTTGGCGACACCGTGACACTGGCAGCAAAAGCGTATTTCTACAGACTGACACCTACTTTCTTCCAAAGAAACTACCACTCAAAGCATCTGTGGTGGGACAATGAAGACATGAGCAAGGAGACAAGAACCCGACTTGAGGGTTTGTTTACATACAAGAAGACCAAGACCAGCCTGCGTGTTGCCGTAGAAGAGATTCAGAACTATACGTACTTCGGCATGAGCTACAACGACGTGAACGAGAAGCGCACTAACATGACGGCTGGCGTGAGACAATGCGGCAGCAACATAAGTATGCTTACTGCTCAGTTGCGTCAGGACTTCAAGCTAGGTCCATTGAATTGGGAGAACGTGATTACATACCAGAACTCAAGCAACGAAGATGCTCTTCCGGTGCCATCGCTCAATGTGTTCACAAACCTTTATCTGAAGTTCAAGATTGTCAACGAACTGTCTGTAGAGCTTGGTGCCGATGCATACTACTTTACGGAGTACAACGCGCCTGACTTCTGTCCGCAACTGAATCAGTTTGCAGTTCAGGAGAATGCAGACAGCCGTGTTGAGATAGGTGGCTATCCGTTCGTTGATGTATATGCGAACATGCATCTGAAGCGCACCCGCTTCTTCATCATGTACAGCCACGCCAATGCAGGCAAGGGCAACCGAATGTATTTCCTAGCTCCTCACTATGCACAGAACAGCAGTGTAATACGCTTCGGCCTGTCATGGAACTTCTTTAATTAGGAGAAGGAATAAGAAGATAAAAGGAGATAGAAGAAGATAGAAGGAGATAAAAGGAGATAGAAGACATTTGTCTTGGATACAGGAGAATTGAAAGATTGAAAAATTGATGGGTTGAAGGGTTGAAGGATTGAAAAAGGCATTCGTCCTCTAACTTCCTCAGCGAAGCGATAACTTCCTTCTAACTCCTTCTTAACTCCTTAAAAAAGAAAGCATTCGTCCTCTATCTTCGCCGCTAAAAGCGGCATATCTTCCTTTAACTTCCAAAAAAAATAAGAATTAAGCATTACTAAATATGGAAATAAAAACAGCCGAGTTTACACTGAGCGCACCAAGCGTTGGCATGTGCCCAGCGGACACAAAACCAGAATATGCATTCATAGGCCGAAGCAACGTGGGCAAGTCGAGCCTTATAAACATGCTTTGCCGCAATAAGAAACTGGCTAAGACATCGGCCACTCCGGGCAAGACCATGCTCATAAACCACTTCATCATCAACAGAGAGTGGTATCTGGTCGACCTTCCCGGCTATGGATATGCCAAACGCTCTAAGTCGGAACTAAAGAAACTTGAGCAGATGATAAACGGCTACATCCTGCAACGCGAACAACTAATGAACGTGTTCCTGCTAGTAGACATACGACTTGAACCGCAGAAGATAGACCTCGAGTTCATCAACTGGCTCGGAGCAAGCAGCGTACCTTTCTGCATAGTATTCACTAAAGCAGACAAACTGACTAACGCCAAGATACAAGCGAACGTTGCCGCATACAAGCGCAAACTTAGTGAAACATGGGAAGACCTTCCTCCTATGTTCATCACGTCGTCTGACTCACGCCTAGGCAGAGAAGAAGTGCTTGATTATATAGATATGATTAACAAGAGCGTATAAATGGCAAAGGAAATACCATATCTCGACGTCCAAAACCTTTGCAAATCGTTTGGAGCTCAAGTACTGTTCGAGAACCTTAGTTTCAGCATTGCCGAAGGACAGAAGGTTGGACTGATAGCCAAGAACGGCATCGGCAAGTCTACCCTGCTCTCCATCATCTCGGGCAAGGAAGGCATGGACAAGGGCGACATCATCTTCAGGCGCGACCTGAAAGTGGCCATACTTGAGCAATCGCCAGTCTTCAATCCCGAGGACTCTGTCTTAGACGCTTGCTTCAACCACAAGGGCAACGACGAGATGGTGCTAAGGGCAAAGCAGGTACTAACAAGACTGAAGATAAAAGACCTCAACCAACCTATGGGACAGTTGTCTGGCGGACAACAGAAGCGCGTGGCCTTGGCAAACGTACTGATTACCGAACCAGACCTGCTCATACTAGACGAGCCGACAAACCATCTGGACCTAGACATGATAGAATGGCTTGAGGGTTATCTGAACAGAGGCAACAAGACACTGCTGATGGTTACCCACGACCGTTTCTTCCTTGACAGGGTGTGTAGCGTAATCCTTGAGATTGACGACAGGCAGATGTATACCTACAGAGGCAACTACTCTTACTATCTGGAAAAGCGTCAGGAACGCATAGATGCCAAGAGGGCAGAGATAGCAAGGGCAAACAACCTCTATCGCACCGAACTGGAATGGATGAGACGCATGCCACAAGCCAGAGGCCACAAGGCAAAGTATAGAGAAGATGCATTCTACGAACTGGAGAAAGTGGCAAAGCAGCGCATCGAAGACCGACAGATAAGGCTCAAGCAAAGCAACGTCTACATAGGAAGCAAGATATTCGAATGCCAATACATATCAAAGGCATGGTCGGACGAGTGTGTGGTGATGAAAGATTTCTACTACAACTTCTCGCGCTTCGAAAAGATGGGCATCGTTGGCAACAACGGCACAGGCAAGTCTACATTCATCAAGATGCTGCTCGGACAGGTGCAACCAGACAACGGGCGTATCGTTATCGGCGATACCGTAAGGTTCGGCTATTTCTCACAAGAAGGACTGAAGTTCGATGACTCGCAGAAGGTGATTGACGTAATAACAGACATCGCCGACTATATAGACTTGGGACAAGGCAGACACATGACTGCATCGCAGTTTTTGCAGCACTTCATGTTCACACCTGAGCAACAGCACAACTACGTCTACAAGCTGAGCGGTGGCGAAAAGCGCAAGCTATACCTTTGCACGGTGCTAATGAAGAATCCAAACTTCCTCGTGCTCGACGAGCCCACCAACGACCTCGACATCGTTACGCTGCAGATACTTGAGGAATACTTGCAAGACTTCCCCGGTTGCGTCATCGTGGTCAGCCATGACAGATACTTCATGGACAAGGTTGTCGACCATCTGCTAGTGTTCAAGGGCGATGGCGTGATAAAGGATTTCCCTGGAAATTACACCCAATACCGTTTATACGAGGCAAACGACAGCAAGGAAGTCAAGGAGCAAAAGGACAGCAAGACGGCAAAGGAGCAAAAGACACCGGCAGACAACGCTAAAGAAGCATCCAAGAACACCACAAAGCGCAAGCTTACCTACAAGGAGAAGAGCGAGTTTGAAAGGTTGGAGAAAGAAATAGCTGCACTAGAAGAAGAGCAGCAACGCATAGAGACGGCATTGTGTGGCGGAAGCATCTCAATAGAAGAGATAACGGAGATGAGCAAGAGACTGCCACTGCTGAAAGATGAAATAGACGAAAAGAGCATGAGATGGCTCGAACTGAGCGAGTATAGCAACTAAGAGAGTGAAACGAACATACGCACACGTAATATAAAGAAATGGAACAACGCTACCCTTCCCTACTCTTAGACAAGGCCGTAAGCGAACTGTCGCGCCTTCCAAGCATCGGTCGCAAGACAGCTCTCCGACTGGCTCTGCATCTGTTGCGTCAGGATGTTGAAGATGTCGACGATCTGGCAGATGCCATAAAGAGTCTGAGGCACAACGTGAAGTATTGCCGCATGTGTCACAACATCAGCGACAACGATGTGTGCGAGATATGTTCCGACCCAAGACGCGACGCATCTGTGGTATGTGTAGTTGAGAATATCAGAGACGTGATGGCTGTAGAAGCCACGCAACAGTACCATGGCCTTTACCACGTGCTCGGTGGCGTAATATCGCCAATGGACGGTATCGGCCCTTCCGACATAGAAATAGAGTCGCTGGTTGAGCGCGTAGGCCGCGAACAGATAAGCGAGGTAATACTTGCGCTAAGTTCTACAATGGAAGGCGACACCACCAACTTCTACATTTTCCGCAAGCTCGCGCATACAGGAGTAAAGATAAGTGTAATAGCACGAGGCATTTCCGTAGGCGACGAACTCGAATATACCGACGAGGTGACGCTCGGACGCTCAATAATGAACAGAACAGTTTTTGAAGGCAAACAATTATGAACAATACAATCAAGATACTCAAGACAATATTCTACTTAGAGCTGGCTGTGGCACTAGCCATAGTAGTCCTATACGAATCAGACGTACTTCCAGCAGGCTGCTTTACCCAGCATAGCACATCAGAATTTGTGCTGCTCACGGTGATGGAACTGCTCACGGTGATACTCATCCCGCTGGCACTCCGTCTATTCAAGTTCAAGAAGATAGCAGCTGACCTGTCCGAGCGAAAGCAAGCAGCACTAGCCAGGTGGGGAACAATCAGAATAGAGATGCTGGCCATGCCACTTTTGGCCAACACTCTGCTCTACTACCTCTACATGTCAACCACCTTTGGCTACATGGCAATCATACTGCTCATCTGCATGGTGTTCATATATCCGAGCAAGGACAAGTGCTACTTTGAAACCAGAGACCAGGAAGAATGAAACTTACGGTAATCATAGTCAACTACAACGTGAAGTTTTTCGTTGAGCAGTGTCTCGACAGTCTCGAAAGGGCTCTCGATGGCATTGACAGTGAGGTGTTTGTCGTTGACAACCACTCGTCCGACGGGTCAATAGAATACCTGAAGCCACGCTTCCCTAAGGTCATATTCATAGAAAGCAACCACAATCTGGGCTTTGCCCGCGCCAACAACATGGCAATCAGACAAGCCGAGGGACAATACGTCTTGTTGCTTAATCCCGACACCTTTGTAGGCGAGCAAACCATCAAGCAAGCCATCGAGTTCATGGACCAGCATCCAAAGGTAGGTGGCGCGGGTGTCAAAATGTTCAACACCGATGGCACCAAGGCACTAGAATCCAGAAGAGGATTGCCTACTCCACTCACCTCTTTCTACAAGATGTGCGGACTATGCTCAAAGTTTCCCGAAAGCCGACGTTTCGGCAAGTACTACATGGGCTATCTCAGTTGGGACAAACCCGAACGCATCGACATCATCAGCGGAGCTTTCTGTCTCATGCGCAAGGAAGCGCTCGACAAGGCTGGACATCTCGACGAAGACTTCTTCATGTACGGCGAAGACATCGACCTCTCATATCGTCTGCTAAAGGCTGGATACGACAACTGGTATCTGCCTCTACCCATACTCCACTACAAGGGCGAGAGCACACATAAGAGCTCGTTCCGTTACGTCCACGTGTTCTATCAAGCCATGCTCATCTTCTTCAAGAAGCACTACGGCCACATGCACCTTTGGGTGACACTGCCTATTAAGGCAGCCATCTACGTGCGCTCGGCTATGGCTTTGGTCAGCATGCTAACCGACAAGGCAAAGAAATCGCTGGGTTTTGTAGACACTAAACGGAAGTTCCGCAAATACGTTTTCATAGGAACCGACCAAATGCTTGGACAATGCAGACAGATAGCTTATAAAAAAGGTCTAGATGCAACTTTCCATCTGGCAGACGAGAACATTCAGCAACATGGGCATAATGCCCTGCAACTAGATGACAAGAGCCAATTGGTGGTTGTCTACGACCTTCAACTCTTCAGCTATGAGAAGGTGCTAGCCATCATGTCTACAAAGCCCGACAAACAAATCACACTGGGCACGTTCAACGCCAACAACGGCATCATAATAACCCATAAGGAAACGCTAAGATGAACACAGCCCCAACTATAAGCCTAAGAGCAATGGAGCCAGAAGATCTGGACCTGCTTTACACTCTTGAGAACTATCAAGAGTTGTGGGAAGTGGGATGCACCAACGTGCCATTCTCCAGATATGCCCTCACCGACTATCTTGCCAACACGACCTACGACATATACAAGGACCTGCAGGTTCGTCTGATCATAGAGAATGAAGAGCATCGCGTCGTTGGCATTATAGACCTGACCTGCTTCGACCCCAAGCACCAAAGGGCTGAACTGGGAATCGTCATACTGAAGGACCTACGCCAACAAGGCTACGCCACAGCTGCCATTGAGGCCATCAGCACCTATGCCCTTCATACATTACACCTGAATCAGCTCTACGCCATAATCAACGAGACCAACCAAGCATCGCTCAATTTGTTCAGAAAAGCCGGTTTTACCGATGATACAACACTCCGCAACTGGCTATACGACGGCAAAAACTACCATAATGCTATAGTAGCACAAAAATTTTTATAAAAAAGTCGATAAAAACTTTGCATATTCAGAAAATATGTGTACCTTTGCACCCGCAATCAGAAATAAGATTGGTGCGTTAGTTCAGTTGGTTAGAATGCCTGCCTGTCACGCAGGAGGTCACGGGTTCGAGTCCCGTACGCACCGCTTAAGAAGTCTGCAACAGCAGGCTTTTTTTGTTTATCGCCTTTACTACTCTACTCACAGCAAAACAATCATTACCATCATGAAACTACTATTCAAGAATGCACTCAGGTATGAGAGTAGAGAAAGAGAGGATGAAAAATGAAAAAGGAGGATGAGAAACAAAAAAGGGGGAGTTGCTTCGTCTCCCCCAATATATAAAATTACTTCTTGCTTATATAGTCGACAATCCAAGCGCCGACCTCCTTTGTACCGAACTTGCCGGCACCTTCAACCTGAATTTCGGGCGTGCGGACATTAGCATCAAGAGATGCATCGACAGCCTCACGGATAAGTGCTCCCTCTGCCTTGAGGTCAAAATACTCAAACAACATAGCCACAGAAAGAATCTGAGCCAAAGGATTGGCAATGTTCAAGCCCTTAGCTTGTGGCCAGCTGCCGTGGATTGGTTCAAATACAGGTGTGCTCTCGCCTGTTGATGCAGATGGGAGCAAGCCCATAGAACCGCTTATTACAGAACCCTCGTCGGTAAGGATGTCGCCGAAGGTATTTTCCGTTACCATCACGTCGAAGAATGTAGGTTCCTGAATCATGCGCATAGCAGCATTATCCACATACATATAATCGGTATTAACCTCTGGATAGTTTGGAGCCATCTCCTGAGCTATCTGACGCCACAGGCGACTAGATGCCAAGACGTTTGCCTTATCAACCACTGTGAGATGCTTGTTGCGCTTCATGGCATACTCGAAGCCAACCTTCAGAATGCGCTCTATCTCAGGGCGTGTGTAGTAATTGGTATCATACGCCTTGTCATTGTCTTGATATTTCTCGCCGAAGTACATGCCACCTGTCAACTCGCGAATACAGATGAAGTCAGCATTCTCAACAAGTTCTGCACGCAGCGGTGACTTGTGGATAAGACACTTGAAAGTCTGCACAGGACGGATATTTGCAAACAGGCCAAGTTTCTTGCGCATAGCAAGAAGTCCCTGCTCTGGACGAACCTTTGCCGTTGGGTCATTGTCGAACTTTGGGTCACCCACTGATGCGAAAAGAACGGCATCAGCTTCCTTGCATATCTGGAATGTCTCTTCAGGGAATGGGTCACCCACCTCATCGATAGCATGAGCTCCGCACAATGCCTGTTTGTACTCCACTTCGTGGCCGAACTTGCTTGCCACGGCATTCATTACGGCTACGCCCTGTTCCATGATTTCAGGTCCGATGCCATCGCCAGGCAAAACTGCTATTTTCAGTTTCATAATTCTATTATTGTTTTATTGATTAATACTTTCCTCTATAATATTAAGCATCTTGAACGTGGCCTTAATAGCCGCCTCAGTCTGGTCGGCATCGAGTCCGCGTGTCTTGAACAGTTTGTCGCCATTGCGCCATGTGATGACGGTCTGCACCAAAGCATCGGTACGTCCGCCCGGTGGTATGCTTACGGCGTAGTTGGTGAGCACGGGGAAAGAACGACCGAGTTCGTCTTTATAAATCTTTCTAAGCGCCTTTACAAAGGCATCGTACTGACCGTCACCTGTCGAGTCGGTTTCATATTGGTTACCATTTATTTCTACCTTGACGCTGGCTATTGGTTTGAGACCGTAGGCCAACGATACCATGTAACTAACCAATTTTACGCGCTCATCGGGTACAGCATGCTTGAGCACGTCGCTGACAATGAACGGCAGGTCTTCGGGCGTAACAATCTCCTTTCGGTCACCAAGTTCGGTAATACGTCGTGTGACGCGACTGGTCTGTTCTGGTGTAAGTTCAAGACCCAGTTCCTGTAGATTACGTGCAATATTAGCCTTGCCACTAGTCTTGCCCAAGGCATATTCGCGCTTGCGTCCGAAACGTTCGGGCACGAGTTCATTGCAATATAGGTTGTTCTTATTGTCTCCATCTGCATGTACGCCAGCCACTTGTGTGAACACGTTCTCGCCTACGATTGGCTGATTTGGTGCCACGGCAATGCTCGAATAGCCTTCTACCAATCGGCTGATGTCATTGAGTTTATTCTCACAAATGCCTGTATTGGCGTGGAAATGGTCTTTCAATATTGCCTGCACACTGGCCAATGGGGCGTTTCCGCATCGCTCACCCAGTCCATTGACCGTAACATGTAATCCACGTGCACCACTAAACACGGCTGCCAACGAGTTGCTTACTGCAAGGTCATAGTCGTTGTGGGCATGGAAATCGAAGTGCAGTTGCGGATAGCGCTTTATCATCTTGCGGAAAAACTCAAGCACCTGTAAAGGATTCATGATGCCGAGTGTATCGGGCAACATAAAACGCTTAATGCCAGTATCGCTGAGGGCATCTACAAGTTGGAAGACATAGTCTGGCGAGTCCTTCATGCCATTACTCCAATCTTCAAGATAGATATTGACAGCGATGTCCTTGCTTTGAGCGTAGTAGATAGATGTAAGTATGTCGGCTATGTGTTCACCCGGTGTTTTCTTGAGTTGGTGCTGGCAATGCTTCAGCGAGCCTTTAGCCAAAAGATTAATGGTCTTGCAACCACAATCGTCAATCCAGTCTATTGATTGCTCACCATCGACAAATCCCAACACCTCTACCCTATCCAACTTGCCTATCTGCTTGGCGTAGCGACAAATCATCTTTACAGCTTCCTTCTCACCGTCTGAAACGCGTGCCGAGGCTACTTCTATACGGTCTACATTGACTTCGTTTAGCAGCATACGGGCAATCATAAGTTTCTCATGCGGCAGAAAAGAGACTCCACTGGTCTGTTCTCCGTCGCGCAAGGTGCAGTCCATTATTTCAATGTACGACTGCATGCGGTTGCCTGGTGTTACTTGTTCGCCTGTTCCCATTGTTCAATCTTACCCTTGTTTTCAACTAAGAAGTCAATGTCGTCAAGGGCGTTCATCAAGCAATATTTCTTATAGCCGTTTATCTCGAATTTCTCGCTCTTACCTGTAGAAAGATTGGTTACAGTCTGATTAGGTAAATCTACCGTGACTTGTGTCTTGGGGTCAGCGTTGATTGATGCGAACAATTCTGCAAGGAATACCTCGCTTACCACTACAGGCAGCACAAAATTGTTCAGTTCATTGTTCTTGTGTATGTCAGCAAAGAAACTGCTTATGACAACTCTGAATCCGTAACCGGCAATGGCCCATGCAGCATGCTCACGACTGGAACCAGAACCGAAGTTCTTACCAGCAACGAGAATGCAACCACCATAGGTTGGATTGTTCAGCACGAAGTCCTTATTGAGCGAACCGTCAGGATTGTAACGCCAGTCGCGGAATAGGTTGTCACCGAAGAAACTCTCTTCGCGTGTTGTTGCCTTGAGGAATCTAGCAGGTATTATCTGGTCTGTGTCAACATTTTCCAATGGCAATGGGACACATGTACTCGTAATAGTATCAAACTTTTGCTTCATGACAATTACTATTATATGTCGTTCAAATAAATGTTTCTAAATATGATTAAATCAGTTTACGCGGGTCGGTAATGACTCCTGTAACAGCAGCAGCCGCTGCTACGAGCGGTGAAGCAAGAACTGTACGAGCGCCCGGTCCCTGACGTCCTTCGAAATTACGGTTGGATGTTGACACAGAGAGTTTTCCTGCAGGTATCTTGTCGTCGTTCATGGCCAAGCAGGCAGAACAACCAGGCTGGCGGATTTCAAAACCGGCAGATTCAAGTATCTTGTCGAGACCTTCCTGACGTATCTGTGCATCTACCATCCATGAACCAGGCACAAGCCATGCCACGATGTCTGCTGCCTTTTGGCGCCCCTTGACTATTGAGGCAAAGGCACGGAAGTCCTCTATACGGCCATTAGTACATGCACCGAGGAAAACGTAGTCAACCTTCTTGCCAAGCATTTGCTCACCTGGTTTGAAACCCATATAGTCTAATGACTTGATATATGATTGGCGACCAGCCTCGTCGATAGTGTCGAGCGACGGAATGCCCTCCGTAATGCCCATGCCCATACCAGGATTGGTTCCATAAGTAACCATTGGTTCTATATCTTCAGCATTGAAAGTCAGTTCCTTGTCGAACACAGCATCCTCACCACTCTTGAGCAGCTTCCACTGCTCTACTGCCTTATCCCAATCTTCACCCTTTGGAGCGTACTCGCGACCCTTGATATATTCGAAAGTAACATCATCGGGAGCTATGAATCCGCCTCGTGCTCCCATCTCAATAGAGAGATTACAGAGTGTCAGACGACCTTCCATCGAGAGGTTGCGAACAGCTTCGCCTGCATACTCAATGAAATAGCCAGTACCGCCAGAGGTGGTCAGTTTTGACATGAGATAGAGCGCTACGTCTTTAGCAGTAACACCCTTGCCCAACTTACCTTCTATGTTTATGCGCATTGACTTTGGCTTCTGCTGAAGTATGCACTGAGAAGCCATAACCATCTCAACCTCAGAGGTTCCGATGCCGAAAGCTACAGCTCCCATGGCTCCGTGAGTAGAAGTATGTGAGTCACCACAGACAATAGTCATACCCGGCAGAGAAAGACCGCGCTCTGGACCAACCACATGGATGATACCGTTACGCTTATCCATCATACCAAAATGCATCAGACCAAAGTCTGAAGCGTTCTTTGCCAATGTATCTACCTGAGTTTTACTTATAGGGTCTTCTATCGGTTTGTCCTGATCGTGGGTAGGTGTATTATGGTCTGGCATGCAGAATATCTGGTCCGGACGGAAACACTTTAAACCACGGGCACGCATGCCTTCAAAAGCCTGAGGACTGGTCACTTCATGGCAATAAAGCCTGTCGATATATAGTTGAGTGGGACCGTCTTCTACGTTCTGAACCACGTGTGAATCCCAAATCTTGTCAAAAAGAGTATTCATATTTCTTTAACGCTTGAATTTATTGATACAATCGATATATGCTTCAACAGAAGCTGTCACTATGTCGGTATTGGCACCAAAACCATAGTACATAGAGCCCTCGTACTCAACCTGCATGTGTACCTTACCTACGTCATCAGAACCCTTGCTAATGGCCTGAATGGTAAACTCTTTCAGCACCATGTGACGCTTGATAATGTTCTTTAGAGCTTTGATAGCTGCATCGACAGGACCGTTTCCGCTGGCTGATGCCTCGAATTTCTCGCCTGCAATGTCGAGTCCGATACATGCAACGCTCTTTACTCCCATACCTGTAGTTACTTGCAGGTAGTCAAGCTTGATTCCGTTGGTTGAAGCACGGTCGGCTCCAGCAAGCATCAAGATATCGTCATCGTTAACTTCCTTCTTCTTGTCTGCAAGTTTCAAGAATTCCTGATATACTGCATCTAGGCGCTCTCCGTCTATTTCAACTCCAAGGACGCTGAGGCGATGCTTCAAGGCTGCACGACCGCTACGTGCTGTGAGAACGATGGCATTGTCGTCGATACCTACATCTTTAGGGTCCATGATTTCGTAAGTCTGAACGTTCTTCAGGACACCATCTTGATGAATACCTGACGAATGGGCAAAGGCATTACGTCCTACAACGGCCTTATTAGGCTGAACCGGCATGTTCATGAGACTTGAAACGAGACGGCTGGTAGGATAAATCTTCTGGGTATTAATATTAGTATCGACATTGATACCTCTGTGGCACTTAAGAATCATTGCCACCTCCTCGAGCGAGGTATTACCGGCACGCTCACCAATACCGTTGATGGTAACCTCAGCCTGACGGGCACCGTTCATGATGCCTGCTATTGTGTTGGCAGTGGCCATACCGAGGTCATTATGGCAATGGGTTGAGAGAATGGCCTTGCCTGCGCTCAAACCATCAACATGTTCCATGAGGTACTTGATTTTAGCTCCAAACTCTGCAGGCAGACAATATCCTGTGGTGTCTGGAATATTGATTACAGTTGCACCTGCCTTAACCACAGCATCAACTACACGAGCAAGGTATTCATTGTCGGTACGTCCAGCATCTTCGGCGTAAAACTCAACATCTTCTACGTACCGCTTTGCGTACTTAACAGCAGCAACTGCACGTTCGATGATTTCCTCTCGATTGGAATTAAACTTATATTTGATATGACTGTCAGATGTACCGATACCTGTGTGGATGCGCTTATGCTTTGCATATTGAAGAGCCTCATTAGCCACATCTATATCTTTCTGAACGGCACGGGTCAAGGCGCATATCGTTGGCCATGTAACAGCCTTTGAGATTTCTATAACAGAATTGAAATCGCCTGGGCTTGATATCGGGAAACCAGCCTCGATAACATCTACTCCTAATTGCTCTAACTGTTTGGCTACCTGAATCTTCTCTACGGTGTTCAACTGGCAGCCAGGCACTTGCTCGCCATCGCGAAGCGTTGTGTCAAAAATAAATAATCTGTCGCTCATATCTAATATTATTTTTTACTAAAAAAAGAACCTTCCTCACAATTGGAAGTGAGAAAGGTTCAATATATATACTATATTCTGACTACATGCATACCTCATCACTTCCGGCCGTTCTACGAAGTCGGATAATATTAATAATATGTAGTAGACTTGAATAATTCATACTGCTTTTTTTAAAAATCGCTGCAAAGTTAGTCAAATATTAGCAAACAGACAAATAAATTGTAAGTTTTTTATTCATTATTGTAACAAATACTTCACTTTATGTGATTTTTATTAACAAAATGATTAAAACTCTTTTGTCATCTCTGCACATTCGTCGTTAATCTTCTTAGCGAAGTCAGCCATTGACATTACCGACTGTTCACCACCGCCCTGCGGACGAACGGCAACGGTTCCGTCAGCCTGCTCCTTCTCGCCCACGATAAGCATGTAAGGAATGCGCTTCAACTCGTTGTCACGAACCTTGCGACCAATCTTTTCGTTGCGGGCATCGATAGTGGCACGAACACCAACTGAATCGAAGTACTTAGCCACCTCAGCTGCATAGTCGTTATACTTCTCTGAAATAGGAAGAATAGCAACCTGATCTGGAGTGAGCCACAATGGGAAGTGACCGGCTGTATGCTCGATGAGCACAGCACAGAAACGCTCCATAGAACCGAATGGCGCACGGTGAATCATAACCGGAGTCTTCTTAGTATTGTCCTCATCGGTATATTCCAGTTGGAATCGCTTAGGCAGGTTATAGTCAACCTGGATCGTACCCAACTGCCAACGACGGCCAATGGCATCCTTTATCATGAAGTCGAGCTTAGGTCCGTAGAATGCAGCCTCGCCATACTCCACTTTCGCAGGCAAGCCCTTCTCCTTACAAGCCTCAACGATAGCCTTCTCTGCCAGTGCCCAGTCTTCGTCTGTACCTACATACTTCTCATGGTCGTTAGGGTCGCGAAGCGAAATCTGTGCCTCGAAGTTGAAACCGAAGGCTGTAAGCACGATATTGATAATGTCCATAACATTGAGGAACTCCTGCTTAACCTGATCTGGACGGCAGAAAATGTGAGCATCGTCCTGAGTGAACGAGCGAACACGTGTAAGTCCATGAAGCTCACCGCTCTGCTCATATCGATAAACCGTTCCGAACTCGGCCAGACGCAATGGCAGGTCTTTGTAAGAACGTGGCTTCCAACCGAACACCTCACAATGGTGAGGACAGTTCATTGGCTTCAACATGTACTCCTCGCCCTCTTCCGGTGTGGTGATTGGACGGAAAGAGTCCTTGCCATAATGTGCGTAGTGACCAGATGTAATATAAAGGTGCTTATTACCGATATGCGGAGTGATTACCTCTTTATAACCGAAACGAGTCTGAACCTTGCGCAGATGGTCTTGCAAGCGAAGACGGAGTTCTGTACCCTTTGGCAACCATATAGGCAATCCCTTACCCACTTTTTCAGAGAACATGAAGAGTTCCATCTCCTTACCAATCTTACGATGGTCACGCTTCTTGGCTTCTTCAATCATAACAAGGTACTCATCGAGCATCTTCTTCTTAGGGAAAGAGATACCATATAGACGTTGCATCTGTTCACGGGTTGCATCGCCACGCCAGAATGCTCCGGCAACACTGGTCAACTTAATTGCCTTGATGGCACCTGTGTTGAGCAAGTGCGGACCCTTGCAAAGGTCTGTGAACGCCCCCTGAGTGTATGTTGTGATAGAACCGTCTTCCAAGTCCTGCTCTATGTGTTCACACTTATATGTCTGTCCGGCAGCGGCAAACTCCTTAAGAGCATCAGCCTTAGCAACTTCTTTGCGGACAACTGGTTCTTTCTTGCCTGCTAACTCCTTCATCTTAGCTTCAATCTTGTCGAAGTCACCTTCCTTGATTGACTCGCCGTTTGGAAGCAGCACATCGTAGAAGAAACCATTTTCGATAGCCGGACCGAATCCGAACTGTATGCCAGGATAGAGCTCCTGCAATGCCTCAGCCAGCAAGTGGGCAGAGGTATGCCAGAAAGCATGCTTTCCTTGTTCATCGTCCCACTTATAGAGAGCAATCTTGCTATCCTCCATTATTGGGCGGTTCAACTCTATCGTCTCACCATTCACACCGCAAGCAATTACGTCGCGTGCCAAAGCTGGTGATATGCTTTCGGCAATCTGAAGACCCGTTACGCCCTGCTCATACGAGCGAACAGATCCGTCGGGAAAAGTAATGTTTATCATATCTACAATATATGTTTTGTTTAAATCTCCGCAAAATTAGTATAAAAAGATATAACGGCAAAATAAATTTTTGATTTTTTCTCATATCCAGAAGCAACGTCTGCGTTATCGGAAGATAAACGTGATAAAACAGTAGGCTACTTACTATATTTCTTAATTACAGAATAGGCTGTGTAAAGACCTAGTTCGCCTGCTTTGCTCAAATCAGCTATGCCCACAGAGATGTCATTGTTCATGATATGGGCTATACCTCTATTATAATATGCCTCTGGAATGTTGGGGTCAATCTGTAGAGCCTTGGTATAGTCAGCTATAGCTGCAGCATAGTCGGAACGCTTCGCATTGACATTGCCGCGATTATAGTATAGGTACGGTGAAGAATTGAAGCCAATTGCTGCCGTGAGATCGGAAGTGATTTTAGCTAAACGGATTCCACCTTCGGCTCCTTCTGTTTGACTGAAATTACTCTGTCGGAATAGACAAGCTGCACGTTGCCAAAGAGCCATAACCGAAGTGCTGTCAATGTCAAGGCATACGGTGAGGTCGGCAATGGCATTTTCCTGGTCTTGAACGACAGAATAGGCCAATGCACGCTTCAAACATGATTTCGTGTCGTTGGGATTATTATGGAGAATAATAGTCAGAGAGTCAATTTGTCTAAAATACTTAGCCGATTCTTGCTCCGTTAGACGGCTGGGTTCCGAATTTATATAAACCTTCTGACCATCAGCATATTTTGCATTGAACTCATCAATAATCCTATCATAGGCGACGTAGGTCTTAAGCTCACCTTCATATGGTTCAAGGGTCAACTCATACATTGGCATAAAGTCGAGCGTTGCTTTACGATTCTGCACACGGCCTCTGTATGCATTTTCATACTCTATTTCCATCTCGTCGCTATCGTCGACGACAAGTTGGTTGTATTTATCCGGGTCCTTATCGTCATGGCGCTTTCGGGTGGTCTTAGTCTTTTTGGACACAGAACCGTAGCGACGGTCCATCTGAGCCTTGTAAACGCGGAACTCATCCATTTCAGCCTGCCTGTTCATGCCCAGTTTTCTATACGACTCGGCCCTATGCTGATAGCCGGCAAGGAAGTCAGGATAGTGTTCAAGTACTTTAGTGTAGTCTCTTATGGCTGAGCGAATATCGCCAGTCTTGTCAAGAAGCAGCGCACGGTTGAAGAGCGCCATCATATTATCTGGTTCTTGCGTGAGAACGAAATCAAAGTCGACAATGGCACGATTGTCATCACCCACCTGAGCACGAAGAAGTCCTCGGTTGTAGTGGCCAAGAAAGTTGTTGGGGTCAATGTCAAGCGCCATGTCATAGTCAGCCATTGCTCCTCTTAGGTTGCTTTGGTGGTATCTAGAAAGAGCACGATTAATATAGTTGCCGGTATTCTTTGGCAGTAGGTGGATAGCCTTATCTAGATGCTTTTCGGCATCGAACCATTGACTTTTGCCCATATCGATAATGGCACGCATAGACCACGTTGAGCCATTGTAAGCATCAAGCTGTATACTCTTGTCGAGGGCTACTATTGCATTTGCCGTATCCTTCTGCAACATGTATACTTCAGCTCTCATGGCGTATGCACGTGCATAGTTTTTCCAATGGGTCATCACCGTATCCAGATCTGCATGAGCTGCCTCATAGTTCTTCTGTTGTATTCGGCATAAAACACGATTATGCCATAGGCTTCTATTCATTGGGTCGTATTTCAACGCCTGACTATAGTCGGCAACTGCATCTTCAAATCTTTCTTGTCTGATACGTGTCAGACCTCGCAACTCGTAGACGTTGATAACATAAGGATTGCGCTGAATGGCTTCAGTGCAATCTGCTTCAGAACCCACGAAGTCGTCAAGATAATACTTTGCCACCGCACGCAAAAACCATGGTTCATAAAGGTATGGTTTGGCACCGATGGCCTGATTAAAATACTGCATAGAAAGAACATAATCTTCATAATAGAGCGCCGAGCGACCTATTCTCAGCAACCTATCTGTGTTATACTGTGCAAAGCATAGCACGGGAAGCCAAAACAATATTATGAAAACAATCTTTCTGAACATTAATTTCTAACTCTCAACGCACTGGTGCAGCCTTGTACTTGTAAGCACAACGGAATCTGCCCTGCAAGAGAGCACGCAATTTACTCTTAATCAACTGTTTACGCAATGGGGAAATATGGTCAATGAACATCTTGCCTTCAAGATGGTCAAACTCGTGCTGCATAACACGTGCTAGATAACCCTCAACCCACTCATCGTGTGGTTGCATATCCTCATCAAGATATGTAACATGTATGCGCTTAGAACGGGTTACCTTTTCATGAATAGCCGGCAAACTGAGGCAACCTTCTTCTGAAGTGTCAGTATCCGTCTCGTCCACCTCTACAATATGAGCATTTATAAAAGCTTTGCGGAAACCTTTATACTCAGGAAAATCTTCTGATAATACATCGAGGTCTATTACAACCAAACGTATTGCCTTACCTATTTGCGGAGCTGCAAGACCAATGCCCTCGGATTCATCCATTGTCTCGTACATATCATTGATTAACTCCTTAAGATTAGGATAGTCTGCAGGAATGTCTTCAGCCACCTTTCTCAAAACGGGCTGACCATAAATGTATATCGGTAAAATCATTTTTATGCTTAATGGTTTTTCTCAATGCCTTCTTGACTCCATATAATTCTGGAGTATTATCGTAGCACTAATCTCATCGACAAGAGCCTTGTTCTGACGGTCCTTCTTCTTCAATCCTCCTTCTAACATCGCCCTATGGGCCAAGACTGAAGTAAACCGCTCGTCATAATAATTAATAGGTATATGAGGAACCGCTCTTCGCCAACGGTTTACAAACTGCTGGACACGCTCTAGATTCTCGCTAGGCATGCCATTGGGCTGTTTCGGTTCGCCTATAACTATACACTCGACCTGTTCGCGAGCTATATAGTCTTGAAGAAACTGAAACAATTCATGTGTAGGAACCGTTGCCAAGCCCCCTGCAATAATCTGCAGGGGGTCTGTGACAGCCAGTCCTGTTCGTTTCTTTCCGTAATCTATAGAAAGAATTCTTGCCACTATATATTAGATAATATTAGTTTGCATTATAGAGCAACCATGCGTCTGGATACTGAGAACGCAACTGGTCGCGACTTGCTGCTGCATCAGCCTTATTGGCAAATGTGCTAGCCACAACGCGATACATATTTCGGTCTACATTCTTAACTACCTGAGCAGCATAGCCTGCATCCTTCAAACGCTGCTGAAGACCATCGGCATTAGCCTTTACACCGAATGAACCAACAACAACGCTATATTCCTTCAAACCTGCGCCGTCTACAAGAGATACCTTCTCCTGACGAACCTGTATGTTATCATTATTGTCAACAACCTTTGTTTCTGTTACAGGAGTCTGCTGAAGAGGAGCAACTACATTTGTCTCTGGCTGCTCTGTTACAGTTGGCTGCTGCTGAACAGCCTGCTGAGCCTTTGCCTTTTCGTATGCTTTCTTATAAGCGCTCTCACTTGACTTACAACCTGTAAACACCATTGCTGCGCACAAACATGCGCACAAAACCATGCTTTTCTTCATTTCTAAAAATATTATTATAATTAAACGTTTGATTATTATCGAAATAAATTTCTGCGAAGTTACAAAATAATGGGCAAATCTAGTGAAAAAACGTGCATAAAGTTTGTTAAATGCAAAAAATAGGTAGGTTTTAACAAAAAATGATAGTGTATTAACACCAATGTATTAGTTGTTTCCCTATTTTTGCTCTCGACAAAACATTATGTCTAACTATAAAAAAAGATTGTTTATGAAAAACTTAGGATTCATTAGCGCATTCCTCGGCGGAGCTATTGCCGGGACTGCTTTGGGTATTTTACTTGCTCCGGCAAAGGGTGCTGACACACGCAACAATATCGCGGCTTCAGTTGATAAATTCCTGAAGAAGCACAACATCAGCATGAGTAAAAAACAGGTGGCAGACTTGGTAGAAAATATCAAGGAAGCAGAACCAACCATTTAACTTAACGCCGACAAAGATGCTATCGAACGACAAAAACATAGAGACGTTAGGCCTGTTGGTTGAGAGCATAAAAGACTACATCGGACTTCAGAAAGAGCATCTGAAGTTCGATGTCACCGAAAAGGTTGTACGCATGGCCAGTTTGCTGACTATAGGCGTAATAGTCATTACACTGTCGGCCGTTACCCTATTCTACGTCTCTATGGCTGCTATTCATTGGATATCACCAATAATCGGCATGGCAGAAGCATACATAGTAGCTTCGGCTGTACACCTACTACTAATACTTATCATCTACTGGCTACGCAAGCCTCTAGTAATAAATCCATTGGCAAGGCTCATCACTAAAATACTAATATGCAAATGACATCAGACAATAAGGCAATAAGACAAAATGCATCGAACGATTACAAAACGCTTGACGACATAATAGCTCAAAGAAACATCCTTGCACAAGAAATCGAGAATAGCGCCAGCAAGATTGCCAACCACTGGGAACAGTTGACCAAACCTCCTGCCACAAACAGCAAGGCAGAAAAGGCGGCTGCTATAATAAGCAATTGTCTGACGGCATACGATGCTTTCATGCTAGTAAGAAAAATTACCAAACGATATGCAGGTTAATCATATTCCAAGCATTCCAAGCATATATTGGGAGACAACAAAAAAGATGGTTACAATTTTTGCAACCATCTTCTTTTTAAACATTATACTCTTAAATATCTATTAGATACCCAGTTTCTTGCGAATATCCTTAGGTAGAGCGTTCTTGTTGAGCATCATATCCATAAGCTTATATGTAACGAAAGCCTTGGTCATATACCATGTGCCCTTATAATCGCCATACTCGCCCCATGAGTTCTTAACCATGTAATACTCACGTCCGTTCTGGTCTTTTGCTATACCGTAGATGTGCATACCGTGGTCGTCGGTTGTCTCCCAGTTGTCATAAGCCACCTGACGCATCTCCTGAGTAGGAACAAGCTCTGGAGCATTAACACCCAGAGAGTCGTACTTCTCAGATTTCTTTGTTGCAGGCAGGCGCAACCAGCGTGCAGCATCACTTCCGCTCAGGCTCTGAACAAGCTTAGCATCGTAAGCAATACCAAGTCCCTTACGGGTGAAACCATCTTCAGAAACGTCACCACCCCACATGATTGTATAACCTTCGTTGATTGCAGTATCGATGATACGTGTCAGTTCTTCTATTGGCACGTTGTAGCTCTGATGCCAACGCCAGTTATCCTGTACTTCAACGACAAATGGTTTCCAGAATGGATGATGTGTGTAGCTTGTAATGCTCACATAGTCGTCAAGGTTCAAGCCAAGGCTTTCTGTAAACGATTTTGGAGTATACTTCTTTCCTTCATACTCAAACTCTGTTGGTTTTTCTCCAAGATATGCATCGATAATGCCTTGCAAACCCTTCTGCCATACCGGAGTGAGTTTCTTTGCATCGCTCTTGGCAAGAGCCTCAACGTATGGTGTCATCACAGTGAAAAACTCATTGTAGTTGTTCAGAGAGTCGCCGATTGGTGTTCCTGGCAATGCCATAGCCTCTTCAGGACAAATACCATAATTCTGCAAGCAATAGATTGGGTCGTAAGCACTACCACCTTGTGAGAATGATACGTCACCATGCATGCGTACTGTCTTTATTGCTCGGTCCATATATGTGTGACTCACAACGAATGTCTCACAGAGGTCGTATGTCTTTCCGCTGTTCTTAAGAATTTCGCTTTCCAAAAATGACAATGTTGAATAAGCCCAGCATGTACCGCTACGGTTCTGGTCCTTAATGCTTGTAATAGGATTAGCCTTGATTGTTGTAAACACAGGCTTGTTTGATTTAGCAGAATCCTTTGGTTCTGCAGCATTCGCGCCAGCAGCAAGCATAGCTGCGAATGAAAGTGCTAAAATCTTCTTCATTGATTATATGTTTTATAGTTATAATTATCATTTAGTGTTCATAAACTCTTCAACATCTTTGGCATGATAAGGTATGCGCTTGCTTCCCAAGAAACGGCATCCGTCCTTTGTAATCAGCACATCGTCTTCTATTCTTATACCGCCAAAGTCCTTATATGTCTCCAGCATATCGAAATTCAGATATTCCGCACAATGGCCTTTGCTGCGCCAGTCATCGATAAGTGCCGGTATGAAATAGATTCCCGGTTCGTCAGTAATAACGAATCCCTCTTCCAGACGGCGTCCCATGCGCAAGCAGTTAGTACCGAACTGTTCGAGGTTCGGGCGTGTCTCTTCGTCAAAGCCTACGTAAATCTGCCCAAGTCCTTCCATATCATGTACATCCATACCCATCATGTGACCTAATCCATGAGGCAAGAACATTGCATGGGCTCCTGCACGTACAGCATCTTCTGTATTACCCTTCATCAAGCCTATCTCTTTCAGACGTTCAGTCATGCGACGACACACTTCCATATGTACGTCCATATATTTTACACCCGGACGGGCTACGTCTAATACGTAGTCGTGACATTCAACTACAATATTGTAGATATCAAGCTGGCGCTGGGTAAACTTGCCATTCACAGGATATGTTCGTGTATGGTCACTACAATAGTCATCCAACTCACAGCCGGCATCACAGAGCACAAGCCTTCCGTCTTCCAACAAAGCTGTTGACGGGTTTCCATGCATAATCTCGCCATGCTGACTGAATATCGTTGCGAAACTCACTTTTGATGCCAATGAATTAGCAGTACCGTCAACTATGCCACCGACATATCTCTCAGAAAGCCCCGCGCGAACAGTGCGCATAGCTGTGGTATGCATCAAATAGCCGACATCACATGCACGTTCTATAGCCTCTATCTCTTGCTGTTCTTTTGTAGAGCGCATCTTTACCACTGCCTTTATCAGAGTAAGAGATGCAGCATCTTTCTGCTTGCTTGGATGAATGCCAAGCAAATCCATTATCTGTATCTTGGTGTCATGACGATAAGGTGGCAGAAAATGAATCTCCCTGCCGCTTGCTTTTGCTTTGTCGCAAATGACCTGAAGTTCACTCATCGGAGCAGTATTGACAACTCCAACTTGCGCTGCCAGTTCTGCCACACAATCTACAGAACCATACCACACGATATCTTCTATGTCTATATCGTCTCCTATAAGTATATCTTTGTCGTTATCTATATCTATGACTCCAACAAGTCCATCGCGATGCTGGCCGAAGTAGTAAAGGAATGACGAATCCTGACGAAATGGCGAATAGCCGTTGGCAGGATAGTTGGCAGGCGCCTCATTGTTGCCAAAGAGTATCACCAGACCTCCGCCAACAAGTTTTTTCAGTTCCGCTCTGCGTCTTAGATAGGTTTCTTTGTTAAACATATTATATTTGAATTGGTTAGATGATTTTTATATAAAATTAATCCGTCTCACGTAGCAGATCTGGACGAAGCAGCTTTGTTCGCTCCATTGCTTGGTCAAACTCCCATTGCTTTATCTTCGCCTCATTGCCGCTGAGCAATATCTCTGGAACCTTCCACCCCTTGTAATCGGCTGGACGAGTATAAATCGGTGCCGATAGCATGTCATCCTGGAAACAATCAGACAAAGCGCTCTGCTCATCACCAATAACGCCCGGAACAACTCTAACTATAGCATCTGCCATAACAGCCGCAGCCAGTTCTCCACCCGTCAGCACATAGTCGCCAATGCTTATCTCACGAGTTATCAGGTGTTCACGTATACGGTGGTCAATACCCTTATAGTGACCACAAAGAATAATAATGTTTCCTTTCAGCGATAAATCGTTAGCTATATGTTGGTCAAACTGTTCACCGTCAGGCGATGTATATATCACCTCGTCATAATCACGCTCTTCTTTGAGAGCCGTTATACACCTGTCTATTGGTTCACACTGCATAACCATGCCAGCAAAGCCTCCATAGGGATAATCGTCTACACGCTTCCACTTGTCTAGTGTGTAATCGCGGAGATTGTGTAGATGTATTTCAGCCAATCCTTTTTTCTGAGCACGCGCCAAAATAGACTCTCGGACGAAACCCTCAAGCATCTCTGGCAATACAGTTATTATATCTATCCTCATAGGGTGCAAAATTACTAAAAAATGTTTAATTCAGTGCTTTAAATCACTTAATAATTCTAAAAACATGGCAGATTGTAAAATCGGCAAACGGACTTTTTTTATTAAATTTGCTATGGATTTAACAATATAAACAAATAGAATTATGTCAAAAACAATTGATTTACAAATTGAGAAAAGCCGCGTGCTTATTGATGGTATCAGAAAGAATCTTGGCGTTCTTGAGGACAAAGGATTCAACAATGAAGAATTAGACCTGATGTGCCAAGAACTTAATGCACTAAAGGCCGCTAATGACGAGTGTGATGCTATGCGCGAACAGTTGTCTGCAAAGGTCAAGAACATGAACAGCATACTTAAGAGGGTGAAAGATGTATTTGCCGAAAAGAAGAGAATAATTAAAGGCTACTATCCACAGGAAGAATGGATAAGATATGGTGTTCAAGACAAAAGATAGCGAAACTAAATAATTGTTCAAAAAAAAGTATAAGGGCGAAATACTAACTGTATTTGGGCCAAATACAAGGTATAAAAGGGCGTAATACGAGGTGTAAAAGGGCGTAATACACTTCTAAAACGCCCATTTACATTAAGCATTAGACGTAATATATTTCAGTCTTTTAGGATTTCATCAATTTTCTTTAATGCTGCTTCACGTCCTAGTTCGTAGATTCGCTGCATCTCGTCGGCATTAATAGAAAAATGACCTATGTTGATTGGCGCTTCCGGACGTATGACAATGCAACGTCCTTGGGCTTCCTCGCTTCTGACGTATGCCGTCTGCTCGTTATACATAACATGACGATTCTGCATGGCTGCCACCATTTCTGGATATTTACGCAATGACCACTTCACCAACGGCATGGCTTTTAGCGGACGCTTCACATAATCTATTGGTTGTGTAAGTATAACAACATTGTCAGTGTAACCCTGTTGTTGGAAAAAGCGAAGTGGTATGGAATCTGACACACCGCCGTCAAGTAGTTTAAGCCCGCCTACTTCAACCACCGTCGAGACAACAGGCATGGAAGCAGATGCCCTTATCCATTCAAGCATCTCGTGGTCAAAGCGCTCACACTTTTTGTAAACAGCCTTTCCCGTAGTTATGTCCGTGCATACAACATAATACTCCATTGGGTTTGCCGCATAGGCATCGGCATCAAAAACATCATATTGCGTCGGTACTATATGATAGGCAAATTCTGCATTGTAATAGTTGCCGGTTTTTATCAGAGAACCAAAGCCACAATATCTGCCGTCGCCTGCAAACTGCTTGTTATACCTGATGGCTCTTCCATGCTGGCGCGATTTATAGTTACAGCCGAAGCATGCTCCTGCCGACACACCTACGATGCCGTCAAAATGCACGCCATATTCCATCATAACATCCATGGCACCAGCGGAAAACAATCCGCGCATCGCTCCACCTTCAAGCACTAGCCCCCTCTTCATTTGTTTGTCTTGATTCTGTTTCTATTCATGAAATGCTTTTTCGTAATAGCAAAGAACATGGCAACACCCATGCCATTGATAGCAGATACCGACCAAAATGCCGCATTATATCCTATATGCTCCGCAATAATACCTCCTAAAAGTATTCCGAGGCCTATACCCACGTCCCAAGCAACAAGCAGAGTTGAATTTGCCGCTCCATGTTCTTTTTCACTAGCGGTACTGATAATCATATTGAGGAATGCGGGCCAAAGATGGCCATTTCCAAGTCCTATAAGTATTGCGGAAAGATAATAGCTGATATGTGTTGGCCATGCCACGAAGATGAAATAGCCGACTAAAGATATCAGCATGCCTTCGGCTGCATTGTGAGTGAGTCTTCCCTGCTGCAAAGCCTTACGTCCGAAAAGCCTGGACACTATCAATCCACATGACAGCAACATGAAATATGTACCGGTTCCTCCTGTGATGCCTAAAGACTCTTTGCTATAGATTGCCAGATAATTGCTGAGTACGCCAAAGCAGAAACCGAAGAAAACCATGTTTACACCTATTGCCCAACCTTTAGTATAGAAAAGCCTTGAGAAAACCGTAGAGCTCTTATCTGACTGATTAGAAGAAGGCGGCAACGGTTCCACTTTAACAGTAGCATCAATCACCATTCCCAGCAAAGCCACCACTAATGCTATCCAGAAAAGCAAGTCAAAACTTGAAGTACTTCGATATACATACAATCCAATGGTTGGGGCTAATGCCATAGCCAGGTTGTTGCTCAATCCATAATAACCGATACCTTCGTTGCGCCTGCTAAGCGGCAGAGTATCAATGGCAACTGTTGAGTTGGCAACGGTCAATGCGCTAAACGGACCTCCATGGAGTGTACGCACAATGGCAAAAACCATAAGCGTGCCTGCTGCCAGATAGCAACCGAAAAAGACGAAGAAGAAAAAGAAGCACGTAAGCAGTACTGTCTTTCTGGGAAAGGTGTCAACAAGATAACCGCTGATTGGACGAAACAGAAGAGCCATAATAGTATATCCAGACAATACCATACCTATTATGTCTTTAGTCGCCCCAAAATGTTCGCTAAGATATAATGGCAGCAAAGGGGTCAAAATATAAAAGGCGAAGAACAGCGCAAAGTTGGCTGTCATCACCTTTATATAGTTACTATTCCAAAGACGCTCCATTGTCTTTAAATAATATGTAATTATTTTAGAGTATAAGGAGTGAAGTTGCGGAAATGTGAAGTTGGTATCCTAATTAATCGGCAGCTTCAAACTGACGCAAGAAGCGAACATCATTCTCCGAGAACATACGCAAGTCGCTTACAAGATACTTAAGATTTGTAATGCGCTCAACGCCCATACCGAATGCATAGCCGCTATAAACCTTACTGTCTATGCCACACTGTTCGAGCACGTTAGGGTCAACCATTCCACATCCAAGAATTTCAACCCAACCGGTATGCTTGCAGAAGCCACATCCCTTTCCACCACAAATATGGCAAGAAATATCCATCTCGGCACTAGGTTCTGTAAATGGGAAATAACTTGGACGAAGACGTATTTTGGTATAGGCACCGAACATTTCGCGTGCGAATGAAAGGAGCACCTGCTTGAGGTCTGTGAAAGAAACGTTTTTATCGATGTAAAGACCTTCTACTTGATGGAAGAAACAATGGGCACGAGCTGTTATTGCCTCGTTTCTGAACACACGTCCCGGACATATCACGCGGATAGGCGGTTCTGTTGTCTCCATGACACGTGCCTGAACTGAACTGGTGTGACTTCTAAGAACAATATTCTTAGCTACATCAGCGTCATTCTGCTCAACAAAGAAGGTATCTTGCATATCTCTTGCAGGATGATCGGCAGCAAAGTTCATCTTGGTGAACACATGCATGTCATCTTCAACCTCAGGACCATCTGCAAGAACGAATCCCATGCGTGAGAAGATGTCAATAATTTCGTTCTTAACGATAGTCAGCGGATGACGGCTACCCAAGTCTATTGGATAAGGTGTGCGGGTAAGGTCGATAGCATCGCAATCAGTATCTGTTGTATCAAACTGCTCTTTCAAAGCGTTGATACGCTCAAGTGCCGTTTGCTTTAATTCATTGATTTTCATACCCACCTCTTTTTTCTGCTCGGCAGGTACATTACGGAAGTCAGCCATAAGGGCAGTGATGGCACCCTTCTTGCTCAGATATTTTAAACGCAGAGCCTCTATATCGTCTGCATTGTGGGCTTCAAGATTCTGAACTTCCGCTAAAAGTTGTTCTATTTTGGTAAGCATCATTTCTAAATAATTAAATAAATTCGATGCAAAGGTAATATTTTTAAGCCAAAACAGAGCAAGATTTCAAAATAAAGTTGTACTTTTGCCGAAATTTGAGAAGTAGATATATTACTTATAATAGGTGAATAGATGAAGAGATTTACTTTTATTGTTTTAGCTGCGTCAATTATTATGTTTTCTTGCAACGGAGGAAAACAATCTGCATCTACCATAGAAGATAATTCCACAGATACCATTGACTCTGTATCTATTTGCCAAACCGATAGCATTATTGTTGAGGAGTATGAGGAGGAAAGCGATGAGCCGCCAATGCCTAAAAGCGCCGATGAATTGTTTGACGACTTCTTCTTCAACTATGTCTATAGCAACAAGTTGCAGAAGTCAAGAACAGTCTTTCCGCTTGAGGTCAATGAAGCCGACAGCACTTTCTTTATATCTAAAGCAGATTGGGTAATGGACGAGTTCTTTACCGAACAAGAGTATTACACTTTGATTTTCGATAGTGAAGAACAAATGGAAATTGGCAAAGACACTTCTGTTGACAGTGTTGTAGTGGAAAAAATCATGCTTACAGACAGCATTATAAGAAACTATGTGTTTGAGCGCAAAAACGGCTTATGGATGCTTACTGCTATCAACAGAACAGAGCTTAGCGAAAATGCCAATGCTGCTTTTCTCGATTTTTATAAACGTTTCGCCAGCGACACGGAGTTCCAGAACAAAAGTCTTTGCGAGTCGGTGAAATTCATCACGACCGATACCGACGACGACTTCAACACGATGGAAGGCGTGATAACATCTGAATCATGGCCTGCTTTTGCACCAGAACTACCTGTAGATGTTATTTACAATATCATATATAGCCGGACAAATCCAGAATCGAAACGAAAGATATTCCTATTGAGGGGAATATCAAATGGCTTGGAAGTGCAACTGGATTTCATATTCGAACAGGGACGTTGGAAACTGGCTCAACTCACTACATAAAGCATAAATGAAAATATCAAGCAATTACAATCTCAAACCGCATAATACATTTGGTATAGAAGCCAAATGCAATCTGTTTATAGAATTCTCTGACGAAAACGAGCTACAAGAAGCTCTGACAAGGGTCAGAGAAAGCAATCTGCCTTTTTTAATTCTTGGCGAGGGCAGCAACCTGCTTCTTACGGGCGACTATGAGGGCATTGTTCTGCACTCTGACATAAAGGGGATAGAGGCAACGGAAACCGAAGATGGAATACTTGTGAAAGCAGGAAGCGGGGTTGTTTGGGACGAGTTAGTTGAGCATTGCATCAATAACGGATGGCATGGTTTGGAGAATCTTTCATATATCCCCGGCACAGTAGGAGCAAGTGCAGTTCAAAACATAGGAGCATACGGATGTGAGGCTAAAGATGCCATATACAACATAGAAGCAATAGAAATTGAGACAGGCACCAAGCATGTCATCAGCAATTCCGATTGCAATTATTCTTATAGGCATAGCAAGTTTAAAGCGGAGTGGAAAAACAAGTTTGTAATTACCAACGTGACTTACAAGCTTTCCTCTGCTTTTACCCCACACATTGATTACGGCAACATAAAGTACGAACTGGCAAAAAGAGGATATGGCTTAACACCAGATGCCAAGCAGCTAAGAGAGATTATAATAGACATCAGAAAAGCCAAACTGCCTGAACCAGAAATAGAAGGCAATGCCGGTAGCTTCTTCATGAATCCTATCGTAGAAAGATGTGTGTATGAGAATCTGGCGCAATCATATCCTGAAATGCCCCACTATACCATCAGTAACGAAAGCGAGAAAATTCCAGCAGGATGGCTTATTGAGAAATGCGGATGGAAAGGTCGCTCTCTTGGCAAGGCTGGCGTACATGACAAGCAAGCCTTAGTATTGGTGAACAGAGGCGGCGCAACAGGTCAAGACATCCTTAGATTGTGCAATACGATAAGAGAGGATGTAAAGACAAAATTCGACATAACGATAATACCTGAAGTTAACATCCTATGACAAGACTTACTTTTCTGGGAACAGGTACTAGCAGTGGCGTTCCTACCATAGGGTGCACATGCCCTGTGTGTACGAGCACCAATCCTAAAGACAAAAGATTGAGATGCTCGCTGATGGTAGAAACTGGAAACACTCGTATAATTATCGACTGCGGACCTGATTTCAGACAACAGATAATGAACCATACGTTCAGGCGCATAGACGGTGTGCTCATTACGCATGCGCATTATGACCACATAGGGGGCATTGACGACCTAAGACCCTTCTGCAAATTTGGAGATGTAGATATCTTTGCAAACGAAGAAGCGGAAGCAAGCCTTAGAGCCTTCCTACCCTATTGCTTCGCCAAAAGAAAATACCCTAATATCCCGGAAATAAGTCTCCACAGAATCACGCCGCACCAGAAAATAAAGATTGGCGATATCAACGTGATGCCAATAGTAGTGATGCACGGCAAACTTCCAATCACTGGATATAGATTTGAAAAGTTTGCTTACATTACAGACATGAAGTATATTGACGATAGCGAATTACAATATCTTATGGGTTTAGACCTGTTGATTGTCAATGCTCTACGCACTACAAAAGAACATCATTCACACCAACTGGTTGACGATGCCGTAAAATTCGCCGAGAGAATAAAGGCCAAGAAGACACTTCTAATACATTCCAGTCATCACATCGGACTTCATGACGATGTAAACAATATGCTTCCTGATAATGTAAAAATGGCTTATGATGGGCAAATTATCGACCTGAATTGTTAAAATATAATAAAAATAGCACTTTTATTGCACAAACGTTTGCATACTTTTTTCAAAATGCATAACTTTGCAATGTGTTTTTCATAGTATTAGATTTAAGGTTAACAAAGGTTGGAGTACAGCGGTACTCCTTTTTTTATGGTTAAAAGCACGTTACTTTTCTTGTATCTCACTGATATACAATTTATTAAATATGCGTAACAATTCCGATTGATTCGCAATATAAGAGCGAACAGCTTTCAGTTTGCTTTCATTTTCCGAACCGGGAATCCACAATTTTATATATCCGTTAACTGAATATTTATTCTCAAGATGCTCTCTGAATCGAAACCAATGGCCCTCCTTGTCAAGTTCGGGATAATTAGCAAGTCCGAATTGTATGATGCGACGGAAAACAATCTCGGGATCTAAATCCCTGTCTGCCTCAGCTATGATTTTACCATATATGCTCCTTGGTGCATGAGATGCCGATGCACGATGGTCTTCTATCGCCTCACGCATTATTTTGAGCTGATCTGCCGAGAACCATTTCCTTAACTTTATATCAGAAGCCAGTATCTTCCCTCCTGTGATATGGTGCACGGCTCTAGGACCTGACATGCCGATATCGTGATAGGCAGCAATAGCATATACCATGTTTATGTCGGCGCCAGTAGTACGCACCAAGTCCATCGAGCGTTTAATCACTCGTACAACATGACCTAAGTTGTGGGCTTTGTCAAACTGGGCATATTGTGGCAGTATGTTAGTTTCTATGTATTCGACTAGGTCTAAGCTGGCAGTATTGGCTATCATATTATTTTTAAGGAATATTTTTGCAAATATACGCAAATATGTTTACTTTTGCAATAGTTTTATACAAAATAAAGATGAAAGACGACAATATACGACAAGATTCTTTAAAGGCATGGGTTCTGGCATCGCGCCCCAAAACACTTACCAGTGCTGCCGTCCCGGTTATGATTGGCACCGCCCTAGCGTTCAAAGACTCAGCAGAATACGTTGAAGGCGCATTCAATTGGATACCTGCATTACTAAGCCTTCTGTTTGCATTTATCATGCAGATAGATGCCAATTTCATCAACGATTTCTACGATTTCGCGAAAGGAACAGACAACGCCGAGACACGATTAGGACCTAGACGTGCATGCGCTCAGGGATGGGTAAAGCTCGATTCCATGAAACACGCTATAGCACTAACCACATGCATAGCATGCGTTATCGGTTTACCGCTAATATTCTACGGCGGAATGGAAATGCTCCTGATAGGCCTGCTTTGCGTTGTCTTTTGCTTCTTGTACACCACCCACCTGTCGTACTTAGGCCTTGGTGACCTTCTGGTCATTGTGTTCTTTGGCATTGTACCCGTATGCATCTGCTATTACATACAATTGCACACATGCACATGGGAAGTGTTTGCAGCATCCGTTGCCTGCGGCATAGTGATAGACGGCTTGCTGATTGTCAACAACTATCGAGACAGAGACACCGACAAGGAAGCCGGAAAGAACACCCTAATAGTCAAAATAGGCGCAAGAAACGGTCGACTTCTATATTTTTTCACAGGAATAGCAGCCATTCTGATAGGTGCAATCTTCTGGGCGAACGGCCATATTCTGGCATTTGCACTTCCTGTGATATACCTTGTCTTTCATTTAATTACATACTTGAAGATAGTCAAGATAAACCGCGGCAAAGCACTAAACATGTGTCTTGGCGAAACGGCAAGAAACATATTCATCTACGGCATATGCGTTACCCTCGGCATATTACTTAGCTGACATAAAGAAGTAATAATACAAAGCTACAAAAGCCACAATAAACAATATAGTTATTATAGACTTTATAAGGCAACTCGCAACTCTCTTGACGATGACGAATCCGATAATTATCAGCAAGAGGATTACAATATAGTATGTTATATTCTCCATGATGTTTTTTTATTTGAAAAGCATTCTGAACTGAGCTGGAATCATAGTTTCAAACTCCATAGGTTCGTGAGTAACAGGATGTTCGAAGCATAGCATATATGCATGCAGGCATAGACGATGGATGGGGTCGTCGCCATTGCCGTACTTAACGTCACCGCATACTGGATGCCCCATGTCAGCCGAGTGAACACGTATCTGGTTCTTTCGTCCTGTCTCCAATTTAAATTCTACAAGAGTATGACTGGTGGTGCGTCTCAAGACATGAAAATGAGTGACGGCATATTTTCCGCCATTATCCACTGGCGATGAAAAAGTAATATATGCCTTGTTGTCTTTCAGCCAGTTGGCTATTGTTCCTTCATCATCAACCATTTCGCCGCTCACTACGGCTATGTATCTGCGGTCATAGACAATATCGTGCCAGTTGTGCTCCAATATCTGTTCCGTTTCTATATCCTTGGCATAAACCATCAATCCGCTGGTATCTCTATCCAAGCGATGCACCACGTGGGCACGGCACTTCTGCCTTGACTTATTGAAGTAATCATCCAATACCGCCTTTACATTCAACGAAGAATGCCCCGCAGCCATAGAAAGAATGCCAACATTCTTTTCTACGACAACAATCCATCTGTCTTCATATACAATTTTGACATATTTGCTTTTGAAGCCCGTCTGATTGCGCTTTGTCTTGCTTACAGCCAACTTCATTCCAGGTTTAAGTTGAAAATCGAACTGAGTAACAGTTTTGCCATCAACCCTTATTCCCCTACCCTGCAAAGTGGCCTTTATCTTAGAACGGCTGTCCTTTACATTTGCAAGCAAAAACTCCAGAAGACCACACTCTTTATCAACCTTATAATAAGCATAATCTCCCTCTCTCTGATATTTGGTATTGATTCTCATTTTCAATTGTTTTACAAAAACTTTTGCAAAAGTAGGCAAAAAATATCGAATTATTAGTCAACGGCAATGGAAAGTTGATTTTGTAGATAAAAAATAATACGTTGCAAGGGATAACAAATACAAAATATTGATTACAAAAACCAACAATCTGCGTCTTATTAAAAATAAATAATGTAATGACAGATTTTCAAGTTTAATATATTTACTATGAAAGAAACCGTTTTTAAGAATATAAAGAGACTTTTTCTCGCTATCATCATAATGTCAACGTATGCTCCTGCAAGTGCTGGCAACATATATGTTTCCCCTTCAGGCAATGACACAAACGAGGGAACCATAGACAAACCACTCATGACGATACATGCTGCCCTGCAAAAGGCACGCGAATGGAGAAGACTTGGCGACCCTGGCATAAAGGGCGGAGTAAACATTTTCCTGAACGAAGGCATGTATTTCATGGAAGAGCCTCTCTACATCCGTCCTGAAGACAGCGGAACAAAGGAGTCTCCAACCATAATCACCAGCAACAAAGGAAAGGCTGTTATTACCGGAGGCAAGAAGGTAAGCGGATGGCAAAAGGAAGGATTGCTATGGGTGGCTGATGCTCCGACAAAAACCATCCGACAACTATGGGCAAACAACCGTAGGGCAATCAGGGCATCGCTGTTCGGAGAAGACATCATGGAAAGGATGATTGATTTCGACAAGGACAACCGTACCATCACCATACCCACGCCAAAGGACATTCACCTGCTCATGGATGAGGAGCAAATGGAGATGATTGTGCATCAGCGTTGGGCAACGGCAATACTCAGAATCAAGAGCATGACGCCCGACGGCGACAAGACAGTCGTGAGATTCAAGGAACCTGAGAGCCGCATCGAGTTCAGTCACCCATGGCCGCAACCGGTGATTAACGGTGAGATGGGGAGCTCTTCATATAGCTTGCACAACTCAAAGCTTTTCCTCGATGAACCGGGTGAATGGTTCCACGACGAGAAACAAGGAAAACTTTACTACTATCCGCGCAAAGGTGAGACACTTGACAACACAGAGATATTCATTCCCGTGAAAGAGAAACTCGTGGAGATTGAGGGATGCTGTGCCGACATGGTGAGCAACATCGAAATAAGCAACATCGCATTCATGTATGCAGCATGGAATCGTCCTGCCCACTACGGACACGTTACCCTGCAAGCAGGATTCCCGATAACCGACGCTTACAAATTGCAGACGCCGGGTCTTCCATGGGCAGCATCGTTAGAAAACCAGGCATGGGTGGCTCGTCCTGTGTCTGCCGTATCGGTGCGCTATGCCAAGAACATCACATTCAACAATTGCCTCTTCGAGCATCTGGCATCTACGGCTCTCGACTATGCCGAGGGTGTGAGCCATTCCAAGATAGAGAACAGTCAGTTCCGCCACATCGGAGGAACAGCCATCATGGCGGGTTCGTTTGCCGAAGGGCCAACAGAAGTGCACCGCCCATATATCTATGCCAACGACACTCTGAAGTATTGCCACAACATAAGCATCAAGGGCAATACCGTGGTAAACGCCACTTGCGAGGATTGGGGTGCAATGGGCATCGGATGCGGATATGTGAGAGACACTAAGATAAGTCATAACATTGTTGACGGCGTCAACTGGAGCGGCATCTGCATCGGTTGGGGATGGACACCACTCGATTGCGGCATGCGCAACAACCACATAACCGACAATACCGTGGTCAACTTCGCCATGCAAATGCACGACTCTGGTGCCATCTATACCATGTCGGCACAACCGGGTTCTACCATCAAGAACAATCACATCGACAAGATGGGCAAGGCGCCATACGCCACCAACGAGCGGGCATTCTACATCTATCTCGATGCCGAGACAGACGGCTATACGATAGATAATAATTATTGTCCAGAACTAAAGTTCGGCGACAACAACCCTGGCCCTAACATTAAATGGGGGAAGAATGGGGAAAACGTAGTGAAGGATTGAAGAATTACTCGCTGAAGCTCATCAACACGTGAAGAATTGAAGGATTAAAGGATTGAAGAATTGAAAAATTGAAGACTGTTACCAAAGCATACGTCTGCACTCCTACACTCCTGAACTCCTACACTCCTTAAAAAGAACTCCTACACTCCTTAAAAAGAAAGCATTAAAAATCAAGCATTAAAAATCAAGCATTAAAAATCAAGCATTAAAAATATGAAACAGACAAATTACCACCTGTTCGACTTTATGGACTTTGACACGGAACTGAGCAAAGACGAAGCTCTGTTCAAGGCTTTGCGCCCAACGGCAATAATAGAGAAACAGGGAGACATTGAGATAACCATACCTTTCCGCAAGCAACTCTTGCAGGAGGATATGGAGGCAGACATGAAGGCAAAGCTTGAGCACCATAAGCTGACACTTAGGGCTTATGGCTATGGCATGCTCAGGGTGTTCATAACCATGACGGGCGACGAGATGAGCGACACGTCAGACATGCTTTGCCTGCACGAAAGCATTAGTCACGTGCCTCTGCATGTAACAGAAGAAGACGGCATTTATACCATTGCCGACGACAAGGGCAACACAAGATGCACGATAGACATGAACGACCCCGTGATTGACCATTGGAGCGACCTTCAACCGGCACCTCAGACGGCACCGTTCATAACCTTCTATCCCGACGGCAACGAGAGCAAGCCGATATGTCTGAGCGACGACCACTTCTCTCCGCCTCGCTACGATGCCCTGCCCATCGGCTACTGTACCATGGAGGGCAAGGAAGAAAGGGCAACGATGTCGTTCAAGTGCCATCACGACGAATGCTTTGCAGGTACGGGAGAACGTTTCTGCAAGATGGACCTCAGTGGCCATACTTTCCAGTTGAAGAACCAAGACGGACAGGGCGTGAACAACCGACGTTGCTACAAAAACATACCGTTCTACCTAAGCAGTAGGATGTACGGTTGTTTCTATCATACCAGCGACTATTGTAAGCTGTCGCTTGCCGACCACTCCACACGCTCTGTTCAGTTCCTTTGCGACAGGGCTACTATCGACTGCTTCCTTATTGGCGGTCAGACACCCGAAGAGATACTGCGCAACTATCGCATGCTGACGGGTTTTCCTGAGATGCCGCCGATGTGGAGCTTCGGTATATGGATGAGTCGTATGACTTATTTCTCTGCCGACGAGGTTGACGAGATATGCGACCGCATGAGAGCAGAACACTACCCTTGCGATGTCATTCATCTGGACACAGGGTGGTTCCGCACCGACTGGTTGTGCGAATGGAAATTCAATCCTGAGAGATTCCCAGAACCGGAAAGGTTCATCAAGCGACTAAAAGACAACGGCTACAAGGTATCGCTATGGCAGTTGCCTTACATCGCTGCTGGTGCCGAACAGATTGACGAGGCAAGGGCAAACAAGTATATCAGCATGCCTACCAAGGAAGAGGACACCTCTACCGGCGGAGCGTCCAACTTCTCTACGCTCGACTATGCCGGAACGATTGACTTCACATACGACAAGGCCACCGAATGGTATAAGTATTCGTTGCTTAAGCCTCTGCTCGACATGGGCGTGGTGTGCATAAAGACTGACTTCGGCGAGAACATACACATGGATCATGCGTATCATGGCATGTCGCCAGAACGTCTCAACAACATCTACGCACTGCTCTATCAGCGTGCAGCATACGAGGTGACGAAAGAGACAACAGGCAACGGCATTGTTTGGGCACGCTCGGCATGGGCAGGTTGCCAGAGATACCCGCTCCATTGGGGCGGCGATTCCGAGTCGTCATGGGACGGCATGGCTGGTTCACTGAAGGGCGGCTTGCACTTCGGCCTTTCTGGTTTCGCTTTCTGGAGCCACGACGTGCCGGGATTCCATTCTACTCCCAACTTCATGAACTCGCCGCTCGACGAGAATGTGTATTTGCGTTGGACACAGTTCGGAGTGTTCACCTCTCACATGCGCTACCACGGCAGTTTCAAGCGCGAGCCATGGCACTATCCTGCCATAGCACCGATTGTCAAGAAATGGTGGAAGCTGCGCTACTACCTCATGCCTTACATCATGCAAGAGGCAGATAAGGCATGCCGAACAGGATTGCCAATGCTCCAATCGCTTGTGTTCAGACACTCTGACGACCGCCAGTGCTGGCATATCGACGATGAGTACTACTTCGGAAGCGACTTCCTCGTGGCTCCGGTCATGAACAGCAACAACAAGCGCGACATCTACCTGCCTGAAGGTCTTTGGGTAGATTTCTTCACCGGTGAGCGTCTCGATGGCGGCCGCTGGCACTACGGCGTTGAGGTTCCGTTAGACAGAATGCCAGTATATGTCCGTCCGGGTGCCGAGATTCCTTTGTATCCGGAGGAAGTGGATAGCACAGACGATATTGACCTCCGTAAGACCATACTCTTACACATATCAAGAGATTATAAGGGCATAAGGTTTTAAATCAAAGTTTATAATTTCGAGAAGTTATATGGAGTTAAAGGAAGATATGCCGCTTTCTGCGGCGAAGATAGAGGACAAATGCTTTGGCAGCGGATGTTCTGCACCAAGACCAATGTCTTCTATCTCCCTATATCTTCATCTACCTCCTTCTATCTCCTTCAAATCAGGATCTATACTAGCAAAAATTAAATAACAAATAACATAATTTCTATGAACACTAACTATATGGAAGGCCTCGACTGGGGCATATTGATAACGTATTTCGTAGTGCTGCTTGCTATTGGCATATGGGCAAGCCGACAATCAAAGCAAGGCAGCAGCAGTTTCGTGGCGGGCAAGTCGCTCAGATGGTATCACATCGGTTTCTCCATGTGGGGAACAAACGTTGGTCCTTCGATGCTCATCGCCTCTGCCAGTGCGGGCTTTGCCACAGGTGTGGTTTCGGGCAACTTTGCATGGTATGCCTTTATCTTCATCACCCTGCTGGCCTTTGTCTTCGCCCCTCGCTATCTTGGCGAGAACGTGATGACGCTGCCTGAGTTCATGGGCAAGCGCTTCGGTCAATCGACGCGCAACATGCTGGCATGGTACACCATCGTCACCATACTCATATCATGGCTGGCGCTTACCCTCTTTGCCGGAGGCATATTGATTCAGCAGATATTCAACATACCGATGTGGATGTCGGCTCTGATATTGCTTCTGATATCTGCCTTCTTCACCATCATGGGAGGTTTGAAGGCGGTGGCTTATACCAATGTCTATCAGATGCTTCTGCTCATCTTCGTGTCGGCAGCATTGACCATTGTGGGCATCTACACCTTGGGAGGCGACTCTTTCTGGGGAGGCATCAAGACCCTTGCCAATCCTGACGTGGTGCCAGAGAACTATTGGCATCTGTTCCTGCCCAACGACCATAAGGAGTTTCCATGGTTGCCAATCCTTCTTGGCTATCCCATCAGCGGCTTGTGGTTCTGGTGTACCGACCAGTCGATGGTGCAACCGGTATTGGCAGCAAAGAGTTTGAAGGAGGGTCAGCGCGGTGCCAACTTCACCGGATGGCTCAAGATTCTCGACGTGGCTCTCTACATCATCCCTGGTATCGTTTGCTACGCACTATGGCAAACGGGCGTGTTCGTCTATGAGGCAGGTGCCGCTACACTATCGCTTGCCACTCCAGAGACGGCTCAGACGGCGGTAGCCATGAGCGAGATAGACAATGCCACCTTCAAGCATCTGGCAGACAACTCTTATCTTACCATGGTACACAACCTCTTCCCTATGGGCATGATAGGTCTTGTGATGGCGGTTCTTACGGCTGCCCTTGTGAGCACCATCGGTTCGGCTCTTAACGCACTTAGTACGGTCTTCTCGATGGATATCTACGTCAAGCGCATCAACCCCAACGCATCGCAGAAGGAGATATCTCGCATGGGTGCCATGGTAACAATAGGAGGTTCGGTCATTGCAATACTCATGACCATTGCCATCGACAGCCTTCGCGGTACTTTGGATTTGTTCAATATCTTCCAGTCGGTATTGGGCTTCATCGCACCTCCTATGGCTGCCGTATTCGTATTGGGCGTGTTCTGGAAACGTTGCACCACCCTTGCTGCCAACACCACGCTCACGCTTGGCACATTGTTCAGCATCGGCACGGGAGTGTTGTATCTTTGGTTCTGGCCTTTCGAAGGCTTCAAGCCTCACTTCATGCTGCTCTCGTTCTACATCTTCGTCATTCTCGTTGCCTTCATGGTAATCATCAGTTTGCTTGGCAAGAAAGACGAGCAGGAGGTAGAGATAAAGGTTTTGCGCGAGAAACTATCGCTCGACTCCATAGCCATTTGGGTGGCTCTGTTTGCGGTCATGATAGGATTATATGTGTTCTTTAACTAATAGAAGATATAGGAAGTTAAAAGAAGATATGCCGCTTCAGCTACCTCCTTCTGAACTTGCTAGAATTGAATAGAATAAAAGATAAATAAATAATAAAAAAAGATGAAAAAAAGACTATTTTCAACCCTGTTCATGACCGGTGCGATGTGCGCCGCCATGGCACAGACAAACGGCCTTGTTGACATGCAGCAGAGCCAGTATGCCAAAATGAGCAACATGCCTCTTGGCGCTACACAATGGACAGGCGGATTCTGGGGCGAGCGCTTCCAGAAATTCAGTGAGGTATCTATATGGAGCATGTGGGACACATGGAAGAATCCTGACATCTCTCATGGTTTCCGCAACTTCGAGATTGCAGCCGGCGAGGTGAAGGGTGCTCACTGGGGACCTCCTTTCCACGATGGCGACATGTACAAATGGCTGGAGGGATGTGCTGCCGTATATGCCATCACCAAGGATGCCAAGCTCGACGAACTGATGGATAACTTCATCGCAAGGGTGGTCAAGTCGCAGCGTGCCGACGGATATATCCATACTCCTGTCATCATCGACGAACTGAACAAGGGCATCGATACTCATAGCAACAACAACACCGTCATCGGTACTGCCGTGGGAGGCAAGGACGAGAAGGGTGCATTTGCCAACCGCCTTAACTTCGAGACCTACAACCTCGGTCACCTCATGATGGCGGGAATCACACACATGCGTGCCACTGGCAAGCGAACACTGTTCGACGTAGCGACAAAAGCCACTGATTTCCTCTGCCATTTCTATGAGACGGCATCAGCAGAACTGGCTCGCAATGCCATCTGTCCTTCTCACTACATGGGCGTGGTTGAGATGTATCGCGCCACAGGCAACAAGCGTTATCTCGAACTCTCAAAGAACCTTATCAACATACGCGGATTGGTAGAGAACGGTACCGACGACAATCAAGACCGAATACCTTTCCGTCAGCAGTACAACGCCATGGGTCATGCCGTGCGTGCCAACTACCTCTATGCCGGTGTTGCTGATGTGTATGCCGAGACGGGCGAGCAGCAGCTCATGGACAATCTTACCAGCATCTGGCAGGATATCGTAACAAGAAAGATGTACATCACAGGTGCCTGCGGTTCACTCTACGACGGCACTTCGCCCGACGGTACCAACTACACTCCCGACTCAATACAGAAGGTGCACCAGTCATACGGACGTGCCTACCAGTTGCCGCAGAGCACGGCTCACAACGAGACATGTGCCAATATCGGAAACATGCTCTTCAACTGGCGCATGCTCCAGACAACAGGACAGGCAAAGTATGCCGACATTCTTGAGACGGCTCTCTACAATAGCGTCATGAGCGGCATCAGCCTCGACGGCGAGAAGTATTTCTATACCAACCCTCTGCGCATGAGCAAGGACTTCCCTTACACCCTGCGCTGGCCAAAGACACGAGAGAAGTACATCAGCTGCTTCTGTTGTCCGCCAAACACCCTGCGCACCGTTTGCGAGGCTCAGAACTACGCCTACTCTATCGGTGGCGACACCCTATGGGTAAACCTCTACGGTCATAGTCATCTCAGCACCAAGGACATCGACATCGAGCAATCTACCGAGTATCCTTACGACGGCAAGATTACATTGAAGATAAACAAGGCCAAGGGCATAGGCAACATCCTTCTTCGCGTTCCTGAATGGGCAGGCGACGGCTTCACCGTAACTCTGAACGGCGAGATGGTTTGCGGCGACGGCAAGCCTAACACCTACGTTGCCGTAAGCAGCCAGAAGCTGAAGGGCAGCGAGATAGAGGTCAACATCACCATGCGCGCGCGTCTGATAGAGGCCAACCCGCTGGTTGAGGAGAGCCGCAATCAGGTGGCAGTGAAGTACGGTCCTATAGTATATTGTCTGGAAGAGATTGACATCGAGGGCGGCAAGAACATCGACGACGTAGTGATACCTACCGACATCAAGTTCACCACTGCCGACATCACCATCGACGGCCATCGCATGAAGATGCTTCAGGGCAAGGCCATGCTCAACAAGTCGGCTTCATGGAAGAACACCCTTTATCGCGAGGTGGGCAAGCAGCACGAAAGTGTCAACATCTCTCTCATTCCTTACTACGCATGGGGCAACCGCCAGAAGTGCGACATGACCGTCTGGATGCCGGTGGCGTTTAGGTAAAAGCCTCCCCAACCCCTCCGAAGGAGGGGAACTCCTACACACCTACACTCCTAAAATTAAGCATTAAGCATTAATAATTAAGCATTAAGCATTAATAATTAAGCATTAAGCATTAAGCATTAATAATTAAGCATTAAGCATTAATAATTAAGCATTAAGCATTAATAATTAAGCATTAAAAAAATGAACATTAAGCATTACGCATTAAGCATCATATCGCTCCTTGCAGCCAATGCAGGCGCACAGACGGTGCTCAACATCACGGCCGACAGCAGCTTGACCCATGTGATGCGCCATGCACGCGAGATGCGACGCACAGGACAGGTGCACCCCGACAGCACTATCACCGTCAACATGAAGGCGGGCACCTACCGACTTTACGAACCTGTGTTCGTGCGCTATGAAGACAACAAGATACACCTCAAGGGCGAACCGGGAACCGTGGTCAGCGGCGGTATAGAGATTAACGGTTGGAAGCGCAAGGGCAAGGTGTGGGTGGCAGATGTGCCCGACTTCAACGGCCGCCCTATCGACTTCCGCCAGTTGTGGATTAACGGCAGCAAGGCCGACCGCGCCAGAGACGTTGCCAACTTCAACGACATGTATCGTGTAATGTCGCTCGACAAGGTGAACAGACGCATGTGGGTGCCTCGCAAGGCTGTTGAGATGCTTGTTGACAAAAACTCAAAAACTCAACAACTCAAAAACTCATGCCAATACTCCGAACTGGTGATTCACGAGATGTGGTGCGTGGCAAATCTGAGAATCAAGAGCATCGAACTCGACGGCGATTCTGCCGCCATCAGCTTCCACAATCCTGAGAGCCGAATACAGTTCGAGCACCCTTGGCCATGCCCAATGATTACCACCGACGGGCGCAACTCGGCGTTCTATATTACCAACGCCATGGAACTGCTCGACCGTCCGGGAGAGTGGTACCACGACATCCGCGCTCATAAGCTCTACTACTATCCGCGCCATGGCGAGGATATGAGCAACGTGAAGGCAGAAGTGCCCGTTCTCGAAACATTGCTACGCATAGAGGGCACACAAGGCAGAGAGGTGGCAGACATCACCTTTGAGGGCATCACCTTCAGCCACACCGGATGGCTACGCCCTTCTACCCACGGCCATGTGCCCCTGCAGGCAGGCATGTATCTCACCGATGCCTATAAGCTGCGCCCGCAGATAAGCCGTGTTGACAACCACAAGCTTGACAACCAGGGATGGATAGAACGTTCCGATGCAGCTATCGAACTGACACATACACGCAACGTCAACTTCGAGCAGTGCACATTCACGCACCTCGGAGGCAGCGGCATCGACTATAAGGAGGGATGCACCGGAGGCAAGGTCAACGGTTGCACGTTCACCGACATCGCCATGAACGGCTATGTGGGAGGCGCCTTCTCGCTGCCTGCTTACGAGACACACATGCACTTCGCCCCAGAGAACTATCCTTGGTGTACGGGACAGGTAATCAGCAATTCGCTCTTCCAGAACGTAGGAAACGAAGATTGGGGTTGTCTCGCCATCGTTGTGGGCTTTGCCAACCACGTTCAGATTACGCACAACGAGATTTGCGAGGTGCCCTACTCTGGCATCAGCGTCGGCTGGGGATGGAACCGCTGGCCAACAGAGTGCGGCCATAACCTCGTTCATGCCAACAAGATTCACCACTATGCCAAGCACATGTACGACGTGGCAGGCATCTACACCCTGGGCGAGCAGTACGGTACGGTGATTTCCGAGAATGCCGTCAGCGACATCTACGCGCCTCCTTACGCCCACGACCCTCACCACTGGTTCTATCTCTACACCGACGAGGGCAGCCGAGGCATAACGGTAAGGGACAACTGGTGCCCAGAGGAGAAGTTCCTGAAGAACGCCTGCGGTCCTGACAACGTGTGGACGAACAACGGCCCTATGGTGAGCGACGAGATTAAGAAGCGTGCCGGACGAAAAGAGAAGTAAAAATCCCACTAATGAACAACAACTACAATGGAGCAATGCCTGTATCATTCACAGACATTGCTCCATTTCTTCTTTATCATAGTTTAGTGGAGAAATCCTTCAATATCGAACAAACCATTCGCAACGGTGCAAATAGGGTCGTTTGCCATAAGAAGCGCCGTGAAAAGCCTAGGACTACCTAGGATTCCTAGGTAAACACAAAAGTAACCTCAGGCAATTGAATAATACATATCCGCGTTAACTAATATTACGGTTCTCTGCCAAAGCCCCTTAGTTCCTAAAACTAGAGAATTGGCTTAACTTCTAACTCCTCAAAAAAGAAAGTATTCGTCTGAACTCCAATACTCCTTAAAAGACGAGGCGCATTAAAAAAAGGATTCCACCATTGAAGTGAACCCCGAAAGTTAGACAAAAAACTTTCGGGGTTTATTATGTCAAAAAGGAAGAAACACGGTTATGTAGAGTGCTTGAAGTACATGCGTATGATTCAAGAAGGAATGTCCATTCGTTCAATCCATGTAAAGTA
>JAFQQY010000017.1 GCA_017410365.1 Prevotella sp.
ATTTTATTCATTTTCTTAGCAGAGGTAAGAGACTACTAAGTTACTGAAAACCAGGCACTTGACCAAATTTTATTAGTTATATTATGTTAAAGTAACTCATTGATTTTTAAGCGATTAAATGTATTATTAACTAAGTATTAAGAAAACATACACTAATAATTAAAATATAATATGAGTTTGAAAATTGTAGTGCTTGCAAAGCAAGTACCAGACACAAGAAATGTGGGCAAAGACGCCATGACCGCGGAAGGCACCGTGAACCGTGCTGCATTGCCTGCTATCTTCAATCCTGAAGACTTGAATGCCTTGGAACAGGCTCTTCGATTAAAGGAGCAGAATCCAGGTTCTACAGTAGGTATCCTGACCATGGGTCCTCCACGAGCAGCAGAAATCATCCGTCAAGGACTATACCGCGGTGCAGATACGGGTTGGTTGTTGACCGACCGTCTGTTTGCCGGCGCTGACACACTGGCCACTTCTTATGCTTTGGCAACAGCCATCAAGAAGATTGGTGATGTGGACATCGTTATCGGCGGTCGCCAGGCTATCGACGGTGACACAGCACAGGTTGGTCCACAGGTGGCTCAGAAGCTGGGACTGAACCAGGTTACTTACGCGGAGGAGATTCTGAAGTGTGAGGATGGCAAGCTGACCATCCGTCGCCAGATTGACGGTGGTGTGGAGACTGTAGAGGCGCCGATGCCTGTTGTAGTGACAGTGAACGGAAGTGCTGCTCCTTGTCGTCCACAGAACGCAAAGCTGGTGATGAAGTACAAGCGTGCTACAGCTCCGCTGGAGCGTACACCAGACATGCCATATCAAGAACTGTATGAGGAACGTCCGTATCTCACACTGACCCAGTGGGCAGTGGCAGATGTTGACGGTGATCCACAGCAGTGCGGACTGAGCGGTTCGCCAACCAAGGTTAAGGCCGTTCAGAACATCGTATTCCAGGCTAAGGAGTCAAAGACTCTCACTGGCAGCGACGCAGACATCGAGGGCATGATTAAGGAATTGTTGGAGGAGAAGATTATTGGCTGATCAAATAAAGGAAGATAGAAGAAGATAAAGGAAGATAGAAGAAGATAAAGGACATTACTTCCAAGTAGCTCCTTTTATCTTCGGAATAAGATAAACAAACGACATCTTCATTAAATCCTTCCAAATTCTTTGAAGTAATGTCTTATATCTTCGCGACAAAGTCGCATACCTTCCTCTAACTCCCTATATCTACATTTAAAATAAAAAATATGAACAACGTATTTGTATATTGCGAGATAGAAGGCACACAGGTACAGGAAGTATCTCAGGAATTGCTGACGAAAGGACGCAAGCTTGCCAATCAACTTAATGTAGAGCTGCACGCCGTGGTTGCTGGAACAGGCATCAAGGACAAAGTGGAAGAGCAGATACTGCCATATGGCGTTGACAAACTCTTCGTGTTCGACGGCGAGGGACTGTTCCCATACACATCGGCTCCACATACCGACATCTTGGTGAACCTCTTCAAGGAGGAGCAACCACAGATTTGCCTTATGGGCGCAACTGTTATCGGTCGCGACCTCGGTCCAAGAGTTTCGTCATCTCTCTTCAGCGGTCTGACAGCCGACTGTACAGAACTTGAAATCGGTCCATATGAGGACAAGAAGAACAATAAGGTTTATGAGAACCTGCTCTATCAGATTCGTCCTGCTTTCGGTGGAAACATCGTGGCAACTATCGTAAATCCTGACAACCGTCCACAGATGGCAACAGTACGCTCCGGCGTTATGCAGAAGGCCGTTTACGAGGGCGAGTGCAAGAAAGAAGTGGTTTACCCAGAAGTATCTAAATACGTGTCTCCAGAGGCATATGTTGTGAAAGTGCTCACCCACGAGGTGCAGGAAGCACAGCACAACCTGAAGGGTTCGCCAATCGTTGTTGCCGGCGGTTACGGTGTCGGTTCAAAGGAAGGTTTCGACCAGCTGTTCCAGTTGGCAAAGGTTCTCCACGGCGAGGTTGGCGGCAGTCGTGCTGCCGTTGATGCCGGTTGGATTGACCACGACCGCCAGATTGGCCAGACCGGTGTAACGGTACATCCAAAGGTATATATTGCCTGCGGTATCTCTGGCCAGATTCAGCACATAGCAGGTATGCAGGATTCAGGCATCATCATCTCTGTAAACAACGACCCAGACGCTCCAATCAACAAGATTGCCGACTACGTAATCGTTGGTACAGTAGAGGAGGTTGTGCCTAAGTTGATTAAGTATTATAAGCAGAATAGTAAATAAGGCCTCACCCCTTCCCCTCTCCAAAGGGCGAGGGGCGTGATATGCTTTATTTACAGGCAAAATAAATTATTGTTTAATATATAAAATGAAACCCACGACCCTTTTTCACTAAGGGAAACACAAGAGTTATCACTCCCCTCTCTATGGGAGAGGGGTCGGGGGTGAGGCTTTAAAGATTATGGCAAACTATTATAGTGACCACCCAGAGATTGGATTCCACTTGAACCATCCTCTGATGAAGCGAATCGTAGAATTGAAAGAGCGTGACTACGAAGATGCAAAGACATACGCTGATGCTCCCGTTGACTACGAGGACGCTATCGAAAACTACAAGCAGGTGCTCGACATCACCGGCGACGTGGCTGCAAACATCATCGCACCTAACTCTGAGAGCGTTGACCTTGAAGGACCGCACCTCGAGAACGGACGAATGATTTACGCAAGCAAGACATTCGAGAATATCGATGCCACACGCAAGGCCGGACTGTGGGGTATCTCTATGCCAAGACGCTACGGCGGTCTGAACCTGCCTAACGTTACATTCTCTATGCTCAGCGAGATTATCTCTGCTGCCGATGCCGGTTTCCAGAACATCTGGTCATTGCAGAGCTGTATCGACACTCTCTATGAGTTCGGTAGCGAGGAGCAGCGCCAGAAATACATTCCACGCATCTGTGAGGGCGAGGGCATGTCAATGGACCTTACTGAGCCTGATGCCGGTTCTGACTTGCAGCGCGTGATGCTGAAGGCTACTTACGACGAGGAGAACCAGTGCTGGCGTCTGAATGGCGTGAAGCGATTCATCACCAACGGCGACTCTGACATTCACCTCGTACTGGCTCGTTCTGAAGAGGGAACAAAGGATGGTCGTGGACTGTCAATGTTCATCTACGACAAGCGTGACGGCGGCGTTGACGTGCGCCACATCGAGCACAAGCTCGGTATTCATGGTTCACCAACCTGCGAGTTGACATATAAGAATGCAAAGGCTGAGCTTTGCGGCGACCGTAAGTTAGGACTTATCAAGTATGTGATGGCACTGATGAACGGTGCCCGTCTGGGTATCGCTGCACAGTCGGTAGGTGTTGAGCAAGAGGCTTACAACGAGGCATTGGCATACGCTAAGGAGCGTGCACAGTTCGGACAGAAGATTATCGAGTTCCCGGCTGTCTATGACATGCTGAGCCGAATGAAGGCAAAGCTTGACGCTGGCCGTTCTCTGCTTTATCAGACAGCCCGCTATGTTGATATCTACAAAGCACTTGAGGATATACAGCGTGACCGCAAGCTCACTCCAGAGGAGCGCCAGGAGATGAAGAAATACACTCGTCTGGCAGATGCTTTCACACCACTGGCAAAGGGTATGAACTCTGAGTATGCCAACCAGAATGCTTACGACGCAATATCTGTACATGGCGGTTCTGGTTTCATCATGGAGTACAAGTGCCAGCGCCTGTATCGCGATGCCCGTATCTTCTCTATCTACGAGGGAACAACACAGTTGCAGGTGGTTGCTGCCATCCGCTACATTACAAACGGCACATACCTCAACATCATCAAGGAGATGCTGGAGCAGGAGGTGGCTGAAGACTTGAAGCCACTGCAGGCTCGCGTTGCAAAGCTTGTTGAACTGTATGAGGATGCTCTAAACTATGTGAAAGAGGCTGCCAATCAGGATATGCAGGACTTCCTCGCACGCCGTCTGTACGATATGACCGGCGACATCGTGATGTCACTGCTCATCCTCGACGATGCTACACGTGCTCCAGAACTCTTCGCTAAGAGTGCTCAGGTTTATGTGCGCCACGCAGAAGCTGACGTAAACGGCCATGCAGCATACATCAAGGCTTTCAAGGCTGAAGAACTGGAGAGTTTCAAGGCATAACAGCTAATATTAAACCCAAATATTTGGGTTTAATAACAACGAATTAAACGAATTTTACGAATTCCCTTGAAGAGAATTTACTCAATTCGTTTAATTCGTTGTTTTATTTAATACCCTTATTAGAGCTTAATCCAAATCGGCCATTAGATTTGGAGGTTAATTATTCGTTTCAGAATACTGCAACTGGTATATCTTCAATCCGAAATCAGGAGTTATGGCGTAAATACTATCCATAATGTCAGCCAGATTATGCTCATAGTTTACCCAGACCTTATCGGTAAGGAAGAAATAGAACTCAACAGGAAGACCCGCATTTGTGGCTTCCAACTGACGTACCATAATTATCATCCCTGTGTTTACCTCTGCATTGGCTGCCAAAAAGCGTTCCATATATCGCCGATATAGGCTCATATTGACCATGCCTGGCTTTATCTCACCTGATTTGAAATATCCCTTCTTTATCAGTAATTTGCAGTCAGATTCATTTAGAGTCCTGATTGTATTGAAATCATAATAAACCTTACGCTTCACGCGACGGCCGTCGCTTTCCTGCATTCCTCGCCAGTTCTGAAACGAATCGTCAACAAGCGTCTGAGGTGATATTGTCAATATTGTATTGTCCCAGTTGCGAACCTTCACCGTGGTCAGTGTTATCTCAGTTACAACACCGTCGATACCGGCTTTCGGAACAGTTATCCAATTGCCTTTGTGCAGCATATCGTTGCTAGTAAGACGTATTCCTGCCACCAATCCCTTAATAGTATCTTGAAACACCAACATAAGAATGGCTGAAGTAGCTCCCAAACCAGCTAACAGCACCGTCGGACTCTTGTCTATAACAATTGCCATTACTACGATTATGCCAACAAAAACAGCCACAATCTTAAGTACTCCGCAAAAAGTATGTATATACTGACGCGTTGATGTGGTAACGCTATCATCAAGAATCTTGAAGGAATTTATCAGTGCCAGCACCGTCCTTACCGACATTACCGTTATGTATATCGCCGTAAGCCTGCCTAACAGCATCTCAATCGTCGGGAACCTATAGAAAATGGCTGGTAGAAACATCCACACAACAATAGCAGGAACAATCTGGCAGGCAGACACAAGTACCTTTCTGTTGAAGAACAAATCGTCCCATTGGGAGAGCGTCTTGCTGGTTATCTTCAATATCAGCGGCACCACTATCCTACTGCAAACAAGTCCTAAACCAAATGCCAACACAAAGGCAAGAACAGCCAAAGTCAAATGGCTAAGTATGATTGACGTCTGTGATGCCAAGCCCCAATCTGCAAGTAAATGCTCTACATATATTGTCAATTTCTCCATATTTCTACTGTTTATATTATATCATCATGTTATTTATTGTGAACAAAGAACCCCACAAACCTGATCTTGGAAATCACGAGCCGGTTTATTGGTAAGCACACCTTGATTGATAATGGTGAAAGCAAGCTTATGACCATTAGATGCCGTGCAATAGCCAGCCAGACTGATTATGCCTGTAAGAGTTCCTGTCTTGGCACGCACATTACCTTCACATGGGGTCTTGCGCATTCTTTTCTTTAACGTTCCATCCTTACCAGCTATTGGCAACAGCTGTTCGAGATGCTTGTATATTTCTTTCTTACCATAGGCATAACGTAAAAAACTTGTTAGCAATTCTGCTGAAACATAATTGTAAAGCGACAACCCACTACCATCGGCAAAACGATAGTTTTCAGGACTCTTGCCCATTTTCTTTACCACCTCGCGAATTGCAGCACGGGCATGACGAGCCGTTGCCGGCCTACCAGCTGCAACAGATGCCGCCAACTGGTAAAACACAGCCTCTGCATATAGGTTCTCGCTGTCTTTCATCATCGGGTTCATTACATCGCATAAACCATGAGAGACAGCCGTTGTTCCCTTGCCAGATGCTTTGCCTGCCAACCATACAGTACGAAACTTATCAACAAAGCCATCCTTGCCATCAACAAGCAACGGGTCGAGCACCGGATTGTCATCATCCCAGCACCACCCCTCGCCAAAGCGCAACGTATCTTTCATGCTCTTATCTGCTATGGCATCGCCGTCAACAGTTTTAATGCCCTTATTTTGTAGATACGCAACGAACTTCTGCATATCAACCAATGAAAACATTGGGTCTAAACTGCCTTTGAAAGTTATATTTCCATGCAGTACACTATCTCTTATGCTTCCGTCAATGCGCATTGTCGTTCGGAAACGATGGTTGCTTCCCAAACGGTCAAGAGCAGCCACTGCTGTTATCACCTTCATCGTTGAAGCAGGACGCATCAGCTGACGCTCATTATGCGTATAAACAACACTGTCTGCTGTGAGGTCGTAAACCATCATAGCCAGCTGTGATGTTTTTAGCAACGGATGGTCCATTAGTGAATCTAATCGCTCCACAGTTTTCTGCATCCACGATTTTTCATATATTGTATCTGTATAAGCCGCATCTTGTGCATGCACTTGGACTGCAACAGATGCCACCATCATTAGCGTGAAAAATAATCTGAATATAAATATGTCTTTCCTGACCATGTCTATAGGCTTGCACCTCATAATTAGTTTATATTTATGTTTAGATACTTGCAAAGATACAAAAAAAACGCTGTATCAATAGAAACAAGAGAAGAATAAAACAACAAATCATAAAAAATATATTCGCGAAAATGCATATTATAAATTAAAATAACTACTTTTGCATAGTAATTCAATACATAGCATTATGGTATTTAAGTACGACTTTCTGATTATCGGCGCAGGCGTTGCCGGTATGAGTTATGCCCTGAAGGTGGCAAAAGCGAAAAAAGGCAAGGTTTGCATTATCTGCAAGACTTCATTAGACGAAGCCAATACAACATTCGCACAAGGCGGCGTTGCATCGGTAACGAATCTAAAACTTGACAATTTCGACAAGCATATTGCCGACACTTTAATTGCCGGCGACTACATAAGCGACCGTAAGGCCGTTGAACAAGTAGTGCGCAATGCTCCTGAGCAGATAAAGGAACTTGTTGACTGGGGCGTGAACTTCGACAAGAAAGAAGACGGCGAGTTCGATTTGCACCGCGAAGGCGGACACTCTGAATTCCGCATTCTTCACCATGCCGACGATACCGGAGCGGAAATACAGCGAGGGTTGATGGCTGCCGTTCGCAGTAACCCTGACATCATAGTCAAGGAGAATCACTTTGCCGTAGAGATAATCACACAACACCATCTCGGAGCAAGAGTGACAAGACGCACACCATACATACACTGCTATGGCGCATATGTACTTTCACCAGAGACTCAAAAAGTAGATACTTACTTGGCTAAAGTTACAGTAATGTGCACTGGCGGATGCGGCGCAGTTTACGAGACAACCTCTAACCCTGTAATTGCTACTGGCGATGGCGTAGCAATGGTTTATCGTGCAAAAGGAACTGTAGCCGACATGGAGTTTGTACAGTTTCACCCAACCGTACTTCATCACGTAGGTGAAACCCACCCTGCCTATCTCATCACCGAGGCCATGCGAGGATATGGCGGCATACTGCGTCTGCCTAACGGTGAATCGTTCATGGAGAAGTATGACGAACGTCTTTCTCTGGCACCACGTGACATCGTGGCAAGGGCAATAGACAAAGAGATGAAGCGCCACGGACTAGACCACGTTTGTCTTGACGTTACTCACAAGGATGCTGAAGAGACAAAGCACCACTTCCCGAACATATACAACAAATGCCTCAGTTTGGGCATTGACATAACAAAAGACTATATCCCTGTAAGACCTGCAGCCCACTATATGTGCGGAGGTATTAAGGTTGACCTAAACGGTTTGTCTTCTATCGACCGTCTGTATGCCTTAGGCGAATGTGCTTGCACCGGCCTACATGGCGGAAACCGACTGGCCAGCAATTCGCTTATAGAGGCTGTTGTCTATGCTGATACTGCGGCAAAGCATTCACTGCAACATATAGACGAGTACGACTTTAACGAACAAGTGCCTGAATGGAACGACGAGGGTACCATGACCAACGAGGAGCAGGTTCTTATTACACAGAGCGTCAAGGAGGTTGGCCAGATAATGTCTAACTATGTCGGCATCGTAAGAAGCGACTTGCGCCTGCATCGTGCATGGGACCGCTTGGACATGCTTTATGAAGAAACAGAAAACCTATTCAAACGCGTGAAAGCAAGCAAAGACATTTGCGAGCTGCGCAATATGATTAATGTCGGCTATCTAATCACACGATGGGCAATTGAGCGCAAAGAATGTCGTGGTCTTCACTTTACCACAGACTATCCTCTGCACGCATATGACAAAAAATGATTATCGCTGAATAAAAGGAAAGAACAGGAACAATAGATTAGAGAAATGCCAGATCTCCATGAGTAATCTTGCCAATTACTGTAAGAGATCTGGCATTTCTCTATTTTTGTAGTCCTCAAGCAATACTATCTTGTAAGCGAGAACTTAAAGCTGAATCCGAAATCCTGTGTTGTCGTTGGATAGCTGCTACTTGAAAGCAACGGTGTATTGGTCTGGCGATCGTAATAAGCGCTAACAGTAAGCAAACGAGAGAGGGTGTAGTCTGCCATGAACGAGATTTTCAAAGCAGAGTTACCACTGCTTGCAGAACTTGTCATTGTGGCTATGTCACGAGTGATTGCAGCCTGGTTGCGATACGAAATGTCAAGACGCAAGTTCAAGTCATGGTTTACGCCAGAACGACCACGCGTATTGGTAGATGACTGCTGGCTGTTGCTCTTACTTCCGCCTCGTTGAGCTTTCTTGATTTTGCGAGAAGAAGCATTGCTGAACAGTTGGAAGTTACTTATCTTATATCCCAAACCTATCACCCAGTCTTTACTCAAGGCTTCGTTTATCTGTATGCTGGTCATGCTAAGATTAAGCACACGAGTCGTGCTATATTCCATCTTGCAAGTAAGGTTGTTGTTTAGAGTGAAATCAATACCGAGAAGTGGCGAGAAAGCTTCATTGATGCTCACTGTACTAACATTATACATGCTGTTAGGTATTGGATTACCTGTCTTGGTATCATTAATAAAGCCTAGACCGTTCATATATTCATGATAAGTGCTATAGCTGGCATAACTGCCCACTGCATATACACTCTTATATGAGTGGTTAAGATTTACGCTCTTAAAATGATCGCGAAGCCATGGCAGTTTGCCCAGACCGCTATACTTTATGGTCCAGTTTGGCAACAATCGCTTGAGTGTCGGGAAAATATCAAGTGATGAACCAGCACCCGATGTATATGCAGAAAGGAATGCTGGTATAAGCACGTCTGCACTATACTTGTTTACAGTTCCCAGTTCAGGGTTATAGGCTGTACCGCCAAGATTAACTCCTTGAGCATCTCGCAAACCCTCTGGATAAGTTGTGTTTGCATATTGTGCTTGCACCTTATCACGGAAACCATCGATAGACTGGCAGAATTCGTTAAACGAGTTAGAATGATAACCATTGTTCGCATCGCCCATTCCCTCTAATGCGCTCTTCAGACTGACTGTTGTCATAGTGAATGTTCCGCTCTGTGTTGTCGGCATGCCTGAATACATATATTGTATGCTTCTTGCCTTATTGACTTTACGGCTGGCATTAAGGTCTATCTTCAAATCGCGTATCGGTTCAAGAGTCATGCGTATCTGAAGGTCCTCACTACTATTTGTTGTAGCTGGTGTAGCCACGCTATCGTTGCAAAGCAACCAATTGTTTTCATAGGCTTTGTTTAGATAGCTATCGTCAATGAAACCGAAAGCGAAATCAACTCCAGGCGACATCACTCCACCTGTGCGCTGACCGAAAGCATCGCCCACATTAGGAATGAAGCCTGGAAGAGTCATTGAATACTGGTTGCGGTAAGAAATGCCTACACTACGCACCATCATGAGGAAGCGTGCCGCATGCTGTGCTGGACTATACCACCACTGCTTGTCAAGTGGTTCCTTTGGAGTAACGCTTATCTTTATCTTGACCGTATCTTGATTCTTGACAAGTATCTTGTTGTCATCAACAACCTTGTATTTCAACTTATACGGCTTGCCATCGGCTGTCTTGGCAGATACAATAAGACGCTTGCTCTTCTTGCTGTGAGTTACAAGCACTGTGGTATCAGGCTTAAGAGTTATCTCTCGCTGATATGTATTCTTGTTCTTCGGCAGAACCTTCTTTTCCTTTTCTGCTGCCTTATCGTCTTTCGTTTCTTTCTTATCTTTTTCGTTAGCCTTTGTTCTTGAGTTAACCTTAGTCGGTTTCTTGGTTATACGTTGGTTGTTGCTCTTCTTGAAGCGTTCATTTGCCTTCTTCAGGAATGGGATATGATTATAGAGCGTCTCCATATTAAGCGTAGAGTTAATATTGAGATTACGATTTGTTGTAATAGTGTTGCCTAGCGAGGTTCCATTGTCAAGTTCGGTACCACGAACCCACGAATAGTTAGAGCTGTAGCTTGCATCTGCATTGAGCCAATCGAAAATAGGAAGTTTGTTCAGCGGCAGTTGATAAGACGCCGTAAACGACTGCTGATAATCAAGCGGCGTACCGAGGTTACGGATACTATGAGATATAGAGTCTTTCCATACCTGATATTGGTCTGGATAAAGGTCCTTGTTAACCGGAACGTATGGCTCTTCTATCTCCGCATGAGTTGCCGACTGGAAGTTCATGTGCAGATTCTTTGTAAAGTCCCAACGCATAGAGAACTCACGATTCCATAGGAACTGCTCACTGAACGTAAGCGGCAACTGCGAGTTTTCCATACTTTCCATATCACGTTCTTGCAACTCATAGTAGTTGCGCATTATTTCACTATTGAACGTGATGTTCTGTGGAAGATAGTTGAATCCGAGAGCCTTAGGGAAATTGAGCCATTTACTCTTACCCTTGAGTTTCTTAAATGGTTCAAATGTCTTATATACAGGTGTATAGCTGTAGTTGAGTGAACCACGCCATTGGTCTTCTTTCTCATAGACAGTGGTCTCTCCGGAAGTGCGGCGGTGAGAATGACTGTAACTGAAAGAGAAGTTAGCAGGGTCGTATGGCATTGGATGACGCTTGGTCTTTATGCCTACTCGCACATTAGACAATGAGAAATTGGTATTTGTTGTCTTCGTTACTGCTATCGACTCTACAGAGTCTCGCTCTTGTGATGTAAGCGCTTCCAATGCATCGTCCAATTCCATATCAGTATCCAACGGGTTATACTTTGGACGGGTCTCTTCTTTTGTTACTGAATAATAAAGTGGTGCAGACACCTTTGCCTTATCTGGGAAGAACTTACCCAATTCAAGATTTGCCGTAAAGCTGTATGTCTTATAGTCGTCAGTGCTACGTTGAGCTATTCCATCTTCCAACCCGCCAAAGCCCTCGGTTATCATCTTGCCAGTAAGATTAACAGTTCCGAAATCAGACAATTGCATGTTCAAGGCTCCCGATGCAGCCCATCCACCGCTATTGTTGAACTCCAACAGACGCAGTTCATTAACCCACACCTCGCCCGACTTTGGAGAAGGGGAAATATTTCGCACACCGATTATCATGGTCTTAACCTCACCAAGCGATGGGTTACCCATGACACTTATCTTATTGCTTGGTTTGTCGGCATCATATTCTGAGAACAATGTATTGTATGATGCGCTGCCAGCTGCCTTAGACATGTTTCGGGCTTTCTTTATTGCTGTAAATACAGATAAGTCAATATCTACCATATTTTCCTCTGGCCAAACCATACGACAATCCTCACTAGAATACTTGTCGTACTGACCTTCTGGAGTCAGTTTCAGCGGTATTTCATATTCATAATAGTTGCTCTTGTAATCACTACCAAGACGCACGAACACAGCCAACTGGTCATTCTGCAGATTTGTAGTGTTCTGCTTGAAGGCATTAGCATGAACGAACATCTGGAGGCGCTTGTATTGGCGCAAATCAAGAGTAGTATTCTTATATACCGCTTTTGCTTCACCCTTCGACAGATTCTTTACTGTCATGTTAAGAGCCTGCTCATTAGCCTCAACTAACTGTGGCTGTGACGGGTCGGTAACACGGCTGATGCCTGGAGGCAGGACGTAGTTAACCGGTTGTTTGTCATTGTATTCCTCTATGTTCACAGCACTAACCTCAAGCGTTCCGCTATTGCTTGATGCCGTATTGCTAAGGTTCTGCTCATAAACACGCCACTCGCCACGTACAAGGTCTAGGCTACCAAAACGCAAGACAATCGGTTTCTGGAAATCTGTAAGGAACATACGCATGAAGCGTATAGAAGTGAAATCGCTGATGGAACCAACCTTCTCCTTTTCACGTGCATTCACCGGTATGCGGAACTTATACCATTTCACGACTTCCGTATTTCCATTACGCAGACGCACGCTTGATTCACGGATGTCTGCAAGGTAGTTGTTGCCAACATTCTCCTCTCTCAAATCTTCTGGACGTATGCTCACTCTATACTGATAATAACGTTCATATTCATTAAGAGTATAGTCCTGGTTAATATCTTCCACATCCGGCATTGTCTTATAAGATGTGTCGTAACTCTCATTGTTGCCGTCACTATCAGGAGAGTTTCCCTGCGGGTTGTTAATACGCTTATAACGCTCAAGAATAGATGCCTTACGCTCATCTAATGCAGAACCACGGAAATACTGATAGTTGTCATTAGCAGGGTCAGCTGTCCAAGCATTACGCACACTATCGTTAGCAATAGTGCTAACGAAACTGTTAAACTGCATATATTCAGGAAACTCTTTCTCCTCTGCATCAGTAAGACCATTAAGACCTACGTCCTGCTTTTCTCTAGAGCCAGATGTCGTAGCAAAAGCGTATGTCTGAGTAGCCTGCACCGGTATCTTACCCCACTGAGTGTTTGCAAAACTACTTGTTCCGTCTACAGGCATTCCACTCTCATAGAATTTCTTTCCGTCGCGAAGAATATCCTCGCTGACTTCACCAAGATTGATATAGAGGTCACCGCCGTATGAAGAAGCATCAGCTTGATTACGGGTATATATAAATGGGTCAAGAAGCCAGAACTCTACATATTCTATATTAGCAGCCTCAAAGTCGTTGGTGTCTAGTTTTCGCATCATTCCACCCCACTTGGTTGCCGGGTTACTGAGCGTTCCATCTGCATTCATCGTTGTTGTGAAATTGTATGGTCCGCGCTCAGTCGGATAGTATGCCAGATTGAGAATTGGCAAGGTAGAAGTGGCTCCATTGTATGTACTTTGGTCGCGATTAGGATAAAGTTCGCTGACATAAACCTCACGTACATAGTGGTTTGACAACTGTTCCAAATCGCTCTTAATGTGGCTTGGGGTCAGCGAACTGCTTCGATAAGTGAACAGCGGGTCAATGTTATACCATGCCAAAAGCGAACGGTTATAGCCACTTGACAATCCATCTTTGTCGCCATGCTCAGGGAACATTGTCGGCACACTTGACAACACCCACTGTTTAGGTTCTGATATATCGAGTCCGTTCTTTGTATTTTCAAAGTCATCAATATACGAAGCGTCGTCTTGAGTACCGCCAGCCTGACCGGCTATGAGATGGGCGAACTCTCCTGTAAATGATATCTGCGAAGGCTGAGTACAATGCAAGAACGGTATGGCATCGAGCATATTGGTCAGCCACTGGCTCTCTTTCTTGAAGTTCATATTCAGACCCCACAATATATTATTAAGCGGTTCTGAACCCATTGCCACCTTAGATGTCTGCGCCTGTTCACTGAGATGCTGGAATGTACCTCCAATCTGGAAATCCTTAGTAAAGTCATACTCCCAGTTCAATCCCATCATCGTCTTGCGCATCTGACCATACTCCGTATTGCTCTCCAAACTAACGTTCACCGATGTTCCTGCATCGATAATGCTTTGATTGAGAATGGTAACCTCACCGGCTGAATAGTCGACACTATAATCAGATCCTTCCGTAAGAACCACACCGCCTGCAGTAACTACAACAGAACCCTGTGGTACATTATATGCCCCCAACGAGATAACATTTGCAGCAGTTCCTTTAAACTGTCCCATCAAGACGAACTTGTCTTTCTCTGCTATCTGCTTGGCTGCAGTCTTTGTCGTGTCGTAAAGTTCAGTAAATGCATATTTATCGGCTGTATTTGCTGTAACACCAGCCCTTACAAGATAGTTTTTAAGATATGCTCCAAACGGTTCGGCAGCAGGGAAGAACACACGTCCGTTGCTTACTGTATATCCTTCTACGAAGTCGAAATATCCGTTACTGTTTGGTTTGTTGTTATTGTCCAGGCGATCTGCGCCGAGCACCTTGATAAGGGTACGGTCTTTAACCTGTGGTTCTGGCAGATAAGTAAGATAAACGCCTGTCGTATCGCTTTGATACTTTACATCAAGTCTGAACTTTGTCTTTTCAACTGTAGATGCAAGATAGTAGACGTTCTTCATCATCAGTCGCCAGTTGCCCATCTGCGGACTGTTATTGGTATTCTTTAGCGACTTGACGAATATGGCCTCGTTTGTATTCGTATTGTCAGATGCAAACTCACCTACCTGATATGTCTGTCCGTTCAGAGTATACTCGTATGCCACAGCCAGAATCTGGTCTGTCTGCAATGTGGTTTTAAGTGAGATATAACCCAATGCTGAATTTACCGTATATTCTGATGATGACAACAAGCGCGCGCTCTGTACCTTTTCATAATCAATACCGCCGGTAAAGCCGCTGATTGCATCAAGTACGGTATTGGTCTGCTCTATATTACGTGCTGCAGCATATTCATTGACCATCGCATTATACTGCGAGTTGGCAGCATTGCTTGGTGCGACATCCCCAAGTCCACCCCACAAGTTGTTCTTTACATACTTGCCTTCACCCAAATCGGTAAGCGCCACCACATTACGTGTATTACTGGTATTGCCTGTCTTATTAGTCACCCACACTTCCACGCGAGTAATCTTTACGCCAGTGGTAAGATTTGGCAGTGATGCCATGGCACGATCGTAGCGCTCACGGAAATAATGACTCAAAAAGAAGTGGCGGTTTTCCTCGTAGTCTGCTACGTCTATTTCAAATGGTGTAAACTGTGTGCCACCTCTTGATGATACACTCTTTGTTGTCGAATTCTTCTGCGACAACACTGTTTGCAGTTTCAATCTACCGAATTGGAAGTCGGTACGTATACCAAACAACGAAGACGCTCCCTTGATTAGTGAAGAATTTGACGGGAATGTTACATTACCAGCCTCAACCAATTTTATTATCTCGTCTTCCTTTCCTTCATATCGAAGCTTAATGTTTTTAGTATCCCAGTCAAAGGTAGCATCGGTGTTGTAGTTAAGGTTCATGTTCACCTTATCGCCAACTTTACCATTCAGATTGAGGTTTATCTTTTCATCAAAATCAAACGACTTAGTCTTTCTATTGCGGATTGGCAGCGACGGATTATCAACATCTTTTGTTGTCATACCGATACGCAGTTCTGCCGTTCCCTGTGTTTTTATTCGCACGCCGCCAGGACCGAAGATTTTCTCTGCTGGTCCAAGATCAAAATGCATATCAGAGAAAGAGAATTTTTCTTTTCCCTTACTTGCCACGTTTTCCGCATCCTTTTGTCTGAAGAACTGCTTCATCTGTCGGCGTTCACTCCATTTGTTATACTCTTCTGGAGTCATCAGAAGAGGGGCATTTAGATATGTATCTCCTATCTTCGAACCAACAAAATAGAGATTCAGCGAGTCATTGTATTCAGCACGCTGCAGAATGTTGTCAGGCATCTTCAAGTCAAGTGCAAAGGAATCTAGGTCGCTAATAAGCACTGGTGCAGTCTTCTTAATCTTCCAACGTGGATTTAACAGAGAGTCTGGTATCACTTCCTCCTCAACCGACAACTTTGGTTGTGACTTAGGCTGTGGTTTGGGTGTCGCCTTTTTCTCCTCTGCTTCTTTCTGAGGTGCAGTAACAGGCGGTCTTTGCATTGCGGCAAATGCCACAATACCCACAAACATAAGCAATATGTATAATACCGTTCTTCTCACTTCTTTTCAGTTCCTTATTAGTCAGCTATAACCATCTGCATAGCTGCCCTAACTCTTAATTCATAACTCCTAAATCCTAATTCCTAACTCCTAACTCTAAATCCTAACTCATTTTATACGTTTCAACGCCAATTTAACAACCATCTCAACCGGAGCGTCTGGTTCTTCTTGCAGTATCTGAAGTACAACCTTCTGCGACGGTGCTGGAGAGAAGCCGAGCATAGTCAGAGCGCTAACAGCCTCATCCTTAACTGCATTGTTAACCGGTGCTTGCATTGCACCTCCAGCAGGAATCTCGTCGGCTATGCCTAATGCAACAATCTTGTCGCGCAAATCAACAATAATACGCTGCGCTGTCTTCAATCCGATTCCTTTGACACCCTTTATCATACGCTCATTATTAGTAGAAATGCAGTTGCAAAGTTCTGCTGGACTCAGCGACGACAATACCATACGAGCTGTATTTGCACCCACGCCCGATACACTAATCAGCAACTGAAACATCTCACGTTCCTTCTTGTTTACAAAGCCATAAAGCACGTAAGCATCCTCACGAATAGCTTCATAAACATATAGTTTAACATCCTTCTTGCCTTGAATAGCACTATAGGTGTTTAGCGAAATGTTCAGTCCATAACCCACGCCTGCCGCTTCAACGGTAGCAAATGCAGGAGTAAGTTCGGTCAACTCACCCTTGATGTATTCTATCATCGTAAAATTACATTTTTGTATATATACATTCTTATTAACGTCGTTTACTTACATTTTATTGTATTTGCCCCGAAAAACATCTCACATTATCATTTAATCCAAGTTTCAATAATTTTTTTATCTTTTCATTTATTCCTTTTCAATCAAAAAGTGTAATTTTGCATCTCGAAAGAATAAAGAAACTTTATAAAACCAACATAACAACATGAAGAAGATAAGAGCAGCCGTTGTAGGATACGGCAATATCGGTCGTTATGCAATTCAGGCCCTCGAAGCAGCAGAAGACTTCGAAATAGCTGGAGTTGTAAGAAGAAACGGAAGTGAGAACAAGCCAGCAGAGCTTGCAAACTATGAAGTGGTCAAGGACATTACTGAATTGAAAGACGTTGACGTTGCAATCCTTGCCACACCGACACGCAGTTGTGAGGAGTTCGCAAAGAAGATTCTGCCAATGGGCATCAACACTGTTGACAGTTTCGATATACACACAGACATCGTTAAATATCGTGCAAGTCTTGATAAAGTTTGCCGCGAAACAGGAACAGCTGCTATCATTGCCGCTGGTTGGGATCCAGGTAGCGACTCTATCGTGCGTACACTTATGCAGAGTCTTGCTCCAAAGGGACTCACTTATACAAACTTCGGCCCTGGCATGTCTATGGGACACAGCGTTTGCGTGCGCAGCAAGGATGGTGTAAAGAATGCCCTCTCTATGACCATTCCTCTAGGTGAAGGCATCCATCGCCGTATGGTTTATGTGGAACTTGAAGAAGGTGCTAGCCTTGAGGAAGTAACAAAGGCAATCAAAGCAGATCCTTACTTCTCTCACGACGAGACACATGTGTTTGCCGTTGAGTCCGTAGATGCTGTACGTGACATGGGTCATGGTGTGAATCTTGTACGCAAGGGCGTCAGCGGTTCTACCCAAAACCAACGCTTCGAATTCAATATGAGCATCAACAATCCTGCCCTCACTGCTCAGGTTCTTGTAAATGTTGCTCGTGCAACAATGCGCCAGCAGCCAGGATGCTACACTATGATTGAGATACCAGTTATCGATATGCTTCCAGGCGACAGAGAAAGTCTAATTGCCCATTTAGTGTAAATTATGATACAACAAAAAACCGACGGCCTACAAACCGTCGGTTTTTTGTTTATTTTCCCTCTACTATCCTCATTCTTAATATCCTGACATCGGAAACTGGTCGGTCATAGTCGTCTGTATATTCCTTTTGTATTTTCCCCACGACATCCAGACCTTCCACAACCTCACCGAAAACGGTATATGCCCCGTCGAGGTGCGGTGCGCCACCTGTCTTGCGATAGCATGTCCGCATATCTTCCGTCATCGGGAACTTACCAGACGTCACACTGTCAAGTCTTTCTGAGAAATGGTCAACATCATTTGATGAAAACGTATTGCCCCAGACTATATAGAACTGACAGGCATCAGACTTAAATTCCGGATTCAGTTCGTCAGCCTCACGAGCCATTGCCACTGCCCCACGCTTGTGATACAATCCGGGCACAATTTCAGCTGGAATCTTATACGGCAACGTGCCTTCGCCCAATGTAATTCCCGACTCAGCTTTCTTGCTGTCAGGATCACCTGCCTGTATCATAAAATGCTTTATCACTCGGTGGAAAAGCAAACTGTCATAAAAATGCTCATTGACAAGACGCACAAAATTGTCTCTGTGCTTTGGTGTTTCCTCATACAAAGCAATACGTATATTGCCGTGAGTTGTCTCCATCTGCACTTCTGTGCGATGTTGAGCAGCCACACTAAGAACATTTAACATGGCAAGGGCAACCAGCAACAGGCGAATTTTATTTACCAAAACTATTAAGTTTAAAGTTATGGAAAACTGTTGAAGCAAGCAATACACCGTATTCTTGAATCAACCTGTCGATATCTTGTAACTGTTCAGAAGTAAACTTACCATTCATATCCTTCAAAAGGGCATCTACCTTAGCACTCTGTGCTTCTAACTCTGCTTCTGATACTTTGCTGTCAGCCATTATGCTCTGCAAAGACTCACTTCTAAAGATATTTTCCTGCAACTTCTGCAGACCATTTTCTTCGAAAATCATAATATATTTAATATTTTAATATTTATATTCCGTTTCATCTGTTCTTTTGATAGCCATTCCCATTGCCATTAGTTCTGCAATTCTGGCACTGCACCTCTTTCGTAACTTATTGCATAACCACAAGACAGCAATCGCCAGGAATATACTTAGTTCTGGTGCCACTTGCATATAGAACAACAGCGTATCATATACGCCATGAATCATTATCGGAACAAGCAGCACTAGGCTTTTATTCCAAAGACTATGATTATTATTAAAATGAATCAGTGAATAATAGTAGCCCATTAGTATTCCGCAACCACAATGCATTGGCACAGCCAATAAAGCACGTGTAATGCCCACAGTCACCCAATCGTCGAGATTATCGAATAGATATAACACATTTTCCAATGCGGCAAAACCCAATGCTACGCTTGCTGCATATACTACACCATCGAGATGCTCATCAAAATACTTATTCTTGCGTATCAAAAGCCAGAACATGAAAAATTTCGCCAGTTCTTCCGGTATGGAAGCACCGAAAAACGAAACGCCAAGACAATCAAGAAAGCTTGTTTGCACTTCCGGAGAGAGTCCAACTGCTGTCATAGGCAAGCTGATTGTCAATGAAAGGAAAGTAGAAAGCACACCAAACCAAAGACCCTTAATCAACATGCCTGTGGGTTCTGGATTCTGCTTGTCTTTAAAATAGACATAAAGCATAAGCACAACTATTGGGGCCAATGCCGCCGCTAATACATATAGAGTTTGCATACGGTAAGATTCTGTTGTTTCAAGCTGCAAATATAAACATTTTAATATAAATAAGATGTTTTTTATCTGAAAAAAATATTTTTTACGTATCTTTGCGCAAGCAAACAAAAAAGACTTATGGAAGAATATATTGTTTCGGCACGAAAATACAGGCCCACGTCGTTTGACACTGTTGTGGGACAAGCTGCGCTAACCACAACACTCAAGAATGCGGTGAAAAGTGGCAAGCTGGCTCATGCCTACCTGTTCTGCGGTCCGCGTGGTGTCGGCAAAACCACATGTGCCCGCATTTTTGCCAAAGCCATTAACTGCATGAACCCCACTGCAGATGGTGAGGCTTGCGGCAACTGCGAAAGCTGCATTGCATTTGGCGAACAGCGTTCGTTCAACATTTTTGAACTCGACGCTGCATCAAACAACTCGGTTGAGCACATCAAGACACTGATGGAGCAAACCAGAATACCACCGCAAGTGGGCAAATATAAAGTATTTATCATCGACGAGGTGCACATGCTCTCTACGGCGGCTTTCAATGCGTTCCTCAAAACGCTTGAAGAACCGCCGGCACATGTTATATTCATCCTTGCCACAACAGAAAAGCATAAGATTCTGCCTACTATCCTCTCCCGCTGCCAGATTTACGATTTCGAACGCATGACGGTACGCAACACCATCGAACACCTCAAAAGCGTTGCAACGAAAGAAGGTATACAGTTTGAGGAAGAAGCTCTTGCGGTTATTGCTGAGAAGGCCGACGGAGGTATGCGCGATGCGTTGTCTATATTCGACCAGACTGCAAGTTTCTGTCAGGGCAACATCACATATCAGAAGGTGATAGAAGACCTCAATGTGCTTGATGCCGACCATTATTTTAAGATTATCGACCTTAGCATCGAAAATAAGGTAAGCGACATTATGGTGTTGCTTAACAACATCATCAACAAGGGTTTCGACGGCGGTCTGCTTATTGGCGGATTAGCAAAACATGTGCGCAATGTACTGATGGCAAAAGACGAAAGTACACTGCCGCTACTAGAGGTGAGCGATAGTCAGCGAGTGCTGTATAAACAACAGGCTGCTAAATGCGAAGCACGTTTTCTATACCAGGCATTGCGCATAATGAACCAATGCGACATCAACTACCGACAAAGCAGCAACAAGCGCCTGCTGGTTGAACTGACGCTAATAGAGGTTGCGCAGATAACACAGCCGGAGGATACGCCTAGCGCGGGGCGTCGCCCCAGAAGATTAAAATCCCTGTTTAAGAATTTGATTCAGCAAACCCAGCCACAACAGAGAACCCCGCAGGTAGTTCCGGCTGGGCAGGTACAACGTGCTGAATCGCAGCAGCAAATTGCAACTGCACAACAAGCATCGGAGCCTGCAAAAACGGTTCCAACAGCAACTTATAGTTCAGCAACCCGTCCAGTACTGAAAACAAGTATTGGTAAAATTGGCAATTCATGGAATAATCTGCGCGAACAGAGCAATACAAGAAAAAAGATGCAGATTATTCCTGGTACTCTTGGCACCGACGACCCTAATGCTGCCGTAAAAGAGGAGTATCTGGAGTTCACTCAGCACGATTTGGAATTTGAATGGCTATCCATGTGTAACCGTATGCCACAACAACTCACCGCCTTGGCTGCACGAATGAAAAACATGAAGCCCGTAATCACAACGTTCCCTGAAGTTGAGGTTGACGTAGACAATAAGATAATGCTAGAACAAATAGAGAACATCAAGGGCAACATATTGAAAACCTTGAAGCACTATCTGCATAATAATGCAATAACTTTCACTCCAAAGCTAGTCGAACACCATGAGCAAGTGAAAATACTTAGCAGAAGAGAACAATTTGAAGAAATCACCAAGCAGTATCCTGCTGTTCAGATGCTTAAAGAAATACTTGATCTTGACTTAGCATAATTTAAAATTGAAGGGTTGAAGACTGCTCATCAGTTTCGCTGTCTTCAACCCTTCAACCCTTCAATCCTTCAATTCTTCAATCTTTCAATTCTTCAATCTTTCAATCCTTCAACTCTTCAATCCTTCAATTCTATATCAGCTGCATCCCCAACTCCTTGCACTCCTTGCGCATATCGTCAGGCCAGATGCTTGCCTGTATTTCTCCGATGTGAGCCTTTTGCAAAAGTACCATGCACAGACGACTCTGACCGATACCGCCACCGATGCACAAAGGCAGTTCGCCGTTCATCAGTTTCTGGTGGAAATAAAGCGACATTCTGTCTTCCTTTCCTGTAAGAGTCAACTGACGCTGCAGCGACTCCTTGTTCACGCGGATACCCATTGACGACAATTCTATCGAGCGTCCAAGCACAGGATACCATATCAGAATATCACCATTCAATCCCTGACGTCCATTCTCCGCCACCGTTGACCAGTCGTCATAGTCCGGCGCACGTCCGTCATGCTTCTCACCGTTGCTCAGTTCCGCACCTATACCTATTATAAATACAGCACCATACTTCTTGGTGATAGCGTCCTCGCGCTCTTTCGGAGTAAGGTCTGGATACATCTGCAACAGTTCCTCGCTGTGTATTATTTTTATCTTCTCAGGCAAGAAAGGCTTTATCTGCGGATAAGTCTCACATGTCAGATATTCCGTGCGACGTATAGCTGCATATATGCGATCCACCACATCACAGAGATAGGCCGATGTGCGCTGCTCATCTGTAATAACAGCCTCCCAGTCCCATTGGTCAACATATAGCGAATGCAGATTGTCTAGTTCTTCATCTGCGCGTATGGCATTCATATCAGTATATATGCCGTATCCCGGTTCCACCTCATATTCTGCCAGCGACAGACGCTTCCATTTGGCAAGTGAATGCACAACCTCTGCTCTTGCTTCGCCAAGGTCTTTAATAGGGAATGTCACCGCACGCTCCACTCCGTTCAGGTCGTCGTTGATACCCAGACCCTTCAGCACGAAAAGCGGTGCAGTCACACGGCGCAGTCTCAGTTCTGTAGATATATTTTGTTGGAAGAACTCCTTAATCAGTTTAATGCCCTGCTCCGTCTGCTTCATGTCGAGCAGCGGTTTATAGCCTTCAGGCTTTATCAGTTTGCTCATCTATGTCCTAATTTTTGTTTTTGCGCTGCAAAGGTACATCTTTTCTGTTAATTTGCAAACCATCGGCGCCATTTATTTTCCAATTTGTTAGAAAATAAAGACAATTCGTTTCTTTTTGCGAAAGAACAGCAATAATCACAAACCTTATCATGCGAGCTATTGGAAATAAATATCCCTGCAAGCAGACATCCTACAATAAAGAAGAACTGAAAATCGAAAGCAAACTTTCATTTATCAGTTCTTCTTTATTTTTTGTGATCCCGTTGGGATTCAAACCCAAGACCTTCAGAACCGGAATCTGACGCTCTATTCAGCTAAGCTACGGGACCTAAAACCTATTTGCGGATACAAAGGTAATAAATTTTATGAAGACTGCAAAGATGAAGAGCCAAAAAGCGAATAAATGCACCACCGTAGCACAATCATTCTCCAGATTCACCAAGCGTTTCCGCCACATTCCAACAGAATGTTTCATCGGGCAGTATATCATACCTATTTGTTGCCTCACTTACATATCGGCTAACTACGTGATACCAGTCTTTCTGATTCATTCCGAAATATCGTTCACCAAACTGATTGAAACATTCTCGCACAATAGACAATAACGTTGTACCTGCATCAAATGCCATCATTTGGTCAACCATGTTTTTAAGCGAACTGTCATTGCATACATTATCTATTGTTGCCAAATGAATCTCAACAGCAACGCAATGCCCTTCTTCCCGCTCATACTTTTTAAAGTTCTCTGCTTGTTCAAATATTTCCTTAAAAACCTCATCCTGCGGTACTGGGGGATAACCATGTTCTGCCAATATCAGAATCAAGTCCATTTGCAGTTCTGCCTTGATATCAGAACGGTTTGCCCAATCAGTATATTTCGATTTATCATCCACCATTGCCTTCACTGCAGCTGCCAATTTCAGCAGTTTGTCTTCTGGATATGAAAAGCCGAACTTTTCTGCTATATCCTTCAAAATATCATAAAAAGCCTTTTCTTCATAAGTGATACCCAAATCCTTGAACGACTTCTTCTCCTTGTTCACCTCATGCAAAAGTTCTGCCATCTGCTTAGCCACTTCTTCCAACACCTCCTGAGCCAGTACTGCATTATCGCTTCTGTCGTTATATCTTGCAACCAAAGCATTCAAACGCTTCGTAAAGTCCACTCCCCTAATCTTGTTCACCTTCTTGAAATCAGTAATTACTGTACGCAGCAGCTTCTCCATCAGCTTTACTTTCGTGTTGGGCAGTTTCATTTTTTCAAGCCTTGCCATATACTCCTCGCTAAGCAAGTCTATATCCTTGGTGTTAGCATTTACCTGAGCAACCTCCTCAACACCTTCTGATTGCAGAGCCCGCTGCAGCATCTCGCTGACCTTACGGTTCATCTGTGTAATATCAGGCGCATTTCCTTTCGTCAGTTTGAATATTATTGAACGTACACCTGTAAAGAAATGAATATCTTCTCTGTCTTTATCTGTTATGTCATCATGATTCATACAGATATTATATGCCGATTTCATCTTCTTTACGTGTCCCATAAAGAGGTTTTGAGTCTTTTCTGTTCCTTGTATGAACTCTGCGGCATTCTTCAGGCACTCCAATTGCTCTAATGGTGTTCCACTTGTGAATTTAGAATAGTCGAACATAGTAAACATTCTGCGAAGAATGTCCAGTTCATCCTTTACTATAGTCAACGACTGTTCTATTGTTTCCACATTCTCGCCTATATTTCCACCACCAGCATATTGCCTTAATGCATCATTCAGATTATTCTTTATGCCCAGATAGTCAACCACCAGTCCCTTATCCTTACCTTCAAATACGCGATTTACTCTTGATATCGTCTGTATCAGCGTGTGCTTCTGCAAAGGTTTGTCTATATACATAGTGTCAAGACACGGTGCATCAAAGCCCGTAATCCACATATCTACCACTATGGCAATCTTAAATTCTGACTCCGGGTCTTTAAACAATCCATCCAGTTTCTTTCTGTCATCATCACCACCTAATAATTCATATAGCCTTTGCTCATCGTCCTTAGAGCGCGTCATCACCATTTTCACACGGTTTTCCTCCCATTCTGGACGCAAAGAAATAATCTGTTTATACAGGTCGTATGCAATATGACGACTGGAACATACAAACATTGCCTTGCCACACACGGTACTGCCTTCCTCAATGCGCTTCTCGTAATGCTCCACAAAATCTCTTGCCACTGCAGCCAGTCGCTTCGGGTCACCCAGAATCTTGTTCATCTGTGTAACAGCCTTCTTGCTTTCTTCTATTTGGTATTCATTAGCACCCTGTTCAGCACATTCCTTATAATAATCCTCTATCTCTTGCAATTGTCTCCCATCTGTAAACACCTTGGCAGCACGACCTTCATAGACTATGCGGCGCGTGATACCGTCTGCCACTGATTCCGTCATAGAATAACTATCCACCACTTCTCCAAACACATCGATTGTGGCATCAATCGGAGTACCAGTAAAACCTACATAGGTAGCGTTAGGCAGCGAATCGTGCAGATACTTGGCGAAACCATAACTTCGTTTCACACCTTTCTCTGTTATTGATACGTTCTGCTCCACATTTGTCTGCGAGCGATGAGCCTCATCTGATATGCAGATGATATTTGCACGTTCCGAAAGCAGATTAATGTCCTCGCTGAACTTTTGTACCGTTGTGAGAAATACGCCTCCGCTCTTCCTGCCTCGCAATCGCTCACCCAGTTCCTGTCGCGTTTCCACGTTAACCACCGTCTCGTCGCCAATAAACTGTTTGGCATTGAGAAATTGAACAGACAGCTGGTCATCAAGGTCTGTTCGGTCGGTAATCAACACTATAGTAGGAGATGCCAAATGACGGCTACGCATCAGCACCCTTGTCAGAAAAAGCATTGTCAGACTCTTGCCACAGCCGGTAGCACCGAAGTATGTTCCTCCCTTGCCGTCGCCATGCAGATTGATGTGCGAGTGTTCCAATATGTTCTCATATAGGCGATGAGTGGCAAAGAACTGCGGATAGCGACACACTATCTTTAGTTCGCTCTTCGAATTGTCTGGGAAATAAACAAAGTCTTTCATCACGCTCAGCAGTCTCTCCCTCCTGAACAGTCCTTCCATCATCGTGTGAAGCGTGTTGATGCCCTCACCAGGCTTATCTTTCTGCTCTACCTTACGCCACGAGTAGAAGAAATCATAGTCTGCAAATAGCGACCCGTATTTGTTGTTCACTCCATCGCTAATAACCACAAAAGCGTTATAGCGGAACAGGTTTGGTATATCCCTGCGATAGCGCACCGTCAACTGCGTGTAGGCATTCATGATGGTGGTATCTTCCTTCACGGCACTCTTAAATTCCAGTACCACTACAGGCAGACCGTTCACATATACGATACCATCAGGTATGCGCCGTTCCTGTCCCTTTATCTCCAGTTGGTTCACCACCTTATATATATTGCGGTCAATAGAGACGCCGCTTTGTGACGTATCCACAGGCGAAAAGTCTATCACCTCTACGAACAAGTCAGGCAGCGAAGCATCCTCTCGCTTGATGGCGAACCCCTCCGTCATCAGTCGATAAGTCTGTGCGTTTTGCTGATAGAGCGGCGCACCATTGTCAGCCGTCAGCTTCGCAATGACTCGCTCCACCTCCAAGGGCGTGATTCCCTCCTGGGCATATCTGTCCATCAGATACATCCGCAAGTCATCACGCAGCAGCACCTCCGTCTGCTCTTTATGTATCGTCTCGCCATTCACGTAGCTGTAACCCTGTTGCTCAAACAGTTCCATGATGGCCATCTCCAGCGCATGTTCATTAAAGTGTGACATCAGCTTTATTCTCCTTTTGTTAATTCATTATATAGTGCCATTCCTTTCATTGTCAGCAGATACTTCTGCCGTGGATGCCGAGGAGAGTCGGGATAGAGCATTCGCACATATCCTTCCTTCATGGCAGGATTCAGGTGATATTCCAAGAAATTCGGTCTGTGTTTCAATTCTAACAATTTCATCAATTGAGAAATTGAGACTGACTCATTGCCAATCTTCTTGATGAGGTTATTAATCAATGTATTATTGGTGTGCAGTAAATCCTGTACTTGTTCGGGTACTTGTTCGGGTACTTGTTCGGGTACTTGTGGGATACTTGTAGAATCCGCAAGATTCGGCTGCACACTCCATTCTGCCGTTGGATGAATATGCAAATAGCGGTTACGCAAATCCCATTGCTCACCCAGCAGAAGGTTTCGGAAGAAACGTTCAAGATACTGCGGACTGTAATCAATGCCCTCCACAGCACTACGATAGTTTGCACGCACCAGAGCATTGCGGAAATACCAAGAATGGTCTGCAAACATATCATTCTCTACCTTGAACCCAATATCACGCAAATATAAAATAGTAAACACCGCCGTTGTACGAGTGTTACCTTCACCAAAGGCATGTATCTGCCATATTCCAGAAACAAAGCGAGTGATATGAGCAATCAACTCGTCAGACGAAATGCTTTTATAACTAAAACTGCGTTCCTGTTCTATATCGTGGTCCAATGCTCTGCGCAAGTCCTCCCAATTCAGATAATGCACTGTGTCATAGTTCAGCACCCATTCCTTCTTTGTGATATCATAGTCGCGCACTTGTCCTGCATGCTTAAATACACCCTCAAAGATTCTCCGATGCAGAGCGATGTAGCCTTTTGTGCTGAAGTCCAATGCCTCAGAAGAAAGAATTTTGGTAATGTTTGCAGATACTTTATCGGCTTCCTGCTTGTCATCATCGTCGGGTTCACGCTTCGTCTTCGACTGGTAATAGGTCTTTATCAGTTCCCGTGCCTCGTCAATGTCTATTTCCCCTTCGATATGTTTGCGAGCAGTCTCTTTCAGATAGTCTGATGTCTTCAAACCATCCACAGCTTGCAAGCCAATAGCCGTCCGCCAGATGGAAGCCTTTTCTTTCTTGTCAGGCTCACCCTGTCGGATGTACTCCTCAAAATCCAAATATCCTTCCTTCATGTTGTTTGTTTTTATTTATTCGCCAAACAATTCCAACTCAATATCTATCGCATCACCCAGCAGCGTAAGATTCTCTTCCTGCGCAAACCACTTTGTGAAGTCATTTTCCTCATGAGGCCATACCGACCTTAAATCGGTAATTCTTATCATCTTGCCTAATTTATCCATAATGCCACAATTATCTCTTTAGTTCATACTTATAATCTTCTTTCAATTCTTTTATTAGAGATTTTGTTGTTCTCTCCATATTCCTGTAATAGTGAAGTGGCAAGTAACTCTCTTTATTATTAATTGAGGAGTCACACAAAGCCCTTTCCTCACGATATTCTTTCCACTTGTCAATGTAACTGAAATCATTATAATGGAACGGACCTTTATCTTGCTTTAATCTAAGAGTGTCTATTAACTCTTCGAGTTCTTTATCTGCTTTTTCGAATTCTTTTTGGGCAATTTTGATTTCTTCAATACCACTTAAATGGTCAGAATACAAAGTATTTCTGATAATATCATCCGAATCATCTATGAACTCAATAGCATGAGAAATTAGTTTTCTTGCACTATCTATATCAATATTCTTTTTCAGAGGAACTTCATGACAATAAATATGCCTAAGCCTAAATATCTCAGAAACAGACTCTAATATTGCTTCTCCATTATCTTTCTTCCTAAATTCTGACAAGAAATTAATGCCAATTAGTTTTGATATGGCATTATCAATATCTTCTAATTTGCTACAAGGTATTAAAAGTGATAAATAATCACTTAATGAAATAGTATTCTCTTCAAAAGCCCCTATTACATCAAAATTAAACTTAGTGTCTTTAAATAAGTCTATATTTTTCAGGTTCTTCTTTACTTTTGGATTTACAAGAATTTCCTGATACTCATCTCTGAATAATTGCTCAAAACAAGCTACAATTTTAACAGGAACATACTCTAACAGTTGAGGATTATCCATTGTATAACATAATTCCCGCAAATCATAAAGCTCTATTTGAGCCTGGAAATTGGTTTTTCCTCGCTCTAATGATTCTGTTAATTCCGATAACTGTAACTGCTTTTTCATATACAATATATTTTCATCGCATTTTATTGCCCCATCTTCGCCAAAAGCAAAGACTGAGATTCGGTTAGTTTTTCGTTTTCTTGTATTTGTATGCTCACATGTGAAAAGATAGTATCTGTCTTGTTTGTAAAATCTTTAAGAATACCTTTTGGAGGTATCATAATCTCAAATGATTCTATTTCAGATTTTGTGATAGCTTCTCTAGTTGATCCTGATTGGCTCATACCCAATAACGAACGTTTTGCATCTTTTGAGCACAATACACAAAGGATGTAATACTGCATAAAATCCTCTTTAGAACGGATAATCATAACGTGCTGATTTACACGAGCAGGCAATACATCCTTAGGGACCATACAGCATCTTGCAACAGATGCTCCTGTAATATTAAATAGTATATCTTTCTCTATTACGGTAACGCCATCAAGTAATGCAGCTTGTTTATCGGATATATGAGCAAGTTCTTCGTAGCAGAAGTTCATATCGAAAACATTCATACTCCTTATGAGTGAAACACCAGTTTTCCCATAACCACCTTTTCCCCCTTTTGGTGTTGCCCCACTTCCTATCTTTGAACAAACTTCTCCCAACGTCCCCATTCTCCACCCTTCAGGAAGGTTTTCTTTGTCGATGTTATCGACGAAGGTTTTACGGTAGAGGGCTTGGGCGGTGGCTTCGAGGTGCTGAATCATTTGATTGTTGAGACGGATGCGGTTGGTCAGTGTTTCGTATTCTGCTACGATTTCCCGTTGGCGAGTGATGGAGGGGATGGGAAGTTGTACATCACATAGTTCGTCCCAGTCGAATATCTCACGAGCACTTCCATGAGAATGGAAACGTGCATAACGGTCAAACTCTGGACGACGAAACCACATCATCAAATACTCTGGCAATAGTTGTTCGTGGTCAATAACCTCAAAAACAGTATATGCCTGAGAAACAATTGCATTATCATATTTATCAAGTAAACCAATAGCTATTTTGTCACCACGTCGTGAAGTATCAGCGATATAAACTAACTGATTTCTTTCAACAACTTTATATGTAGACATATCCGTACCAATGGTGTTAGCAATCGAAGACATAAATTCCTTCGATACGCTAAGCCCCAGCAAGTTCGTAACCTTCAACTCCCGATTACGAACATTCACCTCTCTGATATAGTCGCCTAAACAGTTCTTCATATTATTCCAATTTTACGGTAATCGTTTCAGTGATGGTATTTGCATTCGCCTTGATAAATTCCTGAATAGTCGATAACAATATTGCAGTTGCTAATATCATTGGTTCACGCTGATCCATAAACCTGTCAAAATCTTCATCGGGACCATAAAAAGTATTCCAACTCTTTTGTATATTCGTACTTCCATGAACTAACAAAGAGCGCATACGATACATTTCATTAATTTGATTCTTCAGATATTTCTCTTTGCCTAATGGATATTCTCCCAATAACGCTTTTGTCTTGCGTCTCAATTGCTCTAAAATAGATTCTTCCTTATTGCTGCCATCATTATAGATTGCTTCTATTCCCAATAGTACATAAAAAATATATGTTTTTTCGTCGGCATCACTATATGATAATGCGTGTAACGCTCTATCAAGAGGTGTTTTACTAATATCAAAAAGAAAATTCGTTTTACTGAGAATCCACTCCCAACAATCTTCGATAGACAATTCTTCTATTGAAGGCCATAGGCACAACTCGTCTGCTAATGAAAACAGGTCTGAGCTATACTTGAAATGACTACACACGGGGGCTCCATTACAATATATTGCACCACCATTTATATGTAATAAACTTGGATAAGCAAGATTTATTACAAAGCATAAATCCTTAATGCGGCCCTCGAAAACGCAATTATAGAAATCGCCATACGCTTTCGTGTAGATTTCCAAGGATATATAAATAGTCGTTTTTATGCTGATTATATCAACATCGTCATCTACACTAAATGTAAATGGATAGATTTTGTCATGTATGGGGACTTGTGGGTTAAAAGCAGTTAATTCATCGATAAATTCTTGTAATTCATCTTTTATTGCCTGATTTATGGTTCCGTCTTCTTTATGAATATAACACGCCCACTTCAATTTCGCTTCATAGTGTAGCGGAATTAGTTCTTCGTCTTTTATATCTTTATTAGACAATGTCATAGTACCAACTATTAAAGGTTATATCCTAACTTCTCAAAGAGGTCTTTCAACTGCTGTTTGCTCTCTTCTTCCTGCTGCAAGAGGTCGCGCATTTCGGTTTGCAATTGCTTCATCTTGGCGTCGAAGTCTATCTGCTCGTCACGGTTGCGGAACTCGATGTATTTGCTGGGTACGAGGCTCCAGCCTTTCTTCTCTATCTCGTCGAGAGTAGCTGAATAGCAATATTCGGGTTCGTTGTGATAGGTCTGTTCGTAACCCACACGCTGCCAGTTGTGGAAGTTCTCGGCTATCTGCTGTATCTGCTCCGCTGAGAACTGGATGTATTTCTTCTCGAACGGCTCTCCCCACTGGCGAAGGTCGATGAACAGCACCTCGTTCTCGCGATTGCGATAACGAATCATCTTGCCGTTCTGCTCAACCATTCGGGCTTTCTTGTTGTTATTCAAAATCCAAAGCGTCACGCTGATATCCGTAGAATAGAACATATTTCGTGGAAGAATAACAATCGCCTCCACCAAATGGTTTTGAAGCAGTTGCTTGCGGATGGCCAACTCCGTGCCGTCGCCACTCAAAGCGCCATTGGCAAGTAGGAATCCTGCCGTGCCATTGGCAGAGAGTTTACTTACAATATTAAGAATCCAACCATAGTTGGCATTGCTTGTTGGCGGAACATCGTAACCCATCCAACGAGCATCATCCACCAACTCATTATCTGCCCGCCATGCCTTTTGGTTGAAAGGAGGATTTGCCATGATGAAGTCTGCCTTCAGATCCTTATGCTGGTCGTTATGGAAGGTATCAGCAGCCATCTCGCCGAGATTACAGGCAATACCGCGAATGGCGAGGTTCATCTTTGCCAGCTTATAGGTGGTATTGGTGTATTCCTGACCATAGACAGAAATATCGCGCTTGTTACCGTGATGTGCCTCGATGAACTTCATACTTTGAACAAACATACCGCCAGAACCACAACAAGGGTCATATATCTTACCACGATAAGGTTCAATCATCTCGGCAATAAGGTTGACGATGGTCTTAGGCGTATAGTATTCACCTTTACCCTTACCCTCGGCAATGGCAAATTTGCCGAGAAAATACTCATAAACACGTCCAATAAGATCGTTTTCCGGGTCCTTCAGCGTGTCTATCTTGTTTATTTCGTCGAGCAATGCCGAAAGTTTAGTCCTGTCTAACGATAGTCCTGCATAATAATTGCTTGGCAGGGCGCCCTTCAAGGTAGCATTGCTCTGTTCTACTTTCGCCAAAGCCTTGTCTATCTTGATTGCAATATCGTTCTGCTTGGCATTTTCAATAAGATAATCCCAACGGCTTTCTGGCTCAAGATAAAAGACGTTCTTAGCGTTATAAAACACGGGATTATCTGCAAAAGCTTCCTTACCTTCTGCTACCAACTCCTTGCGTCGCTCTGCAAAGCGGTCGTTGGCATATTTTAAGAAAATAAGACTTAGCACCACATGTTTATACTCCGATGGTTCCACAGAGCCACGCAGTTTGTTAGCCGATTCCCAAAGAGTCTCTTCAATAGACTTTTCCTTTATCTGTTTCTTTGCCATTTTCTCTCGATTATAATGCTTTAGGATATTATTCGCAAAGTTACTAATTCTTTCGCAAATAAACATCAAAAGAACTTATTTTTGATTTCTTTTGTCGCATAAAAAACATCTTGCAGAAGACAATCGTCTTCTAACTTTCATTTGTTTCTCCATTTCAAATCTTTTTACTATCTTTGCGGTCTATAGCACATTGTAATTTAAAACAAGAGAAACATGGAAAGAAACTATACATTCAGCGATATTGGCGAAGACAAATATGTGGTTAGCATAGCCAATCATGCCGAGGTGTTTGAAACGCTAAAGCAGTTCTGCATCGATATGGACATTACAGCCGGCATCATTCATGGTATCGGAGCAGTAAGCGAAGCAACGCTGCGCTTCTTCAATCCCATTACGAAGCAGTATGTTGACAAGACATTCACCGAGCAGATGGAGATAGCCAATCTTACAGGCAATATCTCTACACTGAACGGCGAGACGTATCTGCACCTGCACGTGGTACTGGGACGTGCCGACTATACAGCCCTGGCCGGTCATCTGCTCTCAACAACGATTTGCGGAGCGGGTGAGTTTGTTGTAGAGGAGTATTTCGAAACCATCGAGCGAAAGTTGGATGAGGAGATTGGGTTGAATGTTTATGATTTGGAATAGCTTGTAAAGAACTAAACTTCCGTACAAAGACTTCACCTTCCTAATGATATATGCATGTATGCTCCATAACCACGTTTTCCTTCGTCAATTTGAAAAAACAATTCTTCGGGGCAACCATCCAGTAATAAATCTTCTTTCGCTTTTATTGAGAACTCGGTTTGGCTTTTGTGTTCAAGCGTCAACCATAGATAAACTATTTTATTGTTTATAGGAATTAATTTCGTTCCTTTGCCTTCTAAACAATCTCTATATTTTTCTGAAACAATAGCACTTTCAAATATGGCATCGTGACGTATATCAATTATCACTTCCTCTCCTTTGTTAATGTTTATCAAAGTGTCTTTGGCATGAAATATATTAATACCACCATCCAAATAGTTTTCTATATAAACATATTCTTCATCATCACTGCTACATGAACAGAACGAACCGATGCCTATAAACAGGCAGAATGCCAATAATATTTTTTTCATTTGTTAACTTGGAAATTTCTTAGTAATTATAACTTATGTATTTTATTACAATAGTTCGTTAAAATTTCAATATATGGCCTAACGGCTATGCCGCTTTGCCAAAGAGTTCTTTGAAAATGTGATTAATTAAAGTTTGGTTCGGTCGGTATCGGCTTGCCTCAAAAATTCGCTTCGTCAGGAACGTATTG
>JAFQQY010000018.1 GCA_017410365.1 Prevotella sp.
AAATACTTTTTGCACTTTTGTCTATTCTTTTTGGCATATTTTTCATGTCTCTTCAGTCGTATAGCCCGCTATACTCCTTTAGAACACATAAAAAATCTTCTCAAAAATAACAAGACAAACGCACTAAAATCTAAATGACCGATTTGGGATAAAAGAAGTGCCACATAGTCTTGTTCAGACATGTGGCACTTCTTTTTTATATAATTATTGTTATTAGTTGTATTTCAGAATCTGTCCTGGCATCAAGCGTGTGCGAGTACTGATGTGGTTCAGGTTGCAAAGAGCCTTGATGGTAGTACCATGCTTGCGTGCAATAGTAGAAAGTGATTCGCCTTTCTTTACCTTATGGTAGCGTACGTTAGCTGCAACGGCACTCTTTGCTGGCTTTTGTCTTGCCAATTCCATTTCAGCATTGTTCTTTCCGCCCTTGGCACCAGCACCACGCAGACGATTTGCTACTGCAGACTCGCGCTGGTATGTAGAACGTTGGAACATATAATAGTCGCCGATAACGTCCTGATTATGGAAATCGAACATCAGTGCAGGGTTCAGCGCTACTCCACAGAGACGTGTCTCAAAGTGCAGGTGAGAACCTGTGCTTCTTCCTGTGTTACCTCCAAGTCCAATAGGATCACCTGCCTTTACTTCTTGATTTTCAGCTACAAGCCACTTTGACATGTGTCCATAAATTGTTTCCAAGCCGTTGTAATGACGTATTACCACATACTTACCATATCCGCGGCGGTCGTATTTTACGATACGAACCTTACCATTAAACGCTGAACGGATAGTATCGCCAATATAAACCTTAACGTCTATACCTTTATGCTGGCGTCTCCAACGATAACCGAAGTTTGATGTAACATTTGTGCGGTCTGTTGGCATGTGGAATCCACGCAAATCAATAAGGAATGAATCTGGTAAAACAGTTTCCTTGTGAGTATACTGATTGCTCCATTCATTATAGAGATTGGCTCCTAATACAACTTCGCTATTCTCTTTCTGTATGATACTCTTCAGAGCAATTGAGTCAATAGACTTCATTGTTCTGTCTATCGGAGCCTGACTTGCTAACAAGTCCTGTGCCGATGCTGGAATTACAGCAAAAGAAGTTAGTGCCAAAAAGGCTATTTTCTTTAAATTTTTTAAGAACATTATTTATAATTAGGTTATTCTATTGCTAAATCGGGTGCAAAGATATAAAAAAAATATGAGTTATTGGTTATGAACTAGATATTTTATGTACTTTTAACAAGTAGGGCGCTATTTGTTAAATGGCTTATTTCTTGAGCGTTATACTTCCGTCTTCTCCGATTGTAGCCTCGCTTTGCGGTATGTCGGCCTCGCTAAGCATTTTTATTTGCTTGGTTACGACACCGCTTTCGTCAATTCTAGGACCTATGCCACGTGTCTGAATCATGGGGTGTATTTGCCCCTCAATAAAACAGCCATTGTCGTCGATTTTAATTTCTACAATAGGTGCATATCCGGAAATCCCTATTAGGCTCATGCCATAAGGGGTACAGAAATTTCCAAGGCTATATGCTATAAATCTTCCTTTGTAAACCTCGGCAGCTCTAATCACATGTGGTCCGTGTCCAAAAACAATGTCTGCCCCTCTGTCTATGCAAAAATGTGCAAAGTCGCGCAAGTTGCCTCTGTTTTCGCCTAAAAAAGTTTCTTGTCCATGTGGTAAATGGCTTTTTGTTCTTCCCTCAGCACCACCATGAAATGACACAATTACAATGTCGCAGTTGGCAACAAGTGAGTCAACAATTCTCTGCACTGTCTCTTTGTTTGTGTGCTTTATTGTATAAGAGTTATGGCCGAAAGCACAAATACCTATTCTCTTTCCGTTACGTTCGATTATGGCACTTTCTTTTCTTCCTGCTATTCCTGAAAATAGAATGTTTTCCTTTCCCAGTGCAGCTTCAGACGATTCGATACCTTCAATGCCAAAGTCGTTTGCATGATTGTTAGCCATGCTCATATAGTCAAAACCGGCATCTGTAAGCAATGGAGCATAACTTGTTGGCATTCTGAAAGAATAACTGTTCTTGCCAGTGCCTTTTGTACTTTTGCCGCCATCGCATATAGCACCTTCCAGGTTTCCTAATGCCAAATCGGCATTTTTCAGGATAGGTTTAGCGTCAAGAAATAATTCGGTTCCGTTTTTTTCAGGGAGCATCACCGAGGGATATGTTGTACCCATCATGATATCGCCTGTCATGGCTATTGTTAGGGTGTCTGCATTGCTGCTTGTTAATAAACAAAGTGCGAAAAGGATAAAAAGGACTCTTTTTCTCATATTTATAAACTGTTTACTCTTCTAACTCCAACGTATCTTCTAGTGTAATATCCATCCGTAGATTTACTGATTTTCACTCCGCCTTTTGAACTGGCATGTATGAATGTGAATGTTTTGCCTATAGAATCAGCATCTACGATGATACCAACATGTCCGATGCCTTTTCTTGTTCTCGTGCCAGTAAAGAAAACCAAATCGCCACGTTGCATCTCGTTTCTCTCAATAGGCATGTTGCGTGCATATTGGTCGCGCGAAGAAGAACCGATGAAAACACCGAATTGTTGTTTGAACACATAGCTTGTAAATCCAGAACAGTCGAACGTTCTCGGGCCTTTGCTGCCATATCTGTAAGGCGTACCAATATGCGAATAAGCCTCGTCCATAAGGTTCTCAACTAATATCTCGTCGTAGTTTTTTATCTCTCCATTGTTATAAATGAAGTCGAAGTTGTCTATTTCCTCGCCATACTCCTCCCAATAATTCTCTAGTGAGTCAGGTTGTTCCTGGACAATAGGCATAGGAACTTCCTCCTGGCAGAATGATTGTGCGATACAACCAAAAGACAGGATAAAAGTCAAGGTTATTAAACGAGAAAGTTTGTTCATCACGATGTTGCAAAGTTACAAAAAAATAATAATACACTTATAACTATGTGCGTATTTTGTTTACTTTTAACATATCGCAATTTGCAGAATATAATTATGCATCTATGAAATGGCAGCCCAGTTGATGTCTGTCTTTCGCAATTCCTTGAGTCTGTTCCACAGCATTGCATACTTGCTTTTCTCGCAAGTGGGGTCGTCTTCGATTATTGCTTGCGCCTCGTCGCGTGCCATTTGCACAATCTGACCGTCACGAGCGATGTCTGCAATCTTTAGGTCGAATGCCATTCCGCTCTGCTGCGTGCCTTCTAAATCGCCAGGTCCGCGTAATTTCAGGTCGGCTTCTGCAATACGGAATCCGTCGTTGGTGTCGCACATTATATCTATGCGCTTACGAGTGTCGTCAGACAGTTTGCTGTTTGTAACGAGGATGCAGAACGACTGCTCTGCTCCTCTGCCCACACGTCCGCGCAACTGATGCAGTTGTGAGAGACCGAACCGTTGTGCATCTAGAATAACCATGACTGAAGCGTTGGGCACGTTTACTCCAACCTCGATTACAGTGGTTGCTACAAGTATCTGTGTCTCGCCTTTCACAAAGCGTTGCATCTCCTCTTCTTTTTCCTTGGCTTTCATTCTGCCGTGTACCTTGCTCATGCTGAACTCAGGAAAAACCTGCCTGAACACCTCATACCCATCTTCTAGGTTTTTGAGGTCCATCTTCTCACTTTCCTCGATCAGCGGGAAAACGATGTAGACCTGCCTGCCCTTGTTTATCTGCTTTCTTATTCCGTCATACAGGCTGGTCATCCTGTTGTCATAGAAATGCTGGGTAACTATCGGTTTTCTCCCAGGTGGCAGTTCGTCGATAACGCTGACGTCCAAGTCGCCATATAGAGTCATTGCCAATGTGCGCGGGATAGGGGTGGCTGTCATTACCAGCACATGAGGCGGATTGGTGTTCTTGCTCCAGAGCTTTGCCCTTTGTGCTACGCCGAATCTGTGTTGCTCGTCAACGACCACCATGCCGAGTTGTGCAAATAGCACAGTGTCTTCAATTACAGCATGTGTGCCCACCAGAATTTTTATGTCGCCATTCTTTAATCCTTCAAGCACAGCCTCGCGCCTTTTTCCCTTTACGATGCCCGTCAACAGTTCTACGCGAATGTTCATGCCCTGTAGAAACTCCTGTATTGTTGCCAGATGCTGTTCGGCGAGAATCTCGGTAGGTGCCACTATGCACGCCTGAAACCCGTTGTCGAGTGCAATCAGCATAGACATCAGTGCCACCAAGGTCTTGCCGGAACCAACGTCGCCCTGTAGCAAACGGTTCATCTGTCGTCCGCTGCCCATGTCGTGGCGTATCTCTCGTATGACACGCTTCTGTGCCCCTGTCAGCGGGAAGGGCAGGTTGTTATGATAAAATCCGTTGAAGTTGTCGCCTATGCGGTTGAACACAAAACCGCGGTATTTCCGCCTGTGGTCACTGGCATAGCGGACAATGTTTAGTTGTACGTAAAACAGTTCTTCAAACTTCAGACGCAACCGTGCCTTTTCCAGTTCTTTGGCATCTTTCGGATAATGGATTATTCTTAAAGCGTCGCTGCGCGACATCAGGTGCAACTTACCTGTAATGAAATCAGGCAGCGTCTCTGGCAGCTGGTAGCCTATTTTCTCTACTAGGCTCTTTGTCAGTTTCTCTATGGCTCTTGATGTTAGACTGCTTTTCTTGCTCTTTTCTGTTGTAGAATAGTACGGCTGCAATCCCAATCCATCCAGTTCAAATCCATCTGCGGGATCAATGTCTGGATGCACCACATTGATGCGTCCGTTGAAAACTGTAGGTTTGCCAAACACTATATAGTCGGTGTGCACCTTATAGTTTTTCTTGGCAAACTTCCCACCGTTAAACCAAGTCAGGTCCATTACGGCTGTGCCATCGCTGAAATGTGCCACTACACGCTCTTTGCGCGGGCCCATTTCAAAAGTCTCAAAACTCAATATTCTTCCTTTTACCTGTATGAACGGCATGTCGCCGGTCAACTCCTTTATCGAGTACAATCGACTACGGTCAACGTATTTGTAAGGAAAATACATCAACAGGTCGCCAAAAGTGTTTATGCCCAGTTCTGTGGCGAGAATCTTCTTTCGGCTCGGACCTACGCCTGGCAGATATTGTATGTCTTGGCTTAATAAATCCAATGTTATTAAATTATGAATTACAAATTATGAGTTGTAGCGCAAGAATATATTTAATTATGCATTAAGAATTTAGCATTCATCATTACAAAACGCTTCTGCCACAGTGAGGTCGAAAGGAGTTGTGATTTTGATGTTTTCTCGATTGCCATCTACCAGCGTTATGTTTCTTCCTAATGCCTCTACCACCGATGCATCGTCGGTGAAGTTGTCGTTGAAAGGTTGCTTGTATGCTTCTTTTAATAATCTTATGGTAAATGTTTGTGGCGTCTGCACCAGTCTGTATTCACTTCGTGGAACAGTTGCTGATATGCCATTGCTGCCGATAATATGTCGCAACGTCTCCACAACAGGAGTGACTGGTATTACAGCCTCTGCCTTCTCAGCTTCTTTATAACACGCGTCAATAACTGCTAAGGCAGGAAATGGGCGTACACCGTCGTGAACACCAACCACTCCCTCTGCATTCTCCGGAATCAAATTGAGGCCGTTCCTTACAGAGTGAAAACGGGTCTCTCCGCCGTTTGCCAGTTGGTAGTCAACGTCAAAAGCATATTGCTTACACAATTCTTTCCAATAATCTTGTTGTGTTTTTGGCAGTACGAGTATAATCTGCATGTCGGCAGAATACTCCTTGAAGCGTTTGATAGTGCGCATCAATACAGGCAAACCAGCCACAGGTAAAAACTGCTTCGGCACATCACTACCCATTCGCAGACCTTTGCCGCCAGCAACAATGATGGCATATTTCATCGTTTATCTTCCTATAAGATGATTATACATCATGCCTTGCTGTAACTGTGCTACGATTTCAGCACCTTCTAGTTGTGTCAGTAATGCATAAGCAAAGTCGAACGTAGCTCCAGGACCTTCGCCGGTGGTCACATTGCCGTCAACGGTACATATCTCTTTGGTGTATTCGGCGCCTGTTAAATACTTCTCAAAGCCTGGATAACAAGTGGCACGCTTGCCGTTAACCAATCCGAGGCCGCCCAGTACCAGCGGAGCAGCACAAATGGCAGCCACAATCTTGCCTTTTTCCGCCTGAATCATCAGTGCGTTGCGCACGCCTTCGTGGTCGTTAAGATTGGTAGCACCGGGCAGACCGCCAGGCAAAACCAAAGCGTCTGCATCGCTGAAGTCGCCGTCTTCAATCATCATGTCAGCTTCGATGCTTATGCTGTGAGCCGATTCAACAGTGTTGCTACCTGTGATGCTAACGGTCTTCACGTCAACGCCACCTCTTCTCAGAATGTCTATTGTGCCAATCGCCTCGATGTCCTCAAAGCCGTTAGCCATGAATACGTATGCTTTTTTCATAATTCAACATTGTTCATTATTATTCCAAACACTTTAAATACTGCTTGATAGTCTCTTTCAGTCCCATGTACAGAGCGTCGCAAACCAATGCATGGCCAATGCTCACCTCGTCGGTCCATGGAATCATCTGGTGGAAATAGTGCAGGTTCTCAAGACTCAGGTCGTGCCCAGCATTAAGTCCCAGTCTCAGTTCGCGTGCCGCGATGGCAGCATCTACGAACGGTGCAATGGCTTCTTCGCGGTTCTTAGGATACATGCTTGCGTATGGTTCCGTATATAGTTCTATGCGGTCGGTGCCACACTCCTTTGCATGATGCACCATCTCCGTGTCAGGGTCAACAAAGATAGAAGTGCGTATGCCCGCCTCCTTGAATCTGCCTATCACGTCGCATAGGAAAGACTTGTTTGCCTTTGTGTCCCAGCCATGGTTCGATGTCAGCTGGTCGTCAGCGTCAGGCACCAGTGTTACCTGTGTCGGCTTTGTCTCCAGCACCAGTTCTATGTATTTGTCAATCGGGTTTCCCTCGATATTCAGTTCTGTCTTTATCAGCGGTTTGATGTCTCTCACATCTTGGTAGCGTATGTGCCTTTCGTCGGGTCGTGGGTGCACAGTAATACCCTGCGCTCCGAACAACTCGCAGTCTAGTGCCACCTGAAGTACGTTGGGGTTATTTGCTCCGCGTGCGTTGCGTATAGTGGCCACTTTGTTGATGTTTACGCTTAATTTTGTCATTCCATTCAATTTATTTAGTTCGTTTTATACAGTTCTCGCAAAAAATAAGTATTTTTGCATAAGATTATGTTGCATCTCGGCATAACATTCATGCAAGCTTGATGATTCTGCTCTCGATTTGCATTATCTTTGCATAAGATAAGCAGCATCATGGCTATATAATCATCGGCAAATATACTAAATGTTTATCAAATAACCGCATTATAGCGGACCAAAGATATAAAAAGACGAAAATATGTCAGTAGAAAAACTTCGTTTTGCCATTTTCGGCAATGCTTTTCAGGCCCATAAATCAGCATCAATACCTAAGATCCTGTCGTTCCTTTACGAAAAGGAGGCAGAGATATACATAGACAGAGAGTTTTACGACTTCCTCACCGTAGAACAACATCTGCATGTCAAAGCGACAAAGGTTTTTGATGGTAATGATTTTGATGCCGATTTCGTTATCTCCATGGGTGGCGACGGTACTTTTCTGAAGGCAGCCAGCCATGTTGGCGACAAATGCATACCCATTGTCGGAGTCAACATGGGGCGTTTGGGCTTTTTGGCCGATGTGCGTCCTGATGAAATCGAGCAATGTCTGACGTCATTGTACGACGGATGCTACTCTGTTGAGGAGCGTGAGGTGCTACAGGTGTCCTCCACCGGCACTCCGTTCGATGGTTGTTGCTGTGCCCTCAACGACATAGCCATTCTGAAACGCGACAATGCTTCAATGATATCCATACGTACAACAATCAATGGCGAGTATCTGACCACCTTTCAGGCAGACGGTTTGATAGTGAGCACGCCAACAGGTTCTACGGCGTATTCATTATCAAATGGCGGCCCGATTATCGTTCCTGGTACCAAGGTGTTTGTACTCACGGCTGTTGCACCCCATAGTCTGAATGCTCGTCCAATCGTAGTGCCCGACAATTCAGAAATAGAACTCACCGTTGAGAGTCGCAGCCACAACTTCCTTATTGCCATTGACGGCCGTTCAGAAAAATGCAACGAAGGCACCGTACTCACTCTCAGAAAGGCTCCTTATGCAGTGAGAATTGTGAAAAGCAAAGCGCGCGGATATTTCCATACTCTTCGTGGCAAGATGATGTGGGGAGCGGATATGAGGAGTTAGGAGTTAAGGGTTAGAAATTAGGAGTTGGGATTTGGACAGTTAGGTGGATGAACTATAGCAAACTAAATAGGAGTTTGGTTCTGTGATGATGAAATTTTTTAATAATCCAGAAAACAAAGTAGCGGTTCGGCAGCTTGTCGGATGGCTTTGGGTAGCACTGAAAGGAAACCGCAGGCAAGCCATTGTAAATGCGATGCTTGGGTTGTTGGGGGTTGCCGTCAGCCTGTGCTCGGTATGGGCAATGCAACGTGCGATAGATATTGCCGCGGGGGCGCAGCAGGGCTCGCTCCATTGGGCTGTGGCTCTGATGGCAGTGCTGATACTTTGCGATTTCGCCATCAACATATCAAAGGTGTGGATAAAGAATATCCTCGGCGTCAAGGCACAGAACCGTATGCAGCAGCAGATGCTCGACCGCCTGTTGCGTTCAGAGTGGCAGGCCAAAGAGAAACGGCATAGCGGTGATGTGATAAACAGACTTGAGATGGATGTGAGCACGGTGGTGGTTTTTCTCACGGAGACGTTGCCAAATACCTTATCTGTGCTAGCCTTGTTTGTAGGAGCTTTTGTTTATCTGGCTCGCATGGACATGGTGCTTGCTCTTCTTACGGTGGGCATTCTGCCTGTATTCATACTGCTAAGCAGACTCTATGTGGGCAGGATGCGCATGTATTCTCGCAATGTGCGCAATAGCGACAGCAAGGTGCAGAGCATACTTACCGAGACCGTGCAGAACCGTATGCTTGTAAAGACGTTGGAATGCGATGACCTGATGGTAGGTCGGCTCGATGCCACTCATACAGAACTCCGATCGCATGTGCGACGGCGTACAATCTTTTCGGTTATATCTCGCTTCATTCTTAATTTCGGTTTCTCTTTCGGATATCTGCTTGCATTCTTGTGGAGTGCGCTAAGACTTTACGACGGCACGATAACCTTCGGTGCAATGACGGCGTTTCTGCAACTTGTGTTCCGCATACAGTCGCCGGCGCGCGACCTGACAAAGCTGGCTCCGGCATTCGTAAGCGTGTTTACGGCAGCAGAACGACTGATGGAACTGGAAGAAGCACCGCAGGAAGTTCAGGGCGCCCCATGCGTAATGCAGGCACCTTGCGGCATACGCCTTGAGGATGTCTGCTATGCATACGAGGATGACAAGCAAAACAATGTCATAGACCATCTGTCCTTTGAGTTTAAGCCTGGTAGTTGCACCGCAATACTGGGCGAAACAGGTGTGGGCAAGACCACGCTGTTACGCCTTGTGCTGGCTCTTGTGCGTCCCGACTCAGGCCGAGTTCTGATATTCAACGGTGCCGTCTGCGAGGACGTCTCTCCGTTGGTGCGTTGCAATCTGGTATATGTTCCTCAGGGAAACACGCTGCTTAGTGGAACCATACGTGACAATCTGCTCTTGGGCAACCCGCATGCAACCGAAGATATGATGCGTGAAGCGTTGCAAAAGGCATGTGCTGAGTTCGTGTTCGATTTGTCTGATGGACTTGACACCAAGACATCTGAGTCGGGTGGAGGGCTTAGTGAGGGACAAGCGCAGCGTATAGCCATTGCTAGAGCGCTACTTCGCAATCGCAGCATTATGCTTTTCGACGAAGCTACTAGTGCTCTCGATCCAGATACGGAGCACCGTCTGTTGCAGAACGTGCTAAGCGACAATAGTAAAACCGTCATATTCATCACTCATCGTCCTGCTGTTGTCGATTATTGCAGCCAAGTGTTAAGGTTATAGAGTGTTTTTGTTTCTGCCAATACTACCCTGTTTTGTAAAAATCTTTCTTAAAATATTTAGTACGGAAAAAGGGGCACAATTTAGAAAAAAAATAGATAATAAAAAAGCGGTGCACTAAAAATTCACAATGCACCGCTTCTTTTTGCAAAGAGGCTCTTTTTTGTAAAAGTATCTCAAGCTTTTTTTATGGGTAGAGATACAATGAATCGCGCACCTTCTTTATAGTTGACGTCGAGCCAAATCTCGCCGTTCAGTTGGGTAATAATGCGCTTGGCCAAAGGCAGGCCCAGTCCGATGCCGTCTAAATATTTGTCGCCCTTGTAGAAGTGCTCAAATATCTTGTCGCGTTCGTGTGCCGCCACACCGCAACCCGTGTCGCTGATGCTTATCTCCAGATTGTTGCCAGACTTCTGGCAGCAGATGGTGATAGAACCTTTATCGGTAAACTTGCGGGCGTTTTCCAGTAGGCAGTCAAGTGCCTTCAGCAGTTTTTGCTTGTCGGTGGCTATAGTCGTGTCCTCGTCGGTATGGTTTTCTGTCACCACTTCTACGCCGTTTTCTACAGCTTTGCGGCAATTATCTGCAGCGGTTTCACACAAATCGCTTACAGTCCAATTGCCAATCTGTATGTTGCCATAGGCATCACTGTCTGATATGTCGAGCAGTTCGTTGAGTATCTTCACAATGCTCTCGGTACTCTTCTTTACCATGCCGGCAACGTCGGCTCTGACGGTGTCTGACATTTGGAATTCCGGATTGCCAATCACCTGTGCGAAACCGGAAATAACGTTGAGCGGTGAGCGTATTTCGTGGCTCATGTTTTTCATGATGCTCAGTTTCATCTTCTCGGCTTCTTCGGCCTTGCCTTGGGCAATAATGAGTTCCTTGTTCTTCTTTTTCAGGTCGTTGGTATACTGTTTCCTCTTTCTCGATGTGTAGAGCAATATGCCGATGATGCATAACGAGCCAGCTATTATGATGCCCAAAATTATGTTGATGGCCTTGTTCTTTCGTGCATCGCTCACGGCATCGGCCACAGCCAAATCGTGTGCGGCACTTTGCAGTTCTGTAGACTGTATGTACTGCGTTATGGAGTCTTTAGCTGTAATGTATTCTTTCTGGGCCTTGAATGCGTTGGTTGTATCCTTTGCAGCCTCGTAAACTAGCAGTTTGAACTTATATTTGTCAATATTTGTCAGTTCGTCAGCCACTTTTGCAGCCTCTTTATAATTACCCTCTGCTGTTAGTCTAGCAATGTTGGCATACCTTAGGTAGGTGTTACTGAATTGAGTTGAGTCTTTTTCCTTTACGCCTGTGTACAATTTGTAGCATTGCTTTACGGATTTCCAGTCGTGCATTACGAAGGCAATGATGGTTTTGAAAGCCATAGCGTCGCAATACTGATATAGCATTTCTGCCTGTTCTGCCAGACTGACAGCCTTGTTGATGAAAATCATAGCCTCTTCGGGGTGGTGCTCCATCTTTACATTTGCCAAATCCATGTATATGGATACATGTTGCGGCATGTCGTTTTCAGGCATCTCATTCAGAGCTTTGAGGAAACTCTCTTCTGCCAGTTTGTTGTTGCCTTGTATGGAGTGGATTATTCCAATCAGATGCGTAGCGTTGTAATAGTATTCTCGATCACCGCGCTCGTGCATTTCTTCAGACAAACGCATTGTTTTCTTCATCGCTTGATAGAAACGGTTGAAGTTTACGTCATAAAGGATTTCCGTTTCCCATCCTTTGTAGTAGTTGTATATGTTGTCTGTCTTAAGGGCATGCGTACGATATTCACCTGCCGACCTGTAAAGCGCATCCCTATCGGGGGTGTTGAAGTATTTGCGCATGTCCGCAAGTATTCTTGCTGTTGTGGTGTCTGCATCCGTTTCATTCTGTGCTGATGCCGTAATGTTGGCTGTGCATAGCAATAACAGAATAAAAGTCAAGGTTACACGTTTGATAATTTTCATAGCCATCATTGTGTTTATGGTATAATACTTTGCAAAGATACGGAAAATATTCTAAATGCCAAACTCTAAAGCCATTAAAATTATACAAAATGAAAGTGAGGATGTTGTTATATAATAATAAGGTGGAAATGTTAAATATTTAATTGCAATGAAAATAATTGCCGAAAAGTTTGCACGACTAATCAAAATATATTACTTTTGCAGTGTACTAATAAAGTAGTACACTAATACAAATAACCAACACAAAAAATATTATGATACAAATCAAGAACATCAATTTCAAGTATGCAGGTCAGAAAGACCATGTGTTCAATGACTTCAGTCTCTCCTTGGAGCAGAATCGGATTTACGGATTGCTGGGAAAGAACGGAACGGGAAAGTCAACACTGCTTTATCTCATCAGCGGACTGCTCAGGCCGAAGGGCGGCAGCATCCAGACTCTCGGTTTTGAGAGCTGTCTGCGCCGTGCGGAAATGTTGCAGGAGATATTCATCGTTCCAGAGGAGTTTGACCTGCCTGCAATGTCGCTCGATGCCTATGTGCGTCTTTATGAACCTTTTTATCCTAAGTTCAATCGCGAAGTGCTGAACAACTGTCTGCGCGACTTTGAACTGCCGCTGATGCTGAAACTCAACGAACTGTCGATGGGTCAGAAGAAGAAGGTGTATATGAGTTTCGCACTTGCTGCAGGCACACGTCTGTTGCTCATGGACGAACCGACTAACGGACTCGACATCCCGTCAAAAAGCCAGTTCCGCCGCGTGGTAGCACAAAACATGACTGATGACCGCACGCTCATTATCTCTACTCATCAGGTGCACGACGTGGAGGCTCTGCTCGACCATATCTTGATTATCAGTCAGAGCAATATTCTGATGAATGAGTCGGTGGCTGACATCTGCAATAAATACGTGTTTGAGTATCGCCAACCGGGTGAGATGGATGACGATGTGCTTTATGCAGAACCGTCGTTGCAGGGAAATGCCGTCATTGCCCGCCGAACGGAAGGCAGTGCGGAGACGCAGCTGAACTTGGAACTGCTGTTCACTTACATTACCAAAGAAAACAAATAGGGGAGGGCAGAATGATGAAACAGTTTGATTTATCGCGTTTCTGGCTCACGCTGAAGACTGACAACGTCTTGCAGTGGAAGGCATCGCTGCGCCTGACGCTCGGAATGGCATTCGCGCTCACCACCATCTATGTTGTAAATTCGCTTACTTATTCTGATAGTCTGGGCGAAAATAGATTTTACACTTACCTCAATACTTGTTGGGGCCTAACCCTGTTTTGCTTCATTTTCTTCATGGGTATTGGCGGATGCTTTATGGCAAGCAACATGAAGACCAAGCAGCAGCGCATAGCCTTCCTTTCGCTGCCGTCGAGCAACTTGGAGAAATTTCTCTCGCGCTTCCTGTGGTGTACAGTTGGTTTCTTCTTGTTCTTTTGCGTTGCAATGGTTATTGCCGATTTGTTGCGTGCCGTCTTCTGCCTCTCGGTTCATGGCAATGCGTGCGGTTCGATTCTGGTCTATCATTTTAAAATGCTGGGTATGGCAAGTTTTAATGACCCTAACGGTAACTTTGAGATGGAGATAGTGTATGCTGTAATCATGGTGACTTCGGTTGCACTGTATAGTCATAGCGTATATCTGCTTGGTGGCGTGTTCTTCAGGAAGTTCAACTGGATATTGACAACAGTGGTGTGTTATGCTGTATCTCCGTTTTTGGCTCTGTTAAACTATTATGTTGATATCGAACCAGTGGTTAAGTCGGACGGGCTGACGACAATGGCATATATTGTAACGAGTGTCTGTCTGTTGCTGACGGTGTTCAACTATTGGGCAAGCTACCGGCTCTTCTGCCGCTCGCAGGTGATATGTAATAAGATTGTCAATATTTAAAAACTGGCTGTTATGAACAACAATTTCAATTGGGATAGATTCAAGAACGTGGTGCGCTACGATCTTGCAGTCAATAGAAAGACAACGCTGGTGTTCTTTTTCGTACTGGCATTCGTAATGTTTTCTTCGCATGCCTTTAGAATTGTAAATGCTTTATATACAATAGAAAACATGACGGAAATGGCTGGATATACGAATTTTCTACCAGATAAGGTACTGGAATATAATGCTTGTTTGGATTTCTCAGGAGGTGTTACTTTTATCGGTTATTGGCTGTTCTTCATCGTTGTGGGCAGTTTCGTTTTCTTCAATATGCGTACAAAGCAGCAGAAGATAGGTGTTCTGGTGCAACCGGCCACTCATCTGGAGAAATTCGTTACCCGTGTGCTTTGGGTTACGGTGGTCATGTCGCTTGTATATCTGGCAGCGGTGATGTTTTCAGACGTACTCCGCTTTCTTCTGTGTAATATAATCGACTTCCCTGCTATTGGCAGCGTTACCGTGAGGATGTTTGAGCTGCCTTCTGAACTTAATTTTGGAGATAGTTCTTTGGCAATGAAATGCTACTGTCTTTTTACCATGTGGCTTTCGGTGGTTATGATGCAGTCGGTCTATGTGCTTGCCGGTACGTTGCTCTGTCGCAATCAGTGGCTTCTGACAACGGCAGTGGTTATTGTGGTGCTGCTTGTTTGGGCGCAGTTCTCCCTTGAAGGTTTTGATTTCTTTATGCCAGACCACCATATAGGCTTAAAGGCACTCCTTGTACTGCCAGTGCAATTGGGTGTTACGGTTTTTTCTTATTGGCGTGCCTATAAAACATTCTGTGGCATGCAGGTTATTAACAATAAATGGATTAACGCATGATATTTTCAAACGATAAGGCTATTTACTTGCAGATGGCAGACCGTCTGTGTGACGAGATATTGGCTGGCAAGTATGGTGATGACGAACGCATACCGAGTGTAAGGGAATATGCAGTGCTGTTGCAGGTGAACACCAATACAGCGGTGAAGGCATACGATGAACTTGCACGCGAGGAAATAATTTATATAAAACGTGGCATGGGTTACTTCGTTACGCCTGGTGCAAAGAAGCAGATTCTGAAGGTGCGCCGAAAGGAATTTATAGGGAAAACGGTTCCGGAACTCTTTCGCCGCATGCAACTTTTAGGCATTAGCATTGACGATATTGTTAAAGAATATAAAAAGTTGAGTGCTGAATGCAGCGAATAGGGATGTTTTTGCGTCTAAAGGATTGAGAAATCATAGGAAACTCTAGGAAGCCTAGGATATCTTAGGGCCTCTTAGATTCTCCTAGTTCTTCTTTTAAAAAAACAAAAAGATATGATTCACTTAAAAGATATAAACAAAACCTACTATGGTGCGCAGCCGCTGCATGTGCTCAAGGGAATCAACCTTGATATTGCTGAGGGCGAGTTCGTATCCATTATGGGACAGTCGGGTTCCGGAAAATCCACATTGTTAAATATATTGGGGATTCTCGACAACTACGACTCTGGCGAATACATGCTTGCAGGCACTAAGATATGGAACCTTAGTGAGCGCAAGGCAGCTGAGTATCGCAACAGGATGATTGGATTTATATTCCAGTCGTTCAACCTCATACCGTTTAAGACAGCTGTTGAGAATGTGGAACTGCCTCTATATTATCAGGGGGTAGGACGCCGCAAGCGCCATCAGATGGCTATGGAGTATCTCGACCGACTGGGACTGGCACAGTGGGCTGAGCATTATCCCAATGAGATGTCGGGTGGTCAGAAGCAGCGTGTGGCGATAGCGCGTGCGCTGATAACACAACCGAAGATTATCCTTGCCGACGAACCTACGGGTGCGCTCGACTCGAAGACGAGTGTGGAGGTGATGCAGTTGTTGCAGCAGTTGAACCGTGAGCAGGGCATGACCATTGTCGTTGTAACCCACGAGAGCGGTGTGGCTAATGCCACCAATAAGATTGTGCGCATCGTCGATGGAGTGATTAGTGGCATTGAAATCAACGACAGTCATAAGTCTTCGCCTTTCGGATTGGATGGTATTATGAAGTAAGGTCTTGTTTGCTAAAAGTATCAACTCGTCAACTTGTTTACTTAAAGTACCAACTCGTCAACTTGTCAACTCGTTTACTCGTCAACTAAAATATGATTGAACTATTAAAAGAAATATGGACCACAGCTCGGCGCAATAAACTGCGTACTTCGCTAACAGGCTTTGCCGTGGCATGGGGAATATTCATGCTGATATTCTTGCTCGGTGCCGGTAACGGACTGATAAATGCGAATATGGACCAGATGAACCGCTTTCTAACCAATTCAATGATGGTGTTTGGTGGAAGAACATCAAAACCATACAACGGATTGAAAGAAGGCAGGCGCATAGAACTGGACAATAAGGATATGCATACAACTGCCACTTCGTTTAAAGAGAATGTTTTAGAGGTGGGTGGCATGCTGTTCCAAGGCGGCATTACGCTGACTAATGGAAAGAATTATGTTGCGGCACAGTCGCTGACCGGTGTTTATCCGAACAGTAAGGAGATAAACAAGCACGAGATACTGCATGGAAGATTTGTCAATGAAATTGATATTCGGGATAGTCGCAAGGTGATAGTGCTGAGCAAGGACCAGGCAAAGGAACTGGATAGGAACTATAAGAATCTCGTAGGAAGATATATAAAGGTCAACAACATGATGTTCTTGGTTGTTGGAATATACAAAGGCGACGAGAGCGGGCATAACACCGATGCTTACAGTGCATTTACTACCGTAAGCACAATATATGGAAGGGGCGATGAGGCCGACCGCATAGAGTTTGCTTTTAAAGGACTGGAGACGCAGGTTGAGAACGAGGCCTTCGAGGCGCAGTATCGCCGTCGCTTAAATGCAAACCACGACGTGGCTCCTGATGATGACAATGCCGTATGGCTATGGAACCGATACACACAAAACATGCAGATGAACATGGGTATCGGTATTATACGCATGGCATTGTGGATTGTAGGATTGTTTACCCTGCTCAGCGGTATTGTTGGCGTGAGCAATATCATGCTCATCACAGTAAAGGAACGAACGCGCGAGTTTGGAATACGAAAGGCATTGGGGGCGACGCCATGGTCAATCTTGCGACTTATAATCGTGGAGAGCGTAATCATAACAACGATATTCGGCTACATAGGAATGTTCTGTGGCGTGCTTGCAAACGAGTATATGAATGCCACAATTGGACAGACACAGGTGGATACCGGACTATTTAAGGCAACAATGTTCCTTAACCCGACGGTAGGACTGGACGTCTGCATACAGGCAACGATGGTAATGATTATCGCTGGCACCATAGCCGGAATGATACCGGCACGCAAGGCGGCAAAAGTGAGACCGATAGAAGCATTGAATGCGAAGTGAAAAATGGATGAGGGATGAAGGATGAGAGATGAAAGTTTAATTGTTGTAATGAAACAACTCGTCAACTTGTCAACGAAAGAAATATGACTACAGAATTTATAAGAGAAATACTCGATACACTGACACGCAATAAGAGCCGCAGTTTCCTGACTGGTTTCGGAGTGTTCTGGGGTGTGTTCATGCTCATCGCATTGATTGGGGGCGGACAGGGACTGAAAGAGATGCTTCAGAAGAACTTCAGTGGCTTTGCCACAAACTCTGCAATGGTCTGGTCGCAAACTACAACAAAACCATATAAGGGTTTTAAGAAAGGACGCTGGTGGAATATGACTGAGCACGACGTGGAGCGTCTTCGTCTTCAGATTCCAGAGTTGGACGTTGTGGCGCCAGTGTTGTTCAGTGGCAGTAAGGCTGCTGTACACGAAGATTATAATACAACAGCAGCTGTGCGTGGTGTTACAAACGATTATGCAAAGATAAATGAACCACTGATGTATTACGGTCGCTTTCTCAACGAAATGGATATGAAGCAGAACCGTAAGGTGTGCGTCATTGGTAAGAAAGTATATACAGATTTGTTTCCCAATGGTGGCGACCCATGTGGCACGGCTATCCGTATAGACTCCATCTATTATGAGGTGGTGGGCGTGGATTATCGTACAGGCGATGCAATAAGCATCGGCGGACGTGCCGATGAGTCGGTAATGATTCCAATAAGTGTGGTACGTAAGGCATATAATCGCGGTAATCGTGTAGATATGATTGCACTGACGGGGCGTGGCGATGTGAGCATGAGCAGTCTTGCTCCGCGCATCCGTCAGACGATAGCACGCGAACATCTTATTGATCCGACGGACGAACAGGGTATAATGGTGTTTAATACGGAAGTGCTATTCGGAATTATGGACAGTCTGTTCAAGGGTGTCAACTTCTTGATATGGCTCGTGGGTATCGGAACGTTGCTGGCTGGTGCGATTGGCGTGAGTAACATTATGATGGTGACGGTGAAAGAGCGAACAACAGAGATTGGCATTCGTCGTGCAATAGGTGCAACACCAAGGATGATTCTGTCGCAGATAATCAGTGAGAGCATTGTGCTTACGGCTGTGGCAGGCATGAGCGGAATCCTCTTTGCCGTGATGATATTGCAGATGCTCGAACTGGGTAATACAACAGATGGCATCGTTGAGGCACATTTCCAAGTGGGATTCTGGACCGCCATCTTCGCCGCCCTGTTGCTTTGTGCTCTCGGTGTACTTGCAGGTCTCGCTCCAGCATGGCGTGCCATGAGCATCAAACCTGTGGATGCTATGAGGGATGAGTAGGATACTAAACATTTAGAATTAAAAATTAAGCATTATATATATGAAACGTTATTCAAAACTAATCATTGCGGCTATTATAGCCTTGATTTTTATTGGAACATTTGTGTTCCTGTGGCAGAAGTCACAACCAAAGGAGATTGTCTATAACGAATTTACGCCAACTTTAGGCGACATCAGTAAGACAACAATCATTACAGGAAAGATAGAACCGCGCAACGAGGTAAGCATTAAACCGCAGATTAGCGGTATTATCTCAGAGATATACAAAGAGGCAGGTGACCGTGTGCAGGCAGGTGAGGTTATTGCCAAGGTAAAGGTGATTCCGGATATGGGACAACTGAGTTCTGCACAGAGTCGCGTGCGTCTGGCAGAAATGAATCTCAAGCAGGCTGAGACTGACTATCAGCGCGAACTGAATCTGTTTAACCAAAAACTGGTTAGTGCAGAGCAGTTTGAACAGGTAAAGCAGAAACTGAATCAGGTGCGTGAGGAACTGATAGCTGCAGAGGATGCCTTGCAGGTGGTAAGCGAGGGCGTTTCGCGCAGCAATGCCAACGCAAGTTCTACGCTCATCCGTTCTACCATTGCCGGTGTGATACTTGATATCCCGGTTAAGGTGGGTAACTCGGTTATCCTGAGTAACACGTTCAACGATGGTACAACAATAGCGACTGTAGCTAATATGGGTGACCTGATATTCCGTGGCAATATCGATGAAACGGAAGTGGGGCGCCTTAGCGTTGACATGCCGATGAGCATTACTATTGGTGCCTTGCAGAACCTAAAGTTTGACGCCTTGCTTGAATATATTTCTCCGAAGGCAGTAGAAAGCAACGGTGCCAATCAGTTTGAAATAAAGGCAGCCGTGCGCATCGATACCGTGGCAAACATACGTTCCGGTTATAGTGCCAATGCAGAGATTGTGCTTGATGAGGCCAAGAAAGTGATGTCGTTGCCAGAGAGTGCTATCGAGTTCAGTGGCGATTCTACCTTTGTATATATAATAAAAGGTGAAGGCGAGTCAAAGCAATATGTTCGTACGGAGGTCAAGACAGGTCTTAGCGATGGTGTTAACATAGAGATAAAGAGTGGAGTTACTGATAAGGATAAGGTGCGCGGTCCACAGGTAATTGCGACAGAAGTCTCCTTACCTTCTTAATATAAGAATATATGAACAAAAGAACAATTATATTTGCTGTCGGAATACTTTTGGGACTCCAACAGATACATGCAGAAACATGGTCGTTGCGTCGATGCGTGAACTATGCCATAGAGAATAATATAAGCATCAAGCAGCGCGAGAATGTTAAGCGTCAGCAGGAATTGCAACTGTCGAATGCAAAGAACAGCCGACTGCCAAATCTTGATGCGTCGGCATCGCAGAACTTCTCTTTCGGTAGAGGACTGACTTCCGACAATACATATACCAACAAGAGCACAAGCAGCACTTCGTTCAGTCTGGGAACAAGTGTGCCGCTGTTCACCGGTTTGCGTATTCCTAATACAATTAAACTGAACCAGTTGAACTTGGAGGCTTCTACAGCCGACCTTGAGAAGGCAAAGAACGATATCAGCGTGCAGGTGGCTCAGGCGTATGTACAGATATTATACAACTTGGAGATAGCAGATGTAGCACGTCGCCAGATATCTATCGACTCTATACAGGAGGTGCGTCTGCAGGCGATGATAGACAATGGCAAGGCAAGCGAGGCAGAACTGGCGCAGCAGAGAGCGACACTGGCACAGAGCAGGTTGACGGCAACACAGGCACAGAACCAGTATGACCTCGCAGTGCTTACTCTAACCCAATTGCTCGAGTTGCCATCAACAGATGGTTTCACTGTTGAGCGTCCGAATGTAGGAAAGATAGCAAACAGCACAGAGAAGTATTCCGTAGAGGCAATATATGCTGAGGCTATTGGCGTGAAACCAGAGGTGAGGGCAGAGGAACTGCGCCTGAAGGGTGCCGACTACAACATCAACATTGCCCGCTCGGGGTGGTATCCGCAGTTGTCGCTTAGCGCAGGACTGGGAACCAACTATTATAAGACATCTGGTTTCAAGGGTGAAAGCTTCTCCGATCAGATAAAGAACAATTTCAGTCAGTATATCGGTCTTAATCTCAGTGTGCCTATCTTCAATCGTTTTCAGACACGCAATAGTGTCCGTTCCGCTAAGATAGAACGTGAGACGCAGCAGTTGCAGTTGGACAATGTGAAGAAATCCTTATACAAGGAGATACAGCAGGCTTGTCAGGCAGCTAATGCAGCATCGGCAAAGTATGCCAGCAGCATAGAGGCAGGCAACAGCAGCAATGCAGCATACCGCCTGATGCAGGCAAAATATGAGAACGGCAAGGCCAATATCACTGAGTTTAACGAAGCGAAAAACAACTTGATGAAGGCGGAAAGCGATTTGGTTCAGGCTAAATATGAATATGTTTTCCAGACAACACTTGTTGATTTCTATCGTGGAAAAGCAATCGATTTTTAGTTGCTTATAATATAATTAATTGAAAAGGAGCGGACCTCATTGAGATTCGCTCCTTTTATTGTTATCTAAAGATTAACTGTCATTATAAATCCTTAATCTTTAATCCTTAATCTATAAATCACTTCACCATCACCTTCTTGATAGTGCCGTCGCCCATCTTGACGATGTTCAGACCGCGCTGCAGAGAGTTGATGCGCATACCATTGATATTGTAGATGCCTGCAGGAACATTGCTTGTTGTTGGCTTCTCGATGCACTCGATGCCAGCAGCATTATTTGCATATTCATCATCAAGCTGCTGCTTGTAAGCCTTAGACTTCTCACCTTCGTTCATGATGTAGATATCATAGAAACCAGCTTTTGAGTTGCCGTCTGCAATACGTGTGCGAACGAATACCTCGTCTGTGCCTTCATAGCTTACTGTGAACTTCTTGTAAAGACGCTGACCGCCAAGTACACATAAGTCGCCAATCTGTGTCCACTCTGTTCCTTCGATGGTGTCTGTAGCAACCTCGAATGCAACCTGTGGAGCGCCGCCGCTGTTACCGTTAGAGATGAATGAAACAACGTCGAATGGACCCTTGAACTTCTGTGTTGTATAGATGATACCGTTGCGTGGGTTTGCTGTGTTCCACTCACCGATGTTCAGGTAAGCATTTGTTACGAGTGTGTCAAGGTCGTCAGCTGTTGCAGGGTTGTATGAGCTGCCGTCACCAACATTCTTGCCAGGCTTCATGTTCTCCCATATGATGACATGACCGCGTGAACGGATTGCCCAACCATTGTTGAAGTTAACAACCTCTTCTGGATTAAGTCTGCTATAACCAGCAAGACTGTCCTCGCCAAACTGGTCTTTCACGAATATAGGATCTGATGCCTCGTCATACCATGTGTAAGCATTCTTGTCTTTGCCCCAAGAGAAGAAGTATTTTGTTGATGTAGAACCGCCGTTGTACTCTGCTGAGTTGGCGTCCATGTGAGCCATTACGTCGATGCGAACCTTAGCGTTCTTGATAACAATCTTCTGTGTAGCAAGTTCTGACTGAACGAATACGTTGCTAACAGCAAATGCAGTGATTGTCTTGCCTGTTGTAATTGTGATAGGACCTGTATATTTTGTAGACTTTGTAGAGTCTGCAGCTTCTGTATAGTTGTACCAGATATCTGCGCCTTCTGTTTCGCAAGAGATTGTTACGATTGTCTTGCCTTCTTCGTATGCCTGTGCAACAACAGGAACCTTAGCCTGATGCTTCATCTCAACGAACTGCTCTGCAACCTCACTGAGCAGATAACCTTCAGCAATAGCTACAGCCTTAACTGTTGCCTCTGCTGTAAGGTTGAATGTACCTGTATAGAGAGTGCTTGCTGTTGTTGGTTCACTGCCGTCGATAGTGTAGTAAATCTGTGCCTTAGGGTTAGAGTTCTTGATTGTAACGTTTGTGTTCAAATCCTTATACTCCAACTCAAATGTAGGCTTGCGTGCGCTCGTGATGTCTGCCTTTGAACTGCAAACGAGGTCAAGACCGTTTGTGAGCATCTTCATAGTTGCTTCATCAATGCTAGCAAGAACCTCTGCAGAGAGTGGAAGATAGAGATAGCCGTTATGACCGATGTTGTGGGCGTGGATAGCTGTAATGCCAGTAAGTATTCCTTCTCCGCTCATATCTGCACCAAGAATGTCATCATCAGCAAAGTAATCGCCAAGTTTGATACCGTTATAAGAAGGTACGAACAAGCCCTTAATGCCAGGTAAACTCTCGTCTTCAATGAATGTAAGTCCGTCGAAAACACTGCTGCTTGGTTTCAGTACAGATATAAGACCGTCTGCACTTACCGCCTTCTCGCCATAGCCCCATGCTGCATAGAGGTCAGCGTTGAGGTTGAGTATTGGTGTCCAAGGCATTGCGTTCTTCAAAACAGGAACGATAGCGTTGTCAGCAGGAACAGAACTGCTGATAACTGTTGCATCGTAAGCCTGAAGACTTTCTGCTGTGATGGCGCTGATATCGCCGGCAACGTCGATGGCAGTCACGTTGTAGTTCTCGTTAGCCTTGATGGTTGTGTAGGCAATGTCTGCACTGAGGTCGCCTGTGTAGAGATAAGCAACGTTTGTTGCTTCATTCTCACCGTTGCCAACCTGTATGAAGTAGATGTGGCAACCGTTATTGTTACGCAGCGTGATGTCGTAAGTGCCATCAGCGTTTGGCTCATCAGCCAAACCTTCTGCAGGAAGCAACCATTCTTTTTCCTCGTAAGTCTTTGGATAACCAGGGTCTGTACCGTCAGGACCCATAAGCTTAGTGCCAGAATTGCCGCGACCAACGAACAACTGAACACCGCGAGCGTCAGACAGTTTGTGTGACTCAACGCCAATCTTTATAGTCTCGCCTGGTTTTACACCTGGAATAACGAGATAGTTGAGGTTCTTACCACCAAACCAAAGATATGAAGGACCATTGTAAGGACCGAAGTTGGCACCGTTTGTAGGAGTACAGTCGCCATAGTTTACGGCAATAGCCATACTGCGTGCCTTTGTGTTGAGGTTGAGCAGACCTTCAAGCTCCTTGATAGGAGTACCGTTGGCTGTTACTACAGCACCCTCGGCAGAACCGCTTGCTCCTACTTCCCAGAAACAGTTGTCCTTTGAAATTTCTGTCGGTTCTGTTTGACCGTCTTTCTCAATGTCGGTCCAACCGGCATCGGCCTTCAGATTCTCTACTGTTTCAGAACTCCAGTTGCGGAAATCCCAAAACTTCTTTGCCTTTTGAGCATCTGCTGTAATGGTAATGGCCATTACGAATGCAATAAGCGTAAAGATTTTTTTCATAATTGTTTATTTTTATTATTAGTGATATAGTAAGTGTACGTTTATGATTGTACAATTTTGTTTTAAGTAGTTACTATTCATTGCAAAAGTATGTAAAATAATTCAAATATCACAGAAAAACAAAATGTTTTTCGTAATTTTTAAACAATATGAATAAAAAAGCAGGAACCTATGCGTTGATTCCTGCTTAAAATTAGAAATATTAATTGCAATCAAGATTACTTGATTATAATCTTCTTGGCTGTTCCGTCGCTCATCTTGACGATGTTCAGACCACGCTGCAGAGAATTGATGCGCATACCGTTAACATTGTATATTGCGCTTGGAGTAGAGTCGGTTGTTGGTTTTTCGATGCACTCGATGCCTGTAGCATATGCATCCCATTCCTTCTTCATCTCTTCCTTAACGATTGCAGACTGCTCTCCTTCTGTAAGGAGATAGAAGTCGTAAACCTGTGAACCGCTGCTTCCGCCAACCTGCATGATTCTTACATAGACCTCATCTGTACCCTCATAGCTTACTGTATATTTGCTCCACAGACGCTTGATGTTGTTGACGTACATTGTATCAGTGTTGGCATCCTTCCAGTTCTCACCGTCGGCAGAAACCTGGAATATCATTTGTGCCTTGCTTCCGCTTGATGTTCCGATGAATGCAAGCAGGTTGAATGGTGCCTGATATTTCTTTGTAGTTTCGATGCGACCGGTAAATGGTTCGCCGCTAACCTTCTTGCCAAACTGTATGCAGTTTTTGCTAATCATGTCGCTCACGTCGGCTGCTGTTGCTGGGTTGTAACCCTCGCCATTGCCTGGGTCCTTGCCTATGGTAAGCACTTGATAGATGAGTTCCTGGCCGTTTGACTTCACTACGAAGTTACTGTCTGGCGCAATGACATGGCAAGTGTCTTTGCGAACAGGGAATATCGGAGAACCGTCCTCGTTTGTTCCAAGGATTTCACCCATATCGTCATAGATACTCAAACCATTCTTCATGCCAAAGAAATAGTGGTTGTTGCTGAGGTCGGCAATCTGACCATTAAAATGGGCAATCTCGTCAAGGCGTACAATCGGGTCTTTGATAAGAACGCGCATGTTGGCTGGTTCTGAATAAACCTTGTCAAGTGTCTCAGAGAATGCAGTTACATCTGTGTTTTCTTTCAGTGTGAATGGAACAGTGTATTTCATTGACTGTGTAGTATCGTTGCTGCCAGTGAAGTTGTACCATACATCTGCACCTTCAGTTGCACAAGCAATAGTTACTTCTGATGTTGCACCGTTTGCAGTAAAGCTTATTGTTGGAGTTGCTGGCTGTTCGTAGATCTCAACCTGGAAAGTTTCAACTTCGCTTTGATTGTATCCTTCAGCAGTAGCGATTGCCTTGATGGTTGTTGACTCGGTGAAATTGATAACACCAGTATAGAGCGTACTGTTGATAGTAGGCTCTGTTCCGTCTGTAGTGTAGAATACCTGTGCCTTTGGCAGGGTAGCAGGAACAGCTGCCATTGTAACGTTTGTGTTCAGATGCTTATACTCAGCTTCTATCTTAGGACAAGCAACTGCAGTCACCTCGCTCTTTGAATCATCGAGCATAGAAATAGAATTGTTGATCATTTGCAGAACGCCTTCAGATGCAGCATTGTTATATGCAATATAAATATATCCGTTGTGCATCATGTTGTGCTGGTGAACGATTACAGCTGTTGGATCGTCCATGCTTACCATGATAGTATCGTCTTCTGCAAAGTATTCGTTGAACTTCACTGCACCTACAGCACCTTCTGTGGCGAGGTCCATACCAACCATAACTGCTTCTGGATTTGATTCGTCAACAATAAGTTCTACGTCTTTGAAGATAGGAAGTTTTGTATAATTTGCTACATCATAAACCATGCCGAGAGGACTTGCTTCAACGGTTTCACCATATCCCCAAGCTGCATACATTGCTGCATTAAGATTGAGCACTGGATTGTATGGCAGAATTGCCTTCAGTTCGGTAGCCTTCTCAACTGGAACAGATGGAGAAATAACAGTAGTGCGGTACTCTGCCAATGTCTCGTTTGTGATTGTTGTAGCTGTTGCGTCAACCGGCACTATTCTATAGTCCTCGTTTGTCATAAGTTTGTTGTATGCAGCATCTGATGCATAATCGCCGCTATAGAGATAAGCCACCTTGTTTGCCTTTTCTGGGTTTACGCCATCACCAACGATGATGTAATAGATGTGGCAACCGTTTGTTGACTTTATGGTGAGTGTAGCCAATTCAGTTGGGTCGCCATCAAGTTTCCATACACATTCGTTGAAGAATGTAGGAGTTGGCTTACCAGAAAGGAGTTCAAGTGAACCGGCGCTTGTTGTAAGACCTATACCACGGTCCTGTGCATTGCTGTGTGACTCAACGCCAATCTTGATTTCCTGACCGCAATAAGCCTTGAAGGTGAAAGTCTCGTTCTTGCCGTTCAACCAAAGGAAGCTCTTGCCGTATGGGTGCATGCCGTTTGGACTGTCTGCGTAACCGTCTTTTTGGCTGGCATTGTAAGAAACAACGAATTTCTTTGCTTTACGACCAGGCACGTTCAGACCTTCAAACTCTTCGATAGGTGTTGCAACGTCGGCAGACCATGTACATGGATTGCCGTCTGCGTCAGCAATGTCGCCTGCGCACCAGAAAGACTGGTCGCCAGCTTTTGTTGCATCGCTCTCGTAGTTACGCCAGTGCTTGTTCGGACCATACTCTTCCATATCTGCTTTCAGCGCATTGATTGTCTTTGTGCTGAACTCACGGAAGTCCCATGATTTACGAATAGCATCTTGTGCATTTGCGCTCATTGCCATCACCATGACAAGTGCTGCTAAAGTAAATAATCTTCTCATAAATGTTTGTTTATTTTAGTTAGTGAATGAATTGTTATCTTGTTTCAATTATCTTGCGTATTAAGATGTTTCGGCAAAGTTATAAAAAAAATACTAAATGCACTATTGTGTTATGATATTTTTTCCTACTTGCGCCCAAAACTCTTTCTGATTACCTCTTTGTTGCTTGCCATTGTAATCTTTTCGATAGTCACTCCCGTGGCATTTCCGTTTGTCTTTATGCCGTTCAGATAAAACCTTTCGGTTCTTACAATCTTGTTGTCGCCGTTTATATTTTCAATGCCGGCAGGATTGTCAACGAGGAAGTTCTTTAATTCATAAAGCGCCTTGTTAGCACGACCGGTACTATTGTTGAACAGCGATGCGTTCCACCAACTGTCTGTAACGGCATTTTGCCAGTTGATGCCATATTCGTTTGCCTCCGGCCACCACCAGAACATTCCTATCACGCTGTTGTGCTGCTTTAGGGTGCTGATAAGTTTCTTTGCGAACTCAGCCTGTCCGTCCTGTGTCAGGTTGAACTCCTTGTATGACGTGTTTGCGCCCGGCAGTGCATATTCATAACCGTACCCCGTTTCCATTATCATGATGGGCTTTCTTGGATTGTTTGTCTCCAGTGTTGTCAGCGTGCCGTTGAAAGTTGCCATCTTACCGTGATAGTCAGGGTAATAGCTAAGTCCGATAACATCGAAATCGATGTTCTGCTCTTTCATCTTCTTGAAGAAAACAACGGTGCTGTTGTGCGAGTTGCCCAGTTCTGTGTGCAATATGATATAGGCATTGGGGCATTGCTCGCGACAAGCCTTGATGGCATTGTTGAGATAAGAAGTGAAGTTGGCCATTGTGCCAGTGGCGTTGCCGCCAGCAGGATAAATCTGCCCTGTAGGCCACAGCATGCCGTATGTTATCTCGTTGCCTGTCTGTATCAGGTCGGGAGTGACACCAGCAGCCTTCATCTTCTTCAGACAGTCTGTGGTGTAGTCATACACCTTTGTCGCCAATTGACTTGTGGTCAGTCCTTCCCAAGCCTTTGGCAGGGTCTGTTTGCCAGGGTCGGCCCAAGTGTCAGAGTAATGGAAGTCGAGCACCAGCTTATATCCCGCCTCTTGTATGCGCTTGCCCAGTTTTATAACATAGTCCAAGTCTTGGCAGGCGCCTTTTGTGTCGGTGTTTACGCTGCTTGTCGGGTCAACAAACAGGCGCACTCGCATGGCATTCATTCCTTCTTGCTTGAAGAAAGACAGTGGTTGTATGCTACTGCCGTTGATGTCGTAGTATTTTGCGCCCTTCTCCTCATATTTTGTCAGCAAAGAGATGTCGCCGCCAAGCAACAATTCTTGTGCGTGGCTGATGTTTGCCATTAGGCATACTATAAATAATATAATGCGCCTCATTTTCTTAAAGTCATATTAAGTTTCACAAATCCCTTTCCTGCCCTGAACTTTATCGAGGGGGAGGGAACTAAGCGTGGCTTCTCACAATCCTCTTCCCTTCGGGAGGGGGTAGGGGTAGGTTCTTACTTATGCCTATTAGCCCTCTGTTCGCGGTATTTTGCTTTCTGCTTTGCAGAACCGCTACCGTGAGCACCGGTTATGTACTTCTTTTTCTTAGCCTTAGTCTTAATCTTCCCGTCGTCGGTTTTCTTCTGTCCGCCGCGTCCGAAGTTTATTCCGTTTTGAAGTATTAGTTCGAAATCATCCATATTATTTATAATTATGAATTACGAATTATGAATTATAACAGCGAAGTAATCTTCCTCCATCATAATTCAAAATTCGTAATTTTAAAATCAATGCGCGCATTGATTTTAATGATGAAACAATCTCACGCCAGTGAACGCCATGGCGATATTATACTTGTCGCAAGTCATGATGACATGGTCGTCGCGTACAGAACCGCCTGCCTGTGCAATGAACTCGACACCGCTCTTGTGCGCACGCTCTATATTGTCGCCGAATGGGAAGAACGCATCGCTGCCCAAAGCTACCTTGGTGTTCTTTGCAATCCACTCTTTCTTCTCTTCCATAGTCAGCACCTCTGGCTTCTCCTTGAAGAACATTTGCCATGTGCCTTCTGCCAATACATCCTCGTGGTCTTCAGATATATATACGTCGATGGTGTTGTCGCGGTCGGCACGACGGATGCCGTCAACAAACGGAAGATTCATCACCTTTGGATGCTGGCGCAACCACCAGATGTCTGCCTTGTTGCCTGCCAAGCGTGTACAGTGGATGCGGCTTTGCTGTCCTGCTCCGATACCGATAGCCTGTCCGTCCTTAACGTAGCAAACTGAGTTTGACTGTGTATATTTCAGAGTTATCAGTGCAATGATGAGGTCACGTTTTGCCTCTGGAGTAAATGTCTTATTGGCTGTTGGCATGTTTTCAAACAAAGCCTCGTCGTCGAGCTTCACCTCGTTGCGTCCCTGTTCGAAGGTTACGCCATAAACCTGCTTGCGTTCAATCTGCTCAGGACGGTATGTCGGGTCTATCTTGATAACGTTGTAAGTACCCTTGCGCTTCTCTTTCAGTATTTCGAGAGCCTCTGGAGTGTAGTCGGGTGCAATCACGCCGTCGCTTACCTCGCGCTTGATAATCAGTGCGGTAGTAGCGTCGCAGGTGTCGCTCAGCGCAATGAAGTCGCCGTATGATGACATGCGGTCGGCACCGCGAGCACGTGCGTATGCACAGGCAACAGGCGACTCGTCGAGTCCCTTGATGTCATCAACGAAATATATCTTCTTCAGTGTGTCGCTCAGTGGCAATCCTACCGCCGCGCCAGCTGGTGATACGTGCTTGAACGAAGCTGCTGCAGGCAGACCGGTAGCTTCTTTCAGTTCTTTTACAAGTTGCCATGCGTTCAGAGCATCAAGGAAGTTGATGTAGCCTGGGCGGCCGTTGATTACTTCGATTGGCAGTTCGCCTTCAGTCATGTAGATGCGTGAAGGCTTTTGGTTCGGATTGCATCCGTACTTCAGTGCTAATTCTTTCATATTATATTTTTATTCGTTTGATTCTGATAAAATTATGGTGCAAAGTTAATTATTTTTTTCGAGATATGATGTTTTATTTGTTCTCCTGAAACATTTTGACTTCATTATCAAAAATGGACAGAATTTCTTCTATATTATTGTTTGCTTTTGCAACTATTAGCGAAATGTAATTCTTAATTCCTTCGTCTTCGAATTCGACAGCTTTAAAGATGAATCTTTCTTTGTGTTTGTAGTTGTTGTACCATCTTAAAAATAATCTGGAGCGTATTTCTTGTTTTTCGTCAGCAGTGTCGCACATGTACAAAAGTACATTCGGATTATTATTGAAAAAATCCTCGATGATATAATTGATGGTTTCTTGTATCTTATGGTCATTTGGCGAGTTCTTCCAACTCCTATTATACAAATTAAACCAATAGGCCTGTCCGTTTAATATAATGGTTTCTTGGTCGAAAATTATAGAATACAGGATGTCGTGTTCGGTTTTGAACAAGTACTCGTTACCATCTTCCCATACAGAATATGGGGCGTAAATATTTATTTGGGTTAAATTAAGTATTCCCATTTTGGACAGTCTAGTTGGAATTGCACTAATTCTTTAGTGCAATTTTCATTTCAAGCTCAGCGAGTTTGGTATCCATTCTTTTCTCCCATTCAACCTTGCGTTGCTTGGCCTTGCGGAATGCATTCAAGAGTTCTTCTTTTGAATAAGTTTTCATAACCATAAAATATAATTATTTCGGATGCAAAGTTAATTATTTTTTTCGATATATTGCCATGTTGTTATGATGATTTAATAAACTTAAAGAGACACCGCTTGTGCGATGCCTCTTTACCCAAATCGGGTTTAAGGAAATATCAGTCAACGTGGAACACCTCTTCCATGTCTGCCCACCATTCGCCTTCGGCACGAGTGTCGAGCGGGCGCTGGCACGGCATGCAAACATCCCACCAACGCTGAGTTTCAGGGTCGGCAGCCATCTTTGCCATGTCGGCCTCATAGTCAGTTCCCACATACTCGTAATAACTGAACAGATAACCGTCCTTAAAGTATATGCTGTAGTTGCGCAGGTTGCAGTCGTATATCATCTTCAGCACTCCTGGCCATACAGCGGCATGCAGGCGCTTGTACTCTTCCAACTTCTCTGGCCTTACGGCAATCACGCTGCCATAGCGGCGTATGCGCTTCTTGCCACAGCCTACAGCATCGAACAGCGCCTCTACGTTTTCAGGCTTGGTGTCAACGAGTATTGCCTCGTGACTAGGCGAAACAATCAAACCTGTTGGGAAAATCTCTTTCAACTCTTTTACCTTGGTGCGCACCTCATCAGGTGTGCCGTTTACCATAAGGTACTGTGCGTCAACACCTCCGCAGAATGATACCCTGCCGTGGAAATCCTCTTTCAGACGCTCTGGCTCCATCTTCGTTGCTAATGCCTGGATTGGATGAATGGCATCTACGCCAAGACCAATCAGGTCGGGGATGATATCATGGATGCTGCCGCAAGAGTGGTGGATCACCTTCAGACCGTAGCGCTTAGCCTGTTCTACGAGCTTGCGTGTGCCGTCGAACACGAACTCGCGCAACTGCTCCGGTCCTACCATCAGACCTTGCTGACTGCCGAAGTCGTTGCCGATGAGCACGGCGTGCAACTTTCCTTGGGTCGCTTTGTAGAATATCTCGTTGGCGCGCAGATAGAAGTCGGTAATCTTGTCGATTACGGCCTTAAACAAATCGGGCGCAGTGAACATCTTTACCAGTGCGTCTTCCATACCGAAAGCAGAGCAGGCGTCTTGGAAATGGGCCGACCATACCACGCCCAGCACGGCATAACCCGGCGGCACGTCCTCGACAACCTTGCGACACTCTTCCGGGTCGATATACTTCTCTGGTTCAGGCCAGTCGAAGAGATCTACAGCCGACGCATCGGTATAGTCCTCAAAGAATCCCGGTGCGGTCAGAGTGCGGTGCTCGTTGCTGCCGTCGCTTTTCTTTTTAGCGAAGTCGAAAGCAGCGTAGATGGCATTGCTCGTAGGCGAGTGGTAAGGCATCTCCACGGGGTAGATGTCATCGCCGAGCTTCTGCTTCAGGTCTTTCATGTTATCTACTCCGAAATACTCGTATAGTTTAGGTAGCGCACCCGCATCAGGAATGCCCAGCCATGCAGCAGGACGATCGACGGGGCGACGCTCGATGGTTGCGTAAAATCTTTCGATGTGGTTCATATTGTTTTTAGTTTATAAGTTTTTTAGTTATTGAGTTTATAAGTTGTTAAGTCCAAGGACTCTCTGTCTGCAAATATAGACAAAAAACTTTTAAACAGCAAACAAATGTCAGAAAAACCACAATACAACAATAGGCATCGCCCTTGTCGGACAATGCCTATCATTATTTTCTGCTCAATTAGAGATTTAAGCCTCTGTCTTAACTGCGGTTCTCTTCTCCTTGATGCGAGCCTTCTTACCTGTGAGCTTACGCAGGTAGTAGAGCTTAGCGCGACGAACCTTACCAACCTTGTTCACTTCGATGCTCTCGATAGCTGGTGACTCCAATGGGAAGATACGCTCAACACCAATTGTTCCAGACATCTTGCGAACAGTGAAACGCTTCTTCTCGCCGTGGCCTACAATCTTGATTACAACACCACGATAGAGCTGTACGCGCTCCTTTGTACCCTCGATAATTTTGTAAGCGACAGTTACTGTGTCACCCGCCTTGAATTCTGGGTGCTTCTTGCCGGTTGCAAATGCTTCTTCAGCAATTTTAATTAAATCCATTTTTTACTTTGTATAATTAAATTGTTCTTATCGTTCCAACGCAACATAACAGGCCACACGTAACTTCCTGCCAGCGATTACGCCGAAAAGCGGGTGCAAAGGTAATACTTTTTATCCGAATGGGCAATTTTTACTTGTTTTTTTTGTTTATTAGTCCATTTTTGATTATTTTTGCCAGTAGTTTAATGGGGTATAATAGCCTCCACCAATCCTTATACAAAGCAAGTGAAGCTCGCTAAAGTTGAATAGAATATTATATACTATGAATAAAAAGAAAACTTTTTTTAGTCTTTTGGCAGCGTCAACTCTTCTCTTGGGCGGTTGCACTCCTGGCTATCAGGTGGCAAGCGTAATGAAAGAACGACTGCTGGTAGACAATCGTTATGATGCAAAATCGTCAACGGAGCTAGATAGTATGATGGCTCCTTATGCAGCAAAGGTTGACAGCCTGATGAGTCCAGTGGTTGGAAAGGTAAAGAAGTCGCTAAAGGTGTATCGTCCAGAGAGTGAACTTTCCAACTTGCTCGCCGATATATTGGTATGGGCAAGCGACCGTTATGGCGAAAGGCCAGTAATGGGTGTTTACAACATGGGAGGCATCAGAGCTTCACTGAGCGAAGGCGATGTGAAATATGGAGATATACTTGAAGTGGCACCTTTTGAAAACAAAATCTGTTTCCTGACCTTAAGCGGTGCGCACCTCTTGGAACTTTTTCGCCAGATGGCAAGTGTTGGTGGCGAGGGTGTGAGCAAAGGTGTCGAACTGGTTTTCACTCACGACAGACAACTGAAAAGTGCCCGCCTGCATGGCGAGGAGATTGTTCCGTTGGCTGACTATCGCATTGTTACTATCGACTATCTGGCTCAAGGCAATGACCGTATGGAGGCTTTCAAGCAAAAGCGTATGTATAATGCCCCTAGCGGACCTGAGAACAATAGCCGTATGGTGATTATGGAATACTTCCAAACCTTGATGAAGCAGGGAAAGGCTGTTGATGCAAATGTAGAAGGACGTATAATAGTAGAGGAGGAATAATATGAAACTAAAAAATATATTGGTAGCAGCATTGTGCCTCTTTGCAACCATGGCAAATGCTCAGGAAGAACTGGTAATAATCAGTACAAACGACACTCACAGCACTATAGTGCCTCTTAGTAGCAATCTTGAGGATACACTCAAGGCTGGGCGTGGCGGATATATACGAAGAATAGCATTGCTGGAAGAACAGCGCAGCCAGCACCCTGATTTGTTGCTGTTTGATAGTGGCGATTTCTCGCAAGGGTCGCCTTACTATACGCTGTTCAAAGGTGAGGTCGAGATGAAACTTATGAACATGATGAAATATGATGCCGTAGGCATTGGCAACCATGAGTTCGACTTCGGTCTCGACAATATAGCAAGACTTGTCAAAATGTCTGATTTTCCATGGGTATGTGCCAATTTAGACTTCACAGGCACTGTGCTTGAGGGGCTTGTCCAACCTTATACAGTTATAGAAAGAGGTGATGTAAAGATTGGCGTTTTCGGTTTGACGCCGCAGCTTGAAGGCTTGGTGGCTGCCGAGAATATTGGTGGAGTGGTTTACAACGATCCCATAGAGAGCGCAATAAATGTGGTTGGCCAGCTCAGGGAAACAGAACGTTGTGATGTTGTCGTGTGCCTTTCTCACTTAGGTTGGGATATGGCCCCCATGGTTGACGACAGCACGCTTGTGGCTAAAACTACAGGTATAGACATAGTGCTAGGTGCCCATTCGCATGACTATTTCATAGATTTGCAATATGTCAAGAATGCCGAGGGCAAGGAAGTGCCGGTAGACCAAAACGGCAAGCATGGCATTTATATAGGCAAGACAACGCTTGCTATTCAAAATAGAAAGTAAGCACAATCATTTTGCTGTGGCCCGCACGCACCGAATTGGCATAAGCGCGCATATTCACATCCTTCAGTTCGTTGGCATGGTTCTTGTCGAGCGCGTCAGCCAGGCTATAGCAGAATTTCAATTCAGGAATAAGTTTGAAGAAAGGCAGATAGAAGTCGCATCCGATGCCAAGCTCTACGAAAGTGTCGTAGCGCTTCAGTCGGATGTAGTCTTCAGCCTTTCCCGTTAGGTTAATCATTGGATTTATTCCTGCCATTATATATGGGCGGTAGTTGTTGAATCGCTGTGCGCAGAATTTGATGTCTAGCGGTATTGATATATAAGTGTTCTTCAAGTCCTGTGTCACGGTGTACGGATTGCCGTTCTCGTCGGGCATGGTCAGATTGCGGAATGTCAGGTGCTTTGCTCCGAAGTGCATAGTAGGAGTAAGGCGCGCAGTCAGATGGTCGTTCAATCTGAGCTCAGCAAGCACACCGACGCTGAATCCCGGATTCCACTTGTCTGCATCGCACATTATTGTCTGCACACTTTCTGTGCCGTCTTCTGCAATTATAGTTTGCGGGCCAACGTTCTCAAACTCAATGTCCTGCATGTTCATGCCCACAAGGATTCCGAAATGCAGCGGGCGCAAGTCTATATATGGCTTGTTCTGCACTGTACGCTCCTGAGCCAAAGCAGCCATGCTGACGGCTGATAATATAATAGCGAATAATAGATTCTTCATACTTATATTAATAACGTGAAATTCATTTGGTTATTATATTTTAGATTATTTCGACTCTGTATAAATAGGCAAAATAAACCATCCATTTATAGGTATAAGTCAAAAATAATTAGTACATTTGCATACTAATTTTTTGGTATTAATTTAAATTTAAAACTTTTTATTATGGCTTACGTTATTACAGACGGTTGTATCGCTTGCGGTACATGTATCGATGAGTGTCCAGTAGGCGCTATCTCTGAGGGTGATATTTATTCAATTAATGCAGATGCTTGCACAGACTGCGGTACTTGCGCAGGTGTATGTCCTTCAGAGGCTATCATCGAGGGTTAATTGTTTCTTATAAAAGAAATACGGGGAGTGTGTCATTCATTTGGCACACTCCTTTCGTTTTGTTTCGTGCAAGCCTATTATTTGGAAAAAATAAAATCTAATTGCTACTCCAGAGGCAAGCCTTACTAACCTTTTGCAATCTCATTTGCCGGACAAGTGTGAGCCACTTGCAAGATGCGCCATAATACGGTGAGCACCACCAGTAAGGCTATGCCAAAGAATATGCCTGCCCAGAAAAGGAAGCCTAAATCAATGAACACGCTGTAACTCTTTTTGAGAATGGATAGTATCAGGCCTACCAGTGGGAAGGCAAGGGCTGCAGGAATTACCAACAGATAGAAATACCTGCGACCGAATAGCCATAGGATGTTCTTGAAACGAGCACCGTGAACCTTGCGAAGAGCCACTTCGCGACGGCGGCGTTCTGTATCGAGGGTAATGGCAGAATAGACCCCCAACAGTGTGATGGCAAGACTTACCAATGCGAAGAAAAGTATGATGTCCTGCAGAGCTACTTCAGGTCCTTGGTCTTTCTCAATGTCATCCATCATCGTGTTTATCTCCGGCTCAATGCTGGCTGCAAACACTTTACTTAACTCCTCTATAGCATATTCGCGAACAGCCTCCACCTGACCAGGATGGCACTTCAGGTAGATGTGGCCAATGTATGGGTCGGTAGCCCACTCACGTTCACACATATATAGCCATCCATACTTGTTATGACTAATCCATCCCTTGGTGCCAACTGTTCTAGGTGTGCTGCGCACGATGGCTGTCACGGTGTAAGGTTTTCCGCTGTACGGTTCGTAGAACACACGGCCTAAGATGTCCTCGTCAAAGAGGGCGGCAAAGTCAGTGTCGGCAGCAATCTGTCCCTGTGTCTTTGGAAGCACACCGCTCACTACCTCGAGATTCATGAAACTGAAATAGTTTGTGGGGAAGTTGTCTATAAGCACATCAATCTTCGTGTCCATATTGCCCCGTTCTGTCAGTATTCCGTCGCCGGAGATGCTTCTTAACATTTCCCCGTCGGCAGTCATCACATCCTTCACGCCGGCATGTTCCTTCAGACGTTTCACCAGCACCATCTTCTCATCTGGGCGCATCAGTGTTTTCTTGCTGTTTATAGGAATAGAGAGAATTTGCTCTTTCTCTGTTCGCGACAAGGAACCGAGCACCGTACTTGTTGAAAGACGTGCCTGCAGGTAGAATGCCACAGTGAGACTTACGAAAATCCAACAGATGAAGAACTGCAAACCCATCATCAGGTTGCGCCCCACATGGCGGCGGATGCGCGGTGCATTGCTCATTCCCGTCATGCCCTGCTGTATGCGAATGCGCTGGATAAAGATGCTCACCCCTAAGCAAATGGCGGCGCAGAGAATCAGCAGCCAACCGATGTATTCTGCCGTCTGCCACCACATAAGCGTTGTGTCAATACGCAAGAAATCGGCAAACATTGCTGGCATCTCAATGAGAGGAATCAATGCCTTTGTGGCGTAGGCGCAGACTAAGGCAGTGGCTGCAAGCAACAGGAATGTCTGAGTGAAAAGCAGACCAAAGAGATTGCGCAGGCGACATCCGAACATACGGCGAAGACTGTATTCGTGAGTTCGATTCACCATGCTTCCTACCAAGAAGTGAAGGAAGTTGAGCAAACCCACCGAAAGAATAAGCACGGCAAAAGTGGTGAGGATAGTGGTGAGTATGGAGATGTTGTCGGCTGCTTGTTCTCCCATACGTGTAGCCACGATGGTTTCGTCAGTCCGTTCTTGCCCTACAATATGCGTAATACGTTGTTGGACGCTGTTTGTCAACTCACGGTTCACGTCCTCCAGCTCCACGCCATCGGGCATCAGTCCGTAGATGTAGGCATGCCAGTTGTAACCATACTCCATGTTGCGAGGACTATTCTCGTCGTTCAGTTTCAGCATGTCGATACCTATTTCAAAGAAACTGATGTTCTGCGGCATGTCTGCCATTACGGCACGCACGGTATAAACGGTTTTGTAACGCCCTGATGTGTAGATGGACCGTCCCACGGCATCGGCAGCCGAACCGAACAGCTTTTGAGCTTTCGATTCACTGAGCACGATGGAGTTGGGCATGCTGGATGCTTGTTTCCAACTGCCCGCTACCACCTTCACACCGAACACTCGGTCAAAAGTTCCGTCGGTCTCTACTCCTTTCAGGTCAACAGGCACCTGCTTCCCCGATTTCTCATCCACATAGTGGTGGTCAATCTGTGCAATGCTTACCACCATGCATCGGTTTTCCAATGTATTCATCGGCGCCTCCGTTATCAGCTTGCCTTCCAAAGGAGAAAATAAATAAAGTTCACCATTGGGTCGCTGATAGACAATCTCCGCTATTCGGTCGTAATTCTCAAAATGTTTGTCTGTGCCAATGATGTAGCGGCAGAAGTGCATGCACAGGCTGAAGCATAGCAGGCTGGCCGACAGACCGAGCACGCTTATTATGTTTTGTGAAAGGTATTTGTGTATGTTTCGCCAAGCGACTGTTAAATTGTGTTGTAACATAAGATTTATTTTCTTTAGAAGTTGGTTTCTTTTTTAGGAGTGGAGACGGCCTCACCCCTGAATTAGAAATTTTGAATTTTGAAGTATGAATGCAAGCAAACCCTCATCCCTAAACTCTCATCTCTCATCCAAAGAGATTCCTCCTTCCAGTACCAGCACCTCTGCATCTCCAAACTGGTCGTAACCGGTGGTGATGACACGGTCGCCGGGTTTCAGTCCTGCTGTCACTTCATACTGTTGCGGGTTCTGTCTGCCTATGGTGATGGCGGTGCGGAAAGCACGGTCGCCAGCCTCGTTCACCTTATATATCCATTGTCCGCCCGTGGCCTGGTAGAAGTTGCCGCGCGGTATCACCACCGCCTCTTCTGGTTGCCCCAACTCAATTTGCACGCGGTAGCTCTTGCCCACACGAACATTGTCAGGCATCTTGTCGGCAAAGACCAGATCGACATCGAAACTGCGTTCTTTCACCTCGGGCACCACCTTGGTAATCTTCAGCGGGAAACGCTTGCCCTGATAGATGATGGTTGCAGGCAGACCGTTAGTGACACGGTCGATATAGTATTCGCTAAGCGAAGTGTGAATCTTGTATTGGTCAAGCACTTTTATCTCGCCAATGCGACTGTTCCCGCCCACCTGCTGACCTGGTGTGGCTTGAAGGTAACTTAGTTGTCCGCTGATGGGAGCACGTACCACTAAATCGTTTTGGCGCTCCATCTCACGGTCGAACTTCTTTCGCTCACGTTCACGGTCAGCCTGCAGCATCTGACGGCTCAGGGCACTGGCCACAGAGTCGTGTTTAAGACTCTCCATCTGTAGGGCGGCTGTCTGGGTCTTGAAGTTGTATTCCTCCTCCACCACTTCCAGTTCCGCCTTGCTCTTGATGCCCATGGCATACTCCTCCTTTGCCAGTTCGTAGTTCTTCTTCAACCGCTTCTGTTCGTAGCGGGCTTGCAGAATCTGTTGGCGCAGGTTCAGCGTCTGTTTCTCCATGTTTATTTCTTGGTTGCGGTAGCTCACCAACTGCTTCTCATACTCATCACGCCTGTCGTTGATAGAGCGGGTCAGTTCGGGGTTCACCAAAGTCAATATGGTATCGCCCTTTTGCAGTAAGGCACCCTCTTCAGCCACGATGCGTTCCACGCTGCCGCCCTCTTTAGTGTTCACTTGGATGGTGAGGATAGGTTGCACCAGTCCCTCCACATCCACGTATTCCATGAAGCGGTTTGTCTCAACGTCGGCTATTTGAATGCTGTCTGTGTCGATGCGTTGCTTTCGTGGTCCCATGGATAGGAACACGACATAAATCATAAAAGCCATAAAGGCAGCCCCAGCCATCAGGTAGTACTTGTAGCGTATGTACCACGGTCGTTTTTTTAGTTGAATGTCCATATTTTTTTGTTTATTGTTTATTTTAGGGGTAAAGGAGTATCTTTGTTCGGGAGTTCGGGAGTTCAGGAGTTCAGGAGTTCAGACAATACTATCAGGAGTGTAGGAGTGGAAGGAGTGTAGGAGTGCAGACGTATGCTTTCTTTTTAAGGAGTGTAGGAGTAAAGGAGTGACGCTTCGCTTAGGAGTGCAGACGTATGCTTTTGTAACAAACTTTAATCCTTAATCTTTCATCCTTAATCCACGGGGTGTGCCTCTACTTCTCCCACTCAATCTCCTTCCCCCTCTCAAAGTCATAGCCAGTGAGGCTGCGTAGAGTGTAGTAGAGACTCCAGTAGTTGCGCAGGGCGGAGATGTGGTTGCGCCGTGCTGCATCTTTTTCGCTTGTGGCGGAGTTGAGGTCGAGAATGCTGCTTTTGCCCATGAGGTAGAGACGTCTTGCCACTTCAAAGCGTCGCTCTGCGGTGATGTCGGTCTTCGCCACGATGTTCATTTTGGCAGCCTGCTGATTGAACTGGCGTACTATGCGAAAGACATTCTCTTGGAAGTCACGCTCACTCTGATTGATGTTCAGATATGCCAGTTCGCGATTAGAACGGGCCATCTTCACCTGTCCGCGTCCTCGCCCCCAGTCGAGTATTGGCAGCGACAGTGTTACGCTTGCTGTTTGTGAGTTTATCGGGTCGCGATATGCAGACTGCACGTCAGGTCCCGTTTGTGTAAGTCCGAACTGCAGGTATATATTCGCACGCAGTCCCGCATTCGCCTTGGCGTTTGCCACATTGCGGTCGCTCTGCAGTCGGGCGCGTTTAAAATACTCTGGGTCGGGGTTATGCTCATACGCCATTGCCAAGGCCTTGTCGGCAGATACCATGAAGTGTGGCACCGAGTCGTCAGGTACGACACGTATTTCCACATTGTCCTGTAAGGCGAGAAACGAGCGCAGCGCTTGCATGTTGTCTTCCACCGCAAATTGTGCTTCTATGCGGTTTGTCTCTTCGCTCAGTTTGTTTATTTCCAGTTGCAGCATCTCGTTTTCTGTAATGGTGCCAATGCCGTAGCGTCCCTTAGCATAGCGATAGAGAGTATCGGCAGAGGCGTAGTTGAAGTTGGCAATCTCTGCATTAACCTGTGCCGCAGCCAGATTGAAGAAATAGCTGCATGCGTTCGACGCCACCAGTTCCATCGTTTCGTTGTAGCGTTTGCAGGCTTCACGATAAGCAATCGGTTCGATGCGGCGGTCCCACTTGAGCGAGTTCAGTCCGAAGAGCGACTGGCTATATCCTATATATATGGGGCGTGAGCTGTAAGACGTCTCTCTGTCTTGTCCTTCGCGGAAGAAGTCAGAGCGGTCCAGCGACGAAGTGATAGAAAAAGTTCCGCCCGTCAGTGCAATATTTTGCTGTATGCTCAGGTTTAGGTCGGTGGAAAGACTGTTCTGTTCCAGATACTTGAAAGTTCCGTCGGGCTGCGTAATCTTATTGATGCTCCGAGCATAACTGGGGTTGGAGGTCAGCGTTACCGATGGCAGATAGTTGGCCTTGTAGAACCTGTAGATCCACTCTGCCGATTCTCGGTTTAGTCGTGCGCTTACAGCACTTGGCGACTTCTCCTGTGCCATGCGTATCACCTGTTCTAATGTCAGTGTATGCACTTGCTTTTCCTGTGCGCTTGCTGGCAGGCTCAAAGCAAGGATAATGCTTAATGCGTAATGCTTAATGCTTAATGTTTTCACGTGTTGATGAACTTTAGCGAATTATTTTTTAATTCATTATTGGGAGTTAAACCGCATGCTTGTCACGCAAATGGCTTTTAACTTCTCAGCGAAGCGATAACTTCTTTAACTTCCTTAACTTCTGACTATCCTATCCCTTCCCAATCTCCTCCGCCGCATGAGCATGTGCCGTTTTCCACACGCGCCAACCGATGCAGAGCGTTACGAGCAGGGTGATGAGGAGGAAGATAGCCGGATAAAGCCATAGAGGAATGGCAACCTGATGTATGTAACCCTCTAACCATGGCTTTACGCAAACGTAGGCAATGGGGAAGGCAACGATGCCAGCAGCAACGAGTACCGCAGTCTGTTCAATGAAGAACAGTCGCAGTATATCGCCAGTACGAGCACCGAACACTTTGCGCACGGCAATCTCCTTGCGTCGTTGTTCGCAACTGATGGTTATCAGCGAATAGGTGCCAAACAAGGCAATGATGATGCAGACTGCTGTCATTATATAGAACAGTCCCAGCAGTTTATCCTCAGAATGAAGCAGGTTGTTGAATGATTCTTCAACGTTGCTTAGATGCCAATCATTATTATTGTTGTAATAAACTTTTAGATGACTGTTTATAGAATCGCGAATGGTTGGCCATGTGCCAGGGCGGTAACTGATTATTGTGTATTGCCAGGCATTTTCCTTTTCTTCTTTTGGTTTCGGAACATAGAGCATCGGCCGTTGAGGATTGATGAGCGACTGGGCACAGACGTTGCGTACCACTCCTTTGATGTGTAAGCGTACATCGCGAACAAAGGTATCTACAGGCTGGATTAGCTCCAAGTACTTCACAGCCGATTCGTTTGCCAAAGCAAATCCTTCTTCGTTGTCTTCTATCCAACGCCCTTCCAGTAGTTCCAATCCCCAGAAATCAATCTCCTTTCGAGAAATCTCTTTAATTGCGATGTCTTTTGTAAGAATACTTGCATCGTTGTATATCAATCGACTATATTCAGGTGTATATATATCTTTGCAACCAATCATTACATCTTCCACATCAGGAAGGCTACGTAGATAATGTGCTATCTGTTCTGTTCTCTCAGGATTCTGAAAAGAAAAGAATATGGCTCGGTTTTGGTACTTGAACCCTATATCGGTGCTGTTGCGCAGATAATGCAGTTGCAGAATGATGACTGAGGTGAAGAAGATGAGTCCCATGCAGACAACCAACTGCACCCATTGACTCAGCGGACGGAACACGTTGCGATGTCCGCTGATCATGCCTTTATGCAATCTTTCTTTCAGCGACAACCGCTGCATCCACCAGGTCGTACCCACCAGCAGGGGAATGGTACACAAGGAAACCGCCAGCATGTATAACCCCATTTCGCAGAAGAAATATGAATCTTCTTCATAAATGTAGGTGATATTCTTGAACTCAGGCAGCAGCAGATGGACAAACAACAATCCCAAGAAGCAGGATGCGCACAGCATTAAAAGAAATTCTGTGATGTGCAACACCAACAGTTGCCTGCGTGTAGAACCGCATACCAGTCTCAAAGCCAGCTCGTGTGCCCTCATACGTATGCGGATGGTATATAAAGAAAGGTAGTTGAAAATGGCACATATAATCACCAACAGTCCCAAGATTGCAAACGTACGGATGTAGTCAGTCTTTACAATGTGGGTGAATAGGGAAGGGCAGTCTTCATGAAAAGAAGTGAGCGGAATCACCCGTGAGTCGTCTATTTGTACTTGTTGTATTTTATTGATGTGGGCTGTAACGGTATCGGCATTGGCTTTAGGGTGCATGCGTATGACGGTGAAATAACTAAAAAAGTGGTTGTCGGGCCCAACACTCTCTTCAATATTCAAAGGAACAATACATTGAAATCTGAAAAAGCTATGTTTGCCCCAATCCTTAATCACGGCTGCCACGGTATATGCGCCTTTACCCCATGTCATGGTATCGCACTTTTGGGAATCGGTATTAATGTAATCTAATCTCAATTCTTGTCCAATGCAGTCGGTCGAACCGAAGAGCTTCTTTGCCAATGTTTCTGTTACAACAGCAGCAGTTCCGTCGGGTTGCATCTGAGGATAGTTTCCTGCAATCAATTCAGGAAGGAAAGTAGAAAGAAACATCGTGTCGGCTATCAATACATCATCAATGATGTTCTTGTTGATGTTCAATTGACGAATACTGAAACTGGTGGTCTGTTTTGCTTGTGGCACATTCTTTATAATCAGCGCAGCATATTCGTGGGAACTTTGCGGGAAACTGGTTGCCCATTTGTCTGGTGAATGCATTAGTATGTGCAAGTTCTCAGCCTCGGGATGAAAGGCATCATACGTCGTTTCGTATCTCCACCAAAGCGAAGACAGTGCAAAGCAGGCAAAGCCGATGGCCAGACTTACGATGCTGACTGCCGATTGCAGCCGGTATTTCCTCATTTGCTGAAAAGCAAGTTTGATGTTGTGTAGTAGCATGGAGCTTTTATATTTAATTCTTTATTAATCCTTAATCCACGGGGCATTATTATTCCATCGCTATCGCTTCTGCCGGAGGAATGTGAGCAGCCCGGCGTACCTGCACGTAGAGGGCACCTGTGGAGATGCCACCGATGAGCAGGGCTACGGTCAGGAAAATCCAAATGCCGATAGGGGCACAGCTGGCGAAGTCGGCTGTATAGATGTTGATAAGCCAAAGCGCAAGTGGGATGCTAACGGCAAAGGCTGTTGTCATGATTATTATGTAGCGCTTCATGAGAAGACCGAATATCTGGCTAACGGTGGAACCATGTACCTTGCGCAGGGCTATCTCGCGGCGACGGCGCTGGATGTCGAAGAGCGAGAGCCCCAGCAGTCCCAAACACGAGATGACGATGGCCACCACGCTGAAGGTGGTGTAGATGTGCACCGTGCGGCGGTCATCGTCAAACACGGCGGCCAGCTCGTCCTCGATGAAGCTGTACTTCAGTTCACCGTTGCCCACTTCGGCATGCAGTTTCACCAGAAAATCGACCACCTCGGCTCGTCGTCCCTCGGGGTACGAGGCATAGAAGGCGAAGGGGTGACGGCCGAAGCCGTCCTTGTCGGGCGTGAAGAAGAGGGGGCGTGTGGGGCTTGTCGGGTGTCCCGTCTTGAAGTCCTTGATGATGCCCACCACGCGGTAGGGCGGGTTGGTCTTCATCTCCTCTTGTACAGAAGCGTCAGCGGACCACGTAATCCACAGGCGGCGGGCTGTCTGCACGTAGGCTTCGGCCAGGTCGGTGATGCCCAACAGACGGGCCATCGATTCGTTGATGATGCAGATGTAGGCATTCCATTCATCTTCATCGGTGAACAGGCGGCCGGCCGCTAATTCATAACCCATGATGGCTTGGTATCCCTTGGTGAGGTCGCCCTTGAGCACTTCGATGGTCTGTCCGTTGTGGATGATGTCTGTACCACCGCTTCCTTCCGTCATCTGGTAAGGCATTCCCTGTGGGTTACACCAGTGGGTGATGAGGGGCGACTCGTTCAGGCGGATGGTCAGCAGGCTGGCCTTGTGGCGCATCTCTTCTCGCATTTTTTCCCACTCCTCTTCGTTGCGGATGTTGTTGATTCCATCCTCGCTGCTGAGGGTGGCGGTGACGATGTTCCGCGTGTTGTACCCCATGTCGGTGTGGAGGATGTAGTTCAGGTGGCTGATGAAGTAGATGGCAAAGACGGCCAGTGTAGAGGTGATGATGTATTGCAAAAAGAGGAAGACGTCGCGCGACACTCCCGGCCGGCTCATGGCTCCCACCGACTGCATGGAGGTGATGGGTGCCTTGTGGACATGCTTCCAGAAGGGGTAGAGCGTAGTGACGAAGGGCAACCCCACGAGCAGGGCCAGCGAAGCCTGCCAGTCGAACGTCTTGTAGTCCATTTGCGGGATGCCCAAGTAGCGCTCCATCAGCGGTTGCGATGCGTCGATGAACATCCAGGCCAGGAAGAGGCCCGCGGCCACCTGTACTAAGTTCTCCACAAACAGGCAGGCAAAGATGTGGCTGCGCGTGGCACCGTAGATGCGGCGGATGTTCATCTCCTTGCCCCGTCGGAGCAGGATGGCTGTATAGACATTCACAAAGTTGAAGATGCCGATGAAAAGCAGGATAGCTGCCGCGATACTGAGTATACGCACATTGCTGGCATTACCCTTGCAAGTTTGTTCATCCATCCAAAGGCCGTAGCTGGGGTGGAAGTACAGCTCCTTCATGGGGAAGAGCTGGTAGCGCAGGTTGTACTCCCATATCTTGCTGTAGAAGAACTGTCCGTTGCGCTCGTTGAAGTCGTCGATGTCGGTGTCCGGCCGCAGGCGGAGCAGTTTCAAGGAAATGCGGTCCCAATGGTCGCCACGGTGGTAGTTGAACACGATGTCGAACATGACGGTGCTCTTGCAAGCGGGCTTGCCCACGATGCCCTTCACCGTGAACACCTCACCGCGCAGTGCCTTGACGGTTTTGCCCAATGGGTCAACGTTAGGGAACAGTCGACGGGCAGCCTCGTCGGTCAGGATTATGTCGTTTGAACCTTCTAGCTTATTGCTTCCAGCCAACAGCGGGAAACGTGCTATGCTGAAGAAAACACTGTCGGCAGCCATGCAGTAGAGGGAGAACTCTTGATTATCTTTTTCTACTGTTAGTTGATTGAGGATGCAGAACTCTGCAGCTTCTTCCACCTCGGGGGCGCGGCTGGGATAGACCCAACCCTCTTCTTTGTTGGGGTTCTCATCGCAACCGAGGCTGGGACTGGAGTCACCTTCCCGCTCGGAGAGCATGATATAGGTGTTTGCCAAGTCGGCATAGTGGCTATCGACCGTCAGCTCCTGATGGACATACCGCAGGATGGTGAGGGCACAGGTCAGTCCCAGTGCGAGGCTGGCAATGTTTATAGCCGTATGAGACTTGAAACGAGTCATTGCTCGTAAGGAAATTATGATACTGTAGAGTTTCATTGTTGTTATTTTCTATAAGTTCAGAAAGCCTTACCTCCGACCTCTCGCCCTTTGGAGAGGGGAGTGGTAACAAACCCTCTTCTTTTGTGTGGAGTTAAAAGAAGTTATCGCTTCGCTAAGAAGGAGTTTCCTTGAGCTGTGCGAAAAAAAAGACGTATGCTTTGGTAACAAACCTTAATCTTTAATCCACGGGTGAGTTTTTCTTTCCCTCCCCCAAGGGGGAGGTTAGGTGGGGGCATTCCTCGGGGAGGCCAGGAGGGGGCTTTTACCCCTTCCCAATCTCCTCCGCCGCATGAGCATGTGCCGTTTTCCACACGCGCCAACCGATGCAGAGCGTTACGAGCAGGGTGATGAGGAGGAAGATACCGACGAAGAGCCACCATGGCAACTCTGTCTGTATGATGTATTGTTCAATCCAAGGTTTCATGCAGGCATAACCTATTGGGAAAGCAATGATGGCAGATACAAAGAGTAGCAGCAGATACTCAGTGATGAACTGTGCCAGCACCTGACTGACCTTGGCACCAAACACTTTGCGCACGGCAATTTCCTTACGGTTCTGCTCGCAATCAAGCATAATCATCGACCATATTCCGAAGAGAGAAATGAGGATACATACCAGCGATACGGCAGTCATCAGTTTGCGCAGTGTCAGTTCTGAGAGGATAATCTTGTCGTATTCCTCTTCGCAATTTTTCAGACTGTAAGTGTTCTTGCCCGTTTCGGTATTCTTCAGCATGTCGTTCAGTTTCTTGCTCAGACTATCCCATGTGCCTTTGTGGTATTTTATGAGGTAAAGTCCATGCCCATAACTGCTGCCGTACAGGTCGTTGCAGAAGAGATGATTCTCTGCCTTGTCAGAAGGTCCTTTGTAAAAGATGTCCTCCACCACACCCACGATGGTGTAACCCTTTTTCTTGCTCTGTTCCAACCGTGTGCCGATGGGCTTTTCTACATCCATCTCTTTGACTGCAGATTCGGTCACCACAGCACAGTCCTTGTCGCCTTCCTCAATCCAGCGACCTTCTTTAAGTTGCAGACCATAGAACTGCTGGTAGTCTTTTGCACCCAACACCATGTTGCAGTAAATGCGCTTGTCTGTTCCTCCCACACCCAGACTGAAACCAATCATGCCGTTTCGCGGGAAAAGTGAATATCCCTCGTGCCACTCCTTGATTTCGGGTATTTGATTCAACTGTTGGGCAAAGGCCTTATGGTCGTTGTCGTCGTAGATGTTGAGCACCGCCATGTTCTGGCGCTCAAATCCCGGGTTGGTGTGACGCAGTTTCTCCAGTTGCATCATCATCACTGCTGTGCAGAATATGAAACCAATGCTGATGGTCATCTGCACCACCACACTTAGCTTGCGGAAGTTCTTGTAGGTGTGCTGTACCCCGCGTCCTTGTAAGGAATGTTGTGCCGATTTGCGTCGGAAATATCCGATGACAGGAACCGACAATATAAAACCGACAACCATCACTACAGCCGAGTATATAGCAGTCTCGCCATAGATGGCATGGCGGGCGCTGGCAATACCCGTTATTCCACGGAACCATGGCAGCAATGCCTCTATGAAAAGCAGACCGCAGCCCAAGGCGATGACCAGCAGTAGGGCATACTCAGTGAAGAGCATTGCCATAATGTTGCGTGTGGTGGCACCGAACACCGAGCGAAGCACCACTTCACGATGGCGAATGAAGATGCGGTTGAGGAACAGCGTCAGATAGTTTAGCAATCCTGACATGATGAGCAGTATGCCAGCCAGTGCTATAATACGGATATGGCGGAATTGCACGAGACCAGTGGCGGAACTCAGTGTGCTGGTTTCGCCAGAGTCGCTCAGCACTTGGCGGAATCTGCCGAGAGGTACGGCACTTAGTCCGCTGTAATCGAATGCTCCGCCTTTGCCCCAGTCGTGTACGGTCTCTGGCACCTTAACTACGAAAGTGTCCATCTTCTGCACAAAGGCTTCGCCATCTGCCCTCTGGTTCAGACGGACAAGGGCATAGCCACAGCTGCTGTACCAGTTAAGTTCATATGTTTCGCCGTAGATAATGTCGAAAGGAATATTGGTGTGCTGTCCGTAGCTGCTCACCACAGCCGTTACAGTCAGTTCCTGATCATTCCATACTGATTTGAACGTCTTCCCTACTGGATTGTCCTTGCCCCACACCTTGGCAGCAAACTCTTCGGTTACGGCATACTGATGGCGGTGCATCCAGAAGTCAGCATTGCCCGACACCACGCGTATTCCCATCGTTTTCAGGAAACTGCTGTCGCATTGCATCTCGTTGATTTCGTGTTTCACACCATCAATGAGGATGGTATTTTGTCCTGGTACGATTTTGGTAACCATTTCAGCCTCGGGCAGATTGGAAGCAAGATAACCAGCCAGCGGTTCGCGCACAATCAATCCCTCTTTCTGGTACACCATATACAGACGGTCTGCGTCTGGATGCTGTGTGTCAAATGTCCGTTCATACCTTATCCATAGCATAGCCAATGCAAAGCAGGCAAAGCCGATGGCCAGACTTACGATGCTGACTGCCGATTGCAGCCGGTATTTCCTCATTTGCTGAAAAGCAAGTTTTATGTTGTGTAGTAGCATGGAGCTTTTATATTTAATTCTTTATTTTTCTAGTTGTAAGGGGATTTTAGGAGTTCGGGAGTTCAGGAGTTCAGGAGTTCAGACAATAGCTTTACAGGCAATCCCTCATCCATAAACTCTCATCCCTCATCCAATTTAAGGAGTGTAGGAGTGGAAGGAGTGTAGGAGTGCAGACGTATGCTTTGGTATCAAACCTTAATCCTTAATCTTTAATCTTTAATCCAAAAGAAGATTCTATTTCATAATCGTTTCCACCGGTCTTTCCCGTGCCGCCCGCCAACTCTGTATTGTTACGGTGAGGCAGACAACGGCACTGACGCTGAGGAATGCAATGCCGAACAGCCACCAATGTGTAGGTGTGCGGTAGGCAAACGTCTCTATCCACCTGTTAAACAGGTAGTATGCTACAGGCGCTGCAACCACGAAGCATACGATGAGGATGTGCAGATATTGCTTGTTGAACATCGTGAGAATGCCCTTGGTTGTTGAACCGAACACCTTGCGCACGCCTATCTCCTTACGCTTCGCCTGTGTCTCGAAGAGCACAAGGCCGAATACTCCGATGAGGGAAATCAACAATGAGATGATGGAACCTGTGAGTACCATGGTGAACTGCTTGTCCTCTACGGCATAGGCAATGTCGGAAATATCGTCGGAGGTATAAAACTTCATAGTTGCTTGTCCGTCCGTGAGTTCTTTATTGAGCTTGTTCAGCATTCTGCTAACATTGACTGCCTTTTCGGGCGAGGTGAGGCGGATGGCGCAATTTCCGTATATCATGTTATATTTTTCATTAAATATGTAGAATGCGGTTGGAGATACCTTCTTATGAAGTGTTCCGACATAGGTGTCTTCCATGAATCCGATAATCTGATCGTTCTGAATCTTGTCGTGCAACTTCAATCCATACATTTTTCGTGCGGTCTCGTTCATGATGAGTGGTCCGCCAAACTCTTTTGTTGCATCTTCAGGGCGAAAGTTTCGCCCCTCGGTAATGCGTATTCCCATGGTCGTTAGGAAGTTCGGTTCTACGGGTAGGTTCAAGAAATAAATCAACTCTCCTTTATATGGACGTCCCCAATTCATTGTTAAGTCACTCTCGCCCAATCGAAAGCGTGTCCATGAAAAACTCACTACATCGGGATCTTGACGTAATGCTTCGTTGATAGGGGCTTGATGCATCCTTTGTAAATCAATGTCCACTTCAAGATAGAGCACGGAATCGCGTGCATAACCTATTGGGGTATTGTACATGAAATGCGTCTGCGATGTCATCAGCAGGGTAAAGATGATAATAATCATTGAGACGGTGAACTGCATGCCCACCAATGTCCGACGCAAGAAACGTCCGGTTTCAGAGAGAGAAAAGTTTCCGTTGATGACAAGGGCTGGCTTGTGAGAAGTGGAGTACCATGCAGGATAACCACCCGCCACGAGGAGAATGACAAGCGTGAGCGCACCCATAACCCCTATGACGATGAGGTTTTGGCTGAATGCCAAGTCGGCATGCATATACTCCAGCAGCCACCCTTGTCGGTCGATGATGCTTAAGGTTACAAAGGAAATTCCCAAAGCCAAGAGCAAGGTAAGGACAGCCCTTCCCAGTTGCTTCAAGCGAAGAGGCCATGTCCGTGCACCGAAGATGCGGCGAACGTTTATCTCTTTAATATAATAAGGTATGAGGGAAATCTCGAAGTTTGTGTAGTTGATTGCTGCTATTGCCACAATCAGCCAAGCAATGAGGAAGTATAGCCATGTCATGTAACGGCTGCCCTGCTTTCCGATGTCATCCTGCGACATGAAGTAGATGTCGTGTATCGTGGGCAAGTGGAATTGCCATGTTGAGTCTTGGGTCAGTTCCTGTATCTTATCTGTTATCATCGAGGCTGCCATTTCTGTGGATATTCCCTCGCGCACTTTCACATAAACCGTGTTTTCCCATTCCAAACGATTCTTAAGCAAGAACCGTTCATACTCCTCTTCATTCATCGAGTGGTAAATATGGTTTCCGAGGATAGAGTTGGTGGGGAAGTCGCGATACACTCCCGATACGCGGCGTGTGTAACCGCCCTTTTTCCAGAAAGAGAAGGTTCGCCCTACGTAAGGTCCCTCCATTCCGAAGAGTTTCTGGCAGATGCTCAAGGGGAAGAAGTCGGCATCGGGTGTCTCGAAGTCC
>JAFQQY010000019.1 GCA_017410365.1 Prevotella sp.
ATGTTTTTAAAAATTTAATTAATTAAATAAATAGTTTTACTATTCTTATTATTTTATTTTTTATTCTCTCTTATAATACGCTTTCGCCCTATACTATAGATTTAACATTACCAAAAACAATCTGCATCTCGCGTGCGGAGACACAAATTTCGATGCAAATATAGATATAAATCTGAAATCTTGCAAATAAAATTGAAGTTTTTTTATTATTTCCCTAGAAAAAATGCTTTACTTCAATATTTAGTGCCACATCTCCCTAGTTATAGGGCTTTGCGACGATTTGTGTTAGAATTCAGCTGTCTTTGGTGTGCGAGGGAAAGGAATGACGTCGCGGATGTTCTGCATTCCTGTCACAAACAGAATGAGACGCTCGAAGCCTAAGCCGAATCCGGCGTGCGGACATGAGCCCCAACGGCGTGTATCAAGATACCACCAGAGTTTGTCGGTCTCCATCTGGCGACGGTCGATTTCCGCCATCAGTTTGTCGTAGCTTTCCTCACGAACAGAACCGCCGATAATCTCACCAATCTGTGGGAAGAGAACGTCGGTTCCCTGCATTGTAGGACCAGGAGCCACACATCCCTTATATCCAACAGAGCCTTCACCCTCAGCAGCATTCTGCTTCATATAGAACGCCTTGATAGCTGTTGGGTAGTCGGTCATGATGACTGGCTTCTTGAAATGCTCCTCCACGAGATAGCGCTCATGCTCAGAAGCGAGGTCATCGCCCCAGTTGCATGGGAACTCGAACTTCTTGCCGTTCTTGATTGCCTCTTGCAGAATCTCAATACCCTTAGTGTAAGGCAGGCGCACGAAGCTATCTTTCAATACACCCTCAAGACGCTGGATAAGAGTCTTGTCAATCATCTTGTTGAGGAACTCAAGGTCGTCCTTGCAATTATCAAGTGCCCAACGCACACAATACTTGATGAAATCTTCCTCAAGGTCCATCAGTTCTTCCTGGTCAAGGAACGCAACCTCAGGTTCAATCATCCAGAACTCAGCAAGATGGCGTGGAGTATTACTGTTCTCAGCACGGAAAGTTGGACCGAAGGTGTAGATAGCACCAAGCGCAGTAGCACCCAATTCACCCTCAAGCTGACCGCTCACGGTGAGTGATGTCTGCTGACCGAAGAAATCGTCGTCATAGATAATCTTGCCTTCTTCGTCCTTCTTCAGGTCATACAGGTTCTTTGTTGTTACCTGGAACATGTTTCCTGCACCTTCACAGTCGCTGGCTGTGATGATAGGTGTATGGAAATAGAAGAATCCATGCTCGTGGAAGTACTGATGTATGGCAATAGCCATATTGTGACGGATGCGCATAACGGCTCCGAATGTGTTTGTACGCAGACGCATGTGAGCATGCTGGCGCATGAACTCAAAGCTCTGTCCCTTCTTCTGCATTGGATAGTCGTTACCACAAGCGCCATAGAGTTCGAGCGACTCGCACTGAATCTCTACCGACTGGCCTGCACCCTGACTCTCAACCAATGTACCGGTTGCACTGATACATGAACCGGTTGTTATCTGCTTGAGAAGGTTTTCGTCAAACTTAGATGGATCTACAACCACCTGTACATTATTAATAGTAGAACCGTCGTTCAAGGCAATGAAATCGACGGCCTTGCTGCTACGATGAGTACGCACCCATCCCTTAACGGTTACTGTTGCGCCGAAATCTGTTGATTTCAGTACGCTTACTATTTTTGTTCTTTTCATATTCTTTTAAGTTTACGAGTTAACGAGTTGATAAGTTGATGAGTTGTTTGAGTTGACAAGTTGATGAGTTGACAAGTTGACGAGTTGACAAGTTGACGAGTTGACAAGTTGCTTGAACTTGTTAGTATTGTCCTCTAACTCCCTTTATCTTCTTTTATCTTCTTTTATCTTCCTCTAACTCCCTTTATCTTCTTTTATCCTCCTCTAACTCCTAAAAATTTACTCATACGCTCCCATGCGCAGACGGTCTACTTCCTCTTCTGTGAGGTAGCGCCAGTCGCCACGACGGAGGTTCTTCTTTGTAAGACCAGCAAACTGTACGCGGTCGAGCTTTGTCACCTTATAGCCAAGGCTCTCGAATATACGGCGCACGATGCGGTTCTTTCCGCTATGTATCTCGATGCCTACCTGCTTCTTGTCAACTGGATCTGCATATTCAACTGCATCTGCCTTGATTTCTCCATCTTCAAGAACAATGCCTTCTGCTATTTGCTGCAAATCATGTGCTGTAACATTTCTGTCAAGATAGACATGATATATCTTCTTCTTCAAAAACTTTGGATGAGTCAGCTTGCTGGCCATGTCGCCATCGTTGGTCAAGAGAAGCACACCTGTTGTATTGCGGTCAAGACGGCCAACAGGATATATGCGTTCTGTACAAGCATTCTTCACCAAGTCCATTACGGTCTTGCGCTGCTGCGGGTCGTCGCTGGTTGTCACGTAATCCTTTGGCTTGTTAAGAAGTACATAAACCTTCTTCTCCAATGCAACAGGCTGGTCATGGAACTTAATCTCGTCAGTACGCATAACCTTTGTTCCGAGCTCTGTTACAACCTCACCGTTAACAGTGACAACACCTGCCTGGATGAACTCATCGGCTTCACGACGGCTGCAAACACCTGCATTAGCCAAGAACTTGTTTAGACGAACCGGTTCGTTCGGATCGTAATTCTCTTCCTTATATTCTATACGCTTCTTTAAGCTGTATTTAGCATTTGGATCATATCCCGGTGTGCGTTTGCGGAATCCTCCCTGCTGCTGACCATAGCCACCACGCTGCTGACCATAGCCGCCACGCTGCTGACCATAACCGCCACGCTGTTGACCATAACCGCCTTGCTGCTGACCATAACCACCCTGCTGCTGACCATAGCCACCCTGCTGCTGACGATAACCACCCTGCTGCTGACCATAACCGCCACGCTGCTGACCATAGCCGCCACGCTGCTGACCATAACCGCCACGCTGCTGACCGTAGCCGCCACGCTGCTGACCATAGCCACCACGCTGCTGACCATAACCGCCCTGCTGCTGACCATAGCCGCCAGCATTATTATAACGTGGACGATATGACGGACGCTGAGGAGCACCACCCTGTAAAGCAGCGCCGAATCCCTCAGGACGGAATCCGCCTTCGTCTTCCTTGTTTCTGTTGTAATTTGCGCGTTCCGGATTATATGAACGCTGTGCATTGCTAATGCGAGGACGCGGAGAGCGACCTGCCGCACGATAATTTTGGTAGTTTCCTGTAGACTGATAGCCCTCACGGTTACCTGTCTGCTCTGCAGACATTCCTTCCTGTTTCTTCTCGTTTTCTAATTCCATAATAATTCTCTTTGTGTTTTAATTAATAATGTATAGCCTCACGGCTCTGTTTTTCTTTTTGCTTTTTTATGGGTCTAATGAGGCTCATGGAGCCTCTGGGTCTTGTAAATCCTTTTTAATTTAAATACCAGTATAAGTGTGTGGGGTGATAGCCATCAGCTCTGCCTTTACTTCATCGCTGACATCAAGTCCCTGAATAAACTCGTGTATTGTTTCTTCTGTCATTTTGGTGTTGGTTCGCGTAAGGGCTTTCAATGCCTCATACGGATTAGGATAAGCCTCACGGCGCAAGATTGTCTGTATAGCTTCAGCAACAACAGCCCAAGTGTTGTCCAAATCGGCTGCAATGCTCTCACTGTTCAATATCAGTTTGCGCAAGCCCTTCAATGTGCTATGGAAAGCAATCACGCTATGCCCCATTGGCACTCCCACATTGCGAAGTACTGTTGAGTCGGTAAGGTCGCGCTGCAAGCGACTTACTGGAAGTTTCTCTGCCAGAAACTGCAACACAGCGTTGGACATGCCAAGATTACCCTCGCTATTTTCAAAGTCTATCGGATTCACCTTATGAGGCATTGCACTAGAACCTACCTCACCTGCCTTAATCTTCTGCTTGAAATACTCCATTGAGATATACATCCAGAAGTCACGGTCAAGGTCTATCACGATAGTGTTCACACGACGCATAGCATCGAACACCGCACCCATAAAGTCGTAGTTGCTAATCTGCGTAGTGTATTGTTCGCGCTTCAAGCCAAGCTTCTCGCTAACAAACTTATTTCCAAACTCACGCCAGTCATACTGAGGATAAGCCACGTGATGAGCATTATAATTACCTGTTGCCCCACCGAACTTAGCGGTAAGCGGCACTGCCTTCAATGAATCAAGCTGCTGCTCCAGACGATAGACGAACACCATGACTTCCTTGCCAAGGCGGGTTGGAGATGCAGGCTGTCCGTGTGTCTTTGCCAACATAGAAACATCCTTCCACTCTTCCGCATAGTCTCGCAATTGGCCAATAAGTTCTTCTATGAGCGGATAGAAAACATCTTCAAGAGCCTCCTTGATAGACAGAGGCACACTGGTATTATTGATATCCTGAGAGGTAAGACCGAAATGCACAAATTCCTTATAAGCATCCAGTCCGCCAATCTTGTCAAATTCTTCCTTGATAAAATACTCTACTGCCTTAACATCGTGGTTGGTCACCTTCTCGATGTCCTTCACGTGCTGCGCATCAGCCTCGGTGAAGTTGCGATATATGTCACGCAACTTGTCAAACAGATTCTTGTCGAAATCCTGAAGTTGTGGCAATGGCAATTCACAGAGAGTAATGAAGTACTCAATCTCCACGCGCACCCTATAACGGATGAGTGCATACTCTGAAAAATACTCTGCCAGCTGTGCTGTTTTTCCTCTGTAACGGCCGTCAATAGGCGATACGGCTGTCAATTCACTAAAACTCATATTATATGTCTAAATTAATTTAGGCTGCAAAGTTAATCATTAAAATTCAATTAACAACAAAAGTTATAATTAAAATAATTAAAAAAGCCGCAATCAATTTGATTGCGGCAATCTTCGTGGGCGTTGACGGATTCGAACCGCCGACCCTCTGCTTGTAAGGCAGATGCTCTAAACCAGCTGAGCTAAACGCCCTTACTTTTCGTAAGCGAGTGCAAAGGTAATAAGTTTTTTTCTAACCACCAAATTTTCGGGAAACTTTTTTTGAGTTAGGGGTTAGGAGTGAGGAGTGAGGAGTTTGGAGTGAAAAGTTTGGAGTGAAGAGTGAAAAGTGAAAAGCGAGAAGTGAAGAGTAAGAAGCGAAAAGCGAAGAGTGAAAAAGCCTCCCCTCCCTCGGAGGGGCAGGGGGAGGTTCCATATATATAATAAGGTATATATATAATAATGTGTAATATAAGACAAATGGCGCAAGAGACTCCGTTGAGCACCTGCGCCATTTATTATTTAGAGCTTATACAAATCGTTGGCTGCTATCAAGTCGACTTTCTTCTCTGCAAGAATTTTGTCGCAACTTTCCAAATCCGTTGGGCGAATGATTACATTTGCCACATCGCCATTGGCGAATGAATACATATACTCTATGAATACACCATTATCTGAAAGATATTCAAGTACCTTTGCCAACGAACCGCTGATGTTCGGACATGAGAAGCCAATAACATCGGTTATCTTAACAGCGAAATTTGCTTCTTTCAAAACTTTATATGCCTTTTCTGGATCAGAAACGATACAGCGCAGAATACCGAAATCAGAATTATCGGCAATGCTCATCGCTGAAAGATTTACCCCAGCCCTACCCAACACTTCTGTAACTTCGGTTAGGCGTCCTGACTTATTCTCAAGAAAAACGGACAACTGTTTTGCTAACATAATAATTCGTTTTTAGATTGTTTTGATTACACTTAACTTAATGGGCTAATTACAGTTTGCGATTATCAATCACACGCTTAGCCTTACCTGTACTGCGCTCAATACCCTTAGGTTCAACCAGCTTTACCTTGAAACCGATACCGGTTATGCTGCGAAGCTCTGCTTCCAACTTCTTCTGCAAGCCAACCATCTGAGCCATTTCGTCTACAAAATACTCTTCCTTTACTTCTACCCTCAATTCGCAAGTATCAGTATTGTTTACTCTGTCAACCACAAGAAGGTAGTGAGGCTCAAACTCCTTCAGGCTCAAAATGACAGCCTCGATTTGAGTTGGGAACACATTGACACCACGAATGATAAGCATGTCGTCGCAACGGCCCAGAATTCTATCCATTCTTACAAGAGTACGTCCGCATTCGCACTTGTCGTAATGCAACGCTGTAAGATCGTGGGTACGGTAGCGCAACAGCGGCATTCCCTCTTTGGTAAGATGAGTGAAGCAAAGCTCACCCAACGTACCCTCCGGCAGCGGCTCGCCTGTTTTCGGGTCAACAATTTCCGGATAATAATAGTCCTCGTTAAGGTGAGTGCCGCATTGGAAACTACATTCATATCCGACACCAGGACCTGCGACCTCGCTCAAGCCATATATATCGTATGCCTTTATTCCGAGCAGCGACTCCAGTTCACGACGCATATTCTCCGTCCAAGGTTCTGCACCGAATGCACCTACGCGCAGCTTGAACTCATCGCGCGGATAACCCGACTCCTTCATTGCCTCTCCAAGGAACATCGCATAGGAAGGAGTGCAGCACAACACACTAGCGCCGAAGTCGTGCATCAGAGTAATCTGCTTTTGAGTATTGCCCGATGACATAGGAATCACACTGGCTCCAATATTTGTTGCTCCGTCGTGAGCACCTAGTCCGCCGGTAAACAGGCCATAGCCGTAAGACACTTGGAATATATCTTCTTTTGTTGCTCCATATGCAGCAAATGCACGCGAAATGCTCTCTGCCCACGTTGCCAAATCCTTTCGTGTGTAAAGCACGACCACAGGCTTGCCCGTGGTACCAGATGAAGCGTGTATTCTGACAATCTCGCTCATCGGCACAGCTGCAAGACCGAACGGATAGTTGTCGCGAAGGTCCAACTTGTCAGTAAACGGCAACTTAGAAATGTCTTCTATTCCTTTAATATCATCAGGAGTTATATCCATCTCCTGAAATTTCTTACGGTAGAACGGTGTGTTGTGATATACATACTCAACCATTTTCTTCAATCGGATGCTCTGAATCTCGCGCAACTGTTCGCGACTCATGCATTCCATACTCTCATTCCATATCATAATTCAGTTTTTTAGAATTGGTTATTTTGGTTGTGCAAATATACAAAAAAGATTGTATTTCTTGGCAATAATATGCAAATAATTTGGTATACAGGCAATATACCATCGGTATACACGGCATATACCATCGGTATATACGGAGTATACCAAATTTGGAGACTGGTTTGTATGGAAATGAAAAAAGTTCTGCAATGTGCAGAACCCTAATCTTTGTGGGCGTTGACGGATTCGAACCGCCGACCCTCTGCTTGTAAGGCAGATGCTCTAAACCAGCTGAGCTAAACGCCCTTACTTTTCGTAAGCGAGTGCAAAGGTAAGAAGTTTTTTTCTAACCACCAAATTTTTTACGACATTTTTTCAATATAATTATATTTTCAAGCTTTCAAGGCAGTTTTTAAGCTTTACATTTTGCTAATTTGCAAGTTTTAGTTATATTTGCATTCACAACTACGTAATCTACATTTAACAAACAATTAATTCAACTTTTATCTATGAAGAATCTTATCAAGACAATGGTTCTGGCCTGCTCGATAGCACTGGCAGGTTGTACAGGAACAACACAAAATGAAGCAAACAAAGAACTCGCCCCTATTCCACACTTAGAGAAAAGAGGCAATGTAACACAACTTATTGTTGAAGGCAAGCCATATCTGGCTCTTGGTATAGAACTAACTAACTCTGCCGCATCAAGCAGAGAATACATGAAGCCTTACTGGCCACAGATTAAGGAGGCGGGAGTGAACACGGTGCTTGCTGTCATCTCATGGGAGATGATTGAACCGGAAGAGGGCAAGTTCAACTTCAAACCCGTTGACGAACTGATTGAGGATGCACGCGCCAACGACTTGAAACTGGCTCTGCTTTGGTTTGGTAGTTGGAAGAACGGCTACACCAGCTACAACCCTAAGTGGGTGAAGAAAGACACCAAGCGTTTCCCTCTTGCCTACACCAAGGACGGAAAGCAACTGTCAATCTTGTCAACCGTAAACCAGGCAAGCTGGGAGGCTGACGCAAAGGCTTATGCAGCAACAATGAAGCACATCGCCGAGGTTGACCGCGAAGAGCAGACCGTTATCATGATGCAGATAAACAACGAGGTGGGTTTGCACGGATACACACGCGACTACAACCCTGCTGCCGTAGAAGCATTTAACAGCGCTGTGCCACAGCAGCTCATCGACTATCTCGTGGCCAACAAAGAAAACCTGCTGCCAGAAACACGCAAGGCATGGGAAAGTCAGGGATGCAAGACATCCGGCACATGGGAAGAGGTATTCGGCAAGGGCGACTATACCGACGAATCGTTCATGGCATGGAACTATGCAAGATACAACAACGCTCTTGCTGAAGCAGGAAAGAAGGAATACGCCATACCTACATTTGTAAATGCCTGGATAGTACAACCAGAGGACAAGCACCCAGGCAACTACCCTGCAGGCGGTCCACAAGCACACGTTCATGACTTCTGGCGTGCAGGTGCTCCGAGCATCGACATCCTGTCACCAGACATCTATCTGCCAGACTTCCCTACTATTATTAATATGTACGCACGCGGTGGCAACCCTGTGTTTGTACCTGAGTCAAGAGCTGGTCAGGGCGGCGCTGCCAATGCAGCCTACACCATCGGTCAGATGGGCGGCATCGGTTATTCGCCATTCGGCGTTGAGGCAAAAATAAGCAATGAAGACAACAAGACATTCTGCGAGTTCTACAAACAGGCTGGCAGTGCTGCAGACATCATTCTTGAAGCACAAGCCAACGGCAAGATTTCGGGCACTTGGGTAAAGGCGCTCGACCCTACAAAGACAAAGGACGAGTTGGTAATGGGCAACTACAAACTGGTTTACGAACTGGTGTCAAGCGGACAGCGCAAGGGTGGCGCACCACAGCGACTGGGTGGAACATACGCTCCTGATGCACAGGGCTATGCCATTGCCATTCAGACTGCCGATGACGAGTTCCTGTTCCTCGGTTCAAACATCCGCGTTCAGTTCTTGCCTGCCGACGGCAACGGTGTTGTTGGACTGGCAAAGACAACAGAGGGCAAGTTTGTTGACGGCGAATGGATAGAAGGGCGCTGGCTAAACGGCGACGAGGTGCAGTTGCGCTACGACCTGCTGCCTGCTGCCGACGAAGGTTTCTCTGGTCAGGGACTGGACTTCGACAAGCCTACTCCAAAATTCATAAAGGTGGAACTTTATAAATATTAAAAGAAGCCTCTCCCCAATCCCTCTCCTTGGAGAGGGGATTTTGGATTAAGGATGTTCGGATTAAGGATTAAGGTTTAATTGCAATTAGGTGGAGACTGCCTCAAAACCTCATAACCTTATAACTTCATAACCTTATAACCCCCTAAAAACTAAAAACATGACAAAGACTTTTAGATACCTTCTCATAGCCGCCCTTTGCATGGGCGCATCTGCCACATGGGCACAGAAGCAAAAGGATGCGGAGAAAATCGTTTACGAACAGCCAAAGCCATCGAGCATACAGGTTAGAGAACCAGGTTTCAAGGTGTTCCAGTTTCCTAAGAACCAGATTCCACGCATCGACGGTACGTTTGAAGACTGGGATATCGTGCCCGACAATTATGTCGTACCTATGGAAGAGATGTGGGACGACACTAAGAAGCACAAAGGCATTGACAAGAAGACACTTGACATAAAGGTAAAGGTGGGATGGGTCAATGGGCTAAACAGACTCTACTTCTATTACGAGGCATACGACGACTATTGGGATTTCGACCAGTTAGGACTGCGCAACGATACCTATGAGATTGTTGTTGACGGAGATTTGTCAGGTGGTCCGCATACCGACGAGTTCCGCATCAACCGTGATGTAACATCAAGACTCGAGGCTTTCTACTCCATGCATAACGTGCATGCACAGAACTACCATTTCATGACTCCGCCAACAGAGGGCAAGACATGGACAATGGTATGGGGCAAGCAGCAGTGGCTCAAAGAACTGCCTTACGCCAACTATGCCTATGACTACAAGTTCAAGCATGGCGAAGACGGCGTGCTGCGCTTTGAGTTTTACATCACCCCATTCGACTATGCCAGTCCTGACGGAGGTCCGGCACAATCAATAGAATCGAAGCTCTACGAAGGCAAGAAGATTGGTCTGGCATGGGCAGTCATCGACTACGACGGCGGTGTGGGCAACAACGGTTTCTGGAACCTGTCAAAGCATCATCAGATGTTTGGTATCGCAAATATGCAACGCTTGTTCACGCTGATGCCACTCGAGAAGCAGTTCAGAAAGCCAGTAGAGGCAGCATGGACACACACCGTCATCGAGGGAACACGCACCGTGGTGTTCCAAGATAATAGCTACGGCAACATCACCTCATGGCGTTGGGACTTCGGCGACGGCACGACATCTACCGAGCGTAATCCTATACACACATATAAGAAAGACAATGTTCACAACGTCGTAACATTGTATGTTTCAGGGCCTGAAGGTGAATCGCGCTGCTGCAAGGTATGGGAAGTATTTGTTCGCGACCCTAAGAATCCTTCGGAAACGGATTATAAATAATGGGAAACCTCCCCCGGCCCCTCCGAAGGAGGGGAGAATGAATCCGCGCAAGCATTACAATTCCGAAAATAGGCATCATTAGAACATATATTAAAAGCGTCCCCCAAAATATTGGAGACGCTTTTACTATATTCCCTTCCTTCGGAGGGGTTAGGGGAGGCCCTTATCCATAAATAATCTTACCATTCTCATCCTCGTAAGGAGCAAGGTCCTTAGAGTACTGGTTCATGGCACGCAGACTCATGCCCATAGATGAGAAACCACCGTCGTGGAAGAGGTTCTGCATTGTCACCTTGCGTGTGAGATCAGAGAACATCACAACACAATAGTCGGCACACTCCTCTGCCGTAGCATTGCCGAGCGGCGACATCTTGTTAGAGAAGTCCATCAGATTCTCCATATCCTTGATACCCTTACCTGCTGTTGTCGGTGTTGGTGACTGTGATATCGTGTTCACACGAACGTTCTTCTCACGACCATAGATATATCCGAAGCTACGAGCGATGCTCTCAAGCATGCTCTTAGCATCTGCCATATCGTTGTAACCGAAGAATGTGCGCTGTGATGCAACGTATGTAAGTGCCACCACAGAACCATACTCGGCAATGGCATCTTGCTTCTTGGCTACCTGAAGCATCTTGTGGAATGAGATAGCAGAGATATCAAGAGTCTTCTGCAGATAGTTATAGTCAAGGTCATCGTATGTACGGCGCTTGCGAACATTTGGGCTCATACCTATTGAGTGGAGCACAAAGTCAATCTTACCGCCAAGAAGTTTGACTGATTCTTCAAAAACTTTTTCAAGGTCTTCTACGCTTGTTGCATCTGCAGCGATGACGGGAGCGTTGAGTTGCTTGCTCAAAGCATCTAGTTCGCCCATGCGCAAAGCCATAGGTGTGTTGCTCAGAGTAATCTGGGCACCTTCTTCTACTGCCTTCACGGCCACCTTCCATGCAATGGATTCTTCGTTAAGCGCACCGAAAATAATACCGCGCTTACCTTTCAATAAATTGTGAGTCATTTACTATTAAAATTAGTTTATCACTGAAAAACGGCACAAAATTACAATATTTGTGCAATATACGCAAACTTTTCAATAGAAAAGTGTGTTTTGTGGGGTTTTCTTATGGGGCCAATAGGACCTATGAGTCTCATGAGACCTATAAGCACTATGAGCCTATGAGCCCCATGAGTCTCCTGCCCTGAAAAAAACAAGGCAGCCCGAACGGACTGCCCTGCTACTATTCATCAACATATTTACTTTACATTGCCAACCTTTATCAGATACTCTGCTATCTGAACTGCATTAAGGGCTGCACCCTTGCGAATCTGGTCACCACTAATCCAGAAAGTCAAGCCGCAGTCGTCTGCCAAATCCTTGCGCACACGACCTACATAAATATCATCAGTGCCTGCTGTTTGCAATGGCATAGGATAAACAAGGTTTGCTGGGTCGTCCTGAAGCGTAACGCCTTCTGCTGCAGCAAATGCTTTCTGTGCCTCCTCAACTGACACAGGCTTTTCTGTCTCAATCCAAATAGATTCTGAGTGAGCGCGAAGTGCAGACACACGAACACACATTGCTGAGCATTTTACATCACTGTGCATAATCTTCTGTGTCTCATTGAACATCTTCATCTCTTCCTTAGTATATCCGTTTGGCTGGAACACGTCAATCTGAGGAATTACGTTGTATGCCAACTGGTGAGCGAACTTCTTCACAGTGACAGGCTTACCACTCTGTATCTCTGCATACTGCTGTTCCAATTCTGCCATGGCAGCCGCACCTGCACCACTAGCACTCTGATAACTAGCTACATGAATACGCTTGATGTGGCTAAGCTGCTCGATTGGCTGCAGTGCCACAACCATCATAATTGTTGTACAGTTTGGATTGGCGATAATGCCACGAGGACGGTCAAGCGCATCTGCTGCGTTACACTCTGGAACAACCAGAGGCACATCCTCGTCCATACGGAATGCGCTTGAGTTATCAATCATCACTGCGCCATATTTAGTGATGTCGGCAGCAAATTCCTTAGATGTGCCGGCACCAGCTGAAGTGAACGCGATGTCCACATCCTTGAAATCATCGTTATGCTGCAAAAGTTTTACTTCGTACTCCTTACCCTTGAAAGTGTATTTCTTACCGGCACTGCGCTCAGAACCGAATAAAACTAACTCATCCAACGGGAAGTTTCTCTCAGCAAGAACGCGCAGGAACTCTTGACCTACAGCGCCACTTGCACCAACAATTGCTACTTTCATAAGTCTTTTAATTTAGTTGTAAAAATAAAATCGGCTGCAAAGTTAGTACAAATGCCGCTTTAGACAAAATAAAAAAGAGTTTTTTTCTTTACAATCTGTCGTTTATAAGGGTTAAAGACAACATAATTAAAACAAAAGTAACATATTTAGATAAGATTTTCGTATCTTTGCATTCAAATTTGATATAAGACATTCAGCATGCTGCCAGATATTTCGCACTACTTTCCTATTGCGGATCCGACGTTGATATTCTTCGTCGTGCTATGTATCATCCTCTTTGCGCCGATGATCATGGCAAAGCTACGCATTCCACACATCATAGGAATGGTGCTGGCTGGCATCTTGGTTGGCAAATACGGATTGAATATACTCGAAAGAGACTCTTCTTTTGAACTTTTCGGTAAGGTGGGCGTGCTTTACATCATGTTTTTGGCAGGATTGGAGATGAACCTTAAAGACATCAACCAAAAACGGTTTCAGTTTCTGATATTCGGCTTGCTGACCTTTATCGTCCCGTTTATTATAGCTTATTTTACAGGTATATGGTTGCTGGGCTATTCACCAATGGCATCGGTATTGCTGGCATGTATCCTGTCATCAAATACACTCATCGCCTACCCCATCGTTTGCAAATATGGTTTGCAGAAGCATTCCAGCGTGATGCTCAGCGTAGGTTCATCAATGATTGCACTTACTCTATCGTTGCTAGTAGTTGCTGCCGTTGTTGGCATTAGTGCCGGACAGTCAGACATCACGTTCTGGGTGATATTCGTCATAAAAGTTATTGGTTTCTGCTTAGGTGCCGCAATAGTCATCCCTAGAATGACCCGTTGGTTCTTCAGGCATTATTCAGATGCCGTAATGCTTTACATATACGTGATGTCTATATTGTTCCTTAGTGCAGCAACCTCGGAAATTTGCGGTCTTGAGGGTATATTCGGTGCATTCGTGGCCGGTTTGATTATGAACCGCTTCATTCCGAGCGTTTCGCCGCTAATGAACCGTATCGAGTTTATCGGTAATGCGATATTCATCCCGTATTTCCTTATTGGCGTGGGAATGCTCATAGACCTCAGCGTATTGTTCCATGGCCTAGACACACTTTGGGTTGTGTTCTGCATGGTTGTTTTCGGAACTATAGGAAAGGCGCTGGCCGCATACGGAACTTGCTTGGGATTCAAAATGCCCCTACAATCAGGACACATGATGTTCGGATTGACAGAGGCACATGCTGCAGGTGGCATTGCCATGACAATGGTTGGTATGAGCTTGATGATGCCAGATGGCACGTATCTTGTTGACACCAATATGCTGAATGGTGTGGTTATGATGATTCTTTTCTCGTGTATCATCAGTTCTGTTGTTGTTGAAAACTCTGCACAGAAGATTCTGCTTAGCGAGATGAACCCTGTAGAGGAAAACAATGTGGGAGACGACGAAAAGATTATGCTCCCGTTACAGCACAATGAAGATGCTGATACGCTGGTTAATCTGGCGATAATGATGAGAAACAAAAAGCTGAACCGCGGATTGATTGGACTGAATGTCGTGTACGACGATATAGATAGCGACAGAAACAAGAACAGCGGAAAGAGGATTCTTGCCCAGGCAGAGGCAACAGCCACGGCTGCGGACGTTAGAATGCAGACACAAAGCAGACTAGCCATAAACATTGCCAACGGTATCAAACATGCTTTTAAAGAGAACGATGCATCGGAGATTATTATGGGACTGCACCGGCAAAAAGAGCCAGGTGATAGTTTCTGGGGGGCGTATACACAGGGGTTGATAAGTGAAATAAACAATCAGATAATGATTTGCCGTATTTTGCGCCCACTGAATACGATGCGCCGCATACATGTCGCAGTGCCGTCTAGAGTGGAATTTGAACCTGGATTCTACAGATGGATAGAACGCTTGGCACGCCTGACCGGCAACATGGGTTGTAGAATCATATTCCATGGGCGTGAATACACCACTATGCTCATACAGCAGTATCTAAAGAGCAAACATCCGGCTCTTGACGCTGAATACGACGAGATGTATCATTGGAAACAGCTGACATCCTTGGCAGAAAAAGTGAACGACGACCACATGCTGGTGGTCATAACTGCTCGTCAGGGAACGGTTTCGTACAAACCTGCATTTGAGTATCTGCCAAAAGAATTGACTGAGAGTTTCCCGGAATGTAGTCTGATGATTATCTACCCAGACCAAAACGGACAACCGCAAGATACTATGACATTTACCGCACCACAGCGTCAGGAAAAAGAAAGTGCTTACGCAACTATCATGAAGTGGGTTGAAAAGACATTTAAAAGACAATGATTGAGATAAAGGGAATCAAAAAGAGTTTCGGCAAACTGGAAGTGCTTAAAGGCATAGACCTGAACATCGGCAAAGGCGAGGTTGTAAGCATTGTAGGCCCAAGTGGTGCCGGAAAGACCACATTGCTGCAGATTATCGGCACATTGGACAGTGCAGACTGCGGCAATATCATAATTGACGGCACTGATGTCAGCAAACTGAATAAAAAGAAACTTGCAGACTTCAGAAACAAGCATATTGGATTTGTGTTCCAGTTTCATCAATTGCTGCCTGAGTTTACTGCCATCGAGAATGTTATGATTCCTGCCTTCATCAGTGGCATGTCAAAAAAAGAGGCAAAGAAACGTGCCGAGGAGCTGCTGGCCTTTTTAGGACTTACAGAACGTGCACAGCATAAGCCAAACGAATTGTCGGGCGGAGAGAAGCAGCGTGTAGCTGTGGCAAGGGCCTTAGTAAATAACCCTGCAATAATACTTGCAGACGAGCCTTCTGGCAGTCTTGACACTAAAAACAAGGAAGAACTGCACCAATTGTTTTTTGAACTGCGTGACAAGTTCGGACAGACCTTTGTCATTGTGACACATGACGAGCAACTTGCTTCAACGACAGACAGGACCATAAAAATGAAAGACGGCATGCTGGAGGCAGAGAATGATTTTAATAACAATAATACAAAGGAGGATTTATGCGAATAAAACTTGGAGACTATAACAAACTGACTGTTGTCAAGGAGGTTGACTTCGGAATGTATCTCGACGGAGGCGATGAAGGTGAGATATTGCTTCCTACAAGATATGTTCCAGAAGGATGCAAGCCTGGGGATGAACTGGACGTATTTATATATCTAGACCAAGACGAGCGTCCTGTAGCCACAACCCTTACGCCGTTGGCAAAAGTTGGCGACTTTGCATACCTAGAGGTTTCATGGGTCAATGAATATGGCGCATTCCTTAATTGGGGGCTGATGAAAGATTTGTTCTGCCCATTCCGTGAGCAAAAGAAAAGAATGGAGAAAGGCAATGCTTACATCGTATATGTGAACATTGATGAAGACAGTTATCGCCTAATGGCAACGGCAAAGATAGACAAGTATCTGTCGCAAGAGCGCCCACCATACAAGCATGGCGATGAAGTAGATTTGTTAGTATGGCAAAAGACAGAACTGGGCTTTAAAGTAATTGTAGACAACAAGTACAACGGATTGATTTATGAGAATCAAATTTTCCGTCCTCTCCATACTGGCGACAGAATAAAAGGATTTATTGACCATATTCGTCAGGATGGGAAAATAGACGTAACCATACAAAAGACCGGTCATCAGCAAGCGCTAGACTTCAGCGAAGTGCTCCTGAACTATCTTAAAGAAAACAACGGACATTGCGATTTAGGAGACAAGAGTCCTTCAGAACTAATTGCAGACCGCTTTAAAGTGAGCAAAAAGACATATAAGAAGGCTATTGGTGACCTTTATAAGCGAAGACTTATCACTATTGAAGAAAACGGAATATCACTAACTAAACAATAAGACAGTAGTATATATGAATCATTTATTATCGGCAGCCATTATCATTGCAGGCCTTGCAATACCACAAGTTTCTAATGCCCAGTTTTCGGAAGAGAACAAGGTCAAGTCTCAAGCATTCAAGCATCTTGACTTCGGTGTTACCGCAGGTACAACTGGCATTGGATTTGATCTCGCAACACCAATATGCAACTTTGCGCAAGTAAGAGCAGGTTTCTCTTATATGCCAAAGATAAAGCCAACAATGCATTTCGGTGTACAAGTAGGTGACGATCCAGCTACCAGTCAATCAAAGTTTGACAAGATGTCAGGAATGCTGGAAAGTTTCACAGGCAATGAAATTGACAGTAGAATAGACATGATTGGAGAGCCTACATTCTACAACTTCAATCTGCTTGTTGACATATTCCCATTAAAAAACAAGAATTGGCATATCTCTGCTGGATTTTATTATGGTCCTTCATCAATTGCCAAAGCTTACAACACAACAGAAGACATGCCGTCATTAATTGCCGTATGCATGTATAACCGGATGTATGAGTTCTTCACAGAAAGCAGATATTGGGACGAACCATTTATTGGAAACGAACTAATGGATCCAGAAATAGGAATGGCCTTACAAGAAAGATTCGAAAATTATGGACGAATGGGCATTTACTTAGGTGATTATACAAAAGATATTTACGACATTGATGGAAATATAATACACAAGAAAGGCGACCCTTACATCATGGAACCAGATGAAAACAATATGGCAAAAGCAAGATTTAAAGTTAATCGATTTAAACCGTATCTCGGATTCGGATATAACGGTAAGCTACTCAAAAACAATGACAGATATAAAATCGGTTTCGATTGCGGTATTATGTTTTGGGGTGGAAAACCAAGCGTGATTACCCATGATGGAACCGACCTTATAAAAGATGTAGAAAATGTAAGAGGAAAGGTTGGTGATTATGTTGACGTTGCAAAGAAATTTGAAGTTTTCCCAACTATAAACCTTAGAATATCCAAAAGATTATTCTAAAATAAGCCATAAAAAAATAATGAGGGTGTTACCCTCATTATTTTTATACATTAGACTATTTAACCAAAACCTTTTGACCTTTTACTAAATAGATACCTTTAGGCAATCCATTGAGGTTTGTTGCTTGTGAACGCAAGAGATTACCTTTAATATCGTAAATGTCTGCAGGTTGATCAACAGATATCGCAGTGATTCCAGCTGCTGTTGGATTTGTAATTGTAAATGTTGTCTTTTCAAGCTTAGTTTCCACTGATGCTGAAGTTGCCAAAACAATATTTTCAATACTTCCTGTCATTGTGACATCAGTTAATGTACTACTTGCTTCAATGTTCAGTTCAAGAATTGCACCTGAATTCTCATAAAAATTAGCATTTGTTAGAGATATACATGTAAAACGATAAACACCATCTGAAATCTGCTTAGAAGTCAATGTATGATCATCAATTCTATCTTCATTCAATTTTACATCTAATTTATTTTTCTTATTCAGAGCAACAGCAATTCCCTTTGGAAGATTCAAATCAAACTGAAAAACACAATATTTCGTATCTGGATTTGACAAATTAACACTAACAGCTAATTTTTCACCTGGATTAATGCTAAAATTATCAACAAATAACTTATCTCCCGACTGTCCCATTACATTAACAGCGGTTAACATAGTCAAAACCACTAAGAAAAAAAACTTTTTCATAATAAAAACATTTCTTTTTATCTTATACTAAATATATGAAAATTAATTAGAAGATTCTATTCCTGCGTTCATGATCTTATCTACAATCACGGTTATATCAGCAACGTTAATTTCCCCATTTTGATTGGCATCGGCAGCCTCTTTATCAAAATTGTCGATGGGATTTTGCATTATGAAATTAACAACCATTGTAACATCGGTTACATTTACACTACCATCACCATTAGCATCACCATACATAACATCTTCAGGTTCAGAAAAAGATAATCTCAATTCTGCAGGTGCATTAGCAGGTACATTCAAATAGCAATGATTTGCTGGTATATAATCAATATCAGATGTTACAAAACCGATAGAGCCATCTGATAATTTACCTAATATACGCATTGTTGTTTTATCATAAGCAACTCGATTTTCAATCTTTTTCTTGCCATTATTAAAATATACTCCAGTCAATAAGTTATCTGACGGTGAAATTGAGGTTGTACTATTCAAAAGATTTAATTTGTTCTTAGAACATTCACCTGAGAGACTCTTTACAATGATTGGAGTTGATGCAGGGATTTCACCAACTAGTTCCTTACAATATGCCACACCTTTGTTTACATCAACTTTTGTAACATAATATGCATTCATTGCCTCCGATTGAAATGAGAATGGGAATGAAGCATAAAAAGGTAGATAATAATCATTACCTGTAGAAATTTCTGGTTTCATTCCAAAATATTGCTCGTCTTCAGAGGTTACAGGAATGATATACCAATCTTTTGTAGTTTCTGCATTTGACATTAGAGTACCCTCTTCTCCATCCCATGGTTCATCAGCTATATATTTTACTAATCCAGAAGCTGTTGCATAAGCTCTATATGCACCAGTGACAGTTGGACTTTTAACGATTTTTACATAATAGCCAATCATGCTATATGTATCTGTACCTTGAGATTTGAGAACATATCCTTCTGGTTTCTTTTCTATATATATAACAGAAGAAGGATCTGATACAATATTCTCAAAACCAAGAATTGATTGTAGTGAACCTAAATCAACATTATTGGTAGAATAATTAATTTCTGCTTTATTACTTCTAACTACAACATATCGTTTAGTATTGTCATTCTTAACGCGATAATAACCATCACCATTTAATTGTGCAAATAACAATGTAGTTAAAACAGAAAAAGCAAACAATAAAGTAAATCTTTTCATTATAATATAAATTTAAACTCTGTCTGCTTAAAAAGCAGACAGAGCATTAAGATAACTATACTATTAAAATATTACTTAGCAATACAGATACTAACTCTATTCTTAACTTGTTCAGAATGTGGTTGGACAGTATCACCCTTACTATCAGTAATAATACGATTAGAAGCTATACCGTAAATATTAACGAGAGCATCTGTAACTGCCTTAGAGCGCTTATTGCCTAATTCTGAATTAATTTTCTTATTACCAGTATCCTTATCTGCATATCCTGTAATAGTAACCTTAGCATTAGGATTCTGTTTCAAATAGTCTGCGATTTCTGTAACCTTCTGTATTTCTGTATCAGAAATTACATTACTATTAATCTCAAAGAAAATATCGCGACGAATCATCTTAGGCTGTTCAACCTCAACAGGCACACGCTTCTCTACAACTTTTTCTACAACCTTCTCAACTATACGCTCAACAGGTTTTACAGGTTCGATTACACGAGTTGTATATGTCTTACCCAAATTAATCTTAACACCGGCCAATGCATTGAAATACCAATCAGCATTACCTGCACGCTTAGAATTATAACGATCACTCAGAGTATTAGCTTGTACTTCAAGACCTAAACTAATTCTGTCGCTAACACGAAAATCGGCCATAATACCTGCCTGAGCATTAAATCTTGCATTAGTACCTTCCCACAAATAATCAAGATTTTCGTTAGCACCGAAATCTTTATAAACTTCCTTATCTAACTTAGTCTTAATTTCATTTGCTTCTTCATTACCCCATGCAATATTCGCACCAGCACCAGCATATACACTTACATTAAGAATACGGTTTGGATTAAACCCGCATATTAGATTTGATAAGTTGAATGTCAAATCAAGATTTGGCGATACATAATTCCACTTCCAATCATACTTATTATAAATATTATCAGGTTTTTCCCAACCAGCTGTACTCTGCCAGGCATTAACAGCTAAACGCAGACCAAAAACAGAATTAATATTATAACCAATACCAATTTGAGCGTTTGGTGATATATGATCTGAAAAAGAAAGTTCACCTAGTGTATATTGTGCACCTACCTGACCTTGTATATACCAATGCGGATTAAAAACATACTCGGTCTTTTGTTCTTGTTCTTGTGCAGCAACTGGAAGTAATCCAGCTGCTAGCAAACAAGAAACTATTGCTTTCTTTATATTCATAATTACTTAATTTAAATCTGATATCAATAATTATTCTGCAACAACATAGAATTTCTTGGCATCTACATATCCATAGAAGTCTGCTGCTGTATAGAGGATCTCATAAACATAACCTTCTTCAGCATTAAATTCCATAAGCTGCTTACCGCCATCAAGAACCTTTGCATAATCAGTCTGTTTATTAGCTGCATTTAATGCTGCCAAACATGAAGCATCTCCACCCTGAGCATTTACTGAAAGGTCTGAAACCTTATATACATTAGTTACAGCTACGAATTTCTTATATGCAGGTGCAAGATATTCTGCTGTGTATGATGTTGGTGCAACAATAAATTTTGTTCCTTCAATGCGTGTTGGGATTGACACTGATTGACTAAGTTTATGATATCCACTTTCTGTCTTAACAAGCAGAACTGGACGTAACGCCTTGTTGATTGAATTGATTATATTAGAGAATTTCTTATTGAAGATATCAAAATACTTAGATATTTCTGACTTTATATCACCCTTAATATTCTGAATATCATCTTCAATGTCATCTACTTTTTTCAATTGTTCAATAACATCATTTACATCATCTAAATACAATCTCAAATCAGCAAGCAACTTGTTCACATCATCCAAAGGTGCTGTTGCGTCACCATATATCTCCTTAATACCTTTTGTGAAATCAACCGTCTCAATAAGCTCACCATTTTTATCTTTAATTTCTACCTTAAAGTTTGCAGCTAGTTCAGAGTTATCTAATTCAATTATCTCCAAATCCTTAATTTCAAAATCATGCATTTCGAAATCGAAATTAGGAAGTTCTATTTTTATCTTATCAAGAATTTTACTAACCAATTTTTCAGCAGATTCCAATCCTGGGATACTTAAAGAATAATCGAAATCACTTCCAAATGAGAAACCAAGTGGCTTAATTGCAGCTGCAGCTATACCATATTGAGAATATACAGTATGGTCTTGGGTTCCATCATTCCATGTAGCCTTAACACCATTTGCATCCATCTCCATTTCGTTTAATGCATTGTACAATGCATTAACAATTGTAGACAAACTTCTATTGCCTCCGACAACATCAGATGCTACACTCTTAAAGTCTTCAATACTAATTGTCTTTACCTTAGAAATATTAGCCTCGTTAATAGTTGCTTTAGCCTCATAGAAACCATTATCTGCACGTGTGTAACCAAATGTCAGTTTCTGTGATGATTTTTCAAGACCACTTAACACCACACCTGCATCTTCATCCAAACTATTTACCAAAGGCAATACAACACCAGAGAAATCAACTGTATTTGGATTAATTGTCATATACAGTGTTCCTGCATTTCCTTCAGCACCTACAAGCACATCTCCACTATTACTAGTAAATGTCTCAATAGAACCTAATATTTTCAGATCTGCAGAAGTCAAAATAACTTTATCTGGATTTACATAATACTTTGGTCTTGCAGTTGGGAATTCCAAACCTTCGCTACCTGCCTCACCATAATATGCTGCAAGAATATTACTATTAACATTTAATGGCAAGTTAATAGTACCTAAAATATTATTATAGGTACCCTGAAGTACAATACCTGTAACTTGAGCCTTCAAAGCATTCCAAATCTCATCAATCTCGCCTGTGATTTCAGCGATAGCTAATTCATTTGCCTTCACACGACTTTCCAATGCAGTAACCTTATCATCTACAGCCTTGATTTCTTTCTTCAACTGCTCATCAGCAGCCTCATAAGCTTTTTGAAGTTCCGAAATTTTCACTTCAAGACCATTAACCTTAGTTTCTAGGCCTTCTACATCTTTATTTAGCGCTTCAATCTGCTTTTGCACAAGTGATATTTGCGTATCTGTATATCTAATAGCGTCATTAAATGCATCCTCAATCATTTTACGAACGCCCTCAAGATCTTGGGTCACTTGTAAGTTCTTGATAGCATTAGCCAAGCTGTCTATACGAGCAGACAATGCAGCATCTTTTGCTTCAAACTCCTGATGTGTCTTGAGCAAGTTAGCAATAGCCTGTTCATTTGCCAATGCTTTTGCCAAAGCCTCGCTTGCATCTTTCATTGTTTGCTCCCATTTTGGAGTCCATGTAGAAATGATAGTCTCATTATTTACAGCTTTTTCAAAAGCCTCCAATGCTTTTGTGTTTGCCTCTGTAGCTAAATCAAAAGCCTTTTTAGCCAAATCATAAGCACTTTGAGCAAGTGCATCTGCCTTATTTACAGCAATCTGAATGTCACTAATAAGCTTTAACACCTCATCTATACGGCTATTTGTCGCATCAATTCGGCCATCTAACCTATCAATTGCTTCCTTCGTTGTCTTTCTGAGTTCCTCTATAGCCAAACTCAACTGCGCATCTGCCGCTTTCAATGCTGCTATCTCGTTTGCCAACTTTTCATACTGTGCATTTGCATGCTCTTTTGTTTCATAGTTATCAACTACAAAACCCTTCAGTTCTGCAATTTTCGCAGCACACTCCTGCTTACATGCAGCCTGTGCCTCTTCCAACTTTTTAATCTGCGACTGCAAATTTGCAATCTGAGCATCTATCAATTCTCTCAAAGTGGCATTTTGTTCTGCCAACTGTCCTTTCAAATCAGAGTAATTGTCTTCCTCGTGATCTTTACAAGACACAAATGTTCCTACTGAAGCAATTAACATTGCAACTGCAAGGAATCCATTAAAAAATCTCTTTTTCATCTAAAATAATTTTATAATATTAAACTTTTATTTCATTTCATTATACACATATACACCCCTAATATGTTGTTAGCTTTATCAACTTTAACACATTACGAATGAATAGTCTACACGAATATCGTGGCAAAGATACAATTTTTTCTATAAAATGCAAAAGAAAATCAATATTTTTTCCTTTATAGGGAAACAAAGTGTCAAAAAACATTGTGATTTTACGATAAATAATAAGCAAAAGATTGCTTGAACATTATCAATGTTACCCCAACAGTTGTTCAATGTCACGCTGTGGGAGTATACAAAGAATAGTCTTGCCGTCAGGAGTATAGTTAACATTGCTGCATGCAAACAGTTCGTTGACAATATTTTCCATTTCTACATTTGTCAACAGTTGTCCACATGGTATTGCAGCATTCCTTGCCAGACTATGCGCAAGTGTTTTATGCACGTCATCTATGGTATCGCCTGCACTTTCTACGGCATCATTGACAATATTCATAAGCAACGACATGGGATTTAGACCTTCTAGACCTGCAGGAATACCATTTATGGCATAGCAGTTGCCGCCTAAGTCAGACAATTCAAATCCAACAGCAGCCAATTCGGGAAGAATCTTCTGCAACATCACAATCTCTGAAGGCGAGAACTGCACAGCCTCAGGGAATAGCAGGCGTTGTGTGCTCGACACCTTAGACTGCAACTGACTAAGATAACGTTCATAACGAATGCGTACATCAGCACGATGCTGATCAATAATCATCAAGCCCGACTTAACTGCTGTCATTATATATGTTGCCTTATACTGATAGTGCGTTGGAGATTTATCCTCTATTATTGTCGCACTCTCATGTTCTTCAATCATGTCATCAGCACCTAAAGGACCGAAGAAATCCTGTTGCACAGGCTTATTATTGTCTAGTCCTTCGTATAATGTCTCCCAACCATCTAAAGACTGCGCCTTAGACTTTGTTTGCCTGAAAGGATTATACGTAGGATTATATTGAAGTTGCGGAGGTGCTACACTGCTATCTGGATTATAAGCCGGAATATCCGGTTTGCCTTCTGTATCAAAATCTATAGAAGGTATTTCACAAAATTTACCCAAGGCATCCTTTACGGCAGCTGTAATAATTTGCCATATAGCCTGTTCATTTTCAAACTTTATCTCTGTCTTTGTCGGATGAATATTAACATCAATATCCGCAGGCGACACATCCAAATATATAAAATAAGGTGTCAGCATACCTACAGGTATCAGTCGTTCATAGGCATTGGCAACAGCCTTATGGTAATATGGATGCTTCATATATCTCCCATTAACAAAGAAATACTCATGCGCGCCCTTCTTACGAGCAGTCTCCGGTTTTCCCACATATCCAGTCACCTTGCACATTGCTGTATCTACACTAATGGGCAAAAGGTCCTGATTATAACGCTTGCCGAACACGTCGCTGATGCGTTGGCGCAGACTTCCCGAATGTAAGTTAAGAAGTTCAGAGCCATTGCTATGCAATGTAAAGTTTATATCAGGATACACAAGCACTATGCGTTCAAAGGCAACCAGGATGTTATTCAACTCCGTTGCGTTTGTCTTTAGGAACTTACGTCTTGCCGGCACATTATAGAATAAGTTTTCAACACGGAAATTACTTCCCTCAGGACAAGACACCGGTTCTTGGCAAAGTACCTTTGAACCTGCCACAGACACATGCGAACCCAGTTCACAGCCTTTCATGCGTGTCGTAAGCTCCACCTGAGCCACAGCGGCAATGGAAGCCAGCGCCTCACCTCTGAATCCCATTGTTTGCAAAGCGAACAGATCATCAGCCTTTTTTATCTTCGATGTTGCATGGCGCTCAAAGGCCAATCTGGCATCAGTGTCGGACATTCCTTTGCCATTGTCAATCACCTGAATCAAAGTACGTCCGGCATCTACGACAAGCACATTTATTGTGGTTGCACCTGCATCCACAGCATTTTCTACCAACTCCTTTATAACAGAAGCTGGACGCTGAATAACTTCGCCTGCCGCAATTTGGTTAGCAACCGAGTCTGGTAACAACTGAATAACATCGCTCATAATGCCTGGGGAATAATTTAAAATTCAATCCTATGACTTACTTTAACTTATTTATCGCTGGTGCCAAATCTGTGCTTTTGCCTTTTTTATCACCAAGTTGTTGCAATGGGGCTTTCCTTCTTTTCACGTTATTATCATCAGAAGTGCTCTTACCCTTTTTCCCTCTCCATACAAAGATATCGTCTTTATTTAACGGACGTACATAGTCGAACCATGCAAAAGAGTCAAGAAACTTCTTTTCGGGAGGAATCTGCGACATCGGATACATTACACCTTCAGACTTAGGCGCCCACATCCTTTTCATTTTCCTATTCTCAAGAAACATCTTTAATTCCGTAGTTTCTAGATTATTCTGTGCTATAAAAGAGCTGTCGCTATCGTCAATAATGAAATATATTACCTGTACATTATCTATGGCATCTGCACGCACAATTTCTCCTTTCTCGAAATAGGCAAGCATCTCCTTTGATGCCACCTGATTATAGCGCGTAGTATCAGTCTGTTGCTGCTCTACAGAAAGAGCCTGTTCTATGACATGCGCCCTTTCTATTGTAGAATCCTTCATGTATATCTTTATCGTTTCCCCTAATAATTGCTGACTATAGTTCCAGACTATCGGGTCTCTGTACATTGTCATACACGAGTCCTTGCTGATAAAGACAAGCGAATCGCATACTGCCTGCACATCAGTCCTATATGCTCTAACCTTATTATATGCATGAACGGTGCGATATACAGAATCCGTATTTATATTATAGGTATACAATTTAAATGTATCGGCATGCATATACAATGAGTCACCCTGCGAATAGTCTATTGCCACCGCTTTCTTTGTTGCCATGGCATATCCCACACTGTCGTCATACCAGCAGTAGTCGCAAGTCATCACATTCTTGTTCACCGTATCCGTATATTCCACATTCCACAATGCTTCACTCGTTTTAAGTTTGGCATCATGATAAATTGTATCAGCAATGATTATCTTTCCTTCGTTCTTTACAACCGAACGATTAAAAAGCCTGGCTCGTTCTGTCTGTGTATTATAAAAGCCATCGTCCGAATATATGTTACTCTTGCCTGATGTTATTTCAGACGCACCTACAACATGAGCTTCGGATTGCGATGTATTATAATATAATGTATCAGAAATCAGATTAAATTTGTCATCACGCAATACCACGTTATAATGAAATGCCGCCATCTTAGTGCCAGTGTTATACTCCCCCCAATCAGCAGTAAGGGTGGCATCTTTATCTACCAGTCTGCCTCCTTCAAAGAAATAGCCAACACTATAAAGTCGGTCGTAATTAAGGCTATCGGTATACAGAGTCGACTCACGATGCTTCAAGACAACATTATATCTTGACATTGCCATCTGCTCATTGCCGTCATAAAAAGCATAGTCACTGAACAACGACAGAGTATCGCCCTGATACATCTTTACATTTCCAAACGCCTCAAACGAGTTTGTTCCCTCATAAAAATGTGCACTGTCACAGAACAGTTTTGCTCCCTGATGAAAGAATTCCACATTTCCACATAATATCTGCGCATCTGGATTCTTACGCTGATCATAACTCAACGTATTAGAATGCACAAGATACACTCTATTATCGTCTGTCTTTGCTGATTGTTTACGCTTTTTCTGCGAATAACCAGACTGAGACAGGCAAATTCCAAACAGGCACAGAATCACGACAATCGTAACTCTATGCCCGCTAAACATAAGTTTTGCTATGGTTTTTAATGTCATCTAATCCAACCTTGATGTTCAAATTCGCAATTCTTATATCTGTCACTTATACGGACATAAGTACTTTTTATCTTTTTGTTCACCCAGTCTTTGATATAGTCTTCACGTCTTTTATTCAGAACGACATCTTTAAGAATCTGGAAGTCTTCATTAATTGTTGCCTTATGTCCTTCTACACGGTTCTTCAACTTAACGATTGCACAAACGGTCTTACCTCGTGCATTAATCATCTGGAAAGGTGCAGACACCTGGCCTATTGACATTGTATCGACAACTCTGGCTACTTCAGCTGGCAAATCCTGCATTCTGAACTTAGACGTTCTTGCGTCCTCTGTTACATTGGCCATAAGGCCATAGTTGTTGCGTGTATCCTTGTCATCAGAGAAGAAAGACACTGCAGCTTCAAAAGGAGCACCTTCCATTATATCTGCCCTTATAGAATCTAGCCTCATCAGTGCTTTATTAACAGCCTCTTCCGAAACAACCGGTTTCTTCAAAATATGGCGACACTTGATCTTATCACCTCTCTTTTCTATAAGCTGTATTATATGGAAACCGAATTCCGATTCAACAACCTTAGAAATCTTTGTAGGGTCTGTAAGATTAAACGCCACATTAGCAAACGCTGGATCAAGAGCAACCTTTGAAATAAAGTCCATCTCTCCGCCTCTTCGTGCCGAACCTGGGTCTTCTGAATAGAAACGAGCCAATGTCGAGAAGGTTGACTCACCCTTGTTTATTCTATCTGTGAAATCGCGCAACTCATCCTTGACACGGTTTATCTCCTCTTGTTCTATTCTTGGTGTAAGAGTCAGTATCTGCACTTCAACTTCTGTTGGTACGTATGGCAGGCTGTCCAACGGCATATCCTTGAAATAGCGACGTACTTCTGCTGGCGATACCTTGATGTCAGACACAAGATGTTCGCGTGTGCGCTGTACAATCATCATATTACGTATAGCATCACGCAGCTCGTCTCTAATCTGACTGATACTGGCTTTGCGATACTCTTCCAGTTTCTCGCGCGAGCCAGCATTCTCAATCCAGAACTCCAATCTGCGCTCTGCTTCTGAAGCTATATCTGATTCACTAACCTCAATACTATCCAGTTCTGCCTGATTCAGGAAAAGTTTCTGTACCGCCAACTGCTCAGGGATAACACAGTCCGGATCGCCATTCCATTTTGTTCCTTCCTGTGCTGCTTGCAGTCGCATGGTCTCCACATCAGACTTCAGTATGGCCTCATCGCCTACAACCCATATCACCTCATCAATGACATTCTGCTCTGTCGGCACTACATCCTGTGCAGACATACCATGAGCCATCACCAATGACAAAGTCAAAAATCCCAGACGGGCTATACCTTTATAATTCATTTCAAATAGATTAATGCTTATTTACTGTCTTCAAGACACTTTCATCAACTACCCAAGTATACTTTTTACGCAGTTCTGCCACCCAGTCCTTTTCCAACTGGTCCTGATAGTCGGCAGTAACAAGTCCACGAACATCAGTATATTCTTCCGGACCCTTCTTTAACAGTTTACCGTAAGTGGCATCAATAGGATAGTCTTTCACCGCAGTCACCGTAGTATCCTTCTTAAACACCTCACGGTCTATCAAAGCATTGTCACCTTGCTTGAACAAACCTTTCTCTACACGTATACGGATAACAGAATCACTATTGAAAGCCTTACGCAATGCACTTGCCCAGTCGTCAAACTTCAAATTCTTTACGCACTCCTTTACAGCCTCCACATCTTCCTGAACCTTTACATGGTATGCCATACCCTTAAAACGCGGTTCGCTCCATGCATACTTCTTCTTGTTCTTCTTGAAGAACTTTGCAAGCCCTTCCTCATCCTTTGAAGCCTTATCCCATACCAAGCGGTTGCTGATCTCATAGAGCAACAAACCGTCATGATACTCACGAATCAGATTCTTTAGGTCTGAATCCAAAGCCTGCAGCGAATCAGCCTTCTGCTGCATGATTTCTTCCTTTGTAAGCTTTCCAGCTGAACTCTTTACCAAGTCCTCGATTTTCTGTTCAACAATTCTATCTCGCAAATTACGTTGTTCGATAAATCTCATGATATTGCTTCGCAAAGAATCGTATGGTTCCAACTGCTTGCGCTCTTTCATAAGAACGATATGATAACCAGCAGGCGACAAGAACGGTTCACTCATCTCACCAACCTGAAGAGCGTATGCCTTGTCTTCAAACTCCTTCAGTGTCTGTCCTGGTCCTATCCATGGCAGCAGTCCACCGTCACGAGCCGAACCCGGGTCCTGTGATAAAGTCTTGGCCAACTCAGCGAAGTCAGCTCCACCTTTCAGTGCATTATAAATAGAGTCTATTCTTACCTTTGCTTTCTCCAAATCCTCTGGTGCAGCTTGCTGACGTATCATCAAGAAGATGTGTGCCGGACGTATTAGTCCTTGTTCACCAATACTATTCTTAGTATTCTGATATATCTTCTTTGCCTCATTCTCTACGTCTTCATCGGTTATCAATGCCGGACGAACCTGTTGGTCCCTGTATTGCGCGAACTCATTTTTAAATGAGGTGAGAGTATCCATCTTCGCATCAAGTGCAGCAACAACTTTAAGTTTGTAGTTGACAAACAGGTCGACATACTCCTCTACACTCTTCTTGTCAATAACGCCCTCAGAATTGTTCTTGTTGTATGAATACTCAAATTCAGAACGATAAATTTTCTCACCGTTGATAGTCATTATCACCGGGTCGTTAGATTGCGCAAACACGCTTCCCGCACCGAGCAACAGTGCAGCAAATATAGAATAGATCTTCATAATCAATCGTTAGGTCTTGAATAGTTAGGAGCTTCGCTTGTAATAGAGATATCATGTGGATGACTCTCCATCACACCGGCATTGGTTATGCGTGTGAACTTCGCATTATGAAGATCTTCTATGCTGTTGGCACCACAGTAGCCCATACCTGAACGCAATCCGCCAACCATCTGGTAGATAACCTCCTGTACAGTTCCCTTATATGGCACGCGACCAGCGATTCCTTCTGGAACGAGTTTCTTCACTTCCTTTGTATCGCCCTGGAAATAGCGGTCCTTTGAACCGTGCTTCTGCTCCATTGCCTCCAGCGAACCCATACCGCGATAGCTCTTGAACTTTCTTCCGTTAAAGATAATTGTCTCACCTGGACTTTCTTCTGTTCCTGCCACGAGCGAACCAATCATCACCGAACTACCACCGGCTGCGAGTGCCTTAACCACATCACCTGAATAGCGCAAACCGCCATCAGCAATCAGAGGCACACCTGTTCCCTTCAATGCATTATATACGTCATATACAGCGCTCAACTGAGGTACACCGACACCTGCCACAACACGTGTTGTACAGATAGAACCAGGACCGATACCCACCTTAACGGCATCAGCACCATTGTCAACAAGCATCTTTGCTGCCTCACCGGTAGCAACGTTTCCTACAACAATATCGACGTTAGGGAACACCTTCTTAGCCTCAACAAGTTTCTCTATCACGAACTTTGAATGTCCGTGTGCTGTATCAATAATAATAGCATCGGCACCTGCATCAACGAGAGCCTGCATACGGTCAAGAGTATCAACAGTAACGCCCACACCGGCAGCCACACGCAGACGTCCCTTGGCATCCTTACATGCCATTGGTTTGTCCTTAGCCTTGGTGATATCCTTATATGTGATAAGTCCAACAAGATGGTTATCCTTGTCAACAACAGGCAACTTCTCAATCTTGTTTTCCTGAAGAATCTGTGCTGCAGCAGCCAAGTCTGTCTTCTGGTCTGTCGTAACGAGATTGTCCTTAGACATAATGTCGTCTACCTTCTTGTCCAAATGACGTTCGAAACGAAGGTCACGGTTGGTAACAATACCAACAAGGCAGTTGTCATCATCAACAACAGGAATACCTCCAATATGATATTCTGCCATCATTGCCAGCGCATCGGCAACGGTTGAACCGCGGCGAATGGTAACAGGGTCGTAAATCATACCGTTCTCGGCACGCTTTACGATAGCCACTTGTCTTGCCTGCTCTTCTATTGACATATTCTTGTGAATAACACCGATACCACCTTCGCGTGCTATGGCTATTGCCATCTGCGATTCCGTAACGGTATCCATAGCAGCCGTAACAAACGGTATGTTCAGTTCTATGTTGCGAGAGAACTTAGTTTTCAACTCTACCGTCTTTGGCAGTACTTCAGAATAAGCGGGAATGAGTAGGACGTCGTCGTATGTCAGGCCGTCCATCACGATTTTATCTGCAATAAATGATGACATATTGGTTATTTTATAAATTTATTGCGTGCAAATTTAGCATAAAAAATTCACATAATCTGCACATTTTTACATTTTCTTTATGAATTAATACGTTTTAACGCGTAGCCGCTGTAAATTTAAGTATCTGATTTCCTTGTTTGTCTTCTGTCCACACCATTTTTACTTTGCCGTTTTTATAAGTGTTCTTGCCAGCAGAAACATATCCGCCCACTTTTACGGCCTGCTCCAACAAGGCCTTGTCTTCATTTGCCGTAATGGTGAAACTGATTAGCGAGCTGCCTTTTCTCCTGATAACAGCCTTCGACGAATATCCGCCGGGCAGTGCAAAAGACGCTTGCAGTTCGCGTGTCGTTATCTTGTTTGTGGCATACTCATATTCCTTCAATACATTACGTGCTCTGGTGAAGTACCTACTGCCTATGAGTCGTGTTCCCAAACCGACAACATCTGTATGTTTTTCTATTTCTGCCAGTCCTAGCGTTACCGTTCTCGGTTTGGCTTCATATTCCTTGTCCGCCATTTCATCGTAGGCAGTGGCATACGCCTTGGCATCATCGACAGAGAATCCTATCATATACCCGCCACCCACGGTAATGCGTTCGAAATGCAGGTTCACGCAGCCGAGCCTTGTCATGATGTTGTAGCCTTCTCCTCCATTGTCCACATACCCCTTGCCGTATGTTTCAACAAGCGATGCCTTCAGTTGCGCGAATCTCTTCTTGACATCCGCCTCCTTGCTGTATACAGTCGGCTCTTCCACGTCTACGGCATATACCGTAGCGGTTTTCTCTGACACTATCAACGTCACGGTTGCCTGACTCCCCATCACATCGCCTGTAAAGCGGTAGGTCTTTGCCGTCTGATTGGCCTGTTGTGCCTGACCGACGAAGCCTTTCTCTACAAGCATCCGTTCAAACTTCTCGGCATTTATGCCCAACGGTATTCCTGCGAAGCCGTTTCTGTTGTTGCTGTTGTCTTTAAGCGAATCAGGGTTCAGCATCACCGTCTGAGGCACGTTCTTTGCATCAGAACTTACCTTGGCCACAACTTCCGTTTTGGGCTTCTTCTTAAAAAGTTTCTTGAAAAATTGAGCATCTGCCTGCATTGGCAGAAATACCAACGAGGCAGATATCACAGTTGCTCGCAACTGTCTTGTTGTCATTGTTCTATATTTTTAATATTACTGCTAGTTAGCCATTTCCGAGATAAACTTGATGCGCACCAGTCTAATCTCATCTTCCGAGTAGTCATCTCCGAGTTCATCAACAGCCGTTTTCAGGTCATCGGTCTCCGACTCACTGAAGTAGTCGTATATTTCATCGATGATATCATCGTCCATCACCTCCTCAAGGAAGTAATCTATATTCAGTTTTGTACCAGAATAGACGATTGTCTCCAGTTCGTCGAGCAGGTCTTCAAAGTCAATGTTCTTGGCTGCTGCAATATCGTCAAGCGCAATATGCCTGTCGATACTGTTTATTATGCTCACCTTCTTCTCCGAGCGCTTGGCCAGAGTACGCACGCGTAAATCCGCCTGTCTTACGATTTCGTTCTCATCGCAATAGCGCTTTATCAGGTCTACAAACTGCTTGGCGTATGGTTGCTTTATCTTGCCCTCTCCTACTCCCTGTATATTCTTCAGTTCTTCCAAGGTAACAGGATAGTCTGTCGCCATCTGTTCCAGAGACACGTCTTGGAATATCACGTATGGTGGGCGTTCCATTTTCTTCGCCACCTTCTTTCTCAAGTCCACGAGCATCGAGTTGAGCGTCGGGTCCAAGGCACATGTGCCGCCCTCCTGCTCTATCACTATGTCCTCGTCTTCATTAAATTCATTATCCTCTACAATCATAAATGATTTTGGTTTTTTTATAAATTTCTTACCGTCTGCCGTTACCTTCAGCAGTCCATAGTTTTCTACTTCTTTTTTCAGGTAACCCGCCAGCAGCGCCTGCCTTATCAGCGGATTCCATATATTCTCTCCATAGTCCTCGCCAGAACCGAAATCCTCTAGGTCATTATGTTTGTGTGCCTGTATCTCGTTTGTTTCTTTGCCCATCAGGAAGTTGATGACATAGTCTGTACGGAAATTCTCCTTTATGGCAAGTATTGCCTTCAGGGCTATCACCAGCTGCTCCGATGCCTCTTTCCATTCCTTAGGATGAGTACAGTTGTCGCAGTTGCCGCAGTTCTCCTTTTCGTACACCTCACCGAAATAGTGCATCAGCATTTTGCGCCTGCACACCGATGTTTCGGCATATGCTTCCGTCTCTTGCAACAGTTGTCTGCCTATGTCCTGCTCTGCCACCGGCTTTCCTTCCATGAACTTATCAAGCTTGTCCAGGTCCTTCTTTGCAAAGAATGCCAGACAGATGCCTTCGCCTCCGTCTCTTCCAGCACGGCCCGTCTCCTGATAGTAACCCTCTAGACTCTTCGGTATGTCGTAGTGTATCACAAATCTTACATCAGGCTTGTCGATACCCATTCCGAAGGCTATCGTTGCCACTATCACGTCTATCTTTTCCATCAGGAAGTCATCCTGTGTCTGTGAGCGCGTGGCAGAGTCCAGTCCGGCATGATAGGCAGCGGCCTTGATATTGTTTGCGCCCAATACGGCAGCCAGTTCTTCCACCTTCTTTCTCGACAGGCAGTAGATGATGCCGCTCTTGCCCTGATGCTGCTTGATGAACTTTATTATGTCCTTGTCTACGTCTTTGGTCTTAGGCCTCACCTCGTAATATAGGTTTGCGCGGTTGAAAGAGCTCTTGAATTCCTGAGCGTCAACAATTCCGAGGTTCTTCTTTATGTCCGTGCGTACCTTGTCGGTTGCCGTTGCCGTCAGTGCTATCACTGGGGCTTTGCCTATTTCTGTTATTATCGGGCGTATCCTGCGATATTCAGGTCTGAAATCATGTCCCCACTCCGAGATACAGTGTGCCTCGTCAATGGCATAGAACGAGATTTTCACCGTCCTCAGAAAGTCCACATTGTCTTCCTTGGTCAGCGATTCCGGCGCTACGTATAGAAGCTTTGTCTTGCCGGCGCGCACGTCGGCCTTCACTTGGTCTATGGCAGATTTGTTAAGCGACGAATTAAGATAGTGAGCCACACCGTCGTCAGTACTCAAACTACTGATTACGTCTACCTGATTCTTCATCAGGGCTATCAGCGGCGATATTACTATAGCCGTACCGTCCATCAGCAGCGACGGCAATTGATAGCACAATGACTTTCCTCCACCTGTTGGCATCAGCACAAAGGTGTCGTTGCCATCCATCAGATTCTTGATGATTGCCTCTTGGTCGCCTTTAAACTTGTCGAAACCGAAATGTTTCTTTAACGCTGCTGTAAGATTAACTTTTTCTGCCATATATTTTTCATGTATCAAGTATCAATACCTTCGCCAAGGTTCGTCTTGTCCAACTGCTTCTGCGCATAGTCAAGCGTCACCTCAAACGTCTTTATTCTCTTCGACGGCACTTCAAACATTGCGTCCGTCATTATGCTTTCCACGATAGAGCGCAAGCCGCGTGCTCCAAGCTTGTATTCCACAGCCTTGTCTACTACAAGGTTCAGGGCTTCCTCGCTGAACTTCAGCTTTACGCCGTCCATGTCAAACAGTTTCTCATACTGCCTAACGATAGAGTTTTTAGGCTCTTTCAGTATCCTTGTCAACGCCTCTTTATCCAGCGGATTGAGATATGTGAGCACGGGCAGACGACCTATTATCTCGGGTATCAGTCCGAACGACTTCAAATCCTGTGGCAGTATATACTTCATCAGGTCTTTCTTGTCTATCTTGCGAACGTTCTGAACTGAGTTGTAGCCCACCACATGGGTGTTCATTCTCTGGGCTATCTTGCGCTCGATACCGTCGAAGGCTCCGCCGCAGATGAACAGTATGTTGCGTGTGTCCACGTGTATGTAGTCCTGGTCGGGATGCTTGCGCCCGCCCTTTGGCGGAACGTTGACCATTGTTCCCTCAAGCAGTTTGAGCAATCCTTGCTGAACGCCCTCGCCACTCACGTCTCTTGTGATAGAAGGGTTGTCGCTCTTGCGTGCTATCTTGTCTATCTCATCTATGAACACAATGCCGCGCTGGGCTGCCTCAACATCATAATCTGCCACTTGAAGCAGGCGAGACAGTATGCTCTCTACATCCTCGCCCACATAGCCTGCCTCGGTAAATACAGTGGCGTCAACTATGGTGAAAGGCACATCGAGCAACTTGGCTATGGTGCGGGCCAGCAGGGTCTTTCCCGTACCGGTACTTCCCACCATAATTATATTGCTCTTCTCTATCTCCACTCCGTCCGGATCGACAGGCTGCTGCAAACGCTTGTAGTGGTTGTACACGGCAACCGACAGATAGCGCTTGGCATCGTCCTGACCTATGACGTATTCGTCGAGGTGCTTCTTGATGTCCTTCGGCTTCGGCACCTTCTTAATCTTGAACTTGTCGCCTGCACTTTTGTTGCCCAAGATGCCCGACGACTGCACTATTTCGTATGCCTGCATCGAGCAGTCGTCGCAGATATAGCCGTTCAAGCCTGTAATCAGAAGCCTTACCTCTTTATCTGATCTTCCGCAGAAACTGCAAACCTTTTTCATTTCTTTTTAAGCACGTTGTCTATCATTCCATACTCCTTGGCTTCCTCTGCCGTCATCCAGTAGTTGCGGTCTGAGTCTGCCCATACCTTGTCGAATGGCGTGTGAGAATGGTCGGCTATGATATGATATAGCTCTTCCTTTATCTTGCGTATCTCGCGAGCCTCAATCTCTATGTCTGATGCCTGACCTTGCACGCCACCCAACGGCTGGTGAATCATCACACGGCTGTGTGGCAGAGCCGAACGCTTGCCTTCTGTACCGGCAACAAGCAGTACAGCTGCCATCGAAGCTGCCATGCCTGTGCAGATTGTTGCCACGTCGCTTGATATGAACTGCATCGTATCGTAGATGCCGAGTCCTGCCGATACGCTGCCGCCTGGCGAGTTGATATATATTGATATGTCCTTGCCCGGGTCTACAGAGTCAAGATACAGCAACTGTGCCTGAAGGGTGTTTGCTGTGTAGTCGTCCACCTGTGTGCCCAAGAATATAATTCTGTCCATCATCAAGCGTGAGAACACGTCCATCTGCGTTACGTTCAACTGGCGCTCCTCAAGGATATAAGGATTTAGGTATTGCGCCTGTGCACTCATCACCTCATCGAAAACCAGTCCATTCATGCCCAAATGTCTGGTGGCATATTTTCTGAAATCGTTCATATTATATATATGGTTTCTTAAATTAGACAAGACAAAAAAAGAAGGCTATCGACCTTTTCTTTCTGTTCTTAGGAACAAAATTAATAAAAAAAGTCGATAACCTCCTTAAAAAAGAGATTATTTTTAAAAAAAAATTATTTCTTATTGAAACAGCTTGTTGAACTCATCGAGTGATACTGTCTTTTCATTCAGCTTAACAACGCCCTTGAGAGCTGCTGTAAGCTTCATGTCAACGGCACGGTCAACGAGGCTGTCGATGTTCTTGCGGTCCTTCAGCATGTCGTCTGCATACTTCTCAAGATACTCCTCTGGAATGTTGTTCATGCCGTACTGAGCAAACTGAGCGCGTGCAGCCAACTTAGCCACTGCCTTAACGTCTGCATCCTCAACCTTGATAGCTGTTGCTGCCACGAGCTGCTCCTTAATAAGGTGCCACTTCAGCTCCTTGATGCTTGCATCGAAGTTATCGTCAACGAACTTCTCGCCCTTATCCTTATTATTGTTAAGCATAATCTTCTTCAGAAGCTCTGTTGGGAACTGCAACTCGCCAACCTTCTTTTCTGCGTATGCACGAACGTCAACGAGGAACTTATAGTCCTGATCGCCCTGCAACTGCAACTTGATGCCTTCTGCAATCTTCTCGCGGAATGCCTTTTCGTCTGCCACTGCACCCTCGCCGTAAACCTGGTCGAAGAGTTCCTGGTTGAGCTCAGCCTTTGTGAAGCGTGAGATTTCTGTAATCTGATATGTGAAGTCAGATGTCATGTTGGCAGCCTGGTCCTTCTCGATCTTCAAGAGTGAAGAAACCTCAACATCGCTGTCTGGATAAGCCTTCTTTGGGTTGAAGGTGATAATGTTCCCGAGCTTGGCGCCATCGAAGAGTGCCTTCTGCTCGTCTACCTTGATATAGCTTGGCATGAGAACAGCGCTTTCCACTACGATACCGCCTTCCTTGGTGTTGCCTTCTGCATCAAGTTCGCGCATATCACCCTTCAGCATGTCGTTCTGAGCAGCGTCATACTCTTCTACCTTCTCATAGTGGCCTGCACGTGATGCGAACATATCCACCTGCTGGTCTACCAACTTGTCGTCTACTTCAATATTGTAGTAGTCAACGCTATCCTGATCGCTCAGTTCGATCTTGAACTCAGGAGCAACAGCAATGTCGAATACGAACTCGAAGTTCTCGCCTTTCTCGAAATCGAGCTCTGGCTGCTTTTCTGTGTTTGGCATTGGTTCGCCGAGCATCTGTATCTTGTTCTCACGGATATACTCGTAAATCTTATCACCAAGCAGTTTGTTAACAGCGTCAACCTTAACGGCTGTACCATACTGGCGCTTGATAAGACCCATTGGAGCCTGACCAGGACGGAAACCTGGAATATTTGCCTTCTTGCGATAGTCCTTCAGTATCTTGTCTACCTCTGGCTGATAGTCATCTTTCTCAATGGTCAGTGTCAAAAGACCATTGATTTTGTCTGCGTTTTCAAATGAAATATTCATCTTTTTATATAAAATAATTAATTAATATTCAAACTTTTTTGTCATTTGGGGTGCAAAATTACTTATAAATAGCGGAAAACCCGAATAATTATCAAAAATTAACGTTTCTTCTTGTAAGCATTCCACGCCTCTTCTTCCTTTCCATGCCTCACATTTGTTAAAGTCAGATGCCATTTCTGCATATCTGATGAACCAAAATCAGCGTCCGAACAGGGTTAAAACTTCCAGTAAGTGGCGTTCTGACTGACAGTCAGAAGCCCAAAAACTGTCAGTCAGAACGCCACTTACTGAAAACAAACGGCATATTTACGCATAGAATAGAGACCGTTTTCTCGTGGCAAAAGCAACAAATCAATCTTGCTGAAAAGCCAGAGAAAACAGGCATAAAAACTCATCAAAGGTTAATGTGCGCAAGGGAGCAAAAGCTACATACGCCTTTTTCTTGTTAAAAAATCATAATTGGGGGGGGTAATTATTATTAAAGATGTATGCGCAAAAAGAATTATTTGTATATTTGCAGAATAAACGGACTTAAACGCTATAAGCGGCCATGTGGGTATTAAGTAGGGATATGCAACAAATCACGTTCAGGGCAATTTCAATCATCTGGACTTTCTTTGCCACCATAACTTTGGCGGCACAAGAGAATGTTTATTCTGCCCAAAGCATAAAGTCGGAAATAAGAAATTTCCGCATATACTATCCGGTAAACAAGACAGCGCTGTATCCCAACTATATGAGCAACGCTCAAAACATAGACACCATACGTCGCTATCTGGCTGAGTCACCACGCATCGACAGCATCGTAGTATTCTCATATTCATCTCCAGAAGGTCCATATACAACAAACTCTCGATTGTCAAAAGAGCGTGGCAAGACGGCAAAGAGATTCATCATGTCGCTCATGCCTGCCGACAGACAGTTGCCCGACAGCATCATCCATCTGCGCCCGGAAGCAGAAAACTGGCAAGGACTGCGTGAAGAGATTGTAGCCAACTACCACTTGGGCGACAGAGACAGGGTGCTGGAGATATTAGACAGCGACATTGCCAACGAAGAGAAGAAGGCAAGACTGAAAAGGCTTAGCGGCGGAAAAGCATGGCGACACATCATCAAGACCATCATGCCACGTCTGCGCTATGCCACATGGATAAGCGTATGGCAGCCCATCCTGCCGGAATTGCCGCCGGCAGAGATTGTCAAGGAAGTACCTTCTGCCAATCTAAGGCGTATTGACACTGTTTTTGTGCCTGCACCGGAAATCATCTTCGAACCAGAAACGGAAATGGAGCCAATGCTTAGCGTTAAGACCAACCTGCTCTACGATTTGTTCTATATGCCGAACTATGGCTTTGCTCCTGCTCCGAACATCAAGGTGGAGTACTACCCACGAAACAGCCGATGGACATTTGCCGGCGAATATGATTTCCCTTGGTGGAAGAAAGATTCAAAGCACAAGTATTTCCAGATATTAAACTGGCAACTAGAGGCACGTCGATACTTCAAGCACGACGGCACACATACCCAGCACTACCTCTATGGCTATCTTATGACCAACCTCTATGACATCGGATTCGACAAAGAGAAAGGATGGCAAGGCGAAGGATATGGTCTTGGTCTGGGGTATGGATATGCACTACCATTAGGCGAAAAGAGCAAATGGAAACTTGACTTCAACATACAGCTTGGCTATCTGCTGAGCAACTTCGACCCATATCATGCCGGACAGCCTTATTACGGCAAATATTATTACGACTGGTATGGTCCGATAGACAGTTTCAAGCGCCGCAATCAGCGTCTGCATTACTTTGGCATAACAGGCGTGGGAGTATCGCTCAGCTATGATCTGCTTTGGCGTGACAAGAAATATAAACTAAAGAACAATGGCTATGGCAAATAAGCGCAACACATACATCGTGAGGTTTATTGCCATGGCATTATTGGTTATGGCAACGCTCGCCTCATGTGAGCGAAAACCGCTGTACCTGCAGGCGACAGGACAGGTTGACGTTGAAGTCGGCGTCTACGACATCGAATTGCAATACATCTGGGGTACAGAATGGGTTACCGAGTGGCAATACGAATGGGATGAGGCAGAATACGGCGCGATAGGCTACACTAAGCCGCATGGAGTAAGAGCAACCATCTATGGGCTTAACAACGAAATGCATCGCGACAATTTCTTCACCCAGAACTTCAGTGCTGACGGCGGACGCGTGTCACTATTGGCTGGCAACTGGTATGACTTGCTGTTCTACAACAACGGTACCAATTACATATTGTTCAACACCGACGAGAACCATAGCTTCTACACGGCTACCACACGTACAAGCATGCGCTCAAATTATAGCAGCGACGACACGAGAGCCTACGTAGACATGAATCAGCCGGAGGAATTGTTTGGCTGTTTTATGGATAAGAACGAAATATCATTGAATCCTGATGATTACGAAATTGAATACGACGAAGACGGAACGACTATATATGTATATAAACTCAACGCCACACTACGCCCCCACACCATGATATATCTGGTTCAGGTGATTATGCTGAACAATCTGAACGAAAAGGGCGAGAGAATAGTAAAAGGAGCTAAAGGACTTACCCTCTCTGGCTTGGCATCGGGAACAGATCTCTTTACCCGGCTTAACAATACAGAGCGCATATCGCTGACAACAGACGACATCAAGCCTTTGCAGACGGATAGAAATCTGAAACTGCCAGACGGGACAATAGAGATGGGAGACATCATGGCCACGAGAATGCTTACATGGGGATTGCCAGGCATAGACCCGTTGGCAGCACGGAGCAGGAATGGTGACGTAGAAGCAGACTCTTGTTACGTGGGCGTAGGACTGACATTAAGCAACAATGCTGTCTTTACCGTACAGGGAAATATTACAGAAAAAATACGCAAGCGTCCGTCAGGAGGTGTCATTACATTAGTCATAGATGCTGCCAAACTGCCAGAGCCACCAGAACCAGGTGGAGAGAGCGGAGGCGGATTTGATGCCAGCGTAAACGATTGGGACAACGAAATAAATGCTGATATAATAATTTAACCCAAGTTTCACATGTTAAGAAGATATAAGAAGTTAAAGGAAGATATGCCGCTTTCAGCGGCGAAGATAGAAGACGATACTTTGCCTACGGATGTGTTCTGTAGCAAAACTAATGTCTTTTATCTCCCTCTATCTTCATTTACCTTCATCTATCTCCTTCTACAAAGTAAACAGAGCTTGCGAAAATTGAATAATAAATAAAATAATAACTCACAAAAAGAATAAGTATGAAAAAGTTTCTGTTAGCACTGATTACTGTCGCTGTTGTAACGGGTTGCAACAACGATGAGGTGCTCGTCGACGAACAGGCTCCACAACCGGAGGCAACCGTCGAGACTCCTATTGCTTTCAGTATCTTTGCAGACAAGGCAACACGTGCTCAAGCTACTGACCTGGAAGCATACCACAACACTTTTGCCGTATATGGTACAAAAGAGAACAATGGCATGCAGACAGTTTTTAGCAATGTTACTGTTACCTATCAGCAAGGGGTGGAGGCACCTAATGAATGGACTTACTCTCCATTGCGCTACTGGGACAAGCAGGGCAGCTATGAGTTCATAGCTTTCACGCCTGCAGCTGCTCCTATTAACTATACTCTAGCCAGCGACGGAAAGATTTCCGGAGGCAAGTTTGCTACAACAGGCAAGTACACTCTTATAGGCCAAAACATTCAGAGCGGAACGTCTGGTGAGGAAAAATACGTTGGTTTTGTTGGTGGGACGGGCAAGGATACCGACATCATGCTGTCTGACAAAGCGACAGCCGACGGTGCATTAAAGCCTATCGTAAACTTGAACTTCCGCCACATACTGGCAAAGCTTAATGTTGCTCTGAAAACAACGTCTACATTCCCATCAGTAATAACCGTGAAGAACATCACCATAACCGGTCTTGACGATACGGGAGAGTATACTGATGCTGCGGGATGGACCTCATCGTCTGTTGACGCCAACTACAAGTTGCAATACGACGATGCCACAGGTGTTGTCCTTACCGACAAGGTGGCGTATTTCATCGAGTCGCTCATAATGCCACAGGCCATGGATGGTAAACTGACATTAGTGTATGAAATCACTTCAGGCGGTTATACTGAGACATATACTTACGTCATCGACCTTGACGATGTTTTCGCCTCTATCACCGAATATGAGATTGGTGCGAACTACACCATTACGTTTACCGTCAACCCATCAGATGCAATCATGTTTGATGCAGACGTGGCTCCATGGGATGAAAAGACAAACTCTAACCAAGAAATAAAATAAAAAAATAATAAACAACAAAATTATCACAATTATGAAAAAACAGTATTTCTTAATGGCAATGGCTGCTACTATGTTTGCAGCTTGCTCACAGACAGAAGTTATCGACGAGGTAGTTGATAACAGCACACCTAAGGCAATCGGATTTAACACGTTTGCAGATAAAGCAACACGCGCAAGATCAAACTCTACTCAATTGAATGATTTCTACACAACATTCAATGTATATGGCTGGAAAAGCATTGATGGTGGAACAAACTGGCAGAAAGTATTTGACAATGTAACTAATGAGTATTTTACATTAGATCAAGCCGGTGAAGTTGTTTATATAACAGGAAAACCTTCTAATGAGTGGACAATTACTACCCCATCTTGGTTTTATGAAAATATACGCTATTGGGATAAGTTGGCTACAAACTATCAGTTCTGCGCATACACTCCAATCACAGCTTCAGAAGACGTTAAAGCAACTCCTGAAGGTGAAATCACAATTGGAACAGAAACATCTCCCATCACTGTTGATGGCACGAATTTGCAGGCCATTCCTACCAATGTACTAATTTATAGCGGCTTTGATAAGGATTACATGACAGCTGTTTCTACAGAAAAATTTGAAGAAGTAGATCTTACTTTTACTCATGAGTTAGCAAAATTGAATGTTAAGGTACAAAAGGACAATGACTATAAATCAAGCCAGAAACTCTTTGTAACAACACTGGAAATTCTAAATCTGAAAAATCAAGGTTACTTCGTAAGGAATGCAACAAAAACATGGACTGTTTCTACCTCGTCTACTGAAGGAACATTTGCAATGGGTACAGGTAACAGGAATTTGGCAAATCCAGCAACTGATGATAAAAAATATGTTATAGAACAGCTTTTGCTTCCTCAGGGCATTGAGAAGGCAACAGAAGCCAGCAGCACAGCAGAGTTTACAGAAGCATGCGTACATATTACATATACAATCGGAACAGAAGTATTCGATGGCTTCTATGCTTTGAATAACATCTTTGACAATACAGATAATTACACCTTTGAAGGTGGCAAAGAATACACATTGACAATTACTGTTGGTCCTGAACCTATACATTTTACTCCTGAAGTAACAGAATGGGTGGAAGGAAGTAATAAGAATCTCACAATCGAATAATAACACTCTCATAGTATGTAGGGACACCCGTCCCTACATACTTAAAAAAAGAAAATGAAAAGCAAACTGACTACACGGACTATAACAAGCGCGATGATAGCAATAATGCTGTCAGCATGCAACGGCGATGTGCTGCTCGATGAAGAGCCAAGCACAGAACCCAACCGTGTGGCTATCGGTTTCGACAACGGATATGTAGACAATGCTGTAAGCACACGCGCAGCTACATACCAACTGAATGAATACGCCCTGACAATGGGAGTTTGGGGATGGCAAGAGGATGAAACAGCAGTAGAGTGTCAGATATTCAAAAACCATAAGGTGGAATACAACGGCACTAAATGGGCATATTCCCCATTGCGCTATTGGGACTCTGGCAGCTGTTATACCTTCTATGCCTATGCTCCACATGTTAGCGACCAAAAGGGCAATGCAGCAACGGTATCGCTCAACGAATCTACCGGCATGATAAGCATTTCTGACATAACACTGAAAGGCGATAACTTGCACGACATGACACCATCCACAGAACAGAAGAAATCGTTCAAGACAGCAGCAAACGATGTTGACTGGATGGTGGCGCGAACAGGACAGACTGCAGAAGGCAGCACACATACTACTGTTGCATTTACCATGCAGCATGTGTTGGCAAAACTAAACGTAAGGGTAAAGACATCTAATGTTTTGTCAACAGATGCTGACATAAAAGAGGTAACAGCAAACAGTATATCAATAGGCAACATGGCAGCTGAAGGTTCTTTCAAGCAGCAACATTATGCAACACAGGCGGCTACTGCCGTCGAGCAAGAATGGACCACAGGCGATGACAAGCTGACATTAAGTGGTTCTACAGATTTTACAGTTACCACAAAGTGGCAGTATATGCTTGAAAGCCTTGTAATACCACAGGCTATACCAAATGCAGAAATAAAGTTCGTTTACAGTTTCGTATTCACAGATGGCAGAACAGAATACTATACATACAGGATTTCATTAGCCGAAGTGTTCAATACAATAACTCATTTTGTCAGCGGCAACAGCTACACCATATCGTTTACCATTGCACCAGACGTAATAAAGTTTGACGCAGGTACAAGCAGTTGGATAGACATATATAATATATAGGTATAAAATATAATAAGGTATAAGCATTAAATTAATAATAAAAGATATATGAAAAAAATATTAAAAAACATGCTCTATGCATGCATGACAATAGCAATGGTATCTTTGAGTTCTTGTGACAATGAGAATGTACTTATTGACAACCAAGCAGACAAAGATACGAGCAAGAAAGCAATAGTTTTTGGCAACAATCTGCCTGTAAACTCAACACGTGCATCGCTGACACCTGCCGGTGGATTCCCCGACGGTTCAGTAATCAGTGTATATGGTTTCCAAACAACAGGTGCTGCCGTTGACCAGAACTTTAAAGACCAGGCGGTAACAAAGGGTGGTGAGAAATGGACTTATTCACCAGTAAAATACTGGAATCTGACATCTACTTATGAATTCTATGCTGTTTATCCAAAGGATAAAATCAGTCATACATTTAATAATGAGACAAAGATGTTTGCCATTGACAACTTCGTTGTTGCAGACGACAAGGATGCTCAGATTGACGTGATGATTGCAGAGAAGAACACAACAAGTCCGCTGAACATCGTGAATTTCAACTTCAATCACCTTCTTAGCAATGTCAACTTCTATTTCAAGACTATCAACACCTTCGATTTCAATGGAATAGCATCGATAGAAGTTGTCGAGTTCGATGTTGAAGGTATATGCAATAAAGGCAGTTACCAGCAGACTGGCAATGTTGAAGGAACATGGACCGCCTCAACAAACGGAGCCGACATTTACGACTTCCCTAAAGTTACAAGCGGTTCTGTTAGCGACAACACATCACATACAGCATTGGCAACAGACCTTTTGCTACTGCCGCAGAGTTTGGCTAGCGCCGACAAGAAAATCACAATGACATATCGCATCAACTACAGCGACGGTACAGCTGCTCGTTACACAAAATCGGTTGCTCTGTCAGAAGCTACATTCATAAAATCTAAAAACGGTGCAACATCTGAAGATTTGACTGTTTGGAAGCCAAACTATATCTACAATTACTTCCTTGCTGTTAACCCTGCAATACTACCAAACGGAGACAGCGCTGTGATAGAGTTCACCGCAACAGTTGACGAATGGCAAGATGAGATTGATGCAGAGATTGAGGTAAAATAAAAGAATGAAAATAAACAATTATATACACCGGAATATCTGGGCGTGCCTTATTTTAGGCATTGCCTTAAGTTTCGTTGCTTGCAGCGACGACAGCACAGATGAGCCACTCAACGGTCCGTCACCGGCCATTGGCTTCTTCTCAAATCAGATTGAGGAGATTGGCACTCGTGCATTGGTTACTGACGATAATCTAAAGAGTCAGAATATTGGTGTATATGGTTATAAAAAGAAGGCGGACGATACCGACCACATGCTCGTATTTAACAACACTGAACTGTCACATAATGGTTCTTCATGGAACTACACTCCACTGAGATATTGGGACCTATCGCGTTCATATTCGTTCTTGGCTTATATTCCATATGGCAGTAATGTAGTTTACGGATATGACAACAGCACAAGCAAGTATACCGACAAACTGACATTCATAGACATTCCGCAGTGGCAGAAGATTGACGGTGACGGCAGCGAGACAGACTATCTGGTTGCGAGCAGCAAGGGTTCGGCTGTTGACTATATAACCAAAAATTATGGCACAGTAAATCTTGAGTTCAAACACATCTATGCCCAACTGCTTGTCTGTGTGGCAAAAAACACACTTGGCGCAAGCACAACCACTCACACCATAACTGGATTGCGGTTTGGAGAGGTTCCATCTACGCCAAAATGCACATACCTGCACGATACAAACGATGCTGCCAACAGCAAGGTAACATCAGAAAGAACAAATGGTGAAATTACATTCCTTGACAAAGATAACGACTCTGATGATATTGTTGCAACCTCTGAGCCCCAAACAATGGCGCACTATCTTGTGGCACCGTTTGCAACAGAAAACAATGCAAGCCTATACATCGACTATACCATATCTGATGGCAGCAATACCACAACACATGACAATGTTAAAGTGGACATTGGCAAGATAGATTTCAAATCGAACAATAAATACACTTATGTACTTCGCTTCGAAGCAGGCAAGCCAATTCTTGTTTCTATTGCAGAAGTGAAAGAATGGGAATCTGAAGAAGTAACCGACGAGGTGTATAACTGGTAAAACAATAACAGCAATGAGAAAAATCAATATAGCAATCTGCGCAATGTGGATATTATGCATATTCACAATTACAACAGCACTCTTGGCATGTAGCAATGAGCACGATGACAATATCGGTTCGTTGCGTATAAACGCATTCGCGTACGAACGTCCATCCATAACTCGAGCAGCTAAAGGCTATATGGATTTTCAGAATGTCTACAATGCGACACCTGAAACACCTGCAACAATGGTGTTCTGGGTATGCATGGGAACAACATACAAGGTAGAAAACACTGCCAGCTATAATGGAACAGCTTGGTCAACCAATTGTCATCTTGAAGCAAACTCCAATCCATACGATTTTTACAGTTATATGCCAGGAAGCATTGCCACCAATCATCCCGACGTAACGGCAACTCTTACTTCAACTACAGACCCAGCTACAATAACATTCAGCAACATACCTGCCGTAATTGGCGAAGACCTGATTATATCTGAAGCAACAACAAGCGGGAAATCAGAAACGCCAAATCCATACGACCAGATAATAACGTCGGCAGAAGGACAATCTGTAACATTCCGTATGCAGCACGTACTTGCCAAGCTGTCGTTCTCATTCAGCAACCCTGCAGGCAAATCATTCAGCGACATGCGTAAGATTGTTGTAAAAGAGGTACAAGTGCTACCTGCTACAAGCAGCTATAGATATAATGTGACATGCACGATGAACAAAACCTCTGCTATCGAATACAATTGGGAAACGGCAAGTGCTGTCACTCCCGATTATTTCGCTATCACCAACGATAAAGAATTTAATATAGCAGAAGGCAAACCTGCTAACGGCTACTTAGTTAATACAGAGGCTACAGAGCCATTCGGTTCATGCTACCTTGTACCATTCACAGGGGAGACAATAAAGATACGAGCCATCTATGATGTATATGCTCATGATGGCAGTTTGTTAAGAGAAGATGAAATATCAGTAAATAACAATTTAAAAGTGACCAATTTAACAACCGTTGACGCTGGTAAAGAATACAAGATAAACGTAAAGATAATACCAGACTATCTGTATATGCTGGCTGACGTTGATGCCGGTACGTCGTTGGAAATAAAAACTGAATCGATATGAACATTCGTAACCATATATACGCAACATATATCACCATTAAGGATAGCCGCATAATGCAATTATACGGCATGCTAATGGTTTGCATGTTGAACTTTGCCAATGCATTTGCACAGGAAGCAGCTCAGCCACAGCAATCTGTTGCCCAAGATACGGTAATGAGAAAAGCTGGCGGTACGGCTCCTACCATCATCATCGGTGGTGATGTTTATGGCGGTGGACTGGAAGGTAAAGTTGGTGTTGCACCAGCCGAAGGTCAAGAGATAACAGCGGAGCAAGCCAATACGGAAGTAACAAACGTTACAATAGCAGGCGGACAGTTACGTACTGTATTTGGCGGCGGTAAGAATGGCGAGGTATTTGGAAAAACTACTGTAAGCATCCAAGGCGGCGAAATTGGTGCAGACAAATGGGAAGGCACTCCTTATGGTGGTGTATATGGTGGTGGCGAAGGTGCCAGCGCCATTGTTCATGGACATACAGACGTTACCATTGGTGGCGGTACTAATTATAATAATGTATATGGCGGTGGAAAACAGGCTCTGCTCAAAGGCAACTCAAACGTAACCTTAGAATCAGGTATTATCCGCAATCGTGTTTTTGCTGGAGCGCGCATGGCAGACATTAACGGTTATGGGTTGGTCAATATTGTTGGCGACAACAGCGAAGGCGCTGACATGCTTATAGTTAGAGCCGTTTATGGTGGCAATGACATTTCGGGCTCTATTTTTAATCGTAGTAAGAACAAGCCAACAGATTTAACCTTGAAGGTTGCCCAAGGACTCCCTGAAGGTCTGGCATCATTTGTGTTCTCTCAAAACACAGCCACAAACGTTTTCATCGGCAATGTGTTTGGCGGTGGTAATGGCGACTACACATATGATAACGACCTCGATAATGAAGGCAAGTTGCAAATTAATCTGGTTGAAGAACAGTTACCAAACGACGAAGATGAGACTATTGTAACATTCAAAAACCTGAACAAGCCAGAGGCTGATTATGCTTATCTTCAAATAGAAGGCGGAACATTCGGCAATATCTATGGCGGCGGAAACAATGCAACAATCCTAAAGCAGACCGACATCTATTACGGCATAAACGATGCTGAAATCAAACCACTAAAAGGAATACCGAGCGAGAATCTTAGTTGGTTAAAATTATATGAGGGTTTCACCAAGGATAATGAAAACAACACTTTCGACTTGACCTATAACGCATTCCGCATCTTTGGCGGTAACAACCTGGCAGAAATGAACATTCGTCCAAAATGGCATCTCAAATCAGGAACAGTGGGCAATATATATTCTGGTGGCAATAAGGGAAAGATGACCAATCCAAATGGTATCATCCTTACGATTACATCTCCTGACCTGAAAGCCCACAACGTATATGGCGGTTGCCGTATGGCCAATGTTGAGCCAAAGGATGCTGATGCAATAGCAGAAGAGACATATACTTACCATAGTTATAATTATCCTGTAGGTAATGGCACTTTTGATGAGAACTACGAAGCTGAATACAAGTTCAAAGAAGGCTATGCAGCACGTGTGCTTGTCACAGATGGCAAGATTAACAATCTCTATGGCGGCAACGATATTTCCGGTAAGGTTCATTTCGGTACCAATGTAGAGCTTCGTGGCGCTATCTCTGGTGATGTATACGGTGGTGGCAATGGTTCTTATGCCTATACAGACAAAGCAGAATGGATTAAGAGCCATCCTGAGGACGCAGATTATTTTTACGAATCAGGCTCAACAAATTCTATAGACGCGATGTATGCCTATCGTCCACACGTTGAGAAAACCTTGCTACACATCACTGGCATTGGCTCTACAGCACCTCCTGTATATGTCACTGGCGGCGTATATTGTGGTGGAAACTCGGCAACACTTGCAAAAGACGGCGACCGAGACGATGCTACTGCTACATTTGAGATTGGCAAGCACGTTGTTATCAACTCAGTGTTCCTTGGTTCAAACGGCAAGAACATGATAGCCGAAGACATTCTGCAAAAATATGCGAACAAAGATTTCAGCTCTATCACACTGACCGACAGTGTCCAGTTTGCAAAATATATGGAGGCCGTAGCCGTCAATCTTAAGCCAACCATTACTTGGGAATGGGACAATGACGCTGTTCCTGGAATGAACGATGCGAATGCAACAGAAGCGTATATCGGCGCATTCTATTGCGGTGGTAATGTGGGTAGTATGACCACACTTGAGCAGATGAATATGACATTCCCCAAGGGTCTTACAATCTTTGACCGCATTGTTGGTGGATGTAACTCTGCAAGAATAGCAGCAAAAGATGGATTAAACGCATCTCACGATGGTGGCGTGACTGAGGCTATGACAGACGGCAGTCCTAAAGTTGTGCTTAACATCGATTCACGCCTTGAACCACGAAAGATGGTATTGACATATGCTGATGGCGATAAGGAAAAACTGTTCTATAGCAGTGCCTCAACAGAGATTAATACTCAGACATACGAATATGGCACTGACGAGAACAAAAAAGAGTACTCTATTCTTCATGGAGCCAACGTATATGGCGGATGCTATGAGAGCGGACAGATAAACGGTGACGTTGAGATAAACGTAAGAAGAGACATTGTTTCGCCGGATATTCCTGAAGAGCACATGGTTTCAAAGAATCCAGAGTTTCTTAAAGATGCCGGACTGGTTGACTCTGACGGCAATGCTCTACAAAACGTACCGTTTGCCCAATATGCTTTCAGTACTGCCATGAATGTTTTCGGAGGTGGTTATGGTAAAGATACAGAGATAAAAGGTATGACAACCATCAATCTTACCGATGATGCCAGAGTGATGAAGGTGTTTGGCGGTGGTGAGATGGGGCTCGTATTAGGCAAAGAAATTACCGATAATGGAATCAAAACAAAAAAAGGCACCGTAATAAATATATCTGCGACAAAGCCTGCCGACGAAACCAAATATAATACGTATATGGCATACGGTGGCGGTTATGAAGGTTTAGTTAACGGTAACGTGGAAGTATATCTTAATAGCGGTCGATTGTTCGATGTATATGGAGGCAGCTGTAATGCAGACATCGAAGGTTCAACTTATGTTCAGGTTGGAAATGGAGTGTCTGATGTGCTTGAAATAAAGAACAGCGTCTATGGAGCTAATGACTTCGGCGGTCAGCTTCTTCAAGATAAGCTTTGGTCTATTGACAATGGAGCAAAGGCTATACGTTCCCGTTCACACGTTGTTTACAATAGCGGAGCCATTGAGAACGAACTGTATGGCGGTGCTTTCGGTTCGTATGACTATAGTAAATTTGTTCGTGACAATATTGAAGGTTTTAAATTCCCTCGTCAGGAATCTCCAGTCAACAAGCTAGTAGGCGATGACATTGCTGCCAATACATTTGTACAAATAGCATCACAGTCAACCAACGCAAACGACTATGTAAAGAATGGCATCTACGGTGGTGGCCGCGGTTTTGCCAATGCTACAGGTATTGTTGATGTTCATCAGACTTACGTTCATCTGCATTCTGCCACATACAACAGCAGATATGCAGCATCGCTGTTTAATCCTATGACCCCAGCTGTATATGGTGGCGGTTATTATTCGCATGTAGAAAACACTCTGGTTGACGCAGTAACAGGACATGTGGGTATTATCTATGGCGGTACGGCAGGCATGTCAGCAACACAATTGAATCCCGAAATCTCCTACAATGCAGGAACCACAACCGTCAACATATACAATGGAATGGACAATACTTCGATGATTGTCTATGGTGCTGGTCCATTGGCAGGCGCCAATACCACCAACGTACATCTTTATGGAGGTGTTGCCGACAAGGTTTATGGTGGAGCTTTTGCTGAGGGAATATGCAGTGAAACAAACATATTTGTTCCTAAGACTTCAACTATTTCGGTTAATGCATTATATGGCGGTTCAAGAGGCAAGCAACCTAATCTTCCTTGCGATGTCATTCAGTCTAACATAAACTTCCTTTCAGACAAGGCATCAGTAACTGACGCAATCTTTGGCGGCAATGACTTCATGCGTGCCACTAAGAATTCATTGATAAATATTACGGTTCCTGTAAAGAACCTTAAGGCGGATACTCTTATCAATGTATATGCTGCGGGCGACGGTGCCGGTTCCATTGCCGGTTATACACGTGCAGAACTAAGCGGACGAGCAGAGGTCAGAGACATTTATGGTGGTGGCCGCAATGGTCTTGTGCTCGACGGATTCGATGGAGCCATGAATAACGATGGCCTACTTGCCGAATACATATTGGAGGATTCTGAGTTAACCAACCTTAAGACATATTATAGTGAAACAAAGAATAATCTGCCGACCTGGGATAAACTAATAAGCAAGACAAACACCAATGTCTATCTTATAGGCGGTCAGGTTAAGAACATCTATGGCGGTGGTTTTAACGGCGACATAACGGGTAATACATTTGTAAGCATTGGAAAGAAGCAGGCCACATTACACGGCGACGGTCGCCCGACAGTACTTCGTAGTGCATACGGTGGTGGACAGCTTGCTTGTGTAAAAGGCAATGCAAACATAAGTCTTTACGACGGATATATAGGATATAAATACATTGCCCCTTCTACAGCCGAGGGAGAAGGCACATACGAACCCAATATTAAAATATCTTCAATAGACGAGCTTAATCTGCTTGACGACAACGGCAACTTATATGGCGGCGGTTACGATGAAGGTGGTTTTGTGCACAATTCATACGTAAACATCTATGGCGGCGTGGTTCGCAACAGTGTTTATGGCGGAGGTGAGATTGCTGCCATAGGCGAGGGCGAGATGGAGAGTCCCGGTTCATATAAATTAAAAACGATTACCACCCCAGGTTCATCTAATGTATATATGCATGGCGGCTTAGTTGAACGCAATGTGTTTGGCGGTGGCCGTGGATTCTCTTATAATGAGAGCGGAGGAACAATTATCGGTAAGAAGTATTACACCGATGGTTTTACATTTGGCAAGACCAGTGTAGAGATTCATCGTGGCACAGTAGGAACAGACGCTTCTGTTGCTCTCGGCCATGGCAATGTGTTTGGCGGTGGCAATGTGGGCTTTGTCTATAGCGATGCAACAAGGAACGACGCAGACGGTTATTATTATAAAAATGAAAAACTGACAGAAGACTGCCGTGTTGTTGTTTCTGCACATGGCATAGTAAAAGAAAGTGCTGGCGACGAAGGCTTATCTTTTATAGACAATGATGGCGATGATGAACTTTTAGAAGATAAAACATTCAAGAAAGGAGAAGCTATTCCAACTGCCTATCTCAACCTCTTGGCTAGTGGCGATGACCGTTGGAATCATATCGACCAGACCGGTGTTGTAATCCGTAATGCCGTATTTGCCGGCGGCAACGTGTCTATCGGTGATGACAAACTCTATGCAAATACTTATACGGTGTATGGCAACTGTACGGCATCTGTTATCGATGTGCGCAACAAAGACCTCGTTTCTTTGGGTGGACATGAGATTGGCGGACTTTATGGCGACGGCAACCTGACATTGGTTGACGGTTATCGCGAATTGAATATCACCAACTATGGTACGGACTACCATAATCTTCAAAACAATATTTCATACGATGAATACAATCAACTGACATCACGCGAACGCGAATATTACGAGTTAAAATCAGAATATATTTGTAAGAAAGACTTCACATATACGTATACTGAAAATGGGAACACGATAACAAAGACTTACAAAGCAAATGAGAACAATGAAGATCATATAATAAACGAGACCGTATATAACTTCATTGTAGATAAATTGACAGAACAGAAACTCGCTGGCAACTCTAATTTGTCAGAAGAGGAAGCCAAGACAGAGGTCATCACCTCCCTTAATGATTATTTTGAGATGCATAGCCTCTGCAACTTATATAACGGCAGAATGATGAATACCATTCAGCGTGCCGATTTCTGCGGTATGTTCGGTAGCCGCATTCTATTGAAAGGTGCTCTCGACCGTGTCATCAACGTTGCTGACAATAAGAAATACACCATCAACCGTATTGGCGAGCTTTCACTTAACCAAGACAAGTTCAAGCAAAATGGTGAGGATAAAATACACGGCAACTATTTCGGCATATATTCAATTGTAAACTATCTCGGCGCACTTACTTCGGACGTCTTATTCACTGAACCACGAGTTACTGACAATGAGAATTACAAGGGCGACGACTATGGCACTCTTACTTATAAAGGATGGAAAACAAAACATCTTAACGATAAAAGCCGCAATATCGGTAAAAGCAAAAACACTGTTGCTCTTGCATCAGGAGTGTACCTCGAGTTGGTAAAGGGACTTGACAATAACAATCAGAAAGATTATGGATTTGTTACTGGCATCATTGGGCTTGACCTCATCAACGTAGCCAGAGGCGAGGGAGGTGGATTCGTTTATGCTAAGAATGAGCATGGCGAACAAATATCCACAAGCTTGGAACAGGTAACATTAGCTTCATCTAACAAGGGTGCTCGCTCTAATAAATCATACAGTTATTCTGAAGCCACATCAACCAGCCGTATGCATACGTCAGGCAACTTCGTAAACGACATAAAGCTGATTGTCGACGACTGTTTCCCAGGCAACAATAATTTCTTTGGAGCCAATGCCTCACCAGCACACATGTGGTATATAAAAGGCGACCACTATGTTTATGATTTGACGATATCTGCATATACCGGTGCTTCGCAGGCATACGACCGCGTAACCAATACCTCGCTCAACGTAACCGCTGGTTCCGATGGACGCGTAGAGTTGAAGGAGATAGGAAGAAACCGCTATGCTTATTTCGTAGGAATGAGTTATAACGACAAGACTCTTACCGCATCCGATTACATAGTTGCCGGTAGCAACGTATATTACCTAAACGACCCTATCACTTATTGGGACTGGTCGAGATTGTCTGAAGAAGAGAAGATATTCTTCACTGACAATCCTAATAAGGACACATACATCTGCAACAAGGACTTCACCGTTGATGACCAGTCATTCACTAAGGGCGAGGTGATAACTCACATTGCATACGAAGCTTTAGCCGGCAAGACCATAAAGAATGAAGAAGACGAGGATGTCAGCGTACAGACATATTTCAACATCTCAAATGCTGTTAGCAAAGACAATGGTTTCTTGCTCACTATAGACATTTCAAATCCTGCTGTTTGGGATGATTATTATAATTCTCAAACTGGAAACAATAAGAAATTGGGAAGCAAACTTACACTAGAAGAGAAAGCTCAGATGCTTCTCGCCCCTACATTCACATGTACCAGTGGAGGCATTTTCGGACAGCAAAGCTATAAAGAACATGATTTGATTGACGAGACAACTAAAACTAACTACGATGCTATCACCCAACCAAAGCCAAAAGGGCAAGCAACTGTTGAGAAAGCATATATAGCCAAAAAGAATTTGGCAGTGGTTGTAGGCAATCAGACATATCATTATGTTGAGGGTGCATGTATGAGCGAGACCCATTACAATGCCCTTAGCGCAACTGACAAACAGTCTTCAGCAGCACTAGCCTACATATGTACGGAAACCGTGAAGATGAACGATGAGAGCGGACAACATTACATCTACGGTGTGGCTATATCTGATAACGAATATAATGAACTGAAAACAGCCAACGATGCTTTATACAGTTCTTGCTTCGAACCAGCCTATATATGTACATCGGATGGCTACTATGGCGGTAAGTATTTTGAAGCAAACAAGAATTATCCTGCTCTCGACTATTGTGGCGTCAACAAGAATGAGCGTGGCAACTTCACGTTTAACGAAGATGCATTCGACCTGCTACGCCACGATTTTGACTTGACAGATGACAGCCAAGTCGGCCTACATGGAGCACCATGGAGCGAGAAACAGCGAGTAGACTACACGGCTATTTTTAGTGGCGCCGAGATTCCTGATGGCAGCATCTCTGTTGATGTTACTTATAATAATGCAGAGGGAACTGAGACTACAACAAATATCACCATCCAATCCGGCATGGAGCCTTTGGACAACTATGTATACGAGGCATTGCCAAACGAACAGGCAAGATACTCACAGATAACCATCGGCGAAGAAGACAAAGATGGCGGCAAGTATTCATGTTACATTGTAAAAACAACATTCTTCACTGGAGACAAGATGTACCGTGCAGGAACAAAGTTGACCAAGACAGAATACAATCTGATTTCGGACAATTTGCAATCCAACATGGAACAACGCGAATTCAATTCTGAAGGTGAGTATTATTATTGTCACGAAGCATACAAGGCTTATACAACTGTTGGTGGTTTCAGTGCAAACAGCGAAGTACCAACAGGAACAATCATCTCAGGTACCGAATACGCCCAACTGAAGAACTACCAGAAATACTTCATCATTCAGGGAGAAATGCCTAAGATTACGTCTACACTCTATGTCGCGCCAGAGATAGGAATCAGCGACCTGGAGAAGGAGCGTATTGTAACTGCGGTTTACGAGTATACCTATAAAGAGTTTAATGGCAGTTCTTATGAGAACATCGTTGAAAAGCATATCGTAAACATACATGTCGACTTTGAAAGCGGAGCACCTTCTGTAGGCAGACTGATGCCACCGGCTACTATCCTGCCGGGACAGAACATTTCTATCAATAAACCTGGTGTGGAGCGAGGAGCTTACGAGGTACTTGGCGGTAACTGGGAGATGTACACCAACCAGACCGATGCCCAATCACACACTAACGGACAGCGAATAGAGAATGGTTCTACCCCACTCTTCTGGTATCAGAACGGCTATTGGGTGGCTTACTATGCCGAGTCGTTCCTTGGAAGAACATATTCAAATGCCGTACAGCTCTCTATTGCCAACTATCACGACATCAACAATATGATGAACCATAAGGTTGACGGCAAGCACGAGTACCTCTATGTCGATGAACCTACAGTAATGCGCAATAGCAAGATTTACATTGACGACAGAGAATGTACCGACAACACGAAGAGCGAACTTGACCTGCTGTATGACTTCTACAAGAAGACACAGGATGCTGACACGCTTAACGAGCATGTAAAGAACGGTGCCAACCTTGACTTCCATATCAATAGCGATGTAACGACAAAGAAGGATGAATGGCAACCGATTGGCGATGCAGAATGCTTCGAGGGGTCGCTTCACGGCAATGGTCACACCATCTATGGCCTTGACAACTCTCTGTTCGGCAATCTCTGCGGTAAGGTCTACAACCTCGGTGTAACAGGTTCTTTCAATGGCGGTGGTATTTCTGACAATGGCGGAACAGTAACAAATAGCTGGATAAACACAACTGCAACTGACATCAATGCAGAGACAACTTATGCAGTTATAGGCAATGGTGGTGGCAAGATTATCAATAGCTACTATCCAAGCGACCTGACATATAAGGCTGGCACTGCTATGCCACGTTCTGCTGCCGACTTCCTCAAAGGAAAGGTTGCATACGACCTCAACCGCTATTATCTTGAAGCTCGTAAGGCCATTGCAGGCAATGCCTCAACAGGCAAACCGTTCAGTTATATAAAAGCCAACAGCGACGGTTCGCTCGAAACAAACCCTGACGGTGTAACACAAAAGATACATGAGGCTTATTATAACGATGATGACTATGACACGTATGTTGAAGACTACTTCGGAAATGTCGACTTCACATATTCCGATGGTACGCTTCCGCTCGAAAACGACATCCGCTTGTCTACTAATGACGCGAAGTATTATCCTATCTATCCGGACGATTATATCTTCTTCGGTCAGACACTCAATTATTTTGAAAACTATCATGGCGAGACACCAAGTGTGATTCAGAAGAACGACAAGCGCATGCTTGAGCGAACAGATTATAGTTCAAACCGCGTCTATCGGGCACCGGCATATCGCATGAGCAGCACACTCAATGCTGAGTCGCCAGCTGTTTACTTCAACCGTTATGCGGTATTTGCTTCACAGTACAGAAGTACTCCTGTCGATGAAACACTGACAGCAATCGACTTCACCGGCAACAGCGGTAAGGAGACTGGTATTGCCGTTGATTATTCTCCATTGCTCGACTATGAGGGACTGGCAGGATTCGCTACGCGCGGCATCACACAGAACCTGCTTGTATATGCCGATGACGATGCACGAGACAACCAGTCGCACACAGTATTACAGACAGGTTTGCCAGAGCCTGCATTGGAGTATGGTGAAAACAACTGCGTGCAACCATTGCCAGCTACGACAATAGCCACTATCAATGGCCACTTGGTTGACTTCGACGGTAGCAACTACACATCGCCACGCACCCATTTCCTTGTTGACAAACAGAACTTCAATGCACCTATAGCATATAGTTATGTCAACGACAATGCTATGTGGTACCAGCGCAAGCCTGAGACATTCATCGATATTATCGACGGAACAACCCATGGCTGGGATGCCGTGAGCCTGCCATTCACAGCCGGCATGGTGACAACCCACCAGAAGGGTGATATCACCCACTTCTACGGCACAGAAGACAAAGCCCATGAGTATTGGCTGCGCTCGGCTGTAAAAATGGTAAAAATGTCTGACGATGACAAGTCTATGGTATTTAACCGTCCAACACTAACAAACGATACCGTATTCGATAAGGGTAGCTATGAGACTGAGAATAGTTTCCTATACAGCTACTATTATCAACATGATGATAAGAAAGGTGACTCTAACACCAATTCTTCACTGCAAGACAATGCAACTGCTGGTGACAGCCTTGGCGGAATACAGACAGGCAACCATGGCAATTACTATTACTACAACAGTACACGCACATACACTAACTATCTGTATCTCACTGGCGGTGTACCATATATCATCGGCTTCCCAGGAGAGCGTTTCTATGAGTTCGACATGTCGGGCAAGTTCCAGCCAGACTACTCATCAGCAAGCATTCCTGCTCTCGATGCCCAGACGGTAACATACATCTCGCTACTTAATGAGTACATACCTGTTTCTGACGAACAGACGGCAAGCAAGAAGACTGCCGGCGATGGCTTTGCTTACACCGCAACCTATCAGGCACAGAGTCTCAGCGATATATATACGGTCAATGCGTCCGGTACAGCCTTCGAGCCTGCCACGACAACAGTACCGTTCCGCCCATATCTGGCGGTAAGCAGTTCATCAGCCAAGAAGCACAAGGCTATAAACATCAGCTACGAGGCAACGGCAATAAAAGATACGGACTTCGACCGTGCCCATGGTCTGCGCATCTACGCCAAGAACCGCACCATCCATGTCGATTCATACTTGGAAGTGGAGACAGATGTCAACATCTACAACACCGCCGGCGTACTGATAAGCAGCTTCCGCATACTCCCAGGCGAGCAGCGCCAAGTATCGGTAGCAAGCGGCATCTATATCGTCAATCGGAAAAAGTTGTCGGTAAACTAAAGTCCCTAAAGACTCTAAGGCCCCTAAAGACCCAAAGGACCCTAAAAACCCTAAGGCCCCTAAAGACCCTAAAAACCCTAAAAGAAAAAAGAAAAAAATAATGGAAAAGCTAATCAGACATACAGGCAATTACAAGAATCTTCTGAGCTATCAGAAGACAGATGTGATATTCTGTATCACTGTTCAGTTTTGCAACAAGTTTCTATCCAAGACTGACCGTACCTTCGATCAGATGGTGCAGGCTGCCCGCTCTGGCAAGCAGAACATCATCGAAGGATGTGCTGCTTCTGCCACCTCTTCCAAGACCGAGATAAAGCTCATTAACGTGGCGAAAGCCAGCCTACAGGAATTGCTGGAAGATTACGAAGACTATCTGAAGACACATGGTCAGCGACAGTGGGAAGAAGGCTCTGTAGAACTGGAAACCATGCGCCGTCTAGGCAGGGAGCATAGCGATACCGACTACTATATGCAGCTCATCGCCACCCGCCCGGCAGCCACAATAGCCAATATAGCCATTGTGCTCATCAAGCAAGCCGACTATCTGCTCTTCCGCCAACTTGAACGTCTCGAAAAAGACTTCCTTCAAAACGGCGGATTCACAGAAAGAATGTACAGAATAAGATCAGAACAAAGAAAGAACAAAGAGAAACCATAGTTCCCTAAAGTCCTTAAGAACCCTAAGGCCCCTAAAGACCCCAAGGGCCCAAGGGCCCAAAAACCCCAAGGACCCTAAAAACCCCAAGGACCCCAAAAACCCTAAAGCCCTAAAAAAAACAAAACATGCAACAGAAAAAGAATATCATAAGCATCACCACCAGCGCAGCAAACAGCTGCGCTGCCCACACCATCACCACCTTTATGAAGCACATAAGCATGCTTGCCCTACTGCTAATGACCTTTGCTTTGGGGGCGAGGGGACAGGAAACTGTAACCATTACACATTATTGGAAAAATGACGGAACCCCATGGAGTACTTCAAACCTAATTCAGGGAGATTATCCTAAAATTATTAACGATATTTATGATAATCTTAAAGATAAAGATGATGTTAAAAAATTCAGAAAAGCAGAATACAATATATTTGACGTTGTTGCAGGAGATATTACTATCGTTTTTGATTATACAAGTGGAAGCAAACGCTTAAATATCTTTGGAGTTGCACTTATTGATTCTAATAATAATATTGTTTCATCTGATTATCATTTTGGATATACTGGTGGTGCCGATTTTGAGAATATATATAATGTCAATGCCACAGAAAGCGGCAACTATACTCTTAGATATTATATCGGAGTGGACGAGTCTGGTAATGTACTGAAAAATACTAATGGCGACATCAATATAAGTTATACAAAAGCGCCACAAGCACCCATTATTAGCATTTCTGCAACCGGAGAGGTCACAATTTATAGCAACAGTTCTTCTGTCAAATCGTATTATAGTATAGACGGTGAAAATTATTCTTTATATAACGAAAACAACAAACCAACAATTTCAGAAGGTCAAGTTATATACGCAAAGAATATTTACACCTACAATGGCAATGATTATGTTTCATCTATTACTTCTTTATCATATAACAAAATAGATGACATAACAGAGTTACAAAATATAACAGGTGGCAATTATTATATTATTACCAATGATATCGATGCTTCATCATTAACTGAATCAATAGATAATTTCTCCGGCACATTAGACGGTGACTACCATACTATCAGCGGATTAACCATACCGCTGTTCAATACACTGAATAATGGTACGGTTAAAAACGTGGTGCTGGATAATGTGCAACTATCCTCTGCCGTTACGGTAAACGATACAGTGTGTTTGGGTGCCATTGCTGCCTATGCTTCTGGCAACACGAAGATTTACAACTGCGGTATTCTTTCTACTAAGGACGAAGCTTCAAGTGTAAGTGGAGGTGACAATACGGGGTCCTTAGTGGGTTACATCACTGGTAATACGCGTGTGGTAAACAACTACAGCTATGCTAATGTTAGTGGAGGAGAATATGTAGGCGGTATTGTGGGGCGAGTGGCTGGTACGGAACTCTCCAACAGCAACTATAGCAATGACAACCATTGCGCCGTTACTAACAACATGTTCTACGGTGACTTATCGGGTACATCAAAAGTGTCACCCGTATACGCAGGCAATCATACCAGCAATATTCAGAACACCAACGAATATAATTTCTGGAGAAGCAAGGCAAATGTAAGATACAACAACTACAACAACCAATTGGCAATAGATAAGGATTCCTACCTAAACCGCTTTCCTTTCTATCGTCATATTCAGAACACACATAGGGAATTGGCTGCCATTTATCTGTTTGGTTCACGCACTGATGCCACTGTTGCAGAAATAGGACACTGGTATAATGTGAAGAATGAAGATAAAATTCCTTATCCTATCATTGAGGAATGGAAGACAAATACAAAGAAGACTACTGTGGATATTAAAGCCAACCTACCCAATACCACAGAAAAGTTTGCGGGTAAATTATTAGGCAATATAGGTTCTGACGGTTATTATACCGGTACTGGTCAACAAGTGACTTCCATGGGCAACGGAGGATATCTCACAGTAAATATAAATATCAATGGAAGTAGTTATACCTCACAATTGCCCATCACAGATATGGACACCCTAAACTACGATTTCACTTGGGGTAAAGTGGTACTTCCTTTTGCCAATGAATATGAGGAATGGACACGCGACTATAGTAAGATATGCACGGGATGGAAGATAACCAGCATTACTGGCGGTACGACTGGTTCTTTGACTAACTATAACTTTGCAGACCGTGACAGCACGGCAAAAGACCTATATAGCAATAGCAACTACATCTTTGCCCAAGGCGGAAACTACATCGTGCCCTATGGCGTAACAGAAATCAACATTGAGGCTAATTTTGCAAACGCCTTTTATCTTAGTGACGCTTACTATGATTATGGATACGATGCCTCTTATGGCGGGCAGACTGGGTTGACAACACAAGTGCCAAACACATATCACGGGCAGACGGTGTATACATCTTTAAGTGATTTGATTGACGACAAGTTAAGCAGCAATACAGACCCACATTCACAGGCCATAGTTCTTGTGGGCAACTATCACTATAATCAAAATGTAGTAGGCACTTGCTTCGCAACTGGCAAAGCCGTTACCATCATGAGTGTCGATGAGGACTGTAATCAAGAGCCAGACTATGGCTGGTACAGTTACCATACCACCGACCGCACGGATATTCCGCCAATGCGCTTCGACTTTGTTCCTAATATAGGTATCGGTATGGCAGCACGTACTACTGGAAGTACTCCGAATCCGACTATAGGTATTTGGCATAGTCATGGTTGGTTTGAGCTTACCGAGACCTGCGTGAGCATAATGAGTGAGTGTGAAATAAACTCCTCCTCTTTCGATGCTGCCGACAATGGCAAAGGCAATAACCGTTGGATTGCCAACAGCGGCTACTTCATTCAGATTGTACGAGCTCGCGATGGCAACTGTACAAAATTAAGCTATATTCAAATAGGTGGCAATGCATACGTTGAGCAACTTTATCCTGGGTCACATACTGATAATGCACGCCAATCAACACTTCGTCCAATCAATGTAACAGGCGGTGAAATTGAAGAATGCTTCATGACTGGTTATAGGGCAGGCGCTACTGCTCCAGGCGAGAATATCTACTTTTGGTGCGCAGGCGGAAGAATCCACAAATATCTTTCGGCCTATATGGAAGATCCTTCTACCAAGGGTGTCAATGTTACTGCAAAGGTTGACCATGCCCGTATCGGACGCTTCTTTGGCGGAGGAACATCTTCATCAGCACCCATCACTGGTAATATAAACATCACTATGAACAACTCGTTAGTTGATTTCTATTGTGGCGGTCCTGAGTTCGGAGACATGGATTCACTCAAAACCGTTACAACTAATGCTATTGGTTCTACATTCGGGCAATACTATGGAGCTGGATTCGGAGGAACTTCCATCACTTACAATCGAGAAGGTAACAATGCTAGTGTCAGTTTTGGGAACAATACCGTAACCTACCCTTTGGCTTGGAATAATTACAAACGATTGACATTGAATGACGATTATGGTATTGGTACTTGCTATGATTTCGAGTATATTTTATATTCTGGTGGCGGTGGTACAGGTGTGGCTCGTTTCTATACCGGTTATGCACAATTTTCTCTAGCACAGACTGGCAGCGTTACCAACACTCTTCAGAACTGTACAATAATAGGCGATTTCTACGGCGGCGGTTGCCAAGGAACAGTAGCAGGAACAGTGAATTCTACATTGACCAACTGTACGCTCCAAAGGAATGCCTTTGGTGGAGGCTTTAAGGCTACGGCTAACGAGGTAAAGGTATATCCAGCAACCCAACCAACATATTCTGTATATAACAAAGAAACTGGTATTTTTTCTGAATTCGGTACGGTTGAACCAGAAACTTATACTTGGCAACATGACAATAAATATGACTCAGATCCTTCTAACAAGATTCTTTACACAACTACCGACATGACCCAACTAGGCAACGTTACTCGCGCCATAACCCTTGACATCAAGGGTGGCACTGTGGCACAAAGCGTCTTTGGCGGTGGCAATGAGAGTCCTTCTAGAAACAATACGACTGTAATTATTAATGAAGGCACGGTTGTTGGAACAAATGTCTTTGGTGGAGGAAACATTGCCGATGTTGACGGAAGTACCCAAGTTTCCATAAAATCAGGAAATATCAATAAGAACGTTTATGGAGCCGGTGCTGGAAATCTTCTTTTAGATACAGCTGGACAAGTCAGGAAGAATGTAACTGTAGATATAACCGGTGGCACCATCGGAGGTAATGTCTACGGTGGAGGCGCTATTGCAAACAGCAATGCCGCTGCTTCAACGAACTCATCTGCATATACTACAAAAGTTAACCTGGCAGGTGGACTAATCAAAGGTGATGCCTATGGTGGCGGAGAGGGCACAATGGACTATGACAAAAACAGCAGTGAGCAAAAGGCTAATGCTGCAGCTTTGGTTTATGGAGATGTGACCGTAACACTCAACGGTACAGCTTTTGAGTTGACAACAATAAAAGACGACAAGGGCAATATAATCCCGACCTCAGGCCGCGTGTTCGGATGCAACAACATCAATGGTTCGCCAAAGGGAACAGTACTGGTTAAAGTATTGAATACCGTGGCAAAAAATAGTGATGGAACCCCCAAGGCCAAGCCAGCAAAGGGCAGTGGCATTTATGAGCTTCAGGCTGTCTATGGCGGTGGTAACTTGGCTGCATATGAGCCAACAAATCCATTGGCCGACGGCCAGTTCACATCATACACATACGGTGAAAATACAGTCGCTCATGATAACATAGCGAAACCTGTTCAGGTGGTAATAGACAGTTGTGGCGTGACGAGCATCGAGTATGTTTATGGTGGTGGTAATGCTGCAGCGACTCCAGCTACAGACGTAACTATATTGGGTAGCTACGAGATAGGCAATGTGTTCGGTGGCGGTAACGGTAAAGACAGATATACACTGGACGGTGGCACCAACTGGAACGAGAACAAGGGTGCTGATGTGGGTGTTATCGATGCTGAGGCTTATGCCGCTGACAAGTCGCAGGGAAAATATGGTACAGGAAACGCTATGACAAGCGTGCTCGGTGGTACCGTTAACTATATATACGGCGGTAGCAATACTAAAGGTAATGTGGTTGGGAATGCGACAGCCTATCTGGATAAAGCCAGCGATTGTCCACTTGAGGTCAATGGCATCTATGGCGGTGGCAATGAGGCTTACATGGACGGTGCTCCAAATATCGTACTTGGATGTATTGACTACCTGAAAGAAATCTATGGCGGTTCACGCAATGCTGATGTAGGCAGCGACATCAATATTACCATCACAAGCGGACATTTCGACCGTGTGTTCGGCGGCAACAACTTAGGTGGTGCCATCAATGGCTCTATCACTTTGAATATCGAGGAGACCGGTTGTAATCCAATCACCATTGGTGAGGTGTATGGCGGTGGCAATAAGGCAGCATATTCTGTTTATGGTTATAATGCGGATGGCACTTATAAAGATAGTGGCGAGAAGTTATATTCCGACCCAGTTGTCAATCTCCGCTCATTCACCAGCATCGGCCGCGTATTTGGTGGCGGATTGGGTGAAGAGGCTATCATGGTGGGAAGTCCAACGCTGAACATCAATGAAGTAAAGGGCGTGAACGCCGATAACACCGAATGGACTTACTTAGGAAAAACCATCAACTATGACGATGATACTTCTGTTACCCTACCATCTCACAACGCAGGTGCCATTGGAGCTATCGGCACGGTATTCGGCGGCGGAAATGCGGCAAAGGTAATTGGCGATACACATGTGAACATCGGAACACTAGAGTCTGTTATTTTCAGAACTCCAGAAACAAATAACGATGGTACACCTACCACAGAGATAGAACGTACACACAAGGTTGAGGGTGCAGACATCCGTGAGAATGTGTACGGTGGTGGTAATAAGGCTGACGTTACAGGAAAGACAAATGTAACTATTGGCCAACAACCTGTTGTAACGCCATAAAATACAACTATGCCACTTGCGAGAGCTAACCGATACAGTTACGGTAGCTAAGTGGCATAGTTACGATAACAAAACGGCCGTTTCAGGAAACTGAAAGGGCCGTTTTAGATGTCTGAAAGGGCGCTTTAGAAGTGCTAAAAGGCCGTTTTACAAAACCAGTAGTGCCATCACGGCTTTGACTGGTTTTGCTTCATGATTTTTTACATGCATTTTTGGCTGAGGTGTCACAAATAGGGTTAACGCATTGGTTATTAAGTGGTTAAGTCCTGTGATACCTCAAGATGAGGTATCACAGGTATCACACGAGAAATAGTGTAGGTTTGAAAACTACCTACACCACACTTAACACACTATAGTTCAACGTGTTAAACGCAAAAATGTAGGATGTAGGAAAATGTTGCAGAAAAAAAATTAACCCAAATCTTATGGACCGATTTGGGTTAAAAACATCATCGTCTCTTGGAAGAACGCATAGGGAATGAGTCAAGTTTCGCCAAAACGCCAAGGCCGTTTGCAATCATTGAACTGCCAAAAGGAGCAGCGTGCGACTTTAGCTGATAGCCTAGGTCGGGAGAAGAGATTGTCCGCATGCTAGAGCACTTAGAATAAGAGGCCAGCTTCAGCATCTTACAAATGCAAAGATTCTCAGAGTCGAATGTTGCCAATGGCAGACGCGAGACAAACATTCGCGTAAAGATAGTCTTCGGAAGAGAATTGCTGATTTCCTTTTTGCACAAGGCCACGCAATGAACATCACATCCGAAATTTCCAGTAAACGCACATGAGAGCTCTGACAGCAACAGACTGTCTTGTGCCGTGAGGCATCCAACGCAAGCCATTGACAGAACGGCTGATACGTAAAAATTTCTTACTCTCTTCATAACATTAATCGTTTTGGTTTATAATCTTTTACTTGTTGATATTTACGCTGCAAATGTATTGAAAAAGAAAAATCGTTATTCTCCAAAAATCTGTTTTTTGTCTTGATTTTTGTTAAAAATAACGATTTGAAAATTTTCGGCACCCAAAACAAATAAATTGTAAGCGCTACCAGATTTATGACCGCTTCCGGTTAACGGCATCTCAAAATCTGTTCTACTCCCTGCAAGCAATCTTCACGCCGCGCCAATGCCGTTAGCCGTACATAACCCTCACCGCTCGGACCAAATCCGACACCTGGAGCACATACCACATTGGCGTTGTAGAGAAGATGGTTGAAGTAGTCCCAACTATCGTAGCCTTTAGGAATCTCGACCCAAAGATAGGGCGAATGCACCCCACCCGTCAGTTTGTGTCCGCCAGCTTTCAACCGCTCGCTCATCATGCGCGCATTATCCATATAATATTGTATTATGCTGGCTATCTGCTGCTGTCCTTCTGGCGAATAGATAGCTTCAGCAGCACGCTGACTGACGTAGCTTGCCCCGTTGAACTTGGTTGTCTGCCGCCTTAGCCACAACTTATTAAGACTTATGCGTTCTCTTGTTGCCACGGAAACGGCAGTGAGTGCTTTCGGCACTACGGTATAGCCGCAACGGACACCTGTGAAACCTGCCGTCTTTGAATAGCTACGGAACTCTATCGCCACCTGGCGCGCTCCTTTTATCTCGTAGATAGAACGTGGTATGGCAGGGTCTTGGATATATGCTTCATAGGCAGCATCGAAAAATATCAACGCATCGTTGCGTATGGCATAGTTGACCCACTTGCGCAGTTCGTCTTTGGTGAGCACTGTCCCCGTAGGGTTGTTGGGATAGCAAAGATAGATAATGTCTACAGGTGAAGAAGGCAACTGCGGCTTGAAGTCGGTCTCACGCGTACATTTTAAATAAGTAACGTTGCTCCACGTGTCGCCGGTCATCACACCTGCCCTGCCTATCATGGCATTAGAATCGATATAAACAGGATATGCCGGGTCTGGAACAGCAATGCTATTGTCCCAACGCACAAGTTCCTGAATATTGCCAATGTCGCTCTTCACGCCGTCGCTAATGAAAATCTCGCTCGGGTCGATATGGACTCCCCTCGGCAGGTAGTCGTGCTTGACTATGGCTTCGCGTAAAAACTTATAACCCTGCTCCGGACCATAACCCTTGAACGACTCGCCTCGCCCCAACTCGTCGACAGCCTTGTGCATGGCCTCAACAACAGCAGGACAAAGCGGTTGGCTGACATCTCCGGCACCAAGGTCGATAAAGCACGACTTAGGATGCGACACCTTGCAGGCATTCATCCTCTTAGCTATCTCGGCAAACAAAAACTTGTCGGACAGTTTCTGGAAATGTTCATTGACTAGAGCCATAGGATATAGGTATAGGTTAAGTATATAAAAGAAAATCGGTTCACAGCTATCTGCCAAATACAGTGGCAGTTGCCTACAAAGATACGATTTTCAAAACCAAACTAAGCAAACAAAGGGCTAAAAAATCAACGAAAAGAGAAAAAAAACTAATCTTTATGGTTTATATCGAAAAATATTTGTAACTTTGCAGCCCGAAATGTGCAGTTTAAAGACATTTGATATCGACCTGAAGAATTTGAAGGAAGCAGAGACTGTCCTTGAATTCGATTTAGACGACAAATACTTCAGCGCAATAGACGCCCCAGAAGTATCAAAAGGCGATGTGTCCGTGGAAGTGGCGATAAAGAAAACGACCGAGCGGATATTTGAACTTGAATTTCACATTGAAGGCGAAGTCGTGGTGCTGTGCGACAGATGTCTTGACGAGATGACGCAGGACATTGAAACAGACGGCAGCATCGTGGCCAAGTTTGGAGACGAAGACTCAGACAATGACGACCTCGTGATGGTGGATGAAAACGAAGGAATCCTGAACATTGCGTGGTTGGTATATGAATTTATAGCGCTTGCCATACCCATTAAGCACGTTCATGCACCTGGTAAATGCAATAGTGCGATGATAAAAATGCTCGAAGAGCACTCAACTACCCGAAGTAGTGATGGCGATGGCACCGGCGATATTGATCCGCGCTGGAGCGCACTGAGAAACTTGAAAATTGAAGATTGAGAAATTAAAAAGAAATTAAAAATTAAAAAATTATGGCACATCCTAAAAGAAGACAGTCAAAGACTCGTACACTCAAAAGAAGAACACATGACAAGGCAGTAGCACCTACATTGGCAGTATGCTCTAACTGTGGCGCTTACTATGTATATCACACAGTATGCCCATCATGTGGATACTACAGAGGCAAGATTGCTATCGTAATGGACGAAGCAGCTGAATAATGGAGAAAATAAACGCGGTAATCACAGGCATCGGCGGATATGTTCCCGACTATGTTCTGAATAATGAGGAACTGTCGAGAATGGTTGACACCAACGACGAATGGATTATGTCGCGTGTCGGCATCAAAGAACGCCGCATCTTGGCAGAAGAGGGTCTGGGCACATCATACATGGCCCGTAAGGCAGCAAAACAACTGCTGCAGAAAACGGGTGTAGACCCCGATACTATCGACGCTCTAATCGTAACGACTTCTACAGCGGACTATAAGTTCCCATCTACGGCATCAATCGTTGTGGGCAAGCTCGGTCTTAAAAATGCTTTCGCATTTGACTACTGGGCTGCATGTTGCGGATTTCTTTACACGCTCGATACTGCTGCATCCATGATTCAGTGTGGTCGCTACAAGAAGATAATCGTTATCGGTGCTGATAAGATGTCTTCGGTGGTTGATTATAAAGACCGTGCCACATGTCCGCTCTTCGGCGACGGAGCAGCAGCAGTGCTGCTTGAGGCTACTACAGAGGAGAACATCGGTGTGATGGACTCTTACTTCAGAACCGATGGCAAGGGATTGCCATTCTTGCACTTGAAAGCGGGCGGTTCTGTTTGTCCGGCATCTCACTTCACTGTAGACCATCGCCTGCATTATCTCTATCAGGAAGGACGCACCGTGTTCCGCTATGCTGTGACCAACATGGGCGACGATTGCACCCTGATAGCAGAACGCAACGGACTGACCAAGGACGACATTGCTTTTGTCGTTCCGCATCAGGCCAACATGCGAATAATAGAGGCCGTAGCCAAGCGACTGAATCTTTCAATGGATCAGGTTCTGGTGAACATTGAGCACTTCGGAAACACAAGTGCTGCAACAATACCACTGGTTCTTTGGGAGAACGAGAAGAGACTGAAGAAGGGTGACAACCTCATACTTACAGCCTTTGGAGCTGGATTCGTACACGGAGCCCTCTACTACAAGTGGGCATACGACGGAAACAAGTAAACACCTAGAATTTTAGAATTCTGAATTAAGAATTATGATAGGATGCCTGCTGACAAAGAAGACACCCGAAAGAAATCATAGTTCTCAATTCAGAATTTTTTAGTTTGAAAAAACAATTTAGATATGCACAAAGCAGGATTCGTAAATATCGTGGGCAACCCAAACGTTGGCAAGTCGACACTGATGAACCAACTGGTAGGCGAGAGAATATCGATAGCTACATTCAAAGCACAGACAACACGCCACCGCATAATGGGCATCGTGAACACAGACGACATGCAGATAGTGTTTTCAGACACTCCGGGTGTGCTGAAACCGAACTATAAGCTGCAGGAGTCGATGCTGGCGTTCTCTGAGTCGGCACTGCAAGATGCCGACGTGCTGCTGTATGTGACAGACGTTGTGGAGAATCCTGAGAAGAACAAGGACTTTCTTGACAAGGTGGCAAAGATGAACGTCCCCGTTCTGCTGCTGATAAACAAGATAGACATAACTCCAACTGAAGCCGACGGCGGCAAAAAGAACAATGCCGGCGAAGCGCTGGGCAATATTGTGGAGAAATGGCATACGCTGCTGCCAAATGCTGAGATACTGCCAATATCAGCCAAGAATAAGTTTGGCATTGACATGCTTCTCAAGCGAATAAAAGAATTGCTGCCCGACTCACCTCCATACTTTGACAAGGAGCAGCTTACCGACAAACCGGCACGATTCTTCGTCAGCGAAATCATTAGAGAGAAGATCCTGCTATACTACGACAAGGAAATACCTTATTCTGTTGAGGTGAGCGTTGAGCAGTTTAAGGAAGATGCTAAACGCATAAACATCAGCGCCGTTATATACGTGGAGCGCGACTCACAGAAAGGCATCATAATAGGCCATCAGGGCATTGCACTGAAGAAGGTGAGCACAGAAAGCCGCAAGGCACTGGAACGTTTCTTCGGCAAGAGCATATTCCTAGAGGTGTTTGTCAAGGTGGATAAAGACTGGAGAAGTTCACAGCGCGAACTGGACAGCTTCGGATATAATAATATTTAAGTTGACGAGTTGATGAGTTGATAAGTTGATGAGTTGATAAGTTGATGAGTTGACAAGTTGGATGCATTAAGAATTAAGCATTAAGAATTACGCATTAAGAATTAGGCATTAAGCATTATATATGGGAAACTTAGTAGCGATAGTCGGACGACCAAATGTGGGTAAGTCGACACTTTTCAACAGGCTGACAAAGAGCCGCCGTGCCATTGTCAGCGACGAGGCCGGCACCACACGCGACCGCCAATACGGCAAGTGCGAGTGGAACGGACGCGAGTTTTCAATAGTGGACACTGGCGGATGGGTTGTAAACTCTGACGATATCTTCGAAGAGGAGATACGCAAACAGGTACTCATAGCCACAGAAGAGGCAGACATGGTGCTGTTTCTTGTGGATGTGTCAAACGGTGTTACCGACCTTGACATGGATGTGGCAAACATCTTGCGCCGCACCAAGCTACCGGTACTGCTGGTGGTAAACAAGGTGGACAGCAACGAGCAGCATTTCTATTCTGCTGAATTCTATTCATTAGGACTGGGCGACCCAATCTGCGTAAGTGCAGCAACAGGAAGCGGCACAGGCGACTTGCTCGACCTACTGATATCCAAACTGAACACTGAGCAAAGTGAAATTATAGAAGAGGGAATACCACGCTTTGCTGTTGTAGGCCGCCCTAATGCCGGCAAGAGCAGCATTATCAATGCTTTCATAGGCGAGGAGCGAAACATCGTTACAGAGATTGCCGGAACAACACGCGACAGCATATACACCAGATACGACAAGTTCGGATTCGACTTCTATCTTGTAGACACTGCCGGTATACGCCGCAAGAACAAGGTTACCGAAGATCTGGAGTTCTACAGCGTGATGCGTTCTATCAGAGCCATAGAAAACAGCGACGTTTGTATTCTGATGCTCGATGCAACACGAGGCATTGAGGCTCAGGACATGAACATTTTCCAATTGATACAGAAAAACAACAAGAGTCTTGTTGTGGTGGTAAACAAGTGGGATCTGGTAGAAGAGAAGTCACAGAAGGTTATCGACACCTTCGAGAGTGCCATCCGCCAGCGAATGGCTCCATTCGTAGACTTCCCTATAATCTTTGCATCTGCACTGACCAAACAGCGCATATTCAGAGTGCTTGAAACAGCAAAGGATGTATACCTGAACCGTACGGCAAAGATTGGAACATCTAAACTGAACGAAGTAATGCTGCCACTGATAGAGGCTTATCCACCGCCATCAATCAAGGGTAAGTATATCAAGATAAAGTATTGCACGCAGCTGCCTAACACACAGATTCCATCGTTTGTGTTCTATGCGAACCTGCCACAATATGTGAAGGAGCCATACAAGCGATTCCTGGAAAACAAGATACGTGACAACTGGACACTTACCGGCACGCCGATAAACATCTTTATCAGACAAAAATAATACACAAAACAATGCGCAAGCTGGTTTACTTAGTGCTATCATTGTTCGCTTTTGCCGCCTGTTCCGAAAAGGGCACTCCTGAGGAAGAAGCGGTAAAAGCGGCCAAGAAGTATTATGAATATATTCTGGAAGGAGAATACGATAAATACATAGAAGGTATTTGTCGTTATGACAGCATTCCGAAAGACTATAAAAAACAACTTATAACCAGCGTGAAGCAATATATGCACACGCAAGAAAAAGAGCATGGGGGCATTAGAGAAGTGAGAGCCGTGAAAGCAGAAAAAGACTCGCTGCGCGGATACACCAATGCCTTTCTGGTGCTATGCTTCGGTGACAGCGTGAACGAAGAGGTTGTGGTTCCTATGATTGAACACGACGGAACCTGGAGAATAAGATAGAAACCACTACCCTATCAAATTAACCCTTATTCTGCATCTTTGCCCTCATCTGCTTCAGCAAATCGCTGGCAAAGATGAAGTCTGTAAGACGTGTGTTAGTAGAATCCATGATTTCTGCACTGACACCCTGCCATTCCTTCTGTCCTTCGTAAATAAACAGCACATTCTCGCCAATGCCCATTACGGAATTCATGTCATGGGTATTGATGATTGTCGTTATGTTGAACTCGTGAGTAATGCTGTGAAGAAGTTCGTCGATAACAAGAGAGGTTTTCGGGTCGAGGCCTGAGTTTGGCTCGTCGCAGAACAAATACTTGGGATTGAGCGCTATAGCACGTGCTATGGCCACGCGCTTCTGCATACCACCGGAAATCTCGCCTGGATACTTATGCTCGGCACCTACAAGATTGACACGGTCAAGGCATTCCAATGCCCGCTTTGTACGCTCGCGGAAGTTCATGTTCGAGAACATGTCCAATGGGAACATAACATTCTCAAGCACCGTCATAGAGTCAAACAGAGCTGCACTCTGGAATATCATGCCCATCTCTCGGCGCATGCGCACCTTCTCTTGCTTAGACATTGACACAAAGTCTCTGCCATCATATAGAATCTGACCTGAGGTAGGTTCAAGCAATCCCACAAGATTCTTCATCAACACGGTCTTGCCACCACCACTCTGACCGATAATCAGATTGGTTTTGCCATCTTCAAAAACAGTGCTGATATCCTTAAGCACCTCCTTGTCGTCGAACGACTTAAACAGATTGCGTATCTCTATCATGACAATAAACGGGTTAAGAATACATCACTGCAAAGTATAAGCACACTTGAGCAGACAACGGCATCTGTCGAAGCCTTGCCTACATTGACGGAGCCGCCCTCAACTGTATATCCGAAATATGAGGACACACTGGATATGATAAAGGCAAAGAAGAGGCTCTTTATTATACTCATCCATACAAACCAAGAATTGAACGAATGTTGCAAGCCTATGGTCAGATCTTCAGGATTGAGCACACCGCCGAAATAGGCTGTGGCGTATGCTCCGAGAATACCTGTAGCAGATGAAAATATAACAAGGAACGGCATTATGGTTATCATTCCTAAAATCTTAGGCAAGATAAGATAGCATGCGGAATTGACACCCATAATATCAAGCGCATCTATCTGCTGGGTGACACGCATCGTACCAATCTCTGAGGCTATGTTAGAACCGACCTTTCCCGCCAATATCAAACACATGATGCTTGAAGAAAATTCCAACAAAAGAATTTCACGGGTGGTATAGCCGGTCACCCAGCGTGGCATCCACGGACTCTGTATATTAAGTTTCATCTGGATGCAGATAACGGCTCCGATGAAGAATGAAATAAGCAATACTATTCCTATTGAATTGACACCAAGCTGAGCCATCTCCTTTATATATTCCTTACCGAACATACGCATACGCTCTGGACGCGAAAACGTTCGCCCCATAAGCATCAGATAACGACCGAGTGTTGTCAGATAATTTGTGATAAGCATGTATCCTGTTTTATTTGCAATGCAAAATTAACAAATAAAGCGTAATGCCGAAAGTGATTAGTGAAAAACTTTCGCATACAGCATAGTTTTTAACTTACTCTAACTATATTCTTCATTCTTCACTCTTCACTCTTCACTTTTTTTACTACCTTTGCACTGAATTACATAATTATGGACGAGAACAATATTAATGTAGAAAACAATAACGGGTACAAAGGAATGGAGCTAAGAGCCGAAGGACTCGTAAAACGATATGGCAAACGTACCGTGGTGAACGACGTTTCAATCAACGTGCGCCAAGGTGAGATTGTGGGACTTCTCGGTCCGAACGGTGCAGGAAAAACGACATCGTTCTATATGACGACTGGCCTGATTGTACCTAATGCCGGACATATATATCTTGACGACTTGGAGATAACCGACTATCCTGTGTATAAGCGTGCTCGCGCAGGTATTGGCTATCTGGCACAGGAGGCATCGGTGTTCAGAAAACTAAGTGTTGAAGACAATATAATGAGTGTTCTCGAAATGACAGGAAAGCCTAGAGAACAACAGTTGTTGAAACTAGAAAACCTTATCAAGGAGTTCAGATTGGGCAAAGTGCGCAAGAACAAAGGCGACCAGTTGTCGGGTGGCGAACGACGCCGCACTGAGATTGCACGTTGCCTGGCCATTGACCCAAAGTTCATCATGCTCGACGAACCTTTTGCCGGTGTAGACCCAATTGCCGTTGAAGATATCCAGCACATCGTATGGCAGTTGAAATATCGCAATATCGGTATTCTTATAACCGACCACAACGTACACGAGACTCTGAATATAACAGACAGAGCATATCTGCTATTTGAAGGCAGAATCCTATTCCAGGGAGCGCCAGAAGAACTGGCAGAAAATCAGATTGTAAGAGAGAAGTATCTAGGTACTAACTTCATACTGCAGAAGAAAGACTTCCAACTACTCCATGAGGAGAAGCGACGCAAAGAAGCTGAAGAGGAAGTGTTCTAAAACAAAACAATGAGGTTGTCTCACAAGAAACAACCTCATTGTTTTATATCTGCAACAGATTATTTATGCTTAAGCTCTATTACAGTTTTCTTGTCTGCATCAAGCAATAGCAACATACCGTCTTCTGCTACTGAAAACGAAGATACACGACCTAGTGCAGAAAGAACCTGTTGTTCTGCTTCCATATCAGCACACATTCTGCGAGTACTGCCCAATGCACTGAAATCGATAGAACCAGTTGATGCATCTGCATTCAAAGCGCCTGTCAACTGATTGCAACCTGTGCTACCATAAACCAATGTATCGGCAAGGTTGAATCCGATGAAAGGTTTCTCTTCCGCAGCTGCAACATCACTACCGTCAATCTTAACTATCTCCCACTCACCGCCCAAAGAAGAGAGCGATGCCACATTCTTGTTAGAGCCACAAGAAATCATTGCTAACACAGCAACAATAAGAAAACAAATCTTTTTCATTATCAATTATTTATATAAATAACAACGTATCTGCAATACACAGACATACTTACATCGTGCAAAATTACTCAAAAAAGAACGATTTACTCAAAAAACAACAAGAATATTATACTATTTCAGAATAATTATATAACTTTGCATCGTCATGGGACTAATGTTTACATATTTAATTGGCGCACTTGCCATATCTTTTATGTGTTCTATTCTTGAGGCCGTATTATTATCGACCCCTATGTCTTTCATTACAATGAAGGAAGAGCAAGGCGTAAAGACCGCCACTTTGATGAAAGAATATAAGAGCAACATCGACAGACCTGTAGCCGCAATTCTATCTCTCAACACCATTGCCCACACCATAGGTGCTGCTGGTGTCGGCGCTGAGGCTGTAAAAATATGGGGGCAGGAAGCATTCGGTATCATTTCTGCCATACTCACGTTGCTTATTCTTGTTTTGTCCGAAATAATTCCTAAGACAATCGGTTCTACATACTGGCGCTCTCTTGCCATGATTTCCACAAAGACCATCCGTTGTCTGGTTATCATAACATGGCCATTGGTCATGCTATTGGAACTTATAACGAAGTGGATTTCTCCTAAGGTGCAACCGCTCACCGTAAGTCGCGAGGAAGTGTCGGCCATGGTTACTGTCGGTACAGAAGAGGGTGTCTTTGAGGCAGAGGAGAACAAGATGATACAAAGCTTTATCAAGATTGTCAATGTTACGGCAAAGGAGATAATGACTCCAAACCTTGTGGTAGAGGCTGCACAGCAGGATGCTACTCTACGCGAGTTCTACAACAACCGCAAGGAGTGGGACTACTCACGCATTCCTATCTACAACGACAACCGTGACTATATCACTGGTTATGTGCTTCGCGCCACTGTGTTGGAAAGGCTTGCTGAAGACAAGTTCAACATAACACTGAAAGAAATAAAGCGTCCGATATTGACGTTCATGGAAAACGAAGCGGTTTCCAACATTTGGGAGAAGATGCTTGAAAAGAAAGAGCACATCTCTGTCATCACCGACGAGTATGGTTGCATGCGTGGCTTGGTAACAATGGAAGACGTTATCGAGACAATGCTCGGCGTGGAGATTATCGACGAGAACGACGATACCGCCGACCTGCAGGTTCTGGCACGCGAAAAGTGGCAGAGACTTAGGAAGCTGCAGGGAAACGCTAATTAAGTTATACATTTTTAGCACCATAAATTACACGAATTTAACTAATTATTTGACAATTAAGGCATGAGAATAATTAGTTTAATTCGTGCAATTCGTTGTTATAGACAGAAAGACAATAACAATCCGAGTAATTAGCGATATTCGTGGCTTTTAGACAAAAAGACAAATACTAATTAGTTGAATTCAAGTAATTAGCGATTTAGTTTTCGTTTAAAGACCCTATGCTTGCGGTGCTGTTCGGCATCAAGATACTGCCACTGGCTGCGCACACTCTCATTGGTTTCCATCTGTGGCATAGCCTCAGCCCACTTGAAACCATACTCCTTAAAGCGTGGTATTAGGTCGTTGAAGATTAAGGCATTGGCACCCTTACTGCGGTATTCAGGCAATACTCCTATCAACAACAAATCAACAGTATCGGTCTTGTGCCATTTCAGTGCTTTTAGAACGTGCCACCAACCGAAAGGCATCAGCCGTCCGTCGCGTGTCTTCTGCATGGCACGGGCAAACGAAGGGAATGTTACACCAAAACCAACCAGTTTGCCACCGTCGTTCATATCCACCACTGTAGTGACAAGGTTCATGTCGGCTTTCTTGATATATGAGTCAACAAGTTGTGTTATCTGTCTTTCACTCAACTGCGAATAGCCATACAGATCTTTGTATGTAACATTTATCATATCAAAAATCTTCTTGCCATAGCCACCCTCCACCAATTCGTGATTGGTCAGCTTACGCACCTTCAGATTATAACGCGACTCAACCATCTCGGCTATCTTGCGGAACTTCTCCGGAACTTCCTCTGGCACACGGATACGATATTCCATATAGTCGTTGTCCTTTTGCCAGCCGCCCATGTTCTCAATATGCTGCAGATAATAAGGGTAGTTATAGTTGATATAGTGTGTTGACAACCGGTCAAAACCTTCAACAAGCATTCCCTCACGATCCATGTCAGTAAATCCCATCGGACCAACTATTTCAGTCATGCCTTTTGCACGTCCCCACTCCTCAACGGCATTTATCAAGGCTTGAGATACTTCTGGGTCGTCAACAAAATCGAACCAACCAAAACGCACCTGCTTGCGGTTCCACCGCTCATTGGCACGACGGTTTATGATGGCTGCAACACGTCCTACCACCTTGCCTTCTTTATAGGCAAGGAAATAGTCGGCATCACAACACTCAAAGGAAGGATTCTTGTCTTTTCGCAACGTTGCCACCTCGTCAAAATAAAGAAAAGGGACATAATACTGATTACCATGATATAAATCATAATAGAACTGAATGAATGTATCCAGTCCCCTACCGTCAGTAACTTTCTTTATTTCCACCATGATTTGTGAATATTCTTTATTTTGCCGTGCAAAATTACTCTAAAATGATGAAAAATGCAAAATCATCTGCACATTTTTAGAATACTTGTGCAACAATTAAGGAAATAATGACTATTTTTGCAAATGAGTAAATGAGTTGACAAGTAAAAATAAATACACATGGACGGAATAATTATAGGACTGCTCATACCACTGCTCGGCACAATTATTGGCTCATCGTTCGTTTTCTTTATGAAAGACGAGATGTCGCCACTTGTTCAGAAAATACTGTTGGGATTCGCATCTGGCGTTATGATTGCAGCATCGGTATGGTCACTGCTCATACCGAGTATCAACTTTGTCAACGATGCCGAGGGTTTCATGCAAGTAATGCCGGCGGCTGTGGGATTCCTTGCAGGCATGGGCTTCCTGTTGCTTATCGACCGCCTTACGCCTCATCTCCATCTTGGCGACCCCAATCCAGAGGGTCCGAAATCAAAGTTGTCGCGCACCACGATGCTCTCATTGGCTGTTACCATACACAACTTGCCTGAAGGAATGGCTGTGGGCGTTGTACTGGGAACTGCCATATCTGGAGGTGCAGAGATAAGCATCGCCGCTGCTCTTGCCATGTCGATAGGCATCGCCATTCAGAACATACCAGAAGGAGCAATAATCTCCATGCCGGTAAGAGCGGCAGGCAACAGTCGTTGGCGATCTTTCCTTATTGGCGGACTGAGCGGCATCGTCGAACCGATTGGTGCCATACTCGTCATTATGCTTACGGCATGGCTCACTCCCGTTGTTCCTTACATGCTGGCTTTTGCTGCCGGTGCTATGATATATGTTGTAATAGAAGAACTGATACCTGAGGCGAGTCAGGGCGAGCACTCAAATGTAAGTACCATTGGCTTCGCCCTCGGCTTTGTACTGATGATGATTCTCGACGTGGTACTGGGGTAAAACTACTTCACCGTATAGGTATTAAACGAGTGTGGTTGCAGTTCCATGTTGAGGAACTTATTACCCAACCCTACCGACATTGCTGCTGGTTCATCAGTGAAGTTGCCGGCAATGACAATGAACGATTTTCCATTGCGGAAGACAACCACCGGCGTCTTGCTCTTTTCCCTTCCCGCATAGCCAACCATCTCCGTTCCCGGAACAACAAAGTGACAGAAGTGTTTATAGGCATAATACTCTGGCGTGTAGCGCATGATTCGAGTGCGACTATCAACCTGCACAAGCGCATTCTGTGTCCATCCCCATGTTGACTTGCCATTATCTGTAAGTATGAAGTTCCAATTGTAATACTCATCCACCCCGTTTCCAAGGTTGTCAGAGAGCAAGAAGAAAGTGTGCTCGCCTGCTTTCCAGTCCATCGCCCCGTTACCGCACTCACTCTCCGACATCATCAGTCGCAGTTTCGGATAACGCTTTCGAAGCTGTGGCAGATTGTCTCTGCATTCCCACTGCGTACCTATTCCCACTATGTTAGACTGCAGTTGTTCGTTGTCAAGCGTCCGCTCCACATAGTCGAGACGATTGGTATTGATGGTACCAAACCACAGTTCCACTTCTGGATGATGCTTGCGCAGTGTCGGTGCCAAATAGTCATTGTTGAAACGCTGCGCCCCCTCTGCTGTCCACGGACAACCGGGATATGGCGTATATGAGTAAGCCTCGTTCTGATACATCACCTTGGTGATAGGCAGACCTTCAGCCTTGTAGAGGTCGATGAACCTGCAGAACATATCAGCATAGCATTGCAGATAACGCGGGTCTTGAATGAAATAGTCCTGTGTAGCCAACCGCCTCGGGAACACACCGTTTCTATTGCCAAGCAACTGCATCTCGTCTGGATCGACAGCAGCATCCTTATCCATATAAAGCAGATAGTCCTTCCTCGGGTCTTGCTTATTTGTTTCTCTCGACAGCACGCAATAGTCCTGATTTATCTTCATCCACGTAGGCGGACTCCACGGACTCATAAATAGTTGCAGTGCCGGGTAATACTTCTGCGCCGCACGTGCCAGCGGGATGATATTCCTACGGTCACGGTCGATATTGAAATAGCGCAGTTCAAAATCGCCCTCCACCTCACTGCAACTATACCAGCTGCGGGCATAGTCATTGGCATTCATCGACACTCGTCCGTGCGTGAACTTCAAATCACCGTCGGGAGAAAAGATGTCACTCATCAGTCGGTCTTGATCATCACGCGACAGAAGATTGAACGCATCAAAATCCAGTTCGTTGAATGTTGTGCCCCAGGCATGGAAAGGCGTACCTTTATCTGCCGTTGTGGCACTAACCACCACGTCTGCCGTTGGCTTAGCTGCCAGTCTCACCCTTTCCGTCTTCCATATTTCTTTCTCCGTAGTGGTATAGTGTGTCACTGTCTGTGCCAATATGAACAAGGGGGTTGCAAGCAACAATCCAGCCAAGCATAATGTCTTTTTAGATAATAGTCTCATTGCAAATCGTTATTAGGTTGTTATAGATTCATTAATGATGCAAAGATAACGATAATTCGCGAATCTGCCACCGTTTACTCCCTGCACAATTTAAATAGTTTGTTGTAGAAGGGATGGCGAGTCATTGTCGAACTGTCACCTATTATAATAAGTTTCATGCGCGCACGCGTGATAGCAACGTTCATACGGCGAAGGTCGCGAAGAAAACCTATCTGTCCTTCATCGTTGGAGCGTACCATCGAAAGGACTATAATATCGCGTTCCTGTCCCTGAAATCCATCTACGGTATTTACAGAGATATGGCGGCGGAAGGGTTTGAAATACTCGCTCTTCATTATCAGACGGCGAAGATATTGCACCTGAGCACGATAAGGCGAAATGACACCTACATCAATGCGCTCTTCCAACAGGCGCTGCTTGCCTATACGTTCAAAATAGTTCTGCAACGTCTGCATGGTTAGATGCGCCTCTGCCTTGTTAATGCGACCAAACGACTCACCCACAAATGCCTCGCGAAACAAATCGGGCGATGGAACTTCCGGAACTCCTAATTCACAATTCGAAAATCCCAATTCATAATTCCTAATTCCAAATTCAACATTAGCCTCCCCTGTGTCCACCCATTCCAACGGTCTGTCCAAATCGAGGATACTACGGAAGCGCACCTCTGGCGCTGCCTCAACCTGTCCGCCGTAAAACCAGTCGCTCGAGAAACGCATTATCTCCTCGTTCATGCGATACTGTACACGGAGCAATGTCACAACATCGGGTTTGTTGGCTACAATGCGCTGCATCAGAGTCTTGTCCAATCCTCCCTTCAATGCCTCGTAGCACTTCACCGTCGGCGGCAACTGACAATGGTCACCAGCCAGCACCACCCTGCCTGCACGCCTTATGGCTATCCAGCAGGCAGCCTCCAGCGCCTGAGCAGCCTCGTCGATAAAGAGAGTGCCGAACTTCATGCCGTCGAGCAGGCGGTTGGCACTGCCCACCAATGTGCATGCAATGACACGCGCCTCACCAAACAGTTCGGCATTGATTCTCAGTTCAAGTTCCGTAGCACGACTTTTGAGACTTTCCTGTTTCTGATGATACTTTTCGTCGCCACGCTTGCGATGGGCACGCAACTCACGTATAGCCTTTCTTATGCTCCACAGTTGCGGATAATCAGGATGCGACTCAAAACGGCGCTCGTAGGTAAACGACAGCATCTTGTCGTTGACACGCGACGGATTGCCAATGCGCAGCACATTGATGCCGCGATCTACCAGTTTCTCACTAATCCAGTCAACAGCCATATTGCTCTGAGCACATACCAGCACCTGGTTCTCACGTCTCAGCGTTTCATGTATCGCCTCAACGAGCGTGGTTGTCTTGCCCGTCCCCGGAGGTCCGTGTACTATCGCCACATCTTTGGCACGAAGCACCTCATTGACAGCCTGCTCTTGAGTGGCATTGAGATAGGGGAAGCGCATCGGTTGAAACGTGAAACGCTCTGCCTTCTGATTCGTATAGAATAGGTCGCGCAGATAGCCCAACCTGCCTTTGCCGCGCATGGTGCGCTCCAAGGCTTCGAACATCAGGCGGTAACTGGTCTCGTCGAACGACAACTGCACGCCCACATTCTCCACTCCTTGCATATCCACTATGTTGGCACTGTCGGGCACTGCCACCACCATCCTGTCGCCGTCAACAAAGCTTACGGTTCCAGTAAATGAGAAATATTTTATCTTTGTGTTCTTCGGTTCTGCCTCTATCAATCTGAAAAACATCACAGGTCTGCCGAACTCGAAGTTATGCTCAATATCGGTATCTGCCGTGCGATGCACCTCAACCACCAACTGGTTAAGCGAGTTATAATAACTGCGCCCCACACGCAACGGACACCAGGCATCACCCCGCTTGACGAGCCTCATAAGTCCCATCTCCTCCGTCTGCTTGCGAAACGTTTCCTTATCGGCAGTATATTCCATATCAAGCAACAAACGTTGCTGTTGCAAGGCCAATATCGGTGACTGTGTCTTATCGTTCATTGACATATATAAACAGGGAGGCGGCAAAGAACCGTTGCCACCTCCCTTCTGTTATTTTATTATTACTTTACAATAAACTTGCGTCCGTTCTGTATATAGATACCCTTGCCGGCCTTGCTAACCTTCACACCGGTAATGGTATAGATAGGAACAGCAGCCGACTGAGAGTCTTCCAACTCCTCAATGCCGTCGGTTGTCTCTGTTGCTGGCAGGTTGTCAGTTACGCAGAAATTGAAGTTGCGTGCATAACTGTTGCCTGTCTTTGCGCAAATCACCTTTATCTCCACCTGCTTCAGTCCGGTGGCTGTCGATGTGAATGTAAGGTTTCCGCTACCGTCTTCGCTCACCTCGTTTGTGTTCTCCGGAAGAACAACGTCGAAATCAGTATATCCGGCAAAGTATGGCTTCAAACCGATGGTCTTTGCCTCACCAGCCTTCACGATGAAGTTAGGCTCTGCTAACCACTCCAGATACTCCTCAAGGTCGGTATATCCGTCGTTGTCGCTGTCGTCGTTGTTGTTGGCAGTGGTCTTGCTCCAACCGGCAGCATCCTCAAACCAGTCAGCAATACCGTCACCGTCCTGATCGAAGCCCGATGGTCTGTACATCGTCACGATGTTCAGTCCCTCAAATCCTTCCGAGTCGCTCTCCCTGTCGATGATTCCCTTCTTGTTTGTTCGGTTACCCACCTTGCTTGTTGTCTTTGTCAGAGTCTCGTTGATGATGCGCAGTTCATTGTTGTCCGACTCCGGCATATTACAACCCACGTCAGAAAGGGTGTTCATATATGCAGCCTCTGCCGTCTCTATGACAGCATACGACTCAAAGAACGGTTTGTTTACAAACACCGTCCAGTCAAGCACCTGGTCGTTTGTAAGACGATAGTTATATGTCTCACCCTCCTTGTCTGTTGTCTTTGTTCCGTTCACGTTCTCACGGATATTTCCTGCCACATAGTAGCTCTGCGTGCCAGAACCAGTGCCTTCGAGGTCGGCCTGCAGCAGCACCTTCCTTGTGGTCGAAGGTCCCATCTTATAGTAGTTGTTCACGAAGTTGCACTCATGTGTACCTCCGTCGGTGGCACGTCCGCCCCAGTTATAAACCACGTTGTTGAACACGTCATGAGCACCAGCATACGCACCCGCACCGTCGAGTCCGCCGCTCAAACTCCAGTTACGTCCTTCGTTATGAGCCAGCAAGTTGTGATGATATGAACCGCAGTCGCCCCCGATAGTTGCTGCATATCCGTGGTTAGTACGGTTATCGTAGTTCTTGTGTCCGGCTTGGTTAAGTGTCTCTGCCAGCATGGTGCGCTGCAGTGTCACGTTCTTTGCGTTTCTTGAACTGAACGCCTCATCGATGGTCCAGCCGATGGTACAGTGGTCCATAATAGAGTGGTCGTTGCCCGACATTCCCATACCGTCACTGGTGTTCTCATTTGCCGATACGCCGTCCCAATCATCAGCACCACCCACACGCATACGGATAAAGCGTGTGATACCGTCGCTCTGCATACCGAAAGGACTACCCTTGAACATGATGCCGCGGCCCGGTGCTGTCTGTCCAGCAATAGTGACGAACTTGTCAGAACACATCAGTCGTGCCTTCAGTTCTATCACACCTGCCACATCAAACACGATGGTACGAGGACCAGTTACCTTTGTTATACCATATCGGAATGTTCCCGGCTGCGGATTTTCAGCATCATCGTCAAGAGATGTAACGTGATACACCACACCTCCGCGTCCGCCAATGGCAAAGCGTCCATATCCCTCAGCATCGGGGAATGCCAGACGACGAGGCTGGAATGTCCAAACACGTCCTTTATACACTGTTCCGTCGGCAGCAATCTCGTCAACACGCCAGAAGTATTTCTTCAGTGGCGACAGCTTGCTTGCATACTTATACTGTGCAGCCGTCCCCTCATAGATATATGTTGTTGAATTGGCAGCCTCAGCCGAGTCGTTGCACAACACAATTCTGTGCTTTGCTGCCACCTCTGCCGGTTTCCAAGACAGCAGTATTCCGTTGTCGGCATCTGCATGATAGTCATAGTTATCGGGTGTAGGGTCGAGTGCCTCGTATGGGTTGACGTCAAACTCAAGACAGTTGACATAGAAACTGGTAGTGGTGTATTCCTTTCCTGCCTCCGGTTCTGTGAAATACTGTATGACAACAGGTTCGCCTTCCTTTACGGTAAACTTCACGAACGACATTGCCACCTCTGATGGTTTTGTGCCGCGCTGCGTCTGCTTGATACCAGTCTGCTGCACCTCGCCGTTAACAGAAACGTTAAGGGTTGGAGAAACGATAGTTCCTCCGTCAACATTATTATGGAAAGCCTTCAGCGTGTGCTCGCCCGGCGTCATACCCTCAATGGTGAAGTTCAGTTCCACCCTGCCGGTAGGTTCCACACGGTTGCCGTCCTCCAGCATCACCTTTGGCGTGATTCCGTCACTTGTCAGTTTTGAATACTTGTTCATTCCGTCCTTCCACCAGTTTGACTGAATGGCATCAGCCGTAGAGTTAGGTCCCTTGTCAACGGTTATCTTCATTCCGTTGCCAAGAGTGATAGAAGCTGCATCCTTACTTGTAGGTACAGCCCATCCGGTATAGTTGGGCTCTGTAACCTGACTTGCGGATTTGTTTATCAGGTCAAGGTCGATAAGTTGTGCCGACGCTCCAGCACTAAAAGCCGCAAGGGCAATAGTCATCAGTAAATTCTTTTTCATAAATAAAAGTTTCAATCTATTATTACTTTTCAAGTTTTAGTTACTATTTGCTGCAAAGTTAGTGTTTTTTTTGCTATTGGCAAAATATTTGCTCTGCATCTCTACTTCTCTACTATTCTTCTATTCCACAATTACTCATGCTCTTAACTCTATCCTGAACGTTGTCCCTTTACCAACCTCTGAGTATTTCACAAAAATCTTACCATGATGATATTCTTCAACTATACGCTTGGCAAGTGATAAACCTAAACCCCATCCTCTTTTTTTGGTAGTAAAGCCAGGCATAAACACATGATTGATATCTTTTTTCTTGATACCTTTACCATTGTCTGCTACTTCTATAATGGCTTTGTTTCCTTCGGTGAATAGAGTTAAAAGAATATGACCGGAGCCTTCCATTGCATCAACAGCATTCTTGCAAAGATTCTCAATTACCCACTCGAAAAGCGAAGCATTCATTCGAACAATGACATCATTATCAGGGAAATTCCTCTCGATAGTTACTTTCTTAGAGGTTCGCCTATCCATATAATCTATAACATGGTCTAAAACATCGTTCATGCTTGAAGCAACTGGTTCTGGCAAAGAACCAATCTTTGAGAAACGCTCTGCAATACGTTCTAGTCTCTTGACATCCTTATCCATTTCTGGAATAAGTTCGTCGTCAGGATAATTTTCCTTGAGCATCTCAACCCATGCCATAAGACTGGAAATCGGAGTGCCCAACTGATGAGCAGTTTCTTTTGACAAGCCTACCCAGACTTTGTTCTGCTCTGCACGTTTTGAAGAAAGTAGAGCAAAAATAGCTATAACAACAAAAATCAAGACAACCCCCAACTGTACATAAGGATATGAAAACAGGCGTTTGAGCATTATTGATTCGTCATAACACACAAGTTGATAGTTTTTTAAAGAATCAGAATCAGACAAAACTATTTTTATATATCTATCTGACTCATACATTCGTTTACCCAACCTAGCAATGTAAGCCATTGAATCTGAGTATGATTTGGCATCTATTTCAATGTTACGATAGTCCATAACATCAAAGTTAGAATCTAGAACAATTACAGGAATTGTATTATTACCTTGAATAACACTTAGAACCAAAGAGAGATCAGTGGATTCATCGGCATTATTCAAAGCATGCAATGCTTGTGCCCACACTTCCATCCTTGTTCGTTCCTCGCGTGAGAGGTCTTCAACGAGAAAGTTTGAGACCATAAGAGATACAACTGCAATAATAATCGCAGCTACCACCAAAACTATCTTAACCTGCCGAATACGGTCTGTCCATTGCATAATATACAATTATTAAACGGCAAAGTAATTTAATTATTGTATTTCATGAACAGTACATGACAATGATGCATCTGAAATACGTTTAACAAACCAAGGTTTTCTAAGACTTCCTATCTCCTAGCTTATCCTTGCCCCCATACATACAAACAAAAAGACCCTGCGGATATTGTATCCGCAGGGTCCTCGTCTGAAAAAAGAAGGCGGCCTCCTACTCTCCCGCATTGCATTGCAGTACCATCGGCGCAACCGGGCTTAACTTCTCTGTTCGGAATGGGAAGAGGTGGAACCCCGGCGCAATAACCACCCAGTATGACGTTTCCTTCCATTATAACATCATCAGAATGACATCGCACACACAAGAGCAATAAGAATAAACATAAGCTTCCATAACCGAAGCACAACGGAAAGCACTGCCAATACAGAAAGCTTTCGGGCAATTAGTAGCGCTCGGCTTTGACGTCGCCGTCTTTACACCTGCGCCCTATCAACGTCGTAGTCTGCGACGACCCTAATAAGGAGTCCTAATCTTGAGGCTGGCTTCGCACTTAGATGCTTTCAGCGCTTATCCATTCCAGACGCGGATACCCGGCGGTGCGCCTGGCGGCACAACCGGCAAACCGG
>JAFQQY010000020.1 GCA_017410365.1 Prevotella sp.
ATTTTTGAGAAGATTTTTTATGTGTTCTAAAGGAGTATAGCGGGCTATACGACTGAAGAGACATGAAAAATATGCCAAAAAGAATAGACAAAAGTGCAAAAAGTATTTCTTAATATCACATTTACGGTCTAATGAACGATTGGGGTTTAAGGACTTAAGAAAGCAGGGATATTGGCTACTAAGAGCTAAATATCCCTGCTATTATTTTACTTATGGGATATAGCTTACTCCCATGCATCCCAATAACTGCCGATTGGCTTGGCACATATCCATACAGTCATTACAAACATCATTCTCGCTTGGATTATTCTATACCATAGGTTTAGTTTGCGCGAACAAAATCAACCGATTTTATTGTGATTGTTAAGAAATACACTATCTTTGCAGTTGAATTTAATCAGTTAATATAAACTATGAGTTTAGAATATCAAAGTAAATTAAACCAGCTGCTTGTGCTTGGAAAGAAAAACGGACTCTTTTTCTCTGAATGGTTAAGGAAAAATGGTTATTCAGATCAGTTGATAAGAAAGTATCGACAATCCGGATGGCTTGCGACCTTGGATAAAGGAGTTATGTATCGTACTGGAGATTCATTATCTTCATTCGCAGCTTTGTCCTGTTACAATGAACAGCTAAATAAAAAGGTGAGAGTGGCTGCGCATTCGGCATTGGAACTTTTCGGTTTCAATCATTATGTTCCGATGGGAAAGCCTTTACTTATGGTTGCCTATCATAATTCTAATATACCCAAATGGATGGCAAGTGATTCTTTTGATAAGAATTTCAAACCATTTAGCACTAAAATAATCGAAGTTTCCCAAACAACTACCGTACATATAGAGGGTGTTGATGTTTTGGTATCTTCTCCAGAACAAGCTTTTATGGAATGCTTGCTTTTGGCTCCAGAACAATATAATTATATAGACTTATACTATATAATGGAGCTATTAACTTCATTACGTGCCGATGTGGTGCAAACACTGCTTGAAAACATAAAAAATCAGCGCGTTAAAAGAGTGTTCCTATATATGGCTGAAAAAGCTGGGCATTATTGGTTTGATATGCTGAATATAGATAAAATAAATCTCGGCACATCCAAACAGCAATTAGTAGAGAATGGTATATATATAAAGAAGTATAGAATTACAATACCTAAAGAGTTAAAGGAATATGAATGATATATACAAAAAACAAGTAGCCCTTTTGATACGCATTATGCCATCAGTATATCGTATCAAGGATTTTGCGGTTCACGGAGGAACAGCCATCAATCTGTTTAATAAGAATATGCCTCGTTACTCTGTGGATATTGATTTGACCTATATTCCAATACAGGAAAGAGAAGAGAGTTTGAAAACCATTAATGAGCATCTAAAAACTCTTAAAGCCAATATAGAGAAGTCTATTCCTGGTATTAGAGTAGTTCACAAATATGATGTATGGAAACTGCTATGTACACTCAACGGGGCAACCGTTAAAATTGAAGTTAACAGCACAAAAAGAGGTATCATTGGAGAAACAGAGGATAAAATGCTTTGCGAAAAGGCTCAACAAGAGTTTAGTATGGCGTGTAAGGCTCGAACTGTTTCTTATTCACAATTATATGGCGGTAAGATAACTGCGGCATTAAGTCGCCAACATCCACGAGACCTGTTTGATTGCAAGTATATGGAAATATCATCTTTCAATGATGTAAAAGATGGTTTTATGCTATGCTTGCTCGGTAGCGACAAACCTATTATTGAATCTTTGCAACCAAATGCCATTGACCAAACTGATGCTTTAGAAAAACAATTTAAGGGTATGTCCGATGTTGAATTTAGTTATGCCGATTATGAAAAAGCAAGAGTAAATCTGATTGCACAAGTCAATACAGCATTAACAGAGGCAGACAAAGACTTTATTATATCATTTGAAGAAGGAACTCCTGATTGGGACAAGTGCTGTGCGGGAGATTTGAATAACTACCCATCAGTTAAATGGAAGCTGCAGAACATCGTCAAACTGAAAGAGGCAAATCCGCAGAAGCACCAACAAGGCATTGAGCGATTGAAGCAATTCTTTAGTAGAACAACAGAAGGTTAACATTATTTTTCTTGAGGAAGTGTAGTTTACCGTCTGCCCAATTATGATTATCCCTAAAAATATTCCTCCTATGAATAGAAACGAGAACAGCGTACATTTAACCCCAATGCGCTAAGAATGATTCCGATGATGGGCAGCTGACCCTATGAGATTATTTCTATGGACAGCAGTGGAAGCCTTATATAATTAAAGGTGTGCATACGAAAACCGCCGCAACGTGGAAAGTTGCAGCGGGGACAATTAATATGTTCGGCCAAAAGTTAACTGGCGATGCCATTGATTAAGGAGTCCATGTTTCCCAACTTGATTTAGGACATGTTCCTCCATGGCTTACAATTGTTTCTCTGACATTCTTCATTTTTGCCTGAATATCTTTTCGCTGTGATTCATTATAAGAATCCATATTGGCATTCATTTTTATCAGTTGAGATTCATAATTGCTATATACAGCCTTTTGAGACTGATAGTTAGCGGCCATCCATTTTGCATTCCGATCCGAATTGGTATCGTTAGACGAATTATTTCTATTTGACGATGATTCTTGAGGCGAAAATGTTTCATTATTGCCATATCCCGAATTACTAACATTGTTATCGTTTTTTATGGTAGAAATGGTAGAATATAAAGCTACTGAAGAATTAATAAACTGAGCCAAATAATCCCAACCTGTTGATGTGGAAGCTTCTGACTTGACATAATATCCATCATGAAAATCCCAAGCATTCGCATATCCCCTATGAGCCTTATTTCTATATTGTATAATATTAAAATCATACGAATCCCCTATTAGTTCTTTCGCCTTTCCATAGAAACTTATTGCATTTTTATAATCTTCTTGATTCATATAATATGCACCTAATGAACATAAAACCTCCAAATTATACGGGTTTACCTTTGCAAGCTTTATCATTTTATTGTATTTTTTAGTGGTATTATCTTCTCCTCTTAAATCTTTTAATAGGGACATTTCTAAATCACAATAACCATAAATATTAATTTCCCCTATTTCTGTACCCAATCGTACTGTACTATATCCATTAGATTCAAAAGGAGAGATCTCGTCATAAACACATGGTACAATTTCAATTTGGCTATCCAAATTAAATAAACCATATTTGCCATTTTTAACGACTCTTACGATATTGTGCTCTGGTTCAAAAATTGCTTCATATATATGCGGTATGATTTCTTTTCCCTCAGAATCTTTAGCCCCAAACAAACTGTCTTCTTTTAAAATACAAACATCATAATTACCACTATTTATTAATGTATCATTATTTGCTTCCTCCAGTTTGTCCGCTAGACGTTCCTTGATTTCTTTGTAAACGCCAAGTTTCGCATTTTTTAGAGCAAATGATGTAGGTTTTATTGAACGTAGTTTCGAATTATAGTACTTATCTTTCACTGGTTTCTTCTTATTGAATGGTTTTATTATGTTATTGGCAAGGTCTATAACACCCCATTTCCCATCTTTTTTAACATTGGCAACCATTCCATCCCATTTCTCAGAATAGTAACAATAGGTAAACGCACAAGCTTCTTCATATTGCGGTTCTATAATAAATTTGCCCAAGGCATCTATATACCCCCACTTCCCTTCATATTTTACTGCCGCTATAAACATCGGCCGATTAATTTCGCTAATTTTTCGATTGTTTTTGAAGTATAAATACCCATCCTCCAAATTACAATATTGTCCACTTATGTTGATAGTTGTTTTTGTTTCATTAACATCCTCCATAGTAAAAAATAGTTTACCCCATTTTTTCAAATTCATTTTTGATTCAGCCTCCCGTTCTTTATCGATAACTGTACTGAGACTGTATATTATATCATCCGAAGACAAATTAATATCGTCAAAAATGGCAGGGCATATAAGTTTGTTATAAGAATTCACGAATCCCCATTTCCCCTTTATTTTAACAGCTGCATATCCATTATCTGCAGTTAAAGAGGCCGCCTCATATTGTGGATAAATATAAGTACAATCATAATATTTAAATCCCCATAAACCGTTTTCTTCGTAAGCGCAATACGGAGAATGTTGACTAAATTGGCTTGGAGTGTATGAATATTGTGCGCTAAGTTTTGGTATTGAGCATAATAATCCGATAGCCAAGAGGAAAATCTGTTTTGTGTACTTAAATGCAAAACGAGATATAAAATATGAAAAGACTACATTTCTCATTTCTTTTATATTTATTATCAAACAATTAATTATTAGAATGTATGGACTGCGCAAGTCCCCATATCATCTTCGCTTTTTTTTCTCTGAATATCATAGATGTCTAAATAACCTTTGCTGAACTTATTCGTAACATACTGAAGTTTTCTAAAACCAGCATCGGCATGATGTACAGAAGAAGAAATGAGTCCATTATAAGCGATCAAGAGCAACTCTCTTTTAATCAACTCATTGTCAGATAATTCGCTCCCTTTTTTATAAAACTTAGATCCTGTAATTGTATAATCCCCACCTAATCCCCCTGTATAGAATTGGGCAAAGAGAGCTAACTCCTTGTCCCCTGGAATAAACCACCCGTCACCTAATTGTTCAGCCCAATGCTCCCAAGGGAAATAGGTTTGCATAGAATAGCCCTTTTCACTACAATATTTTTTAATCGCAGTTGCATTCTTTTCTCCATCGTCTCCTAAAAGGGGGATTAGTTCCGTAAAGATAGATTTTTTAGCGTCCTTCTTATCCAATCCTGCTTTTTTATAATTATCAAAATCAAGAACGTTTGTTTTATAGACTTTAGCTTGTTCTTCGGATAAAAGTTTCTTCTTAATAAGTTTCCCTATTTCTTTATTGTCCATTGCAGGTAGCGACATTGCCAATCCATGCTCTTGGCTATCATCAACATAGAAGATAAAAGCAGGGACACCATTGATTTCTATATAGTCCCCAACTTTGTGTGCATATGAAAACACTGAAGGTAATGACAACAAGAAAAATAATTGTAGTAATTTTGTTTTAAGCATAAACTTACTCATTAAAGGTTTCATTGCCTATGAACTCCCAAATTCAGCGTTAATAAATTCAGTAAAGTTTAGGAAATAAAAAAGACGTGGGAGTTTATTCCTCCGCGCTTATCCTTGCAGTCAGGCCTTCGCATTGCCCCCAAATCACGGATAAGCAACGCAAGCCAGCCCACGCCAAGCGATATTATACATATAGAACCCACCCTGATGCCATAATTAAAAAGAATATAATTATAGCATAGAGCGGTCGGTATATAATACACCCACGCAGACGCTTCAGTTGCATTACACCTGTGATTTGGATTCAAAGTTGCGAAGTTTGACCGCACAGATAATAACGTCCGAAAACGTCCTTTCCGAGGCGTGCCCTACAAACGGCTGTCGCCTCTATTCCATCAATGTCTTGACCCGCCCTGTCCGCTATGGACTGGCTTAGTCAACGGCAAAGATAGAAAATATAAATAAAATAAACAAATATTTGCGCATTTTTCTTCTATATTCACCATTGCATTCATACTATTTGCATTTACAAAACATTATTTTCTCATACATCCTACATTTTGGGACTTAACTTACTAATAAGTAATAGGTTAAGTGTAGTGTAGGTAAATTTCAAACCTACACTAATTGGGCATTTGATTATCAACGGTCTTTCATCATCCTAACAGGACGTTTCAGCTTTCCCAAACGGCTGTTTTGCTATCGTAACTGCATCGGTTATCAGTCGTTAAACTACAATATGATTAGTCCGAAGTGCTTTCGGACTGTCAGTCCGTGACGCTCGGACTGACAGTTTGTGACGTTCTGACTGATAGTCCGAGCGGCGCGGACTGATTAAAACCAGTTCGTCTTTACATCAGAATCCAGTCCTTTTAGATGATATTTTCAGAAAATAAGGAGGCTTTATTTTAGGAACACTTTACTTTATTATCATAGTTGACAGTTTGTCCGGCGCAAAAACCTCTTGCGCCACACGCTGAATATCATCGGCCGTCAGGTTATCAATCTGGGTAAACAGACGGTCGGTATCTTTTTCCCATCCGTAGTGAAGGAAACTCTTGCCAAAATCCAAAGCGTAGTTTTCATTGTTGTCGCAGGCTATGGCTATCTGTCCCTTTATCTGCCTCTTAGCTGCTGCAAGTTGTGCGGCACTGAGTGGCTTTTCCATTATACGCTCAAGTTCGCGCATCACCAGTTTTCGGCACTTGTCAATATCGTGCGGGTCGCAACCAAAATATACAGACCACATTCCCGTGTCAGAATATGTTGTCATCGTGCTTTCTACGGTATACACCAAACCGTGGCGTTCACGCAGCGAAAGGTTGAGCCTTGCACTCATGCCCGGTCCGCCAAGTATATTGTTAAGCAGATATAGTGGCATGCGCTTCTCGTCGTGGGCACTATAAGTCCTGTTGCCTATCATCACGTGTGCCTGATGCGTACCTTTTTCTATGACTGTTTCCTTGGGAGTATATATAGGTAGCAGGCTCTTGTCTGCCGGTTCGGCATCGCCAATCACCGCTTCACAATCAGGGAAATCTGCGGTCGCCTTTTCCAGCATGCGCACCAAGCGCTTCGGGTCTACATCGCCATATGCAAAAAACACCATATTCTCAGGACAATAATAACGACGGGCAAACTTACTTATGTCTTCGGATGTATATTTACGCAACTGCTCAGCCGTGCCGAGTATGCTATGCCCCAACGGATGGCCTGCAAAAAGACTATTCTCAAATTCGTCGTATATAAGTTCGGCAGGCGAATCGTTGTAGCTCTCTATCTCGTCGCATATCACCTCTGTCTCCTTTGTTATCTCCGACTGCGGATATGTGCTGTGGAACACCATATCGGTAAGCAAATCTACAGCCTTTGCCACATGGTCCTTCAGAACGGCTGCGTAGTAAACGGTATTCTCTTTGTTGGTGAAAGCATTCAGGTCGCCTCCCACCCCATCAAGACACTTTATGATATCTATAGCCTTGCGCCTTGACGTACCCTTGAACGAAGCGTGCTCACAGAAATGAGCGAGTCCTTCCTCACCGGACAGTTCGTCTCGTGTGCCTACATTTATCTCATAGCCGCAATAGACCACCTGCGACAGCATCGGTTTGTGTATGATACGCAGTCCGTTGGACAGTTGATATGTGTTATATTTCGTCATTACGGCTGCAAAAATAGTAAATTTAGTTTGTTAATTGGCAAAAAATTCTGATATTTGCAATTCAAAACTAAAATAAATATAATGAGAAAAGTTATTGGAATAGGCGAAACCGTATTCGATATAATATTTAAGGAAGACAATCCTGTTGCAGCTGTACCCGGAGGCTCTACTTTCAATGCCATAATATCATTGGGCAGAGCGGGAATAAATACTACTTTCATAAGTGAAACCGGCGACGACCGCATAGGGCGAAGAATAATTGAGTTTCTAAAGGAGAATGGTGTGAATGCAGACAGCGTAAGCGTGTATCAAGGCACGAAGTCGCCACTGTCGCTGGCATTCCTGAACGAAAGAAACGATGCTGAGTACATTTTCTATAAAGACCATCCCAACGACCGACTTGACTTCATCCATCCCGCAATAGAGCGTGACGACATTGTCTTGATGGGTTCCTACTATGCCATTAATCCCGTGATACGCCAGCAGGTTGCCGCATTTCTGGATTACGCTAAAGCACAGGGAGCCATTATCTATTATGATGTAAACTACAGAGCGTCTCACAAACACGAGATAATGAGACTAACACCAAACATCATCGAGAATTTGGAATATGCAGACATTGTGCGTGGCAGCAGCGAGGACTTCGAAATAATGTATAAAAAGAAGGATGCCGACTCTGTATATAAGAGCGAAATATCATTCTATACTAAGAAATTCATATACACACAAGGGTCAGAACCTGTTGAACTGCGTGCCGATGGCGGACTGAGCAAACAGTATACAATAGAGAAAACAGATACCGTAAGTACCATTGGCGCCGGTGACAATTTCAATGCCGGATTCATTTATGGAATGCTGAAGCATGGCATTACGCGCGATATAATTGATACCGGACTAACCGAAGAGCAATGGGACGGCATCGTTAGTTGCGCCCTGCGCTTCTCTGCCAACGTATGCAAGAGCATAAACAACTATATCGATAACGATTTTGCATCCGAAATAAAGCAAGAAATGGCCGATTTCATCGAAAAACAACAATAATACATAACACTATGAAAGAGATTACAAGCAAGATTCATTATGTAGGTGTGAACGACCGCAACAAGGAACTGTTCGAAGGCCTTTGGCCACTGCCAAATGGAGTGTCATATAACTCATATCTCATTGTTGACGAGAAGATTTGTCTTGTCGATACCGTAGAGGCCACATTCTTTGTCAACTATATCAAGAACATTCAGAATGTCATTGGCGACCGCCCTATCGACTATCTCATAATAAACCACATGGAGCCTGACCATAGCGGTTCTATTGCACTTATCAAGAAGTATTATCCTAATATCAAGGTCGTCGGCAACAAGAAAACCTTCGGCATGATGCAGGGATTCTATGGCATCGGTGGCGATGAAATGGAGGTAAAAAACGGCGACAAGCTGTCGCTGGGTTCTTACGAACTGACTTTTGTTCTGACTCCGATGGTTCACTGGCCAGAGACAATGATGACGCTGGCTACCGACCAAACCACAACTACGCTCTTCTCTGGCGATGCTTTTGGATGCTTCGGTGCTCTTAATGGCGGAATCGTAGATTCAGAAATAAACTGTGACGGTTTCTGGCTTGAGATGGTACGTTACTACAGTAATATCGTAGGCAAATACGGTACTCCTGTTCAGAATGCACTAAAGAAACTGGCAGGTGTCAACCTCGATTACATCTGTTCTACCCATGGTCCTGTATGGCACGAGCATATTGGCAAGGTGGTAGACATGTACGACCGAATGAGCCGCTATGAGACAGAGGAAGGACTGGTTATCTGCTACGGCACAATGTACGGCAATACCGAGCGTGCGGCCGAGGTTATAGCACAGGCGGCAAGCGAGGCGGGCATAAAGAATATCGTTATGCACAACGTTTCTAAGTCGCACCACTCTTACATCATCCGCGACGTGTTCCGTTATCGCGGACTCATTGTCGGTGCTCCGACATACAACACAGGACTGTATCACGAGATGGATGTGCTGCTGTCTGAGTTGGCACAGCGCGACATCAAGAACCACCTCCTTGGATGCTTCGGCAGTTATGGTTGGGCAAGCAAGGCGGTAGGCAAGATTCTTGAATGGAACGAGAACCACCTGCATTTCGAACATGTAGGCACTCCGGTGGAAATCAAACAGAGTCTCGATGCTGACACCACAGAACAGTGCGTTGCGCTTGGCAAGGCTATGGCGGAGAGGCTACATGTCGTTGTTTAAACATAAAGACATGTATTTATAACGACCACGAATTACGCGAATTAAACTAATTATTTTTCGCATAGACATATATTTATAACTACAACGAATTAAACGAATTAGACTAATTATTTTTTCATATAACATAAATTAATTGGTTAAATTCGTTTAATTCGTTGTTTAGATAAAAAATATACAACCACGAACTACGCTAACTAAACGAATTTCTTTGTCATAGAGCCACAAATTAATTGGTTAAATTCGTGTAATTCGTTGTTTAGATAAAAAAATATACAACCACGAACTACGCTAACTAAACGAATTTCTTTGTCATAGAGCCACAAATTAATTGGTTAAATTCGTGTAATTCGTTGTTTAGATAAAAAATATACAACCACGAACTACGCTAACTAAACGAATTTCTTTGTCATAGAGCCACAAATTAATTGGTTAAATTCGTTTAATTCGTTGTTTAGATAGAACAATATACAACCACGAACTACGCTAACTAAACGAATTTCTTTGTCATATAGCCACAAATTAATTGGTTAAATTCGTTTAATTCGTTGTTTAGATAAATAAATATACAACCACGAACTACGCTAACTAAACGAATTTCTTTGTCATATAGCCACAAATTAATTGGTTAAATTCGTTTAATTCGTTGTTAGATAAAATAATTCGCGTTTTTGTCAACCCAACGCCCCCACAACATCCTCAAGGCAAGTTGCTACGCTAATCTGGTTGCGCCACGGTTTGCGAAGCATCTTTTTTTCGTTCATGTCGTCAAGGAGGGCAATCAAACTGTCCCAAAACCCGTTTATATTATAAAGTATAATAGGTTTCTGATGATAGCCTATGGTTGCCGAGGCGGCAACACAGAATATCTCGTCAAGCGTACCCACACCACCCGGCAACACCACAAACGCATCACTCTGCGCCATCATCAACTGTTTGCGGTCGTTAAGGTTGTCAACAGGAATATTCACATCGATATAACTGCTTACCCTTCCGTGCTCCTCCAGTTTGGTAGGAATGACACCAATCAGCCGGCCACCCTCCTCATGAGCAGCCTTAGCTATACACTCCATCAACCCCTGATTGCATCCGCCATAAACTATCGAATGACCGTTCTTTGCCAACCATCGCCCCAGTTCGTCAGTTTTCTCAAAGAACTGCGGGTCAATATCATTGTTGGCAGAACAAAACACACATACTTTCATATCTCTTTCATTTTTTGTTTTTGTCTCAAATAACAGCAAAGTTAATCCTTTTCTTGCAAATATCAAAACGATAACTCGAAATATGCGATTGGTGGAATAATTTACCAAAGTGGTAAACGAATCGCATACTGAGTATTTTTCCACTTTATGCAATAATTTTTGCGCCTTATTAATAATTAATATCAATAATTTTGCGTCGACAAAACCGATGATTACCAATATAATATAAAAATAATTAACTCAAAAAACTATTATTTATGAAAAAAATCTTTACTCTATGTGCAGCACTTTTCGTTGCTGTAATGGGCTTCGCTCAGGCGCAGCCTATTAATGTGGATTTGTCACAGATGCAACTGGATCCAAGCAGTCCTCATCAGACAGGCCACTGGAATGGCGAGCAGTTGGACTACTTCCAAACAGGTGACATCGCAAACATCCCACTTACAAACCCAACTGAAAGTGCTTACAAATTGTCATTCTCTTATGCAACAATCCTTACCGACTTTGAGGTAACAATCGAAATCTACGGTGAAGATGGTGTTACTAAGTACACAGAAGAAATTGCACTTCCTGTAACAACTCCAACAGGAACAGAAAACGACTGGAGCTATTGGAAAGATATTACTGCAACAAACGCAACACCAGTTCTTCCTGCAGGCAACTATACTATCTCTATTAAGTATGGTGAAGGTCTTTGGGACGGTGCGCCAAACAACTTCGGTGCAAACATCAAGAACATGGTTCTGACACCTGAGGCAGGTGGAACTCCTAGCACACCAGACACTCCATCAGATAGCGGAAGTGAGGTGACCGCAGATAAACTTGTTGGTACAATCTCTAACACTACTGTAAATGCAGAAGCATGCGATGGCGCATCTTGGACATTCGTTAATGGCGAAGATCTCTACTTCGTATCAAACAGTAATGGTTCAAAGAACTTCTCTACAGCTGGTGACTATGTGAAATTCTCACGTAAACTTGATTTTACAATCGAAACTCCTGAAAATGTAATAGCCACAGCTGTTGAATTTATTGGCTATACTAATGCATCATGGGGCGATGGTAGTTATTCATATATTAGCAAGTTCAATGGCGAGGTTATAGATGCACATAACGACGATAAGACATCAGATTTCATTAAAAATCGCCAGGCTAAGTATGGTTTCCCTGGTAGCGATGAAAAGAATGATGACGATACACAAAAAGTAGCTACACACAAGATTGCTATTGCAAATCCAACAGCTGGAGCTAAGATTCCATTCTATATCGGTGGTACAAATCAGATTTGCGCTATCATCAATGTTTATGCAGCTGATGCAACTGGTATCGAAAGTATTGTTTCATCTATAAAAGTATTAGATGGTGCTATTTACAATCTCTCAGGTCAGAAGGTTGGTAACGACTATAAGGGTATCGTAATCAAGAACGGTAAGAAATATCTTATGAAATAATATAAGGTAGTTAAGTTAATAATGGTTATTTGGGGGATTTCCCGTGTGGGACATCCCCCTTTTTTCTTAAATGCTTAATAGTGAACATGCGAATTTTAGGAAATATATCTAAGGGAGTAATGGTGCTGTTGGCGGCATGTATTACCTCCGCTGCCAGTGCACAGTCAGAAATAGTACATTGGTCTTTCAACAAGCTCTACACAATATCTAATGGCGTGGGCACTCCAAACGCTACCGACTGTAAGAGCAACGGCAGCGTAAACCTGCACAACGTAAAGCTTAAGCCTAATGCCATGCTTGGCACTGGCGAGTATTATCTTACCACCGTCCGCCCGACAAAGGGCGCAAACGATGTTGGTGCTCAGGACGACAAAGGTGCGTATCATGAAGTGAACGCCATCAGTTGCGACGGAGCCGCACTGCACATGACAAGTCCGGTGCCAACACCAGAGGCAGAGAGCAACACATGGATGTGGGGAACACAGGAGAACAAGTTCCCTAACGACACAAAGTATTCTTATCAAAATCCTTACAACTACTTCGAACTGGAAGTAAATACTCAGAACTATAAGGATATACAACTTAAATTAAAGGCTGCCGCCCATACAAGTCAGACACAATACTATGCGGTGGCATACTCAACAGACAGGTCTGCATGGACCATCATAGGCGATGAATACCTCACAGGTGCCAGTTACAACCAGTGGAAGACGACAACCGTTGACCTCCCTATTGCCAATATGGAGAAGGCATACATCCGCATCTTCCCCGCCGACAACTGGAAAGCCAACGCCAGCGTAAGTCAGGACAACCAGTTCAACCTCGACGATGTTCATATCCTTGGTACGCTGACAGCCGACAGGGCAGAAATAACATCACTTTCTATCGACGGACAGACAGTGACGGCTGGTACAAACTACGACTATGAATGCCAGTTGCCTGCAGGCAACACAGCTGCAACCACCACAATCAAGGTTGCATCAGCATTCGCCACAGTAAGCGCTACAGCAAAGGCAAAGAACGGAGCTGCAGTAAATGTAACAGATAATGGAGACGGAACATTCAGCTTGCCAACACCTGCTGAAAACACATATACCGTGGTGACATTCACGGTAGCGCCTAATTCCGGTGCAGTGGCAGAAAAAACAACCTATACTCTCTATCTATTCCAGAAAGGGAACATAACTCTTTCTTCGCTGACCATGGACGGAACTGCAGTTGATGCATCTATTCTCACTGCCATTAATACTGGTAACGCCTATACAGCTACCATAACTGGCAAAATCTACACTGCAGAACCAGTAATAAAGGCGACAGTGGTTGATGGTTCTACACCAACAATTACATCAACCATTATTAATGGAACTGCTACTTATAGCATAAAGGCAAGCGACCGTATATTTACTCTTATAATAGAAAATGTCTATGTTTACAACATGACAGAAAAAGACGAAATCGTAAATCTAAAATACCTAACTGAATACAAACTGAGCAAAACAAAATGGAGCAATGGACTTTATTCACTGGAAAGCGATAGTATTCATGGTATGAATGGCACCCGCTTCGTATTTGTTGCCGATGATGCAAATGCAACGACAGCCGACTATAAGTTTAGTGTACCAGAAGGAGTGGTAATCAAAAAGTTCTCTCTCATCAGTTATTCTGCAAGCCGTGGCAATGGCGATGGGATCGTGAAATTCTCTTCTGAAGGTGCAACAGTCCACTTGCCTACCTATGCCGGTTATAAGCGTGGCAAGGTTGGTGCTGTTGCAGTGATAATTGACAACCATCAGCCAGGAAAACCTGTAGAATTTACTATGACTACTAACGGTAGCCCTTATGCTGAAATTGAACTTGTAATTGAAAAGACCGATCCAAAAACAGCTCCAAAGGTTATGGACAAAGCAGCATCTGTAACCAATAACCATGCAACAATCTCTATTATGTTTGATCGTGAGATGACTACTTCATCAGCTACGATTGACACTAAAACAGTTATAGCAACAGGCGGAGCTGTACTCAACTTTAATGTTACAGATCTCGAATACAATAAGGTTTATACTCTTACCATTCCTGCCGGCGGTGCAAAGGATGTTTTCGGTAACGCTACAACCGAAGCAATCAACTATGAGTTCCAGACAGGCAGCAAGCCTGTAGCTACCAAGGCTGCGTTCGACTATGTAGTAAGCAACAACGATGAGTTTAAGGCTGCACTTGCTGGTGTTAAGGCATCTAACTCTGCTGCTACAGCTGAGCGTAAGACAATCCTCATTCTCGACGGCGATTACAACTTTGGTGCCGAAGAGCAACGCATCTATGCCAATAACGTTTCGCTCATCGGTCAGAGTCGTAACGGCGTCGTTATCCGTGGCACTCGCAATGGTATCTCTAATCCTGTGCTCAACCTTCGCGACCGTAGCGGATTCTATCTGCAAGACCTCACACTGCAGAACGACTTCAACTGGCGCATGGACAACAAGAACACGGGTCAGGCAGTGGCTGTATATGGTGGTAATAAGACTATCATGAAGAATGTTCGCATGCACAGTAACCAGGACACACAGGTTACAGGCGAGCGCTCTTATTTCGACAAGTGCGAGATTCACGGAACCGTTGACTTCATCTGTGGTGGAGGCGACAACTTCTACGACCAGTGCGACATCATTATCGAAGACCGTGGCGGCAATGTTATTGCTGCTCCAAACAGTGTGCCTACTCTGAAATGGGGCTATGTGTTCAGCAACTGTACTATATCAGCGGTAGAGGGAGCCAAAGAGGCTATCGACGGCAGCTACAACCTCGGACGCCCATGGCAGAACGAACCACGCATTGCCTACATCAACACTAAGATGAACATCCTGCCCGATGCTAACGGATGGACCGGCATGAGTACACTGACAACCCATTTCTACGAATACGGTTCTGTTGACAAGGACGGCAAGGCTATCGACCTCAGCGTGCGTGGCAACTCGCCGACAAGTGTAAACAAATACACTCCTATTCTCACCAAGGAGCAGGCGGAGGCACACACTATCTACAATGTCATGGCTACCAGCACCGACGGTTGGTTGCCGACCGACTATACCACACTGACATCGGCACCGAAGAATGTTAATGTGGAGGGTGGAAGGATTTCATGGGACAACGACGACCAAGTGCGTGCTTATGTATTCTTCAAGGATGGCAAGTATGTTGGCAACACAGCCGAGAATTACTATTGCCCTGCAGAAATCGGCACCTATACCATACGCACCGCCAACGACATGGGTGGTCTGAGCACAGAGTTTGCCGAGGTTACCATAACAACAACAGGAATAGAGGTTGTGTCTTTTGACAACGGAAACAATACTAACAGCGGTTGGTACAACCTCAACGGCCAGCGCATAGACACTCCAAAGCGCGGAGTATTTATACACAATGGCAAGAAAATTGTAGTTAGATAAAAATAGAAAGGGAGATAAAGGACGTCTGCTTAAGGTAATGTCCTTTATCTCCCACATCTTCTTCTATCTCCCTCTAACTTCCTCTAACTCCTTATTTCTCAACATATCCTTTCACCATCCTCAGAATCTCCTCGCCGAACATCTTCAGCGTTTTCTTGCCGAAGCCAGGCATGCGTAGCAGTTCCTTTTCTGTTGTGGGCAACTCGTTTGTTATGCCTATCAGCGAGCGCTGGGTGATGATGCCATATACAGGGCGTTCCAGTTCTTCGGCACGTTTGGCTCGCCACCTGCGCAGTTGGTTAAACAGTATTGGGTTCTTGATGTCGGCGTTGCGGTCAACGTCAATCTTGCCCTCCGCCTTAGTCTTCCTTGCCTCTCGCTTCTCCTTTTGTTCGGCCTGCAACACACCGATGGCTTTGTCTTTCAGATATGCCGATACGTTAAAGCCCTTTTCCATGATGCGTCCAAGCAGATAGCGTTTCAGGGCAAACGACTGCTGCAGGTTATACACCGCCTCGTCTGTCTTCTCCTTCGTGTCCTTGTTGTCGCTGTCTATCTGCGTACTCTCAATGAGCGGCTTGACAATCTCGTCGAGCTTGTTTGCAAAATATGTCGCCCCCTTGCTAATCCGTTCTGCCAGCAGTTTGTCTTTGGCGTAATCGCCAGATTGGTTTACGAGCTGCGTGTATTGGGTGTTGAACGTGGCTGCCACTCCGCCAATCTCCCTTGCAAACTGATTGTCCTTCTCCTTGTAGCTGTCGAGCAGCGTTGGGTATATCTTGTAGAAATGCTCCGTCAACAGTCGCAATATACGTTGCATGTCTGCCCCCAGCGACTTAAAGCTGAACAGTTCCGACAGCATCTCCAGATAATAGCTGCGCTCAAAGTCGTTCAGATGGGTTGCCGTATGCTGCGCCTGTGCCAGTTCCGTGTTCATATATTGCGTCACCGCCACGTCTGTCTTCACCGCCGCAGGCGAAAGCGGGGCAGTAAGCAACAGACCTTCGAGCGAGCGCAAGCGGCTCAGTGCCACATACACCTGACCGGCAGCAAAGGCTGCGTTCACATCGATTACGGCACGGTCGAAGGTCAGTCCCTGACTCTTATGTACGGTTATCGCCCATGCCAGTCGCAGCGGATATTGGCGGAACTCGCCGTCTATCTCCTCGCGTATCTCCTTGGTCTCTTTGTCGATGACATAGCGCGCGTTTGTCCAGACGTCGGGCGTCACCTCCACCTCCGTGTCGTCGTCGAGTCCTCGCACCTTTATGTGCTCGTCGTCGAGTGATGTTATGATGCCCAGCTTGCCGTTATAGTAGCGTGCCCCTTGCGTGTCGTTCTTCAGGAACATCACCTGACAACCATTTTTCAGTTCGAGCGTCTTCTCAGCCGGATACGACGACTCTGGGAATGTGCCTGTTATCTCTGCCTCGTAGGTATAGCGTTTCCCTTTCAAACTGTCCATGCGCTGCTCATTGTAGTTGTTTGCCGTGAGGTTGTGCGTGGTCAGTCTTATCACTCCCTCGCTGTTCAGCACCTTCTCCTCCTTGCAGTATCTGCTATTCAGCATTGCCAGTCCGTTGGCAGTCAGCCGGTTCTCCCTCACCTCGTTAAGTATGTCCACGAAAGTGGTGTCCGTCTGTCGGTAAACGTGTTGCAGTTCAATGGTCACATGCCTTGTCTGCTGCAGAGCCTTGCTTCCGAAGAAATATGGCGTGGTGTAATACTCGCGCAGCAAAGTCCAGTCGCTCTCCCTTGCCACAGGCGCCAGCTGACTCAAGTCGCCTATCATCAGCAGTTGCACACCGCCAAACGGTCGGTTCCTGTCCTTATGCAGTCGCAACACGGCATCAATCTGGTCGAGCAGGTCGGCACGCACCATCGAAATCTCGTCGATTACCAACAGATCGAGAGTGCGGATAATCCTTTTCTTCTCCTTACTGAATCGGAACCTCTCGTCCTTTGTGTTGAACGAGCTGCCCGGAACGTAGGGGGCCAGAGGGAACTGGAAGAAGGAATGGATGGTAACGCCTCCGGCATTGATTGCTGCCACGCCCGTAGGTGCCACCACAATCATTCGCTTTGGCGAGCGTTCTTTGAGTCTTCGCAGAAAGGTTGTCTTGCCTGTGCCTGCCTTTCCAGTGAGAAACACGTTCACTCCAGTCCTTTCTACAAACTGCCATGCCAGTTCCAGTTGTTCGTTAACGCACTCTTTCGCCATATTCTTGTTATTGTATTTTGTTTATGCAAAGATAATACAAAGATACTCGTTTTTATTTGTGTGGCAAAGTTTTGGGGAATTTTTATTCATAAGTCTCGGCACATGCTTTGGTATCAAACCATAATCTTTAATCCCTAATCTTTAATCTTTTACAAATTATTCTTCATTCTTCATTTAAATTACTACCTTTGCACCAGATTTTTAAGTACTTATAAATTTGAAGACATTTGAAGAACTTGGTGTCAGCGAAGAGATTCGCCGCGCCATTGAAGAACTGGGCTTTGTTCATCCAATGCCCGTACAGGAGGAAGTTATCCCTTATTTACTTGGTAATCGCAACGACGTTATTGCCCTGGCACAGACAGGAACGGGCAAGACGGCGGCTTTCGGCATACCCGTTCTGCAACGCATAGACCCGTCGAGCAAGGAGACGCAGGCACTGGTGCTCAGTCCTACGCGCGAACTCTGCTTGCAGATTGCCGACGACCTGCGCGACTTCTCCAAGCACATGGAGGGCATTCACATCGTGGCTGTATATGGAGGAGCGTCGATAGAAAACCAGATACGACAGTTGCGCCACGGAGCACAGATTATCGTTGCCACACCGGGACGACTCATCGACCTGATGCACCGAGGCAAGGCAAACCTGAAAAAGGTTTATAACGTGGTGCTCGACGAGGCTGACGAGATGCTCAACATGGGATTCTCTGAAAGCATCAACGAGATATTCGAGGGAGTGCCACAAGACCGCAACACGCTGCTCTTCTCGGCAACCATGAGCAAGGAGATAGAGAAGATAGCACGCAACTACCTCACCGACCACAAGGAGATTGTGGTGGGCAGCCGCAACGAGGGAGCAGAGAACGTGAACCACATTTATTATATGGTGAACGCGAAGGACAAGTACCTGGCACTGAAGCGTGTCGTTGACCACAACCCGCGCATCTTCGCCATCATCTTCTGCCGCACGAAACTGGAGACACAGGAGATTGCCGACAAACTGATTCGCGACGGCTACAATGCCGAATCGCTGCACGGCGACCTCAGTCAGCAGCAGCGCGACCTCACCATGCAGAAGTTCCGCCAGCACCTCACGCAGTTGCTCGTGGCCACCGACGTGGCGGCGCGCGGACTTGATGTTGACGACCTTACACACGTCATCAACTTCGGCATGCCAGACGATATAGAGTCATACACCCACCGCAGCGGACGAACAGGTCGTGCGGGAAAGAAGGGTACATCTATCGCCATCGTCCACACACGCGAGAAGCACAAGATACGCGAGGTGGAGAAGACCATCGGCAAGCAGTTTGTGGCAGGCACCATTCCTACGCCGCAGGAAATCTGCACAAAGCAGCTCTACAAGGTGATGGACGAGATAGTGAAGGTAGATGTTGACGACGAGCAGATTGCTCCGTTCATGACAGAGATAAACCGCCACTTCGAGTATTTCGACAAGGAGGACGTAATAAAGAAAATCGTGGCGCGCGAGTTTGGCCGCTTCATCGCCTACTATGCCAACGCTCCGGAGCTGTCGCCTATAGAGAAGAAGGAGAAAGGCAAGAAACAAGATTCTAAGGGCAAGAAGCAGGGTTCAAGCAAACCGCAGGAGGGTTACAGGAAACTGTTCATCAACCTTGGCAAGGCCGACGGATTCTATCCTGGCGAGATAATGCAGTATCTCAACAAGTATGTCAAGGGTCGTCAGGAGGTTGGTCATATCGACCTACTCAATAAGTTCTGCTACATCGAAGTGCCCGAGGAAGATGCCAACAAGGTGATGAAGGCTCTCAACGGCACTGTTTATAAGGGAAGGGAAGTGCGCTGCAACGATAGCGACACTCCAAAGCCTTCTTCAAAGGGCGAGGGGAGCAGGAAGCGTGGCGGTCAAGGCCGTCGAGACGATGATTTTCGTGGAAGCGAGAAGCAAACTGGTCGCCGCGGCAAGCGCAAAGCAGAGGCAGACAACTTCCAGAACCCACAGCATAAGTTCAAGAAAGAAGACTGGATGCAGTTCCTCAATCCTAAAGGCATGAAACTGAAAGGCGAAGAGCCCGACTTCAGCGAAGAGGGATGGGCACGCCGCCGACCGAAGAAGAAGTAAGACTATACAATACAGATTAAAAAATATCTATAGACATTAATGTTTATAGATATTTTTTTGTATCTTTACACCCAAACTGATGAAGGCCATTAAGTTAACTGTAGTTTTGCTTGCCATCATACTGATGGTAGGATGCCGCAAAAGCATAGAGCGAACCATGTTGCCTGAGCATGTGACACTAATGTCTGGCGACATCGTGCTGCGCTGTGGCAGCGGAATAACCAGCAGGGCTGTGCAGATGGCCGATGGTGGCGGCAGTTACTCGCACGTTGGCATAGTGGTCGATTCGGCTGGTATACTGATGATTGTACACGCTGTACCTGATGAGCACGACAGCAAAGACGATATTGACAGGGTGAAGATGGACTCGCCTGAGAAGTTTTTCTCATCAGTGAGGACAAGCAACGGCAGAGTGATGAGATTTACCGACAGTACTATGGCAAGAAAGGCTGCCGATGCGGCTTACGCCATCTATAGAAGAGGCACACTCTTCGACCACGACTATGATGCCAGCGACACTACCATGATGTATTGCTGCGAACTGGTGGAACATGCCTACAATAAGGTTGCAGGAATATCAGTAACTGACAGCATCAGGCACGACGTTAATCTGCCGGCATTTAATCTCAAACAGGTGATGCTGCCGTCAGACTTCATAAGGTCGAGTCGTCTGAAGACAATAGCAACATTTTAATTTACTTTATTTTTATTCACTAACTAAAAAATTCAGATTATGAGAAAAACTATTTTAGGTTTCATTGCCGTTGTGGCGATGATGTTGATTACTTGGAGTTGTGGCACAGCCAACACCCCAACAAGTGTGGCAGAAAAAGCTTTGGAGTATATTCAAGACAAGAACTATGAGGGCTACGTAGACCTTATTCAAATAGAAGAGAAAGAAGGACAGAACATCGAAGAACAGAAAGCTCAGCTGACAGCCTTGATATCAGAGAAGCTTGGCAAGACTTTCGACAAGAAACAGGGTATCAAGTCATGGGAGATAGTAAGCGAAGAGCTGTCTGAAGACGGCAACAAGGCAACCGTAAAGGTGAACATCACATTCGGTGACGATTCTACTGAAGAACAGAAGTTAAAGACCATAAAGGATGCTGACGGCAACTGGAAGTTAGATGCAGGCAAATAAGCCATCGTTTCTTAACAGCTAAATATTGGGGTTGATTGTAATTGTTGATATTACTTTCAACCCTTATTTATGATATTAAGGTGCACCACGAATAATCATGATGCACCTTAACGACATAAATAAATTTATTTTTACTTTACTTTGCATTAATCTCCTCGAGCAGGCGGTCGGCATGACCCCACTTGTCCATCATGTAGAGTACAAAACGGATGTCAACGCCGATGCAGCGTGCCAACTGCGAATCGAAAAGAAGGTCGCTTGACAAGCTATCCCAGTTACCATCAAAAGCCAAACCAATCAGTTCGCCCTTGCCGTTGAACATCGGCGAGCCGCTGTTGCCTCCGGTAATATCGTTGTTTGAAAGGAAGCAAAGCTGAAGGGTACCTGTTTCCTTGTCGCTGTATTTGCCGAAGTCCTTTGACGACATGAGTTCCTTCATTATTGGTTCTGCAAAATATTCTACATTCTGGTCTGCCATATTCATCTTCTCTACAATGCTCGCAGCTGTTGTGTAGTAGCCCGAAGGCTTTCCGCCCAACATAAATTCCTTCACCTGTCCATAGCTCAGACGCATGGTGAAGTTGGCGTCGCTATAATTTGGCATGTCTTGCTCCATACGCAGCTTAGCAGCACAGAGATAGTGCTCCTGCAACTTTATAGAATCGTTAATGGCACGAAGCGGCGCTACAAATTCAGACATTATCGTGCTGATATCTAAGCCCATCTGGACACCAGGATCTTTGTAGAAACTCTTCTTGTTCACATAAATCTTCTTGTCTTTCTGCATCAGCACCGATTTGTCGTAAAGATGATTCACGTAAGCCGAATAGTCGCCACCGAACTTCTCATCGATTGTATTATAGAAGTCGGGCAGATATTTTGCGTCTACATGGCTACGATAGTTCTTAAGCAGCACTGCATACACTTCCTTGTCGAGTGCAGCATCCCACTTATCACTGTTGTCTTCGAACTGAACATACTGCTTCTTTTTCTTGTTTTTAGGTCCCTTGATAGCAGCGCCACTGTGTACTCTCATGGCGCGTGTTGCCAATTCGTTGGTTCTCACAAATGTCTCCATGAAATACATACGTGCCTTGATTATATCGAAGCGCTTGTCGTAAAGTCTTTTCATAAGGTCGAAATCAAGTTTGCCTTTCAGATAGCCTGTCGACTCCATGTACTGACGTATTTTCCGCTCGAAGTCGGCCTTTGTCTGCACCAGTCCGATGCTATCGATACATTTGTTCATGCCGAGTGAGTTCTTCCAATAGTTTGAACTCTGTGCGTAGGCTGTCTCATATTTTATGCGGACAGCATCACTGGCACGCATGTGCTTAATCATAACCTCTTGCTTAACGCCACGCACCTGTGCACGTGGAGCATTCTGAGCATCACGACGCTCGCGTATGCCGTAAGAAGAGAGATAGCGACTGGTAGAGCCAGGATAGCCGATGGTCATTGAGAAATCTCCCTGCTTATAGCCCTGCAATGATACTGGCGCCCATGACTTAGGACGATAAGGCACATTGTCTTTTGAGTACTTGGCAGGTCCGTTGGTCTTTGGGTCTGCATAGATACGGAACACGGAAAAGTCACATGTCTGGCGTGGCCACATCCAGTTGTCGGTCTCGCCGCCGTACTTACCCATTGACTTTGGAACGGTGAACACAAGGCGTACGTCGGTGAAATCGCGGTAGGTGGTGGCGAAATACTTGTTGCCCTCATAGAACGGCTTAACCTCTAAGCGCAGAGTGGAGTCGTTCTTCTTTACCTCTTTTGACCATGCGTTTTCGATAGAATCGAGGAAAAAGGCCTGTCTTGATGGCATCATGTTATGGATGCCCATGCCAACAATCTTGTCTGTCACGTCTTTCTGCTCCACCATGAAGCTAACGAAAAGATTCTCGTTTGGCAGTTCCTCTTCGTAAGACTTGGCATAGAATCCGTTGCGCATGTAGTCGTGCTCAACGGTAGAGTGCTTGTTTATGGCACCGAAACCGCAATGGTGGTTGGTGAAAACGAGTCCGTTTGGTGAAACGACAACGCCAGAACAGAAGCCGCCGAAGTTAACACAGGCGTTCTTGATGGCGTTCTCATCGCTGTAAAGTCCGCTGTACGGCATGGTAAATCCCTCTGCCTGCATCTGTTCATAGACTGCCTGAGGCAGGTTGTAGAGTGTCCACATGCCCTCATCGGCCTTTGCCTGACCGAAAGCGAGCAGCGACACTAATGCTAATGTAAGTTTTTTCATTATCTTTTTTATTTTTTGTGATTATCTTATTTTGTTTCTGGGTTTAGGATAACTAGGACTCTCTATGATTTCTTAGGATTTCCTAGAGAGTCCTAGGCCCTCAATCCTTCTCCCCTCCTTCGGAGGGGCTGGGGGAGGACTCATTTCTTTCCCCTAAAATACTTCCCTATCACCGGCAACGATGAGGGCGGCAGGTCGCGGTGCAAGACATACGACACGAAGAAGGCAATCACTACTGTGTTGAGCAGCAACGAGTCGTATTTCTCCATGAAATGGTAGGAAATGGCGGCTAAGACCAGATACCAGGCAATATCGCCCAACGGATATCTGATGGGGTAATAACGCTGACCAACGAAATAGGACAGCAGCATGGCAGTGCCATAACCGGCAACGCCCGACCATGCACAGGCCATAAACCCGTATTGCGGAACGAAGATGACATTGCCAAGAATGAGTATCAGACAACCGGCTCCTGAGAACCATGCACCCCAGATGGTGCGGTCAGTGAGCTTATACCAGAACGACAGGTTGAAGTAGATGCCCATCATTATCTCTGCCACCATGACTATAGGCACAACCTTTAGGCCAGACCAGTAGTCGGGGGCAATGATGTACTTCAGCAAGTCGATATATCCCACCACCATGAGGAAAGCCAGGAGGGTGAAGATGATGAAGTATTTCATTGCCTTTGCGTAGGTCTCGCGATTGTCCTTGTCCTTTGACTTGCCGAAGACAAACGGTTCGTAGGCATAGCGGAAGGCTTGCAGAATCATCGCCATAATCATGGCTATCTTGCTTGCCGCTCCGTAGATGCCGAGCTGCTCGTGGGCGTTCTCGCCTTCATAGACGTATGGGAAGAGAATCTTGTCGGCTGTCTGGTTGAGTATTCCTGCTATGCCGAGGATGAGTATCGGCCAACTGTAACTGAGCATCCGCTTGAGCAGTGCTTTATCAAACACATATTTGAAACCGGTCAGTTCGCGCCAGAAGCAGAAGGTGATGCTGGCGGTACATGCCAGGTTTATATAGAAAGCATAGCCGACATCGGTTGCCTTTCCGGTGAAATGGGGAATTACGACGAAGAAAAGGAGGTTGAGTGCTATGTTCATGACGATGAACAGTAGTTTGAGTGCGGCAAACTTAATAGGACGCTTGTTCTGTCTCAGCCATGAGAAGGGTATGCACTGGAAGGCGTCAAGGGCCACTGTCACTGCCATTACCCATACGTATGAGGGGTGGTCGGCATAGCCTAATGCCGATGAAATGGGCGAAATGAACAGTAATACTACCAGCACGAAGAGCAGTGAGGTGGAGGCGATGGAGATGAGCGTTGTGGTATAGACGCGCTGCGGGTCCTCGCCTTCCTTGTTGGAAAAGCGGAAAAAGGTGGTCTCCATGCCGTAGGTGAGCAGGATAAGCAGCAATGCCACATAGGCATACATATTTGTGATGACCCCATAACCGCCGCTCTCTGCTGACAGCTTGGCGGTGTAAAGCGGCACAAGCAGATAATTGAGGAATCTGCCTATAATGCTGCTCAGTCCGTAGATGGCCGTATCCTTGGCCAGAGATTTGAGATTAGACATTTGTTTGTGTACTACGAATGGATTTTTTGAACAACGAATTAAACGAATTTATCGAATTGTTTTTTGTTGAACCGCGACGTGTCGATACATTCTTTTAAAAGAACATATAGCAGATGAATATTGCAGCAATGATGCCGGCAAGGTCGGCAAGCAAGCCGCAGGTTACGGCATGACGTGTATAGCGGACGCCGACACTGCCGAAATAGACGGCAAGGATATAGAACGTGGTATCGGTGGAACCTTGAAAAATACAGCTCAGACGACCGACGAACGAGTCGGCACCGTAGGTTGTCATGGCGTCAACCATCATGCCGCGGGCTCCGCTGCCCGATAGTGGTTTCATCAATGCCGTTGGCAATGCGCCTACAAAATCGCTGTTGGCACCGCAGGCTTCTATGGTCCATCGCACACCGTCAACAATCATGTCCATGGCTCCCGATGCGCGGAAGACACCGATACCCACAAGTATGGCAACGAGGTATGGAATGATGCGCACAGCTGTCTGGAATCCGTCCTTCGCTCCCTCGATGAAAGCGTCATAAACATTCACCTTCTTTCGCATACCTGCAACGATGAAACCGATGATTATCGTCATCAGCATGATGTTCGCAACGGAGGTGCTGACAAGATTCATGCTGTCTTTGTCCATCTGACAGAATCCCCAGATGATGGCAGCCACGGCAAGACTCATGCCGCCCAGAGTAAGCAGGATAGTTTTGTTAAGCAGGTTGATGCGCTGGTAGAGACTGGTGACAATAACGCCTGCCAGTGTAGAGAAGAATGTGGCAAGCAGTATCGGAACGAACACGTCTGTTGGCTGTGCCGCTCCCATCTGTGCACGATAAACGAGGATGCTGATGGGTATGAGGGTAAGTCCGCTGGTGTTGAGCACCAGGAACATTATCATGGGGTTGGTGGCAGTGTCCTTCTTTGGATTCAGTTCTTGCAACTGCTCCATTGCTTTCAGTCCGAGCGGTGTGGCGGCATTGTCGAGTCCCAGCATATTGGCAGAGATATTCATGAAGATGCTGCCCGTGACGGGATGTCCCTTGGGAATATCGGGAAAGAGTTTGGTGAATATAGGACTGAGCAGGCGTGCAAAAACATCGATGATTCCGCCCTTTTCTCCAATCTTCATGATACCGAGCCAAAGCGACAGTACACCAGTGAGACCAAGAGAAATCTCAAAAGCGGTCTTTGACGAAGCGAATGTGGAGTCCATCATGGCAGGAAACACTTCATAATCCCCCATAAACACTAGTTTTATCACTGCAATAACAAATGCAATGATAAAGAATGCCACCCAAATATAATTCAGTACCATAGTTTTTCTGGTGCAAAGGTAGTAAAATAAATGAAGAATGAAGAGTGAAAAATGAAGAATCTTTTTAAATAAAAACCACGAAGTTGATGACCGAATACAGACTAATGAAGACGAGTTGATGAGCAAAACGCCATTCCTTCACCCTCCCAAATAAAAAAACTACTAACAAAAAAGAGTGCCCGCATCACGCGGACACTCCTTTAAGTTTATAGTATTTGATGTTTAAATTAATACCACTTAACGTTCTGATTAGTTACGTAATTTGTGAACTCTGGATATTTTTGCTCAATAGACTGACGCTCATTACACCAGTTATAATATGTATTTACAGCAATCTTTCCAGGAGCCTTACCTGTAACAGCTTCAAGTTCTATCCATTCTCCATCTTTCTGAACTTTCACAGGGATGTTATTAACATTATAATTAAAAGACCCCTTTATGGTAAACTCTACAGCCCCCTTAACTATACCATTTCCTGTATTTACCATCACATCTTTATCAACACCAAAAGCCTCATGTATTTCGATATCGCCAACTGTAAGAGGTAGTGTTCCACCAGCTGCAAGAAGAACAATTCGAGCACCTTCACTATTGAATTCTACATCAAAAACAACATCATTGAAATCGAAGTCACCATCCTCATTTACACTTAAATCTTCTGCAATAACTCTACAATTAGTATTAAAATCGCCAGAAGCCCTTTTAATACCTGGAGTAATACATACCACCCAATCATTATAATAACCATCAAGTTTTACCTCATCAACAGTAACACCATCTCCTTCCAATTTGTAATGAGAATAATCAAGACCTACAAAATATCTTCCTCCTAATGAAGGGTCTATTACATCGCCTGGAATAATTACATAATCATGCTTGTATTCATTTGTATAAGAGTTGTGATAACCAAAAGATGTTGTGCTACTCTCAATCATAAAGCCGATACTGTCTTTGTAGTATACTTTACGATCATTAAAATCTTTTGCTACATCCTCATCTAAGCCGCCTGCCCAAACTAAAGGGAGTTGTTGTATACCTCCATTCATATTCGGCATAACCTCACCGTCAGGAGCCCATTCCTGAGAACCGCAAAGGAATTGGTTCATGTTTTCTGCATAATCTGTTGCTCCAACGTTCTGATAGAAGAAATAACTATATTCTATAGCAACACCTTTTGGTTGGTTATTTGCGGCAAACCAATCATTAACCTTTTTTATCTGCTCAACTGTTAGTGGTCCAGGAACTAAATATTCACCTCCCCACATATTAGCATCAGAGCGCCAACCGCGAGTTTTTACATCAGAAGCCACCGGTGCAAAACCCCAATTGTGATCTGCAGCTGGTTCACCGAACTTTGCTTTAAATGCAGCCTCATACTTTGCTTTTGCTTCAGATGCTTCTGGATCGAAGAGATCCTCGTCATTGTTACAGCTTACAGCAACAAAAGCCAATGCTAATGCTGCAATACCTTTCATCAAATACTTTCTACTCATAATAATTTAGAGATTTTAAATTGTTAATTAAATTTGGTTTAAGTTTTTATCAATTTCGTGGTGCAAAGTTAGGACAATTTTCAATCGCATATAATGTTTACTTGTTAAAAGTTGTGAAATGAATCAAAAAATAAGTGTTTTTGAACAATTTTGCAACACATCAATAACAAAATTACAAATATTCTCATGATTTCCTATTAAAACAAAACTCCAAACTAATTAACAATCAGTCAGTATGTCATTGAATATGAATCTTGACATTTAAAGTTTTTCAAGCAAAAGAAATGTTAAAATAATGTACACGCATACATATATAAAGTAATTTTTATTATATTTGCAACGATATATCAATTAATCAATACTCTGAGTATAGAAAAAAACATTTATCATTATGAAGTGCAACTATAAATCATTAATCTTCCTTGGGCTTATATCGTTAGGGTTTGTTTCTTGTGACGATGAAGATTACTTCGACAAAGAGCGTTATCAAGAGCTTATCAGCCAAGCATTCCCTGTTGACAAGGTTGACTCAACACACGATTGGAAAACAGTCAGCTCAGTTCTTGCTGACATAACAGTCAATATGGTAGACCCTTGCACAGTGAAGATTTACAACAGCAACCCTCTTAGTGGCAAAGCTGCTGTACTAATGGAGCGTAAGGTCGAAAGCGGAGGTGCATTTCAGCAAGCATTTAGTTGCGAAACTGTTCTATCAACATTATATATAGCCATGATTGATTCTAAGGGCTACGTATATGTAAAGCCAGCAAAGGTTGAAAATGGACGAATTATTGCTTCTGTTGGTACATTTGACACTTCCTCAGCAAAGCGCAGAACAATGGAGACTGGAAATCTGCCAACTGCTACCCTAGATGTAACTGCAGAGGAATTTCTCGATGGCGCAGTAGAAGTGAACAAAGAAAACAGTGTAGCTAACTGGGCTGACGACCCAAACTATGCCCTAAAACTGAAGATCACAGGAGAATGGAACGGAAACATACCTGTTTTAGGAAGCGAAGGTGATGCTGCACGTACACTATATGTATCTGGAACGTGGACAATTTCTGGAGAACAAAAGCTTGGTGGCGTTGGCAAGATTATGATTGCTAATGGCGGTAAGATAATAATTCCTGAAGATTCAAAACTTGCCACCGACAATGGAGGTCGTGTTATCGTGCTTGTAGGCGGCGCTATTGAAGGCAACGGCCTGTTGGAATTCTCAAATGGCAGCGACTTCTCATACAACGCTGGTTCTATAAATTTAGGAACCCTCAACAATAACGGTGGCAAATTCTTCAACTACGGTTCTGTTATGGTTGACCGCCTAGAAGAAAGTACAGGAATCGGCATGTATGTTAACTGGGGAAACACCACGATGAAAACCACTAGCAAAAATATTGTTGTTTACAATGGTTGCCGTATGGAAATAACAGAAAACTTCGACGAACCTACAAAAGTAGTTTTGGCACCATCTAGTTTCCTCAATGCAGCAAAACTCAGTTATGCAAGTGGTTCCATATACGTAGGAAGCAATGCTATATTCAATGTATCTGGAGACGCTTCATTCAACGGTTGTACATTGTCTGGACCTTCTACTGGAGATTATGGCGTAATGCAGCTTGGTTCTGTTTCTTTCGTTAATGTTTGGGATACAAGAATGCAGGTTATAAACAACCTCTATATTAGTATTGAAAAAGAACTTGCTGACGGTGACAACAACACCTACAACCAATGGAACACCAGTCCATACACAAAGTTGACGGTAGACGTCATGAACAAAGACAATAACGGCAATGCACAAGGTAATGGCAACGCTATGCAAATAGCCCCTGGCGGAGCAAACATTGTCATTGAACCGTCTGAATGTAATCCAGGTTATTCGAGTGAAGCCCCAGACCTTGTTGAAGAACCTTTCGGTATGCGTTTCTGCTTTGAAGACAATTTCCCAATGGAGGGTGACTATGAGTTCAATGACGTTGTTCTAACAGTTACTCCTGCTATTTCCGGGAAAACAGTCAACCTCACCGTATCGCTCGATGCTGTGGGAGCGACAGAACAGATTGCTGCAGCCATTCGCGTTGCTGGCGTTTTGCCAACTGAAGTTGTTTCAGTAACAGCAGACGGTTCTTTCGACTTCACAAATCGCCCTGTAGGCTCTGCCCCTATCATTGATTCTGAAGAAATAATATTGCCAAGCACTCTTAATGCTTCTGGCAACCTTGTAATCAACCTGTTCAACGATGCCCATCTGGCAATGGGACGCCAGGCAGAGAAACACGGTTTAGGAGTTGCCATGGAGACAAACGGAAATGTGCGCCGCTGGTTCTACAATACCGTTGAACGCGACAATGCTTTAGAGTCAAAAGTCAACGATGTGCCTCCTGTTGTTGTAACATATACATTGGAAATGAACTCAGAGAGCGCTGCACAGCGTTTCGTTGCAGGAAATATCGATGCATTCATAGTTGAAGGCTACAACGGTGGTTATTGGGAGGTGCACACCTATCCATTCAAGACATCTCAAGTGCTTCTTGAATATGCCGGCAAAGACCTTAGCTATTACACCGACAATTATGTATGGGCCGTACAAGTGCCAGCTACATTTAAATATCCAAAAGAATGGACAAGCATAGGAGCTTTCAAGAACAATATGCTTACCGGTGCTTACCAGACCAACGGCCATTCATTCGGAGAATGGGCAACAGACAAGACGAAAGCAACCGACTGGTACAATTATCCTACTAAAGGTATGATATACGAATAAACAAAAAAAGGAGCGATTGCTCCTTTTTTTATTGCCTATACATTATTATATATATAATATGTTTAAACCAAACGAATACCATCAGTGTAGACTAATCTTCTATTCTTGATGTCATCTCGCTGCGCACGCCTTTATAATTTTTAAGGAATGCTTTTGCCGAACCGAAACTCAAGAACATGTCCAAGCGCACAGGAATATGGTTCTGGTCGTCTGTTATATAGAAACGTATCAGCTCGTGGTTCTTTCCATCCTCACGCTCAATGAACGAGAAAACCAGACAGCGGTATTTCTCATCCGTTCCGTCAATCTTGAAATTCTCCTTACCTCTAAATTTAAGCCAAGAGTTAGATAGCTTGCGTGCATCGCTGATAGGCATTGGAATAATATCACCTTTCTTGTAGTTAGAAGCATCGAAATTGCGCGCTCTGAGAAATATGCTCATCATATCGTAGATACAATCCTGATACTCCGACTCTCTCCACTCATGCTTTCCGCGATGTGTCAAGCGGTGCTGCTTTAGATGGCAGTTGCCATTAGGATACGAATACCACAGCTCGTCCACATAATAGCGCTTTCCTTCTTCTGCACCCTTGCGGTAATACAAAGGCGAAAGGTCTTCCGTGCAGTATGACAGCAAAGTGTCACGCATTACGAAAAACTTATCCAACTTATTGTTTCCGCGCGTTATCAGACTGCTTTTATATGCCGGCTGCCCCTCGTAGTTGGTCAGTTGTGTGCTCATAGAAGCCGTGCCTACCTTTACCCAAATGAATTTCCAGTTGAAATAAAGGTCATAATAAAGAAACTCGCCCGACTTGAAAGCAGTATTCTCTATTCCACACTGCGCCGAAGCTGTTGTTATAGCCGGATTATATTGCAATGACGAATTGCCAACAAACTGTATTGCCACAAGCAGAAGCAACACTTTGGTCCGCAACCTTGAATAAACATGCTCTGACTTAATCATAACCATTGTATTAATGGATTAATAATACCTATTGTCATCTGTATTTCATACCTCTGACATACTCTATTCCCAATTCTTTGGCTCGGTCGAAGTTTCTGTTGCGCAACTGCTTCGCCTTGTCCGGTTTCTGCTTCGTGATAGCCATTGGCTTCTGTCGGTTCAGCGGCACAGCCGTTACGTTCCAATCGTGCGTTACATCCCACTTCGCCTTGCACTCTATCTCCTTCGGATTATAGTAAACCGCCTCTGGCATCAAACCAGCCTCAAAGTCGCCAGTGTCCCATTTGCCGTTGCCGTTCCTATCCGAGAAGGCGCGCATGTAATACTTTCCTGGATTAACGTAATAGAATTCAGCAACACCGTTGACCACCCTCGCCCTCTTGACGGCCGCATCTGAGTTGTTAAGAATCTCCACCACCAGACAAGTGTCTTCGATTCCGCTGACGTTAACCACCAGTGTGCTGTACTCGTCGAGCGAGCGGACCTTGATGCCCTTTTTCTCAGGAACATTCACCAGTCCGTAGATGCTCTCGAAAATAGCTGAATCGAACTCCAAACTATATTCCACATCGGGAATCCATTCTGCCTTCACCTCATACTCCCTCAGCTTTCCTTCCACCTTAGCCATCTCAAACTCTGCCCTATACCACAGCGTGTCTATCTTGTAATAAAGATTCACTCCACTAGTATCGCACTTAGCCAGCGGCACAGGCATCTCCATCAGGAAGTTCTTATCAGGATCGAGCGACGATGAAGTCTTGAAACCGATTTCAAGATGCGGTGTCGGCATTATAGAATCGTATTCCTGTCCCTTCTTCTTTGCCTTTTCCTGCTTCTTCTGCCACTCCTCTATCTCCTTTGCACGCTGCTTCATACGCTTTTCATACGATTCCTTTGGCAGCGCCTCTATAGTGTCGGTCTTACTGACCAGCAAACCGGTCGTGTCGGTCATCATATACTGAAGTTCGAAGCGCAACGTGTCTTGATTCACCAGTGTCGTATCGCGCAACCAGTATGTTATGGTGTCGTTGTCTTCAGATGCCTCTATCACGAAAGCGCTGTCTGTATCGAAATTCATTCCGCGCATCTGCGGCAATGAGTCGCTGCCATAGGTGAAATAAAGCGTAAACTTATGCGGTTCCTTTCGCTCAGTCTTCAGCAAAAAGCGGTCGGTTTGCTCATGCGTAAATGCCGTCAGCACCACATTGTCTGGATAATAATGAATATATGGCACCCTGATAATGGAGTCGATGCGCAGCGAGTCGCGCCACACGGTGTCCTGTCTGATATCCGGACCGCAACTAGGTTCGTATGTCTGAGTGCCAAATGCTATCATCTCGCTTCGCTGGCTGAACTTGAAGTCGCCGTCGACATCATTCAGCGCATACACTCTATATTTTCCTGGCGCAACACCCCTGATAATATACTTGCCCCTACTGTCTGTACGCGATATTCTCATCAGCGGCTTGCTCTTGAACACCGTATCGCTCAGGTCGTCATAAAGACCGACCATTATTCCCTTTATCGGTTCCAGATTCGATGCATCGAGCACTGTCCCTGCCACCTCAAACGTGTCAATCTCCGTTCCCGTAGAGAAGCAATAGGTATAGTTGCCCATAGGATTGTTCTCGTTGTTGTCTGATATGGCATCAGAGAAGTCTATCGTGTAGGTCGTTCTTTCTTTTAGCGTGTCTTTCAGTTCAACCACAATATTCTTTCCGGCAGCCTTTATCTCCGGCATCTCCAATTGTGGCGGCGACACGATGACCTTATTCGTGGCGTCTTCCAATTTGATGAACTCATCAAAACTGATGGTCACCTTCTGCTCTTTCACATTAGTAGCCTTTTCTTTTGGATATGTGCTTATGATGCGTGGCGGCGTATCGTCATACCATCCGCCGTCTGGATTTCCCATTCTGGCACATGAAACAAGCACCAGCAAGGCTGACAAGATTATCAGATTTAATTGTCTTTTCTTCAATTTTCTTTTTGTTTTGTTTATAGAATAGGAAGGCCTAGGCTGGCCTAGGTCATCCTAGGAGCTCCTAGAATTTCCTAGGATTTCCTAGGATTTCCTAAATCTCCTAGATTATTTATTCAAATGCAGCAAGACATCTATGTGCTCGCGCGAATTGCTCAGGCGTGGCACCTTGTTCTGGCCGCCCAGTTTTCCGCGCAACTTCATCCACTCGTTGAAAAGTCCCTGACGCGCCACTACGATGTCCAGATGCTGCAGGGTGATGTCCTTATATCGCTTTGCCTCGTAGTCGCTGTTCAGCTCCTGAAGCTTGTTATCAAGCAGCTGCTCAAACTCCTTTATGTCGGCTGGCGCCTTGGCAAACTCTATAAGCCACTGATGGCGGCATTTTGCATTGTCATCCATAAACACAGGCGCTGCCGTATATTCGCTCACCTCTGCTCCTGTTTTCTGACAAGCGTATGCCAGTCCCTGCTCGGCATTGTCTACAATCAGTTCCTCGCCAAAGGCATTTATGAAGTGCTTTGTTCTGCCTGTAATGACAAACTTATACGGATTAGTGCTTGTAAACTTCACCGTATCGCCCAATATATATCTCCACAGGCCACAAGCCGTAGATATGACCATTGCGTAGTTCTTGCCCTGCTCAACTCCCCATATCGGCACTATGGTCGGATTCTCCTTGTCAAACTCGTCCATCGGTATGAACTCGTAGAACACGCCATAGTCGAGCATGAGCATCATCGACTTGTCTGTCGGGTCGTTCTGTATACCAAAGAATCCCTCACTGGCATTATACGTCTCCATATAGTGCATGTTTGGCGATGTTATCAACTGCTCGTATTGCTTGCGGTACGGAGTGAATGCCACGCCGCCGTGGAAGAACACTTCGATATTTGGCCACACCTCCTCAAGATGCTTCTTGCCCGTAATCTCCATCATGCAGGTAAGCACCGACATCATCCACGACGGCACACCACTGATATTGGTCACGTTCTTGTTCATTGCCTCGCGTGCTATACGCTCACGCTTTATCTCAAAGTCGCTGATAAGCGCCGTCTGCTTCTTGGGCACGCGCACCAGATTTACCAGCGGATTGATGTTCTCTATCAGTATGGCACTGAGGTCGCCCACCAGTGAGCCTGGCAAGTTGTAGTTGGGTGCATGGCTGCCACCGAGTATCAGTGCGCGACCGTCGAACAGGCGACTCTTAGGATTGTTCTGCAGATACCATGCCACGCTGTCGCGACCTCCGCAGTAGTGCAGATGCTTTAGTCCTTCGGGACTTACTGGAATGAACTTCGACTTATCGTTGGTCGTACCCGACGATTTGGCATACCATTTTACTTTCCCCGGCCAGAGAATACCGCTCTCGCCGTGACGCATTCTGTCTATATCGCCTTTCAGTTCTTCGTATGTATTTATTGGCGTATGCTTTATAAAGTCGTCGTATCCTTTGGCAGCACCAAAAAGATGGTTGCGTCCGTATTCTGTATCCTTAGCCTTGGCCAGCAAATCAGCCAGCACTTTCTGCTGCAGTTCTGCTGCTTGAGTGTCGTGCTTCAGCAATTCACGCTGTCTTGGCTCAAAAACCTTTCTTACAATCTTTGTTAAACTCATTTCCAATATGTTGGTTTAAGGTGCAAAGTTAGCCTAAACTTTTGTAATAGACTAACAATTCACATTATTTAAGGTAACATGCCATGCTGATAAACAGCAAAAGCAGGGAAACACCAAACGGCATTTCACTGCTCATGACTAAGTTTTTTTTAAGCTGCGATACGCCTGCGCAACGTTCGAAATCAGTAAGTGGGCCACTTACTGCCAGTCAGAAGGCCAAAAACTGTCAGTCAGAACGCCACTTACTGACAGTCAGAACGGCAAAAAACTGTAAGTACCGTGCCCGCCAACCTCCGTTTCCACACAAAAATAGCGCACCGAAATGCGCTATCTCATAATTCCCATTGCCCGCTTTGGACTGTATAATCTTACTATTCCTGCTTGTATGCCTCAGCTTCGGCAGCAGCAATAATGTCTTCCTTGCTCATTTCCTTCGGCTTGGCGGTGATGTCAGATAAGTCGAACTCCTCCGCATCCGGCTGCTTCACCTCTTTCTGCCTAGTATTATCCGCCAGTTTGGTTTCCGCTACAGGTTGTTCGGCAACTTCTTCCAGTAGCTTGGTGACAATGAAGTCTTTCTCTTCTATGTTAGGAACAGTGAGCACCGGCTCTTCTTCCATCTTGGTGCGGTTGGCTTTTGCTGCAAAGACGGCATCAACAAACTGCGGTTCGCGGCGGAGTCGCTGTAGAGTCTCCTTCGACGCCAACTGCTGGCTCTCCTTCTTTGAGTAGCCTTTGCCCTTGCCACACTCTATGCCTTCTATCACTGCCTGATATTCAAAGACAGGACTTCCGCCATCTTCTTTCGTCTGCATCAGCAATTTAAAGTCGATGCTTACCTTGTTCTTCTGTCCCCACTCTATCAGTTTCGACTTGAAGTTAACCTCCTTATAAGCCACCTTGTCGATGTTGATGAGCTGCTTGAGGATGCGCTTCTGCATGAACTGCATGCAAGCACCATATCCACGGTCGAGATAAATGGCTCCGACAAGCGCCTCAAAGGCATTGCCGCCCATATAGCTGTTGTGCGACGACGAGTGTCCGGCAGACAGTATCAGCTTGTCGAGCCCCATCTCATGCGCCAGTTTGCCAAGCGTCTCGCGCTGTACAAGCTTTGAACGTGTGTTGGTAAGGAATCCCTCGCGCTTGCCCTCAAAATGCTTATAGACAATGTCGCCCACCACGGCATCAAGCACAGCATCGCCCAAGAACTCCAGACGCTCGTTATTCACAGGCTTTCCCTTGGCGTTGCGACGCGCTATGCTCTTATGCATCAGCGCCATCTTGTAGTGCTCGATGTTGTGCGGATAGAATCCGAGGATATCGTATAAAGACACATAAAGCTCCTTATCCTTGCGGAAGAGGAGCTTTATACGGTCGATAATATTATTATTCAGCATACTTCTTGAATACTACACAAGCATTGTGGCCGCCGAAACCGAATGTGTTGCTCAAAGCAGCACGCACCTCGCGCTTCTGTGCGGTGTTGAATGTGAAGTTCAGGTTATAGTCAATCTGCTCGTCCTCGTCGCCTTCCTCGTGGTTGATTGTTGGAGGAATGATATCGTTCTGAACAGCCAGAACAGTAGCCATGGCCTCTACAGCACCGGCAGCTCCGAGCAAGTGGCCAGTCATTGACTTTGTTGAAGAGATGTTGAGCTTGAATGCTGCATCGCCGAACACGTCCTTGATAGCCTTTGCCTCAGAGATGTCGCCTACAGGAGTTGATGTACCGTGTACGTTGATGTAGTCGATGTCCTCTGGCTGCAGGTTAGCATCCTCAAGAGCCATCTGCATAACGAGCTTTGCACCGAGACCTTCTGGGTGGCTGGCAGTGATGTGGTGAGCGTCAGCGCTCATACCGGCACCAACCATCTCTGCATAAATCTTTGCGCCACGTGCCTTTGCGTGCTCAAGTTCCTCAAGTATGAGACAACCGGCACCCTCGGCCATGATGAAACCGTCGCGACTTGCACTGAACGGGCGTGATGCGCGCTGTGGGTCGTCGTTGCGTGTTGACAAAGCGTGCATAGCGTTGAAACCGCCTACGCCACAAGCGCAGATAGCAGCCTCAGCACCACCGCTAAGTATCATGTTGGCCTTGCCAAGACGAATGAGGTTGAAAGCATCTGCCAATGCGTTGCTTGAAGAAGCACAAGCAGATGTTGTGGTGTAGTTAGGACCATGGAAACCATAGTTGATACTAATCTGTCCGGCAGCGATGTCGGCAATCATCTTAGGGATGAAGAATGGGTTGAACTTAGGTCCGTTCTCCTCGTTCTTGCCATAGTACTTCACTTCTTCCTCGAAGGTCTTGATACCACCAATACCAACACCAAAGATAACACCTACGCGGTTCTTGTCTAATGTTTCAAGATCAACACCGCTGTCCTTTACTGCCTGCTCGGCAGAGATAATGGCAAGCTGTGTGTAGCGGTCCATCTTGCGTGCTTCCTTGCGGTCGATATAGTCGTTTACGTTCAAGTTCTTTACCTCGCAGGCAAACTGTGTCTTGAACTTAGAAGCGTCAAATAATGTAATAGGCGCTGCTCCGCTTACACCATTGATAAGGCTGTTCCATGTATCTTCAGGATTGTTGCCCACCGGTGTTACGGCTCCAAGGCCTGTTACAACTACTCTCTTTAATTCCATATCATTAATTGTTGAAAAAATCAGAATGCAGGAACAAACAATAAGTGTTGCCTAAAAAACTAATGCAAATAAAAAAAGAATGGAGAATCTGCTCCTTCCTGCATCAGCGCTGATGTGGAAGCAGATTCTTCATCCTTTAATTTTTCATTCCTTCATTCAGAATGAATATTATTTTGCGCTAGCCTCGATGTATGCGATAGCATCACCTACAGTACCGATCTTCTCAGCCTGATCGTCTGGAATGTTAACGCCGAACTCCTTCTCAAACTCCATGATGAGCTCTACTGTATCGAGTGAATCAGCACCAAGGTCGTTTGTGAAGCTTGCTTCTGGCTTTACTTCAGCCTCGTCTACACCAAGTTTATCAACGATAATTGCCTTTACTTTGCTTTCAATTTCTGACATGATTTTTTCTTTTTAAAGTGTTAATAATTACTTCTTATTCAAAATTTTCGGTGCAAAGTAACACATTTTTATTCATACTTGCAAATAATTTGTGCAAAAAAGCACCTTATTCTGCACACTGATGGGGTGTTTGTGCATAAATATGCTCTCTTCGCAACGGATAATCGCCGCGCAAATGCTCAAAAGCATCAGGATTAGACTTCAACCGGAGGCTGTCGTCATGCGGATTATATAGTTGCAGAGGATTGCCTGTATAGACAAACGAGGCCGGCAGCGACGGGGGCGCTATCGGTTCGGGAATCTTTATTCCGAAATGGCGGCAGAGTGCCTGCACCGACATGTTGGTGGCATTGGCTTTGCCGTCGGCAGAATAGCCTGCAATATGTGGCGTGCCGATGTACACCTTATTTAATAATGCGCAGTCTATGGCTGGCTCGCCCTCCCACGTATCTATTATAGCCTGGCTCACGGTTCCATTATTGAGGGCACGATGCAAGGCTTGCTCATCCACCACACCGCCACGGCTACTATTGATGATGAACGGACGGCGACGAAGACGACCGAAGAACTCATCGTCGGCAATATGCCAAGTAGGATAGCTGCCACCCCGCTCCATCGGCACATGGAAGGTTATGACATCTGCCTGCTGCTCAATCTCTGCCAAAGAAACAAAACCGGGATTGCCCAAAGGCGGGTCGCAAACCAGAACGCGCATGCCTAGTTCGCTGCCTACCTTGCAAACCAAAGAACCCACATGTCCGCATCCCACAACACCCAGCGTGGCTTCTGACAGGTTCAGCCCTTGTTCTTCGGCAAGCAACAGCAATACCGAACGCACATACTGCGCCACAGAAGAGGCATTGCAGCCAGGGCAGTTGGTCCAGGCTATGCCTGCCTTGTCAAGATAGGCTGTGTCCAGATGGTCGTAACCGATGGTGGCTGTGGCAATGAACTTGACTGTACTGCCTGCCAGCAAACGCTCGTCGCAACGGGTACGGGTACGCACTATCAGGGCATCAGCATCTCTTACATCGCTGGCACAGATATCTGCACCTTTCTTATATATAGCCTCAACGGCGATTTCGCGCAGGGCTTCCTGCATATAGGGTATCTTATCGTCAATTATTATCTTCATAGCAACGGCAAAAGTACATAAAATATCAGTAAAAATATTCGGTTATGATGCAAAAAGATAATAATTAGTTGGTTATTTGAAAAAGTTTGAGTAGATTTGCATCTTAAAATAAGAACTATATAAAATATAAAACATGTCATTTACTGAACACAGCAACAAGGTTTTCAATCAGGCTATTCGTGATTACCACCTGACAGACAACGTAGACACTCCTATGCACAACCCATACGATCGTGAGTCGATAGACTACAATCTGTATATGAAGTGCTGGATTGACACTGTACAGTGGCACCTTGAAGACATTATCCGCGACCCGCACATCGACCCGACAGAAGCACTAGGACTGAAAAGACGCATAGACCGCAGCAATCAGGACAGAACGGATCTTGTGGAGCAGATAGACAGCTACTTCCGCCAGCAGTATAGCACTGTAAAGCCTATGTCTGACGCCCGACTGAACACTGAGAGTCCGGCTTGGGCTGTCGACCGCTTGTCTATTTTGGCATTGAAGATATATCACATGCAAGAGCAGGTGGACCGTAAAGATGCCTCAGATGAGCATAAACAGAAGTGCGCTGCAAAACTGGAGGTACTGCTCGAACAGCAGAAAGACTTATCGCTAGCTATCGACCAGCTGCTTGAGGACATTGAAGCCGGACGCATCTACATGAAGGTTTACAGACAGATGAAGATGTATAACGACCCGGCTACAAACCCAGTACTCTATAAGAACAAATAAGTACATCATAATACCGGTTACATCTAAAGGTTAACTCAGGTAAAAGCAACAACGGCAATCATGAAAAAAGAGCACATACTGGTCATCAGATTCTCGGCTTTAGGCGATGTGGCTATGGCTGTGCCTGTGGTCTATTCGCTTGCCACGACATACCCCGACCTGAGAATTACCGTACTAAGCAGGGCTTTTGCACGCACCTTCTTCGAAGATTTGGCTCCTAATGTAAACTTCATGGAGGCAGACTTGAAAGGCGAGTACAAGGGTGTCAAAGGACTGAATGCTCTCTATCGCCGACTGGTGGCAAAGCATTTTACGGCGGTTGCCGATTTGCACAACGTGCTGCGCTCCGACTATCTGAGAATGAGGTTCAACATCGGCAGATATAAGGTGGCACATATAGACAAGCACCGTAAAGGCAGGCGCAAGCTTACAGCCTTCTCCGGCAAGGTTCTTGTGCAACAGCCAACTTCGTTCAAGAAATATGCCGATGTGTTCGCAAAGCTCGGTTATCCTATCAATCCGCAATTCTGCTCGCTATTTCCGCCCGAAGGGGGCAACATCAACTTGCTGCCTGCCATTGTAGGACCGAAGAAATCATACGAGAAATGGGTTGGCATAGCGCCATTTGCAGCCCACGAGGGCAAGATATACCCGCCACGGCTAATGAAGCAGGTGATAAAGATGCTCCTAGACAAGCATAAGGACCTGAGGATATTCTTGTTTGGGCGCGGGAAACAAGAGGAAGAGACCTTTACTGAATGGTGCAACGAAATACCTCAGTGCACATACGTAGGAAAGCACGTGGAGACCATGCATCAAGAACTGATTCTTATCAGTCATCTGGACTTGATGGTATCTATGGACAGTGCAAATATGCACTTGGCTTCGCTCACCAACACTCCTGTAGTAAGCGTTTGGGGAGCAACACATCCTTACGCAGGATTCATGGGATGGTGTCAGAGTGCAGACAATGCTGTACAGATTGACTTGCCTTGCCGTCCGTGCAGCATATACGGCAACAAAGAATGCGTAAGGGGCGACTATGCATGCATGCGCAACATTGCTCCAGAGCAGATACTCGAGAAAATAGAGAATATCCTGAATAGGGATTAAGACAAAGATTATACATCATTTTATAAAGAAAGGAAGATTATTATGAAAAAGTACATTTGCGATGTTTGCGGATACGTTTACGATCCGGCAACAGGTGATCCAGAGAATGGCATTAACCCAGGCACAGCATTCGAAGATATTCCAGAAGATTGGGTTTGCCCATTGTGTGCTGTAGGCAAAGATGAATTCTCAGAGGAATAGATTCAAGTCCTAATCCGAGCATTAGATTTGGATTTAGATTAAAAACGAAGCGGATGTGTCAGCTTATACTGGTACATCCGCTTTATTATCTACTTAATTATTCCCAATAGGCAAACTTCACCCGGAAGAATACTATAGCAAAAAAACAGACTCTGGTCCCATATTGAAAAGCAGGTCAAGAATACTTAGGTTAGGTTGGAAACCGTGCTTGCGTTCATACACCTGATAGTAGCGGCGAGGAACAAAGTCTGCATCGTCTGCCGGATGCTTAGGATTGATGGCGGAACGGAAGTCGATTGGATTGGATGAGAGATGAGGGATGAGGGATGAGGGATTGGTTGCCATGCTATCGTCTGCACTCCTGCACTCCTGCACTCCTGCACTCCCAATTTTGGATGAGAGATGAGGGATGAGAGATGAGGGATTACTTGTTAAGCTCCCTCTCCAAGGAGAGGGCGGGGGGAGAGGCCTAACTCCTTCACTCCTAAAATACTCCTCTGTCTCCCTAATATTCGGCTGTATGTCTATCAGCTCGCACACCTTATGGCATATCTCCATGTTGAAATCATAGAGGAAATCGTACTGACGTTCATAGAACGGACGGAAATCGTCTTGATAATAATCGAAGAACGGCGACTCGTTGTAGGCACTCATCAAAGCAAACCAGTGCTGATGGCGCCAATTGCCGTGGTTGCTTATACGAATATCTTTTATCAGATTGCTCGAAGACCGCTCTACCGGCACCGTAAGCGTCTGCAGGCCGTTGGTTGTTGCTATCACACAACGATTGCGATAGGTTTGCTTCTGGAATGTCTCCTGACGCTCCATTAACACCTCTTCGCTGCGATATAGTTTCTGATACCACTGAACAGGTCCGCAATATGTTGTGGAAAGCAATGTCTTCATAGTCATCTATTTCAAAAGAAACAGCCTATCCTTATCATAACCCTTATAAAAAGGCAGACTGTCGTTATGGTTATAAAGCACCATGAACACACGGCCTATGATATGGCTCTCACCTACGTAGCCAAACAGATTGCTGTCGATAGTATCATTTGGGTTTAAATCTTCAAGCCAGTAGTAATTCTCATTCGCACAACAGAACAACCCTGGAACAACATACTTGGCTCCTTTATAAGTGATGGTATCGCCAGGAATATGCTTGCACCTAAAGACATACATCCCTTTCATGGATTTATGGGGGTCCTCAACAGCTATAATATCACCACGTTTAACCTCGCTCTTCAGTAGGCGCCCATAGCGGAACAGTCCTTCTTCGCTGCCTGTGCGAAGTCCATAACTCCAACGGTTCACCAGTATACGGTCGCCCTTCATAAATTCCGGCTGTAGTCCTCGACCTTCAAGGACATACATTGAATAAACCAAGCCCTTGAACAGAAACAATATTGCTGCTGCCACAATAAAGGGAGCCAGAACCTTAAGAGCCTTTCGCATAGGGATTATTTTATATTGTCTACAAAACTGAACAGGCGACTCCAGCGAATGCCAGCAAATCCGCCACGGTCAGGGTCGCTAGACCACCAGATGAAGATCGGCTTGCCAACGATATGGTCTTCAGGCACAAAGCCCCAGTAGCGTGAGTCGGCAGAATTGTGACGGTTGTCGCCCATCATCCAATAGTAGTCCATCTTGAAGGTATAGCTCTTTGCCTCCTTGCCATTGATGATTATCTTGCCATCCTTCACCTTAAGGTCATTGCCTTCGTACACCTTGATAGGACGTTCGTAAATGGCGATATTGTCGAGAGTAAGGTCGATGGATTCGCCCTTCTTCGGAATCCACACCGGTCCGTAGTTGTCTCGTGTCCAGTGCATATTGCCGTTGAGCGGATATATCTCTTTGTCGTCTGCGGCTGTGTTCAGTCTGATGCTTTCAACGATATCGCTGCGCTTTTCCAGTTCTTCCTTAATCTTTTTGGTCATCGGCATGTATCCATTTACATTCAGGCTGGCAAGTTCCTCCATGGTAATGCCCAGTTCTTCCATCATCTCTTCTGGTATTCTCTGCTTCAGCTTGACATAGTAAGTATACTGAACATTGTCGGGTTCCTTGTTTTCCTTACCATCGAGATAGATTATGTGGTCTTTAATCTGCAAGGTTTGCCCTGGAAGACCAACACAACGCTTTACGTAGTTTTCGCGACGATCGACAGGACGGGTAATCACCTCACCATATTCGGCTTGGTTGGCCCAAATCTTATTGCGTCCTGCATTATAAATAATGTTGAAAAAATCCTGACGCTGTTCATAAGAGAGAGAATCTGGATTTGGACGCTGAGGATAAATCTGATAGCCGATGCCATAGCACATCTGATAGTAGTCGAATGCCTGATACTGCATAGAAGAACAAAGGGTATCGCCGGCGGGATAGTTGAACACTACGATATCATTCAACTGGATATCGCCCAATCCCTTGGCACGACGGTACTCCCACTGTGGCCATTCTATATAAGACTTACACTCTATTACTGGCAACGTATGCTGGGTAAGCGGCATGGTGAGCGGTGTCTGTGGAATGCGCGGACCGTAACTCATCTTAGAAACAAAGAGATAGTCGCCAGTGAGCAATGACTTCTCGAGCGAGCTAGAAGGAATTACATAGTTCTGGAAGAAAAAGAGGTTGATGAAATATACAGCAACCAAAGCGAACACAATGGCATCAACCCACGACATTATGAAGCGAAGCGGATTCTCACGCTCTTTCCACCATCCCCAATTTATCTTCTTGGATATGTAGGCATCATAGATAAATGGTACTACAATAAGGCCAAGCCAACTCTCCAGCCAATAGCAGAAAAGCAGCCACGCTATAAGCACTAAAATGAATTTTATCCACTGTATCGTTTTATTTTCTTGTTTCTTCATTTTTTATTTTTTAGTTATTTGGAGGTTTTAGGAAGCCATAGGGTTAACTAAGAGTTCCTAGGATTTCTAGTTTTTCAAAACTTAAACATATCAGATATTGTCAGCAGTCCGTTGTGCTCTGCCGTATATTCTGCTGCCAGCACAGCTCCAAGAGCAAAGCCCTGGCGCGAATGTGCATCGTGGGTGATTGTTATTGAATCGGCTTCAGAGTCATATTTAATAGTATGGATGCCTGGTACTTCGCCACGACGGATGCTGTCGATGCGCAGACTGCCTGCCTCAACGTCCTTAGAACCATCTATTGTTCTGTCAGGATTCTGCACCGTACCCACTGCCCATTTGTCTAAGCGGTCGATATTCTCAATCACTTCTTCTGCCAATGTGATGGCTGTACCGCTCGGGTGGTCCAATTTGTGTACGTGGTGCACTTCTTCCATCTCAACGTCATACTGCTGGAATCCGTTCATAATCTTAGCCAAATAACGGTTTACGGCAGAGAAAATGGCAACACCAATAGAGAAGTTTGATGCCCAAAACAAGGTATTACCTTCTTCATTGCACATACGGCGCACGTCATCGCCATGCTCTTTCATCCATCCTGTAGAACCAGAAACCACCTTTACGCCCTTGGCAAATGCCTTCAGGTAGTTACCATATGCCGCCTGCGGAGCTGTAAACTCAATGGCCACATCGGCAGAAGCAAAAGCCTCGCTGTCGAAGTCCTGCTGGTTGTCTACATCAATAATACTCACGATTTCATGCCCACGGCTAATGGCTATCTGCTCTATCATCTTGCCCATCTTGCCGTAGCCTATTAATGCTATCTTCATTTCTAATTCGAATTAAAACGGGACAAAGTTAATGAATTTTGCTCACTTAATCCCCTTTCTTTAAAGAAATTATCAAAAAACTATCGCTATAATTATTGCATTTTCTTTATTGCATCATATATTTCATTATGCTGCCGCTAATCTGTCGCAATGATATTTCGCAAAGCTTGGTATTGTATTCTGCCACAAGTATTCGCTCTTCTGCATCGAGCAAACTCTGTTGTGCCTCGCGCATCTCAATACCAGAGAGATCGCCAAGCATATAACGCTCGTGGGCTATATAGTGGTTTTCTTCTGCCGTGACAAGGTTCTGTCGTTCAAGTGCCAGCAGGCGCAGGTTGTTCTTATAGGCCTGCCACAGGTCGGCAAGGTCGGCACGCAACGACTGCTCCAGTTGCAGGCGAGCCATGTCGGCGTTATCAATATTGATACGAGCGTTGCGGCGCTGACTGCTTCGTTTGCCGTCAAACAGGGTCATGCCCATCTTCACTCCGAAGGTGGCACCCCAGTTGTCGCGGCTCTTTGTTGCTCCCTCGCTGAAGTTATCGTGTGAATAACTGTAACCGCCGTTCAACTTTATGTACGGGAAGTCGCGACTCATCGTTGCCTTATAGTCAAGTTCCGCCAGACGGATGTTCTGCGATGCATTCAAGAGCGATGCGTTTGTACGCATTGTGGCATTGAGAAGGGTGTCGAACACCAGTTTGTCGTCAACGTTGATAGAGGTATCCGGCACGCTGATGGCTGTGGTCATATCTTTGACAGCCATCAGTTCATAGAGGCGGATGCGCGAAGAGGCGAGCAGTTCGTGCTGCTTCAGACTCTGTGCCGAGTCGGCATTGAAGTCAACCTGTGCCTGCTGGAGGTCGAGGCGCGACGCACTGCCTATGGTGTAACGTTCAAGCACTATGCGCAGACGCTCTTTCGAGAGTTTTACGGCATTGTGCAGATTACGCATACGGATGCGTTGCTGAATGAAATTGTAGTATTCCGATGTCAGTTCTGCCACATAGTCCTCTATGGCCAGTCGGGTGCGTGTCTGTCCCTGACGACGCAGTTCCTGCAACTTACTGTAGTTAGCCTGAATCTTGAATCCGTCGAAGATGGTCCAGTCGAGATTGATGCCGGCAGAATAGCCGTGGTCGAAGGAGTTGCGGTTCTTTGTCACCGTTCCGTCGGTACGCGACTTGGTGTCGGTGTTCATTGACGAACCGTCATAGCCGGCAGTTGCACTGAGTGTAGGCAGATAGCCGGCATTAGCCAGATTGGCATTGTTGTCGGCCATGCGCTCCTCGTTTCTTACGATGCGCAGGTCGTAGTTGTTCTTCAGACCCGTCTCTATGAACTTCGGCAGCGACCCTATCATCGTTTCTTGTGCCCATGCATCGGCAAATGGAGCCATGAACAGGGCCAATAAGCATATTCTAATATATTTCATCTTTACGCTATTTATTCTTTATGGGAATTACTTGCACCATCTTTCTTCGATGGGACTGAAGCTGTTCCTATATTAGTTGACACATAAGAGTAGATGGCTGGCACGATGAACATGGTGAGCAATGTAGAGATAAGCATACCGCCCACCACTGCCGTACCCATAGCAATACGACCGTTACAGCCCTCGCCGGTGGCGAACATCAGCGGCATGAGTCCGAGGATGGTCGAAACACTGGTCATGAGAATAGGGCGCAAACGCTGTATTGACGCCTCGCGGATGGCTGTCATCTTGTCTTCGCCTGCCTTCTGGCGCTGATTGGCAAACTCAACGATAAGAATACCGTTCTTCGCCACCAGTCCGATGAGCATGATGATACCAATCTGACTGTATATGTTCATTGTTATTCCGCCCACAAGCATGAATATCAGTGCTCCGCAGATGGCGAGAGGCACGGTGAGCATGATGACAAACGGGTCTTTGAAACTCTCGAACTGGGCTGCAAGAATAAGGTAGATGAGCAGCAGAGCGAGGGCAAAGGCGAATATCAGACTTGACGAACTTTCACGAAACTCCTTCGAATCGCCGGCAAGTGCAGTACGGAAGGTATCGTCGAGCACTTCCTTGGCTATCTTGTCCATTTCATCGAGACCCTCGCCAATGGTCTTGCCGTCAGCCAAACCTGCCGAGATTGTGGCAGACACGAATCGGTTGTAGCGGTAGAGCTTTGGCGGAGCGATGCTCTCAACCAGGTCTACCAGGTTTTCCATCTGTACCATCTTACCGTCGGCAGAACGCATGTAGATGGCCTTGAGGTTGGTTGGGTCGTTGCGCTGCTGGCGGTTAATCTCACCCACAATCTCATACTGCTTTCCGTTCATATACAGATAACCCATACGCTGTCCGCTGAGTCCGTACTGCAAAGTCTGTGCGATATCCTTCGTACTCACACCCATAAGGTTGGCTTTCTCACGGTTGACGCTCAGTCTTACCTCCGGTTTTGAGAACTTCAAATCGACGTCGGCCATCTGGAACGTAGGATTGTCATAAACCTTTGCCATGAATGCCGGCAGCACCTTCTGCAGTTTCTCGATGTTTGTGGCCTGCAGTACGTATTGCACTGGCATGGCACCACGCCTGCCGCCGAAGGTACTCTGCTGCTGAACGAAGGCACGGGCATCGGTCTTAGTGCGCACGGCTTTCGACAGTTTTTCTGCCACCTCCATCTGAGTATAGTCGCGCTCGGCAAGGTCTTTCAGCGTAATCTGAATATTTCCCGAACCTTCCGACACGCGTGCAGTGATAAACGCTGCATCAGGCATCAGCGAGTCGGCCAGTCGGTTGATGTCTTCGGTGTAATCGCGCATATATTCGTAGGTCACACCCTCCGGTCCCATGGTGCGGATGGTTATGCTCGAGCGGTCCTCAAGCGGTGCCATCTCCGCCGGCACGCTAACCCACATCCAGACACAGGCTACAAGTGCCACCACCATGATGGCAATGGCCGTGAAACGCTTGCGCAGGAAGGCATCGAGCATGCGAGAATATACATTATTGAGTCCTGTGAAGAACGGTTCTGTCTTGCGGTAGAACCAGTTTTGCTCCTTGCGCCTTACAAGCAGTTTCGTGGCTAGCATCGGCGTGAAGGTAAGTGCGGCGAATGAGGAGATGATTACCGAACCGGCAACCACGAAACTGAACTCTCGGAAGAGTCGGCCGGTTGTTCCCTCCATGAACACGATGGGCAGGAACACCGCCACCAGCGTGATGGTGGTAGAGATGACGGCAAAGAATATCTCCTTGGCTCCCTCGATACCCGCCTCAAAGGGTTTCATGCCTCGCTCTATTCGTATATAGATGTTCTCGGTCATAACGATGGCATCATCGACCACCAGTCCGACGGAGAGCACGATGGCAAGCATCGAAAGCACGTTGATGGAGAAGCCGCACAGATACATCACGAAGAATGCACCGATGAGCGACACAGGAATAACGATACAGGGGATGAGCGTAACGCGCCAGTCGCGCAGGAAGAGGAAGATAATGATGATTACGAGCAGGAAGGCTTCGTAAACGGTTGTCTCCACCTCACTGATTGAGGCACGGATGAAACGTGTGTTGTCGAAACCGTAGTCGAAGTGTACATCCTCTGGCAGGTCTTTCTTCATCATCTCCATACGCTCATGCACGGCGTCGGCAATATCTATATGGTTGGCTCCCGGCTGCGGAACGACAACGACACCCACCATAGGCACACCGTTCATCTTCATATAGCTCTTGATATCGCGTGGCGACAGTTCGGCACGACCGATGTCGCTGAACCTCACCATGCGACTGCCGTCTTCCTTGATAACGAGGTTGTTGAACTCCTCCGTGGTGTGCATTTGTCCCATGGTGCGGATACTGAGTTCGGTGGTATTGCCCTCGATGGTTCCCGATGGCAGCTCCACATTCTCACGGTCGAGGGCATTCTTCACGTCCATAGGCGTAATGCCATAACCAGACATCTTCACAGGGTCGAGCCACAGGCGCATGCAATATCTTTTCTCACCCCATATCATAACGCTCGAAACGTCTTGAATGGTTTGCAACTGCTCCTTCACCGTAAGGTCGGCTATCTCACTGAGTTCCAACAGCGAGCGCTTGTCGCTCTGTATGGCCACCATAAGTATCGGACGCGCATCGGCATCGGCCTTCGACACTGTTGGCGGGTCGCAGTCGCGCGGCAACCACCGTTGTGCTCTCGACACCTTGTCGCGCACGTCGTTGGCAGCCGTTTCCAAATCTACCGAGAGTTCAAACTCAACCGTTATACGACTGTTTCCTTGCTGACTGACACTGGTCAGGGAGCGGATGCCAGGAATACCGTTGATGTTCTGCTCAAGGGGTTCGGTTATCTGATTCTCTATTACGTCGGCGTTTGCACCCGGATACGAGCACGACACAGATATTATAGGGTTATCCACCGACGGATATTCTCTTACGCCCAGCGTTGCGTAGCCGATAGCTCCGAAGAGGAGTATTATCAGCGTGAGCACCGTGGCAAGCACCGGGCGGCGTATTGAAAGTTCGGATATGTTCATGTTTGTTGTTTTTTAGTTGACGAGTAAACGAGTTGACAAGTTGACGAGTTGACGAGTTGACGAGTTGACAAGTTATTTGCATCTGAAGCTATTGTCCTTTGACTTCCTTTGATTCCTTAATTCAGTCTCACCCAATATTAGGAGTGTAGGAGTGAAGGAGTGGCGCTTCGCTTAGGAGTGTAGACAATACTCAGGGAGTTCAGGAATTCAGGAGTTCAGACGTATGCTTGGTATGCATGCGCTCCATTTTCATCTGATTTCCCTTCCTTTCGGGAGGGGATAGGGGTAGGTTCCTATTTCCCCCTCCCCTCGGTGAGGTTAGGAGGGGACTTCTACTCCACCTTTACCACTACAGGCTGACCCTGGCGCAACTGCATCGTACCGCTCACTATCACGGTGTCGCCGATGCTCAAGCCACGGAGCACCTGTACCTGGGCATCAGTGCGCAGACCTTTGGTTATCTCTACAGCCTCAGCCTTGCCGTTCTTGCAGAGGAACACCTTGTCGATACCCATCTCAGAAACGATGGCCTCACTCGGTACTGCCAGCGTGCGGTCGTACTTGCGTGTGGTAAGGTTGACATTGACATAACGTCCCGGCACCAGTTTGCCATCGGTGTTCGGATAGAGTGCACGGACGGTATATGTACGGGTTTCGGGGTCAACACGAGAGTCAGAGGCATAGACCTTCGCACTGCGTGGCGTAAGGTCGCCCTCGGCTGTAAACGTAAGGTCAGTGCCTGCCGGCAGCGTTCCGGCATATCGCTCTGGCACACTGAACTCCACCTTCAGCGGTGTCATCTTGGTGAGCATCGCTACGGCGGTACTGGTTGTGGCGTATGCACCAACACTGACCTGACGAAGACCGATAACTCCTGAGAACGGTGCACGCAACTCAGTCTGTGCTATCTGTGCCTTCACACCGTCAATCTCTGCCTTCAGGGCCGTGAGGTTGGCCTCAGCCTCCTGAAAGGCTTCTTTACTAACAGCCTCTTTCTCAAGCAGTGCCTTGGCACGGTACACACGGTCGTGCATCAATTTCAACTGTGCTTCCTTCTTTCGCAACTCTGCCTGTAGCGGAGCATCGTTGATTTTTGCGAGCAACTGTCCGCGCTCAACATGTGCTCCTTCCTTGAAATAAATATCGGTAATCTTTCCTGAAGTCTCGAACGAGAGGTTCACTTCCTCATCGGGCACAAGACTGCCACTAATGAAAATGCCATCGGTAAGTTCCTGTTCGCCCATCACCACGGCTCTAACATTAAGTGTCTTCGACTGTCTTCCTTTGCCGCTAGGAACTCCCCCGGTCTTCAGTTCTTCATTCTCGTGAGGCATTAGCGAGTTGTAGCCAACAATCGACAGACCAACAACGACAACTCCCACGATACCCCATTTAGTGTATTTATTCATAACATATTTTTTAATTAATTTGTTCTTAAAATCGATATAGACACAATAATGCCCACATATTTAATATATGACGTGATTTTAGTAAAATAGTATTAATTCGACTTTCATATTTCAAATACTTTAACAAATAACAGCCTGATATTTTATGTATTTTAAGCATTCGCCTGTTAAGAAATGAAAAAATCAGATGTTTTGTTGGTTATGAGGAAAATAGTTTTTACATTTGTCCTCGTAAATATTAAACAACACTATTTTAAAACAAATCAAAAATCGTTATCCTATGAAGAAAATCGTATTGACATTAGCTGCAATGCTGATTGCATTGACTGGTGCAATGGCACAGAATGCTCCTGAGGTAATCAAACTGAACAAGCCTAACTATGACGAAGGCATGACTCTCTTGAATGCACTGAAGAACCGTAAGTCGTCAAAGGGATTCACAGAGAAAGAAATCTCACTGCAAGACATCTCCAACATGATGTGGGCGGCACTTGGAGTAAACCGTCCCGACGGAAAGCGCACCGCTCCTACCGGTTCTAACAGACAGGAAATAGAACTGTATGCCTTCTTCAAGCATGGTGCCTACTACTACAATTACAAGAACCACACTCTCGAACTCGTTGCCAAGGGTGACCACCGTGCCATAACCGGACGTGCCGATGCTCAGAAGGCTTATCTCAACCTGCTCTTCATCGCCGATACCGACAAGACCGGTCCTGGTCACAGGCCTGGCGATGCCAACACCGTTTCGTATGTCAACGTGGGTTATGTTTCGCAGAATGTGTATCTCTATTGCGCAAGTGCCGGCATTGGCAGCAGGGCCCGCGGCGGATGGAACCAGCAGAAAGTGGTCGAGACTCTGAAGTTGAAGGACTCGATGATTGTCGTACTGGGACAGACTGTGGGATATTGCGAGTAATTTGTCGTTTGACTAAATTTGGCTACTAAAAGAAATACCCGAATGGCGCTATGAATAGGCGCCATTTTTATTTTATTCCAAAAATCAGTGGTTTATCGTTTTTTTTAGTATATTTGCAAATTGATAATAACCACAACAGACTATGGAACAACTGCTGCACTACTGCTGGAAACACAGACTGATGGGTACAGGCAACTTGCTGACCATCGACGGCAAGACGGTGGAGGTGATTGATACTGGACTGCACAATAGCAATGCCGGACCTGATTTCTTCAACGCCAAGGTGAAGATTGACGGCACGCTATGGGTGGGCAATGTTGAGATTCACGACCGTGCCAGTCATTGGTTTGCCCACGGTCACGACAAGGACAGTGCCTACAACAATGTGGTGATGCACGTTGTGGGCGAGGCTGATGCCATTGTCACTACTGCCGACGGCAAGACTATCCCTCAAGTGGTGGTCAGCGTTCCTCAGCATGTTGCCGACAATTATCAGGAACTGCTGCGCACCGACTCTTACCCGCCTTGCTATAAGATTGTACCGGAACTGTCGGCACTGACCATACACTCATGGATGAGTGCGCTGCAGACGGAAAGACTGGAACAAAAGACCATTGCCATCGAGGAAAGGGTAAAGCAGTGCGGCGGCGCATGGGAGGAAGCCTATTTCATGACTCTTGCCCGCAACTACGGCTTCGGCATCAACGGCGATGCCTTTGAGCAATGGGCCAGATGCATTCCTCTTTCTGCTGTGGGCAAGCACCGCGACGACCTATTTCAGATAGAAGCGATATTCCTTGGACAGGCTGGTCTGCTCGACATCGATGAAATCGCCGAGAAATATCGCAGCAAGGTGATGGCGGATGAATACTTCACCCGCCTCGTCAACGAGTACAGGTATCTGGCTCATAAGTTCTCACTTACGCCTATGGACAGCAAGATGTGGCGCTTTCTGAGGTTGCGCCCGCAGAACTTTCCTCTTATACGCATATCACAGCTTGCCACTCTCTATCACGAGAGACGCACCAACCTGAGCATGCTTGCTGAATGTCAGTCGTTGAACGACCTTCGCCAGATGCTCACAACGCATGTCTCACCATACTGGGAAACCCACTATTCATTCGGTTCAGAGAGCAGCAAGAGCAAGAAGAATCTTTCTGCTGCATCCATCGACCTGCTGATAATAAATACTGCCATACCTATGCTCTTCGCTTATGGCAGGCACCTGCACAAAGAGGATTTGTGCGACAGGGCTTTCGACATCCTCGACCAACTGAAGGCCGAGAATAATAACATCGTGCGCATGTGGCAGGAGTGCGGAATGGAGGTAAAGACCGCCGGCGACAGCCAGGCACTGATACAGCTGAAGAAGGAATACTGCGACCGACGCGAATGCCTAAGATGTCGCATCGGGTATGAGTATCTTAAAGGGGATAGATGATCTAGCTTAATAGATTTCCTAGAGAATCCTAGGCCTTCCTAGAGCCTCCTAGGTCTTCCTAGAGCTTCCTAGAACTTCCTAAAAAAGATTATGAAACAAAAATACATATACGAAACAAAAATGATGGTTCGCGACTATGAGTGCGACATCGAGGGCATTGTGAACAATGCCAACTACCTTCACTACACAGAGCATACGCGCCATCTGTTCTTGAAGGCTTGCGGACTGAGTTTCGCAGAGATGCACCGCAAGGGCGTTGATGCTGTAGTGGCTCGAATGAACCTGCAATTCAAGACACCGCTCACTTGCGACGATGAGTTTATATCACGGCTCGGATTGCATAAAGAGGGCATACGCTATGTCTTCAATCAGGACATCTACCGAGCCAGCGACGAGAAACTCTGCTTCCGCGGTGTAATAGAGATAGTGTGCTTGGTAAACGGCAAACTGGCTGACAGCGAAGACTATAACAAGGCCTTTGAGAGTTATCTGCAAGGACTAAACGCCTAAGTCAATCCTTCAATTCTTCAATCCTTCATCTAGGAAAGCCAGGATTTCCTATACACTCCCAAAATCTCCTATCCCTCCTAAAATGCAAGAACTACTATACACCATGGCGCTGACGCGAATAAGCAACTTCAATTTCGCAACAGCTTTGGCTCTGTACCAGCAACTGGGCAGTGCCACCGCCATTTATGAGCATCGCAATAATATCGGTGATGTCATCAGCGACTGCACGCCTCGCCTCATCGCGGCACTGAAAGACTGGGACGAACCGATGAAACGGGCAGAAATGGAGATGGAGTTCATCAAAAAGCACAACATAAAGGCACTCACTCCTGCCTCGCCCGACTACCCGCAAAGACTGACCGAGTGCTGCGATGCGCCGCTGGTGGTATATTTCAAGGGAAATGCCGACCTGAACAACGCTAAAGTGCTCAATATCATCGGTACACGCAACTGCACCACTTACGGGCAAGACCTCATAAGAAGGTTCTGCAAAGAGCTAAAAGAGATGTGTCCTAACGTGCTTATTGTCAGCGGACTGGCTTACGGTGTGGATATTCATGCCCACCGTCAGGCACTGGAAAACAACTTCGAGACGATTGGTGTTCTTGCTCACGGACTCGATACCATCTATCCTTCTGCCCATAGAGATACGGCAAAGACAATGATAAACAAGGGCGGACTGCTCACTGAGTTCATGACAATGACAAAGGCCGACAAGGTGAACTTCGTCCGTCGAAACCGTATCGTTGCAGGAATGTCTGACGCCACCATACTTGTGGAGTCGGCAAACAAGGGTGGCGGACTGATTACCTGCAGCATAGCACGCAGTTACAACCGTGACGTGTTTGCCTTTCCAGGAGCTGTGGGTGCGAAATATTCGGAGGGATGCAACCGACTGATTCGTGACAACGAGGCGGCACTCATCACATCGGCTGAGGATTTTGTAAAGTCGATGGACTGGCAAGATGATGCGATATTGCAAAAGGCTAAGCAACAGGGCATCGAACGGAGCCTTTTCCCCGATTTCACCGATGAAGAGCAGGCAATAGTCGGCCTGCTCAACAAGAGAAACGACCTGCAGGCCAATATCATCGCCGTAGAAATAGGACAACCAATAAATAAGGTTACAGCCCTACTCTTCCAACTGGAAATGAAGGGTGTTGTAAAACCGCTGGCTGGAGGTATGTATCATTTGATTAAATAGGGTAACCTCCCCCAACCCCTCCGAGGGAGGGGAGAAGGGCAACTCATCAACATCAGAAACAAATAACTAGTCAACTTGTCAACTCGTTTACTCGTCAACTAAAGTACCAACTCGTCAACTAAAAAATATGAAAATAGGAAACATAGAATTCGGCCCCAACCCTCTCTTCCTCGCACCGATGGAAGATGTTACAGACATTGGCTTCCGCCTGCTCTGCAAGCGTTTCGGAGCATCGATGGTCTATACCGAGTTTGTGAGCGCCGAAGCACTTATCCGCGACGTACAATCTACGGTGCGTAAGCTAACCATCAGCGATGAGGAACGTCCCGTGGGCATACAGATTTACGGCAGAGACGTGGATGCCATGGTGGAGGCGGCAAAGATTGTGGAACAGGCAGGTCCTGACCTCATCGACCTGAACTTCGGTTGTCCGGTGAAGAAAGTGGCTGGCAAGGGTGCCGGCGCTGGAATGCTGCAAAACATACCACGCATGTTGGAGATAACAAGCAAGGTAGTGGATGCAGTGAAGTTGCCCGTGACGGTAAAGACACGACTGGGCTGGGACAGTAACAACCTCATAATAACAGAACTGGCTGAGCAGTTGCAGGACTGTGGCATCAAGGCACTGACCATACATGGACGCACCAGGGCACAGATGTACACGGGTGATGCCGACTGGACCCTCATTGGCGAGATAAAGCACAACCCGCGCATCCATATCCCCATCATCGGCAACGGTGACATCAAGACGGCAGAGGATGCAAAACGGGCTTTCGAGACTTACGGCGTGGATGCGGTGATGATTGGACGCGCCACGTTCGGACAACCTTGGATATTCAAGGAGATTGGGGAGGCATTGGGTCCAAGGAGTGAAGGAGTGAAGGAGTGTAGGAGTGAAGACGATTGCTCACAACCTCACTCAACCAACTTATCAACTCGTCAACTTATCAACTCGTCAACTGTAAACTCCTGCCTCTCACTTGACGACAAAATCGACATTCTCCTTGAGCAACTGAAGATAAATGTCGATAGAATCGACGAATATCGGGGCATCCTGCACACACGTCGCCATCTGGCGGCATCGCCGATTTTCAAGGGAATACCCGATTTCCGACAGACACGCATCGCCATGCTTAGGGCAGAGACGATGGAGGAACTGACAAATATCATAGAAGAGATACGCATCCGACTGAAAAAAGAACAATGAAACGACTGACAACATACATCCTGCTGGTACTTGCCTACTGCCAAATAGGTAAGGCACAGCCAATATGCAACGTGACAGAGTACGGCGAGAACGACGGACTGGCACAGTGGCACGTCACGCAGATAGTGCAAGACAAGCAAGGAATGATATGGATGTCAACGTGGAACGGACTCAACCGCTTCGACGGACAGAGTTTCCACTGTTTCAAGTCGCTACCAGGCGACGGTTGCAACATGTACACCGACCGTATAAGAAACATCTGGATTGACAGCAACGACAACATTCAGTGCATGGTTGACTACGGTAACTACATGTTCGACACAAAGACTTACAGATTCAGCGAGTCGGACAGCACAAGGAAAATGCCCAACAAGAGCATTTCACTGAAAAACAAAATATATATAGAATACACCGACAACTACGGCACGAAATGGCTTTTGCACAACAACGGCAAACTGGAATATATCGACCGCAATAGTGGAATGACGGTGGAATATCCACTGAAAAGTCTTACCAACGACTACAAATTCTGCTTCAGCGACAAACAGGGAAACCTTTGGCTATATGGCAATTACAATATCTACAAACTGAGTTTCAGTATCAACCCCACCGAAACCTTGCCACAAATGGGAGCAGGAGAGATAAGGAGTCTGATGCTTGACAACAAGAAACGCTATTGGGTTTCAAACAGAGACGACAAGACAGTGTGCCTCTTTGCTGCCGACAACAGTCTGATAGGCTATCTCGACCGCAACGGACGAGTAAGCAAGTCATACGTTTCATTCGGCAGTCCTGTATATTGCATCACGCAGACCACCAACGGCACAATATGGCTGGGGAGCAAACCCGACGGACTGTTCCGACTGAGCGAGACCGCCAACGGCACGTTCAGCATCAGACAGATAGAAGGACTGAACAACAATAATGTTTACGACATAAAGGAAGACCGCCTCGGACGCCTGTGGCTGGCAACGCTTGGCGGTGGCATCAACTGCCTGCCCAACCCTCATGACGATGCGCCGAAGGTGGTAAATAGCGGCAACGGGTTCGCCAACTACCCCGAAAAGGATTTCCTAAAAACACGTAATATCCTGATTGTCAACGACAGCACTATTCTTGCTTCAAGCACCGACGGACTGATTGTTGTTGAGATTCAGGGAAAGACCGATTTGAAAAAAGCGCGATTCCATCGACATACGCGTGATGCCAACAGGGCAAGCAGTTTGAGTTGCAACGCCACCATGTTCGTGAGTAGAGACAACGGCGGGCGCATATTCGTTTGCACCGAGAGTGGCGGACTGAACATGATTACGTCAAGCAATCTCTTTGCTGACACCCTGTCGTTCAAGCACTTCAATACCAATAGCGGACTGCCCACCGACGTGATGCTCTCGGCCACACCTTTAGACAGCATGCTGCTCGTTGTGTGCAGCAACCGCATACTGCTTCTTAATCCCGACGACTCGTCTCACAGTGCCTACGACAGCCGTTTCTTCCAGCAACGCTGCCGTTTCTCCGATGCCCTGCCGTTGCAACTGCCAGACGGCAGATGGCTGCTTGCCACTCACGACGGAGCGTTCACCATCGACCAGCGTATGATAAGGAAGAGCGACTTCATTCCGCCTATCGCACTTACAAGCATTTCCATAGAGAACAGGCGCACGGAGATGGCTGTAAACAGCTTAGACACACTGCTTCTGAACAGTGACGAGCGCAACGCAACAATCAACTTCGCCGCCCTCGACTATAGTTATGGCAGCAGCATCAGCTATGCCTTCCGACTGAACGAGGCTGACGACGAAAAGACCGGATGGAACAACATCGGACACGACCGCTCTGTAACACTGCTCAACCTCGTGCCCGGCACATACCATTTGGAGATACGCTCGACAAATGGCGACGGCGTGTGGACAGACAACAACCGGCTGCTAACCATCATCGTCAAACCAAAATGGCACGAGACCATGTTTGCCCGCATCCTGTTCCTGCTCGTCTCCTTGGCAGTTATCGCACTCATCGTATATACCATAATATATATAAAGCGCATAAACAAGCGTCAGGACGAAACGCTCCAGGCTTATCTGGCTCTGCTTTCAAGTCATGAGGATATGAGGGTTTCTGGTCATGAGGTCGCTACACTTCAAAGTTATAAGGACGAAGGTTCTAATGACCTCATAACCTCACGACCTCATAACCTCGCAACCTCTCCCGAAGACGATGCCTTCATGCGTCGCGTTGTGGCGTTTGTAGAAGAGAATATCGGCAACGCCGACGTCAGCATAAGCGACATGGCAGATGCCGCAGCCGTCAGTCGAAGCGGTTTGCAGCGTAAGATGAAGCACCTGATGGGCATCACCCCACTCGACTTCCTCCGTGAGGCACGCATCAAACGTGCCTGTCAGTTGTTGGAGCAGTCGTCAAAACCCGTCAGCGACATCGCCTACGAATGCGGTTTCAGCGACCCGAAATACTTCAGTCGCAGTTTCAAATCATCAACGGGCAAGTCGCCGAGCGATTACCGAAAATAACCTATATGCTAACGAATAATCGATGTTTTTCCTACATCCTACATTTTCGGGATTAACTTATTAACACACAGACGATTAAGTGCGATGTATGAGGATTTCAATCCTACACTATTTTGGCGTTTTTGCGCCCTAAAACGTAATTTATTCATCCAAACATGGTTTTTAGCATTCTTAAGTCGTTTGTCTGGCATAACTGCATCGGTTAGCAAGCGTAACTGCATCGGTTAGCTACCACAAAAGACATACTTACATTCCCTAAATCGCCAAACTGCAAATTACAGGATTTTTACAAAATTCTTGTAATGGTATTACACGCACCGAGTAATACCATTACAAGGCACGAATAAAAGCATTACATGGCGCATGTAAAAACTTTTGGCAACAATTTATCAGATTTTTGTTTTGCCGATAAGAAAAAAATACGTACATTTGCGACATACAAACAATCTTAATGTTTACCTCATTAAAACTGCTGCTTATGAGAAAATTATTTACAACTTTGTTTATTGTTTGCTTATTCACATGTACCATGTTCGGGCAAAGTTCCATTGAAGTCAATTTAGATAAAGCTTCATTAGAAGAGAGTTTGAAGGATGTAAAAGAAACAATCCACTACCTTACTTTATCTGGCAAGCCCAGGCCTGAAGATTTTGACTATCTCAGAAGTAAGATACTTTCCGATATAATAAAATTGGATTTGAGCGATGTTGACTTAGATACAATCCCTTCAAAAACCTTTTATGCAAAAATTAATTATACACCGCCTCGACCTCAGATTATATTGCCGAAGACACTGAAACATTTGGCAGACAATGCACTAATGATAATAACTGATTATGGTTATGTTATATATGAATTAGCAAGTTCTACATATCCAACTCTCGGCAAAGATGTTTATAATTCACCTAGGCAATATTACTCCAATAACATCAGACCATCTTCAGGTAACACCTCATTTATATTAGATAACAATATTTTGTATTCTTCAGACGGCATAACAGCCTATCATTATAACGGTGGTGGTGACGATGTGGTAAAGAAGGGAACGAGACTGATATATGGCAATTTCATGGAAAACGGGCAGTATGGTTCTGGATTTACCTTATCGGAGACAATAGATAGCATTGGTGACAGGGCTTTTGCCAATGTATATGTGGATGTTCGTATTGATGGCATTGGAAGAGCCGAGTTTATTTGTCTTGCTCCAATTCCTCCAAAACTTGGCAAGGATGTATTTTTAGGGTCTGACATCTGCATAGTACCTGTGTATGTGCCAGATGAGAGTGTAGAACTCTATAGATCTACAGAAGGTTGGAAGGAACTTAGTATTGAACCATTGTCGAGTAGAAGAGTTAATGGCATAGAAGACATAACAACCGGCAAGCAATCATCTTCCGACATCTTCGACCTCCAAGGCCGAAAGGTAAAGAACCCGACCAAGGGACTTTATATCAAGGAGGGAACGAAGATTCTTGTAAAGTGAAAAACTAAAAAAATAGGATATGAGATTATTTATAATAATGACTTTTACAATCTTGTGCTTAAACATTAGCGCACAAGATTCCATGATGCTGACCGACAATCCTTACTGGATTTATAATTATGACTTTGATTATGATGAGAACAACAGCAATACGCATAGTAATTCAACATACGGTATAGGCATCAGTGTAAAAGGTGAGAAAAGCATAAAAGGAAAGATATATAAGAAATTATATCTGGTGGCATTACAATATGCCGGTTACTCAACACGTTCGACAGATAATGATGACACTAATTATGCTTTGGCTTTGAGAGAAGAGAATGGTAAAGTGCTTGTCGATTATGATGAATATATGAATTACCTCCGCAAGGAATTTGTCAAGAACAACATTATTCCAAGAGGAGATTCGTTATTCATACCGTATCATGAAACACAAGAAGGAGAGCTGGTACTTTATGATTTCAACATGCAGATAGGCGATAAGTATAGTCATATAGAAGGCTATCAAGACATCTCTGTTGTTGATATTAATCAGATTGTGTTTGAAGACGGAAAGAATAGAAAATTGTTTACTTTAAGCAATGGGGTAAAGATAATTGAAGGCATCGGGTGCATAAATAGTTGCGGATTGTTGTTCGACTATTTGAATCCCAGCAAGCCTTCATACAACTACGACAAACAGCACTTTGCTTATTTATCACAATTCTCAAATGATGACATGATCATTTTGTACGAGGATATTATCACCAATATTCCTTCAGCAAAAGACACCTCATTTCTTGTTGAAGGCAGAACGTGGAATTATGAAATGCAAGATATGGTCATTGTTGATTCTGTAAATTTAAAAACCGAAAATGTCAACAGATATTTTAAATTAAAAATAGATGGCGATACAATTTTCAAGAACGTCAATTGCAAGAAGATATATTACATTGAAAACGACAATACTTCTCTGTATGGATATGCCTATGAGGATGGACTTAAGGTTTATTTCTATTTCTTAAAGTCAATGCAGAACTTTTGTAGCCAATCCAACAGCTGGGAACTGTTTTTTGATTTTGGAATAAAAAAGGATGAAGTGTTTTGTTCGGACTTGGCTTATATGAGTGATGTTGACACAATAGAAGTTAAAGGCAATAGATATGTGAGATACTGGATTGGTCCCAAAAAGAATGATAAAATAATAAAAACTTATCCAATAATCCATTCTATCGGAGGTTTCGGTGGTCTTCATAACAACACTTTCGTAATGGTATCTGGACTGCCTACTTATTCCTGCATGTCTATCTACGATGGCAGCAAATGTGTATTTGAACCATCTGACTATTGGGTATCTCCAATAACGACAAGTATAAAGAATATAACAACAAGCAAACCTTCCACCTCTTGCTTATATGACATGCAAGGCCGAAAGGTGAAGAACCCAACCAAGGGACTTTATATTAAGGAAGGGAAGAAGGTTCTTGTTAAGTAAAAAGGGAAAAGTGAACATTTAAAAATTTCATTACTCATAGTAGAGACGTCACGCGTGGCGTCTCTTTTTGTTTTTCCCTCCATACGCTACCCTCTCTATAAAAATTAATTTTTATCTGCAAATCTGTTTATTTGCGAATATGCTTGATAATAAAGAGCTTAGAGCATAACAAATTTTGACAGAATGACAAATGTTGAGTGTTTAACGATGAACGGTGAACGATAAACGATGAGCACCAAGTCGTTTCAGTATATACACCATATACTTTGGGAATATGATTCATAAACCTTTATTACTTCGTGCAGATTATGATGATATATGCACCTAATTGCAAATCGATGACTATGCCACCCTCATCAAATCGAGCAGTGAATAGACGCGAGTAAGATTTTCAAATGTGAAATATTGGTCGTCAAGAATCATCCAGCGATTACGCTCTTTTACTGACATTTGCTTAATATCGGGAAAGAACGAAACTGGTACGATTATCTCACGACCATCAGTAAGACGGACAAGCATCTTGCCTCGATGGGCCGTGAAATTCAAATCGCGGATTCCAACTTTTACATTTTCTAACTTGCACATGATTAATTTCCTCCTATTTCTCTAAATCTATTGCAACGGTCTTTTCTCCGTTAAATGTTTTGGTTATCTGTTCGTTTATATAATCCCAATGACGATTGATTGCATCGGTAAGCATATTGTTTTCCTTTGTAGAGAGTTCTGATTCAGCAATCTCTACACATTTTTCGCCATTACTTTCTATCCATATCTTTGCTAAAGAACGCATATGTCGCGTACCCTTGCGGAATACATGAACATGTCGTCTATTATCATTTACATCCAATGAAATGGCAACAATAATAAACATTTTTAGAAATGCTAATTGCCCCATATTAAATCTTTATTTCAGATAGCACTAAATGTTCTCAATATATATATTTGCGCAAAAATACAAAACAATTCTGTAATATGCAAATATCAGACAATAAAAACAAAAGATTATTCTTAATATCCAGATAGCAGATTCCACAAGCCGTCTTCTGAAAGGATGCCACGCTTAAGGGACTTTGGCAATAGGCCGGCTTCATCGGCTGCAAAGTCTTCTTTCCACTCCCGACTGCTGTAATATGAGGCAAGTACGGCAAGCGACTGCCTCATCGCCCGCTGCTCTGCAAGGTTCCTGGGATGCTTGCTCTTCAACTGCAACACTTGGCAGTAGAGTCTTTCCATCCTGATTATGCGTTGGATATTTATTGTGTAGTTATTCATATAACAATAACTATCTCCTTATTTAACAAATATTGCTTTCCTGAAATAGCGGTTGCATAGTCTTGCGACGAGAAGAGTCATCAGCGGACTGAGCCAATTGAAAAGACAATAGGGAAGATAGGCTATGGTTGCCACGCCGAGCACCGTTGACTGGGTGACTCCACACGAGTTCCACGGAATCAATACCGAGGTGACGGAGATAGAATCCTCGAGCGAGCGACTGAGCAGACGCGGTTCAAGTCCGTTGCGCCGGTAGATATTCTTATATACATTTCCGCCAAGAATCAGCGACAGGTACTGGTCGGCAGTGCAGGCATTGAAGAACAATCCGCTACCGACAGTGGCACTGACAATGGAGTTGACCGAATGAAGACGACGGGTGAAAGCACTGGTAATAGTGGAAATCATACCACCGCCAATCATCATTCCTCCGAAAAACATTGAACACAAAATGAGATAGATTGTAGGCAGCATGCCCTCTACACCGCCCGTTGCCACGAGCGAGTTGAGCATCTCGCTGCCTGTATCAACAGTGGTCTCAGTAAAAAGCACTCCCATGACCACGGTTGCATCGGTCATCACTCCACTGCCCCCGCCAAGAACCTCCACTATCTGAGGCTGGAAAACGAACATGCCCACGAGTCCCATCAGTGTGCTTATACCAAGAGTGACCACCGTCTTCAGTTTCAGCAGTAAAAGAACGCACGTCAACAGAGGTATGAGCAACACCCACGGCGTGATATTGAACGAAGCCTGCAGATGCTCGGTAATCTCGATGGAATGGGACAAAACAGAAACAGGCGTCAGTTGTCCGACGATGAAATAGACTATCAAGGCGATGGTCATGCTCGGAATGGTGGTGATGAAAATATACTTGATATGCGCAAAGAGATCTACACCACACGACGAGGATGCCAGTACCGTGGTATCAGACAGGGGCGACATCTTATCACCAAAATATGCGCCCGAGATAATAGCACCAGCTATCCACCCGTCGCTGAAGCCCAGCACCTGACCGATGCCCATCAGTGCCACGCCGATGGTGGCGATGGTGGTCCAGGAACTGCCGCTGATAACAGAGACAACAGAGCAGATAGCACAGGCAATGAAGAGAAAGAGTTGCGGACTGAGCAGTTCCAGGCCGTAGTCTATAAGCGCCGGCACCACCCCACTCATCATCCATGTAGCAGAGACGGTGGCTATAAAAACAAGAATAGGTATGGCAGGCAGAATCTGTGCGGCACTCTTACGCAGTCCTAACCACAGACGTTGCAGCGAGCACTGATAACCAACAATGGCTATAAGTGCCGTAAGCACTGCTGCACCAAACAGGATATAGTGGCTAACCGACTGTGCCGTATCTGCTCCCCACACGACAATGATGCCGATAATGGCAAGAAGCAATGCCACCACGGGCACAAGCGACCAAAATAATGATGGCATGCGGCGGGAAGGGTTCGTTTTTTCTGATTCCACAGGTGTATTTTTTATTTCACGGATGCAAAGGTATATAATTTATCGCATACTTTGACTTAATTTTAAACTCCTTTGATTTTTTTTTCACCCCATTCCATCGGTTTTATGCATAATTTTGCAAACGTGAAAAAAGCCTCACAACTCTTACACTAAAAAAATAAAACTAAAAATAAGACAATGAAGACCAAAAAACTATTATGCATTAAGCATTATGCATTAAGCTTTGTTCTCGTTCTGGCAGCACTTATGCTGATGAGTGCCGGAACAGTGAAGGTGCATACCTGTGGCGACTCCACAATGGCACCATACGACGAATCGGCCACAGTAACCCGTGGCTGGGGAATGTACTTCCATCAGTTCCTGAATGGTGTGACATCAATCAACTACGCACGCGGCGGGCGCGACACGCGCGGATTCTATAATGAGGCCGACCGCTGGGGTGCAGTGAAGAGCAACATGCAGCCGGGCGACTATGTGCTCATACAGTTTGCTCATAACGACGAGAAGAACGGCGGTATGGACGGTATGGCTCTGAAAGAATACTACCAGAGTATTGGCAACACTGCCGAGGCAAACAAGGTTGATACCCGCGGTACAGTGCCAAGCACTACCTACAAGGAATATCTGCGCAAGTATGTAGAGGAAACTCGCGCACTGGGCGGCAACCCTATCCTCGTGGCTCCTGTATGCCGCAGCTACTTCAGCGGCAACAAGATTCGCCGTAACGGTCGTCACGACCTGGGCGACAGTTTCTCTGTGCTTACAGAGAACGGACCTGTTAGCGGGCAGAAGGTGGCAGAGAGCGACCACTCTATGGACTATCCTTATCAGATGAAGTTGGTGGCAGAGGAGATGAACGTGCCGTTTATCGACCTTACCACAGCCACAGCCGAACTCTACGAGAGCTACGGCGACGCCAAATGTCATGAATATCTGTTCGACGGCGACGGCAGCACCCACTTCAACACTACTGGTGCTCTGCTCGTGGCTCGCAAGTGTGCCGAACTGATGAAGGCACAAGGCATCCTGGCCGATAACATCGTACTGCCAAGCGACCTCAGCGTAACACCTGCCGAGGCAGACCTTGGCGAGGCTTACAAAGGACAGACTCTGCGCAAGGAGTTTACACTCAACGGATTCAGCCTTACTCCTGAGAGCGGAACTATCACCATAAGTGCTTCTGAGGGCATAACACTGTCAACAGACAAGAACAACTGGCAGAACACACTTAGCGTAAACTACACCGCCTCAACGCTGGTGCAGACATTCTACGCACAGCTGACACTGACTCAGAATGGACTGACCGAGGGTAAGGTAATAATCAAGCAGGGCGACAAGACCATCGAGGTGCCGGTAAAGGCAACTGCCGTAACCCTGGAAGGCGGAACAGCAGTGAAGGCTTTCTGGCGCTTGGAGAAGGATGAGTCATGCGTGCTCACCGGTCCGGCAACGGTAATAGAGCAGTCATGGTCTAACATGTATGTTCAGAGATATGCATGTCCGAAGGGCGGCAAGGATGGCAACGGCAATTACTATACACAGTATCCTGACGGCATTCCTGCAGGCGAGACTCCCGACCGCAAGACACAGCGCAACCTGCTGACCGGCGACCAGTGGCCTGACGGCGAGATTGACGACAACCCGGAGCGTTATATCGACTTCGGACTGAAAGCCAACGTCGGCACAGAACTGAAGATAAACAACATAAGTCTCTATGTGGGCGGCGCTGGCGGCAACGGAATGATGTGCCACGTTTATTATTCTACCGACAACTTCCAGACACGCACCACTATCTATGCACCAAGCAAGATGGTAGCTAACACGATGAACGGCGTGAGCTGTCAGCCTGTCATCACCCTGAAAGAGGGCGAGGAGGTACACGTGCGCATCTATCCTTGGTATAACGGTGCAGCATCGGGCAAGACCATCTGTCTGAGCGACGTTACCATCGAGGGCATGGTGTTCGATGCCTCTGCCGACGGTATTAATGGTGTAATAAACAACCCCAACGTGGTTAGCGTAAACTACTACGATGCCAATGGGAGAGCACTGTCATCACAGACCGAAGGCGTGAATATTATCCGCACAACTTATGCTGACGGGAATACAGATATAAAGAAAGTGGTGAGGTAACTCAAGAACTCAATAACTCAAAAACTTAAATAAAACTCCATTATGAAAAAGAACTTTTTAAATGGGCTTCTGCTCATGCTCGTCAGTCTCTTTGCCACATCGGCAAAGGCAGAGAGCGTGCAGATAGCCAACTGGACATTCGACACTGGCTACGACGTGGCTGAGAATGTTTACACGCCTAACAGCAACGCATGGGCGGCTGTAGGACATTTCTGGTTTAAAGACGGACAACCGAAGTTCGTTGCTAACGAGGCCGTTGGCAACGCTGCCGACTATGTCATGACAGCACAATCGGAAGGCCGCTACTGGCAGTTGTGCGAGGGTTATCAGAACAAGGTGCTGCGCATAGAGAATGCTGACGCCAACGACATCAGCGACTATACCGACGCATCTAAGCATAATGTATATTACGAGATTCAGTTCCCTACCAAGGGATATAAGAACATCTCTATAGAATATGCATGTGCCTATGGAGCCAATGCCGTGGCTTCACTGCAGACAGTGGTTTCTACCGACGGCGGTGCAACATGGTTTGACGGCGGTTCATGCCAGACAGCAGCAAACTGGTGGATATACAATGTCAACACTGTGACCTTGTCTGCCAATAACAAGGACAAGGTTATCGTGCGTCTCATCGCCGGCAACACTTTCAAAAGCAACTGGAACATGGACTATGTGAAGGTTATGGGTGAGGCAATGGAAGAGGCTAAGCCTATCGAAGCAAAGGATGCTACAATAGCATGGGCTTTCGACCAGGGTGTTGAGAATCCTACAATGGCAACGGTTTCTGTTCCTGAGGCTGTTTCTACAACAAGTTGGGAATTGGGCAGCAACGTTACTCTTCAAGCAACCGCATCTGCAGGCACAGAGACAATGACAAAGATTCAGCCTGTAGTAAGCATCGGCAGAGCACAGGAGGAGAACTCTTATGTTAAATACACAATCATTCCTAAAAAAGGCGTTAAGTTCACACCAAAGAAACTCAGCTTCAACGCAGCTAAGTTTGGTACAAGCGGCGGACAGTTTGACGTATATGTTATTCGTGGCGAAGAGAAGGTTCAGTTGACAGAAGGTTTCAATCCTGAGCGCAACAACACCGGCAATGGTTTCACAGCTGTAGAACATGCAATCAACGGTATGGGCGCCAGCGAGGAAAGAATAGAGCTATGGTTCTATATCTGGAATCTTGCCAACAACAAGCAGGTGGGTCTGAGTGACATCACACTGACAGGTGACTTCGAAGGTACTCCAGAGGCAGTTCCTGTATATACTCTGAATGTCAAGTCAGGCATGGAGGGTGCTGGCAAGATTGCCGTCAATCCTTCAGGCAACGAGTTTGATGCAGGCACAGAAATAACTCTTTCTGTAACAGAGAACTTCGGCTACCACTTCACATCATGGACAGATGCTCAGGGCAACGTTGTTTCTGACAAGAATCCTTATACATTCGAGATTTCTGCAAATACCGACCTTACAGCAAACTTCGACAAGAACAACGTATATGCTCTCAACTATGTTGCCATCGACGATATGGGCAACAAGTATGGCAACCAGAACCTCGTGACATTCCTACCTGAGGGCAATATCGTTGACGGTGTTCACTACTACGAGGAAGGCACAGACGTGAAACTGACTGTTGCCAACAATAAGATTCTCTCGTTCACAGGTTGGGAAGACGGTACAACAAATGCCGAGCGCATCATCAACATGGACGGCGAGAAGAACGTAACCGTAAACTATGCCGTGGCCGACTATATCGTGGCATGGGACCTCTATCAGGATCAGCCTAACTCTCAGCGTGCAGCCGACTACCGCAGCAACAGCGAGAATGCCGGTCTGCTCTCACTGCGCAATGCTGCCGGCAGTACAACAAGCTGGCTTACTCGCGGTGTAAACAACGGTGCTGAGGAAGGCCGTTGGGGCGCACGTATCTGGAAGCTCCGCTCAGAAGGATGGTACTGGGAAGTATCTTTCTCAACAAAGGGATACAGCAACATCAAGTTCTCTAATGGTTTCGGACACAACTACAACACATATTCTGTGATTAAGGCTGAATACTCTGTTGACGGAACAAACTTCACAGAGGTTGGCACATACGACATTCCTGAGCGCGGATGGGTTGACGGTGAGTTCACTCTTCCTGCTGACGCCAACAACCAGGAGCGCGTATATATCCGTTGGATGCCAGGTTCTGAAGAACTGGTTGGCGCAGAGACCGACTACGATGGTCTTTCTATCGGTGACATCTTCGTATTGGCAGAGAGCGAGCAGGCCAACGACCAGACAGCACCAGTGCTCGTAAGCAGCAACCCTGCCAACGGAGCAACAGGCGCTTCGGCTACAGGCAGCATCGTACTTACATTCGACGAGCGCGTGAAGGTTGGTACAGGCAACGCCACTCTCAACGGCGAGGCGATTGCTCCAACCGTAACTGGTAAGACAGCTGTGTTCCAGTATGCAGGTCTTGACTATAACAAGGAATACTCATTCACACTGCCTGCTGGCGTAATCACCGACCGCAGCGGCAACGCTTATGCCGGTACAACTATCAACTTCACTACAATGGAGCGCACACAGCCAGCAGCACGCATCTATGATGCAGTTGTTGCAGCTGACGGTTCTGGCGACTACAAGACTGTTCAAGAGGCTATCGACGCTGCTCCTGCCGGCAGAGCATTCCCATGGCTCATCTTCATCAAGAACGGTGAATATAAGGGTCACGTTGACGTTCCTGCCAACAAACCATACTTGCACTTCATCGGACAGGAGCGCGACAAGGTAATCATCACCGACGACAAACTCTGTGGCGGCGACAATGCTGTCCACGTAAGCGTAGGTGCAACGGTTGTGGTTAATTCAAACAACTGCTACTTCGACAACCTGACACTCGAAAACTCATGGGGTCATGACAAGCAGGCGGGTCCACAGGCATTGGCTCTGAATACCAGCGGCGACCGCACTGTGTTCAAGAACGTGGCAATGCTGTCTTATCAGGACACATGGATTACTCCTTCTACATCAAACTACCGTGTTTATGCCAAGGACTGCTTCATCGAGGGTGCTGTAGACTTTATCTACAACAGCGGTAACATCTATATCGACAACACAACTCTCTACATCAACCGCAAGAGCGGTGGCTATATCGTGGCTCCTTCTCATGCAGCCGACGTTAAATGGGGATATGTGTTCATGAACTGTACCATCACTGCTCCTGGCAATCCTGCCGAGACAGATGTATGGCTCGGCCGCCCATGGCACAACCAGCCAAAGACCGTATTCATCAACACCACTGCCGAGGTAACAATTCCTGCAGCAGGATGGTATGAGAAGATGGGTGGTCTGCCTGCACTCTGGGCAGAGTACAACACAATGGACGGCGACGGCAATCCTCTCGACCTCTCACAGCGCCGCAGCTCTTACTGGAAGGAAGTTGACGGCGAACAGGTTTGGGTACACAACGTGAAGAATGTGCTCACTGCCGAGGAGGCAGCCCAATATACAGTGAAGAACGTGCTTTCTGGTTCTGACAACTGGCAGCCATCTATCATCACAGAGTCTTGCGCTGCTCCTCAGGCTAAGATTGAGGGCAACAAGATTGTTTGGGATGCCGTACCATACGCTATCTGTTATGTAATCATAAAGGACAACGAGGTGGTTGGGTTCACCACTGAGTGTGAGTTTGCTTGCGAGGCAAATGCAGAGTACAAGGTGTTCGCTGCAAACGAGCAGGGCGGTCTGAGCAAGGCTTCTGTTCCTGGCGTTACCGACGGCATCAGCAGTCTGCCAACAGCCGACGGCCAACAGCCAACAGCCATCTACACACTCGACGGCAAGCGCGTACAGCAGTTGCAGCAGGGCATCAACATCATCAAGACTGCCAATGGCGAGGTTAAGAAAATCATAAAATAGTAAGTAGTATTCTCGGCATTCTCATCAGCGGAGATGCCAATGGTAAAGGTCGCATTCTATCTGTAAAGATTAGCAATGCGACCTTTTTCTTACCATTATGTCGTATTTTCCTCTAATTGATAAATATTTACCCCTTTTCGATTAAAAATTAAACCTTCAAGAAAGCAAATAGCAGTAATTTTGCAACAACAAGAAACAGGTCTCGCCGGTAAGATGGATTAGAGATTACGGATTAAAGATTAAGGATTGCTAACAAGCATACACTCTTAACTCCTAAAGTACCAACTTGTAAACTGAGAAATAAAGATAGTTAGTTAAATATTTTATGGTTATTAGTTAGTAGTTGTACCTGCTGCGAAGCAGGTAAACGATAAGAAAGCTCCCGATGCATATTGACATCTGGAGCTTTCTTGATTTTTAGGAACAAGCAACTCATCAACTCATAAACTTATTAACTTCTCAACTTCTCAACTCATAAACTTATTAACTTCTCAACTTCTCAACTCATCAACTTATCAACTCATCAACTTCTCAACTCATTCACTTCTCAACTTTCCAACTCTCTTGCAAATCTATTCCCAACGCCTTTGCCACTCCCTCACCATACTCCTTGTCGGCAAGATAACAGTTGCGCACATGTCGCTGCTTTATGAACAGTTCCGCATCGCCCATCGCCCTTGCCGTATTCTCAAAGAGCAACTGTTGCTCCTCAGCAGGCATCAGTCGGAAGAGATTGCCTGGCTGCGTGTAATAGTCGTCATCATATTCGCGCTCAGTGTAGTTATACACCTCCCCATGCGTCCGCAACGGCGGTTCCTTCAGTCGTGGCGTGTCATTCCACTCACCAAAACTGTTTGGTTCATAACCCAGTGTTCTGCCATAGTTGCCATCCACCCTCATTGCGCCGTCGCGATGATAGGCATGGAACGGACAGCGCGGACGATTGACTGGAATCTGCTCAAGGTTCACCCCTAGGCGATAACGCTGCGCATCGCCGTAGGAAAACAGTCGCCCTTGCAGCATCTTGTCGGGCGAGAACCCTATGCCATCGACTATATTCACCGGATTGAATGCCGCCTGCTCCACCTCAGCAAAGAAATTCTCCGGATTGCGGTTCAGTTCGAGTATGCCAACATCATGCAACGGGTAATCGCCATGCGGCCACACCTTCGTCAGGTCAAACGGATTGATATGATAGTTGTCGGCCTCATCCTCGGTCATCAGTTGCACCTGAAAGAGCCACCGCGGATAGTCACCCCGTTCAATACTCTCAAACAGGTCGCGCTGGTGCGACTCGCGGTCTTTGGCTATCAGCGCCTCAGCCTGTTCGTCGGTAAGGCATTTTATCCCCTGCAGCGTGCGCAGGTGGAACTTCACCCATGTGCGCTTGTTGTCTGCATTTATGAAACTATAGGTATGACTGCCGAAACCGTGCATGTGGCGGTATGACAACGGTATGCCTCGCGGACTCATCGTGATGGTTATCTGGTGCAGAGCCTCTGGCAGCAGCGTCCAGAAGTCCCAGTTGTTGTTTGCCGAGCGCATGCCCGTGCGCGGGTCGCGCTTTATGGCATGGTTAAGGTCGGGAAACTTCAGCGGGTCGCGCAAGAAGAACACCGGCGTGTTGTTTCCCACAAGGTCCCAGTTGCCCTCTTCCGTATAGAATTTCATTGCAAACCCTCTGATGTCGCGTTCTGCATCAGCTGCTCCCCGCTCACCAGCCACGGTAGAAAACCTTACGAAACACTCCGTCTGCTTGCCAATCTCGCTGAACATTGCAGCCCGTGTATATTTCGTTATGTCATGCGTCACGGTAAACGTACCGTATGCTCCAGCACCCTTTGCATGCATTCGCCGTTCCGGTATCACCTCACGGTCAAAGTGAGCCAACTTCTCTATCAGCCACGGGTCTTGCATCACTATCGGTCCTCTCTTTCCTGCCGTCTGCGAGTTCTGGTTGTCGGCAATCGGTCTGCCATTGGCAGCAGTCAGTTTCTTCTCTTTCTCCATAATCCTGAAAACTTTAAATTAAACCTTTCCCTAACCCTCCCCAAGGGGAGGAAACTTGGAAGCTCAAGAGTTTACAAACTCATAAACTCAATCACTATTCCACCGCAAATATACGCTTCCACCGTCTTCGCCCGTTCATCTGGAGAATTAAAAAAACATAATCCCTACCCCCTTTTAATCATTTTACATTTATTGTTGGATTGGTTAACGGTTGGGGAGCTATTATATACTGGACTTGAGTAAAATCACAATTATGATTTTAACCCAAATCGGTCATTTAGATTTTAGTGCGTTTGTATTGTTATTTTTGAGAAGATTTTTTATGTGTTCTAAAGTGTATATGCCTTCTTGCGGCTCTGTCCGTCGATGGTATTGTCGCTGTATGTAAACCAATCGAGAAACTCATTAGCTTTATTGTTGGGATAGTGCTTTGCCAATATCTGTACACACTCATTGTCGAGTGCATCGGCTGCACGCTTCTTGCCATCGGGTGCCTCAAATTTGAAGTCGTGAGTGACGCTCACGAGTTGAACCCCATCGGCTGTCAGTTTCTTTTTAAGCCAACGCCAATAGTTACCCGCCTTGACATAATCTGTCTCTTCATTGATTGCACGAATTATATCAATAGCAGAAAACCACCACTTGGAATTCTCCTCATCCCAAATGGCTCGCACCTCACGGTCATTATAGAATCGAATGGATATTTTGGTCATAATCTATTTCGTTTTTGATTTCCACTCTTTTACTCTTTACTTATACTTCTCCTTCTCAATATAAAGTTACGAGGTCAATTCTCTTTTATATTCTATGCGGTTGGTTTCGGGGCATTTGCTGTATAATCTCACCTTGCAGCATTTTTCCATTTGCGTGTTTGTTTCTTTTGATGCCATCACTACCCCAAGTTCCCCATTGCTTGAAAAAGAAAGCTGAACCTTTCGACTCTGCTTGCTGTTTAATACTAACGGCCCATTCTGGCTTCATTGGTCTGGCTTTTGGACCGCTCTCACCACCGACTATCACCCAATCAATACCAATGAGGTCCAAATTTCCCAAATCCTCTATCAACGGCTCGCAAGACAGAAACTTAACCGAAGCATCCAGATGGCGCAGATGCTCTATTCTGTATTTGGTCGCTTGACACTCCACGGTTACACCTAACCACACATTCCGAGGTATAGTCCGCGTTTTGAAATACTCTTCCATCCGTTCTGCGCGTTTTGTCAAAATCTGATAGCGGTGTTGTGGTGTCTGTATAATAGTATTCATTATTCTATCGACAAACTCGTATGGAACTTCCTCATGGAATATGTCACTCATAGAGCAGACGAAAATATTATGCGGTTTGTTCCAGGCCAGAGGTTCTTGCAAATCGTCTTCATGCAAGGCCAATCCAAATCCTTGTTGGTATTTCTTCAACCCCATAGCCTTCAGACGTCGTGCCATGACTTCAGCATAGCAATGTGCGCAGCCTGCCGACTTTTTTGTGCAACCCGTTATGGGATTCCACGTTTTGTCCGTCCATTCTATTTTTGTCGTCCTCATAATCCTTGTTTCTTCTTAATAATCTGACTTGCAATCTTAATTGCTGTTTGATTGTTTGATGCACAAGCGAAGTGAAATATTGGCGTGTTCCTTGTGTTATACAACACCAAAGGTTTCTCGGTTACATAATCAAAAATTGTTTTAAGTTGCTCAATATACAGCTCTGCTATTTTCTCGATAGGTTTCTTCACTTTCTCTACGATTTCAGTTTCACCAAACAACGTGTCAACTGTTCTAATCTTATAGAAATAGTTCTTTAGAAAAACTTCATCCTTGCCAAAGAAAGAAGTGAGTTTGTCAATATGTGTCAATTCACATTTCCTATCAAGAAGCCTGTTGACAATAACACCAGTAGGAATCAGAATCCACAGGTCTGTTCGTGTACCTTTCAGCTGTTCAATGGATGTCCAATCAACTTGCATACCAAATGGATCAAGCAGAACCAAGGAAGCTAATTTTCTATCTTTCTGCATTGCACTTGCAAGCATCTCTATTTGCTTGTTAGCATCAGAGTTTCTATAGACTAAAGTCTTTTCGTTTTCAAAGCGAGACAACAATTCGTGTAGTTTAAGACTTGATTCAGGATCATTATCCACGAAATAATAGTAGTCAAAGCCTCTTTGAGAAATACTTAAAACTCTTTCTGCTGCGCCCTTATAGAGATTCAATTCTTCCTTCTTGATAGATGACTCTTTAAAGAAATCTAACAACAAAGGTGAGTCCTTTTCCTTATTCATCTCATTGCGGGATCCACTACCGGCAAAACCGTCGAAATAAATCAGCTTCCAGTTATACTTGTCGCGAGAAGCATTCATAATAGTCAGATATGCATTGACATATTTCTCAAATGCATCCAACTTCTCTTCTGTCCATTGCCCTCCCCATGATGAAGGTTCACAAGCCAGAAAAGATTCTTCTTCAATGTGGTTGTATTCTTTTGCCATATTCTATAAACGTATTTTAGAATTTAAGGTATCAATAGCCCTCTGTATTCAAGGTCGTTCTTCATTATTTCTTCCATTTGATGCGTTTCAAGGTCTATCTGACTCAGTCGCTTTTCCATTTCTTCTTCAGTATGCCGGTTGTCTTGAAGTACATTTAACTTCATCTTGGCTTTGACGCATTCCAAACCATAGTGTATTGCCGACATACTCACAGGTGCATTGGAGTTGAATAGATGTACCCAACTTTGTCCTGCAAGCAGGTTTCCCCACTTCTCGTATTTTTGAATGCCGTTTAGGCACTGCTCTATTCTGCTATCTTGTATCTGTTCCATAATTTGTTGTTACTATATTTTCCAGTTGTCTATAGTCCTGTCAAAATATTTAATAACGTCCTCTTCTTCTTGAGTGAAAGTCGCAGCAAGATGAGTGGTGGCCCTAGAAACACCGACATAAAGATACCTTCTCATAATATCTAATGAGCAATCTTCCAAAGCTGTATCTATATCATAGAAAAACACAACCTCAAATTCCATTCCTTTGACTTCTGAAATTCTGAACACTCGAACTGCCTTAGTATTTGGTGCAGTCCTATTTTCAGAGCAATCGTATATCTGGATGCCATTAAGATAGTCTTGATCGTTTATTAAATCAACGAGTTCTTTAATATTTACGTCATCGCCAACGAAAATAGCAACTGATGGCATACTTTCATCGTATGTTTTATAGACTTCAATAATACGCTTTGCAATCCATTCCGCCTTCTCTTCTTCATCATCTGAGATAAAACAAAGCGGAGCAGGTTCATTATCCGATCTTTCCTTAGTTGTAGTATAAGGAGCCTCCACCTTCAAATCATCAAAGTACATTTGCTTTGACATATCAAGCAACGAGGGCAATTGGCGATAGGATGTCTTCAGTTCATATACTTCCAACTTGGGAAGAATGGATTTTTTGAGTTGGTTCCAGTTCTTTATGCCATTATCATTCAGGCCTTGCATAATATCACCACACAAAGTTAGTGTTGAATATTCATAATGGGAGAATGATGCCATAAAATAGTAATCAATAATAGAATAGTCTGTAGCCTCGTCTATTCCAATGACAGGTTTTACGTTCTCTTTATAGGCTTCCACATATTTATTCTTCATGCCGTTGAAACGTACATGAGATTTCTTATACATTCCAAGTAGCATATTGTTGATGAAGCCTACTATTAGTTCAAGTTCTTCTGGATGAATACGTTTGCCTCCGTCCTTCTTTTGAATCTTCTCAAGAAGTTTTTTATTAAACAGATTGCTTCCTATCTCAATTTGCCTCTTCCGGAATAACTTGTAAAGCCGAGGAATCTGGTTAAGCAAATTGCTTTCAACACCCCTGCACAAGAATGCATAGTTTTTGGTAAACCAACTTAGTTCACCAATATCGTTGAGTTCGTTTATTTCCACCAAAGACTTGACAATAACATACAAATCTTTTTGTCGCTTGGTTAGTTTCTGGTTACTATCATATTTCCGCAAACTCAACTTCTTCAAAATCGGTTTTAATTGCTGATACAGTTTTGCGTCATAGTCGATGGAAGACAATTCTTCCTCATCGTCTTCGGCTTCATCCATCGCATTTTCTTCTATGTCATCTTCTTGAACAATGATAGTCTCTTGCCTCCATTTCTCAAACAAGTCTATGACTGCCGTTTTTAACTGCTCATCCTCATCTACCTTATTCTTAATAAATAGAGCCCTCTTGCTTAATAGGTCATTCAACTGCGCCTCTATTTGTGACACTGATTTCCTCTCATTGTCATATAATGAGTTAAATAGTCGTATAAGTGCATCAATATCCTTTATTGTTTCTGCTCGCTTACAATATGCCTTGATGCTCTGCGCCAAAGTATGCCAAGAATATTCAGAAGTCTTCAAAGAATAAGCATTTAGCAAGATATTTGAGATATTGCCAATACAGAATTTCTCAAATGCTGATATTGCACCTTCTGCATTTAAAATTAAAGATGTCTCAGCTTTATCCCTTACCTTATATAATTTGAATGGTCCGTCAGAATCAGGCTTCCTCAATTTATACTCCATCAGAATCTTGTTTCTAAAGCTTTCTAATGTAGTTGTATTATTCTCATTGGCGTTCAGGTACTCGCCCCTCATGTTGGCCTGTAGGAATGACAACAACTTATCTGTCGGAGAAAAGAACAACCAGTTTGTATCCCTTGTATTTGGATTAGTAAGAGATGATATTTGTTCAGATGTAAGAGGTGCATTATATTCCTCCAAGGCCTGTTGGGATATTAAGAACTTCAACCTTTGAATCATGGTGGTAGTCTTTCCTGTACCTGGGCCACCTTCTATTACAATTGGAGTCCCATCAAACAGATGAGAACGCTTAGCATCTTCCTGTGTCTCATCAAGGATGTGCTGGGATCGTAATGACAAGTCTTTACGAATGAAAGACTGTGTCTGTTTCACTTTCGATTTTGACTCTTCAATATCTTTTTCCAGTTGAGCAATCTTAGCACGATTAGTTTTTTCTTCCTCTTCGCGCTTTCTTGCTTCTTCAAGAAGTCTTTCTTCTTCCTCCTTTCTGGCTTTCTCCTTAGCAGCCCTTTCTGCCTCTTCTCTTTGTTTGCGAAGTCTTTCCTTTTCTTCTTGAAGTGCTTTCAGTTGGGCCTCTTGCTCTCTTTGCTGTCCTAACAAATCATATAATCGCTGAAAACGATAGTAATTCGCATCATTTTCGATATTGATAACAATTTCCTGTGCAGTAGAGAAATCTGGTTTATAGATAGCCCTATTATGAATTGTCACTTCTACTTCATTCTTCCGTTTTGGATTTTTGGTTATTTGTATATATTTTCTCTTTCCAGAATAGTATTTGGAAAGAATCTCACCCATCTTTGAGTCTCGATGAACAACAGTTCCATCTGTGCGGAGCACTTTGGTTGTATCACCTATTACAATCCAAAACTGTTGAGCACCCTCTTTACCGCGTAATGTGCTATCAAGCGAACAATAAGCTCTTCCTATTGCAGGAATCCGCGTATAACTTGCCTTTTCCTTTTCAATATGTCGTTGGATGGCCTTACCTATGTCGTGAAGTGATTCTTTCATATTATGTCTTTTATTTACTTCAAAATACAATTTATTCAAGATAAAATTATCTGGTGATTCGTCTAACCCGTTGCAAATAGCACGTTCGGAATTTGTGCCATTTCGAATGGCACAATATCACCATACTTCGTCATATCCGTTTCTTGTTTCAAACTCCTCTCTATGTTTCAGAAGTTCACCACCAAAATTTGCTTTTTCTATATTGTTACTCATAATTCTTGTTTGCAAAGTTACGAATACTTTTTCTATTCCTTGCATGATCCTCAAATCCACTTTCGAGCATAAATCCTAATGTGGCTGAGTTCTTTCTTCCCAGTGCTTTCACATCTTCGAAGAAACCATTTCTGCTGTCAATGAATTCTGTCGTCATCTATTCTCTACCTCTTTTCGAGTTACCCACTAAGTATATTATAGTTTCCCACGAACTCTGGAGAGTTAACCAGTAACTCAAATTTCTCTATTTTAATACAGCCTTAAATCCCTATTAGGAAAACAAATTCTATTGCCAGTGTCATTTATTGTTTCCATAATCTTTTTCCCTACAACTTCCATTATTTTCCGCATAAGTGGTACTATAGAGGCATATTCATCATAATTAATTGTTGTTATATGAAATTCTGATTCTTTATTGTGTACTAATGAGCATCTGACATCGTATATAAATTTTGAAATACAACTATTGATTTGAGCAGAATCTCTTATGCTTTCTGGTTTCATATACGTATTACCATTGGAGTTCTTCTGATAGTATTTAGTGCAGAAAGTTACTACATCAGGAGTAACCAATGTGTCAGGAACCTCTCCATCAAAAGATGATAATACTTCAGGAAGCCCTTTCACAAAAGTATCTCTTTCTGCATTAGAGAATTTTTTATCCAATCCTATAATTTGTCTGACAAACGACTGTTTTACATTTGCCCCAGTAACAATTGACACAAATTCTTTTCTATATACCATATATTCAAGTATTTGGTACATTTTTAGGAACGCTGTTAACACATCTTTACAGTTGTTCCATTCACTAATCACATCGTAAATATCAATATATTGTTCGTATTTGGCAGTGCTGTTAAAAGATATAGTTGTATTAAATTGTAACGGTGAGTAATTTAATGCTGGATTAACATCGATATGACCTCCACAATTAACGCACATGTATAATCCATACATATACAATTTCCACGAATCAACTCCATTTAAGGTATTTCTATCAGATATTATATAATATGCATTTTTTCCGTCATGGTTTATAATATAATTAAGGAAATCTTTTCTACAGTTTTCATCAAAACATATCTTCTCGAATGCTAACATTATAGAGTCTTTATACTCTTCACCTCTTAGAAAGTTGTCACAATTAAGTACAATAAGTTCTAATGAATTCCAAATAAAATTTCTTTTTTGAAATATTAGTTGGAATGTTTCTCGTGTAACTAAATACTTTTCATAATTATTTAGTTCATCTTCATTGCAATTAGCAATCATTGATTCTACAATAACCTTAAAATTCTCTTCTTGCAGATTTTTTTTTAGAAGTATTAAAGCATCCTCTAAACCATTTACATCAAGTTCATTTTGAACATCATCATTATTAATAACTAAATCTGGATGTTCAGAAAGAATCGTTGAGAGTATATTGGTATATAATTCTTTTCTATTCATTATTTAATCCTTTTTTTGACGTAAATGCTTCTGACCATTGTATGTTACTTCCATCAAGAACAGATAAAGAATACCTAAAGATAGCATCTCTGACTTTATCACCAATATTAATTCTACTGCTTGACAAATTATTGTATTCCCTATAAAAATCATTCAGATTGAAATAGTTTGTATGACATAGATTTGTGATGAGTTTGTTTGTTGCTTCTTGGAAATTGTTATTATAATCATCTTTTACTAATCTCAGATAACGTCCAACAGCTCCCATTATCCCAGAAATGGTGGTGTCTTTTACAAACCACACATAATATTGAGAATCATAGGAACAGAGTAGATTATCTATATTATATAAAGATTCCAAATAAATATTTAAAAAAGGCTGGTTAAAATATTTATCCACCTCTTCTTCTGACACAAAATCTTCTTCATAATTTAATTCAAGATTATCTGTGCTCAAACGAATAGGCTTTCCCATAATAAGAGATTGTAGTCCAATGATAGTAGATGAAAATATAAAATCTCCAACATTCCTTTCGCCCTTTTTTACTTTACCATACGAATCATCTTTTTCACGTATAAGATGAACTTGTTTAGATAGTTCTTTGTCTTTAAATATTTGTAAAAACATTAATTCGTATTGATGACCAGTAGATACTTTACGCTGTCCTGCATTTAGTATGAGCATCTTGTTAATAGTCTCTTTTTCATTTAATCCACCCCAAATATAAAAGAATACATCAAAGTTCTTGTAAATTTGGGGAATAATAGAAACATTGATACTATTACTTAAATCCAACAGTTGTTTAATTAATGATATTGACAATACCCCCGGAATATAGTAATTAGATGTCTTTAATTCATTTATTATTGTTGACATATTGAATGTATATTCCCCAAACATATCCAAAGATTGAGTTTCAAGAGCAATCTCCGATATCTTTTTATAAAGCCAAAGGCGGTAGGTTCTTTGTAAACCGTCCAGTATATTAAACGAGCCATTGTTGATGTTTAGCTCATTGTCTTTCACATCTGCCTTATCAATTGTAATAGTTATTGGTGGAATAGGTTCGTTTCTTTGAACGGACAAGAGTATGGAGTCTAAATATTTATTTTTTACGATTCCCCTTTGAATTTCAAACTCAAAGTTTTTTGGTGAAACGGATACAAGATAATCCCATAGTGACATTTTTCCTAAAAACCAAGAACGACCTTGAATTCTTTTACTATCTAATATTGAAACCTTCATAACGCTAATATTATTTATTTGTATCTGACATATTCATTTGTTGCTGCTGTGTTAATGCTTTCTGAAAAGCATTTGCCATTTCAATCTGAGACTTAGCATTTTTATACATTTCATAATTACCAAAGAGATAATTATCCCATAGCCCCATATCAATCTCATGTAATATCTGTTCTATCTTTTCTGGGATAGCATTACCGTTTTGATCATAAAGTACATCAAAACAAGCCTGCTCATGCAGATATCGTAAAGACAAATATTCACCTAATCCAAAAGTTTTATACCAATCAGGGTTATAGTTTGTTTGTTTTGTTTCACTATTATAATGACTTTTTGCTAAAACCTCCCTTACATATCTCTTTCCAAGTTCTCTAATAGTAATGTATTGGCGGTTCGCGCCAAAATACCTTTCGGCATCAATAAAAAACAAATTGTCACAATGCTTTTGATTAATCTGAAGTATTATTCCATCTATTTCCTTCTCGTCAATAATTCTTTCGGCAAAATGAATTCTATGGATGTTAAACGTCTCATTTGCAGGAACAATAATCGGAATTCCTAATTTGTGCAACAACACTATGATTGTTCTTTTTTGCGCAATAGTTAAATCTGTATTGAATTGGTTCTCTGCTTTAACATAGGATTGACCATCGTAATGCCTAATAATGTTTAATGCTTTTATGGCAATATTACGTACTTCAGCCATTCTTTCGTCTTCTTTTGCTTTTTGGTATTTGTTACCAAAGAAAGCACCGACCCAACCACCAAGAACTGCTGCAAGGATGGGGATAAGGACATATGCACCGATATTAAATGTAGTAGGTTCCATAATCTATATGCTTGTTATTTGTTATTATTGTATTCTTCTCGTGTTATTGGAGTCTCAGGATCTACGATGAGCACTTCATCGTAGGTCAGGCCATATAGGTGATAGACGAGGAGGTCGATTTCTGATTCTTCTTTTGAAGTGTCAGCATCTGACAACTTGCCTTGAAGAATTGCATTGACCATTTCTTCTATCTGTACCTTTTGCTTTTCTGAAGTATTGGGAAGTTTGACTTGCTTCACATATTCTGCTTTGATGGCAAGATTCAGAAATTTCGTAGCGAAAAGATAATTCATGAGTTTCGAGTTGAGAATGCCTAACAAGTAACGCAGAGAGTCTATTTAAATCTTTCATTATTTACACATTTTATTGGCGTATTTCGCAAAGTTAGTGATAATATGCGAAACCACGTATTTTATCAGCAACTTTTTTGTTTCATGAGGATAATTTTAATAGTTAAAAGTTGAAAAACTGTAGGCTTATAAGATTATTCAGAGCGCAAACTTTTACTCTCATTCTCGTATGTTCCCAGTAAGTGGCGTTCTGACTGGCAGTTTGTAGGCCAAAAACTGTCAGTCAGAACGCCACTTACTGAAATTTATAGCTATTTTTATGGGGTAAAGTATTTAGAAAAATGCCAGACCTCTATAAGAAATCTGGCATATCACGATTTTATTGTTTCGATAAAAGTCCGACTGCTCATATTCAGGCAGTCCATTCACTCATCATTGCTTTTGTTTATAAGATTAACGACAACTTTCACCATAACATCTTTTTCCTCTGTCCTGCTCTCGGCTATCATAAGCGTGAGGGCTACAAGGGTGTTGTCTGCTAACCTCTTGGTGCCGTCTTCACGATAAAGGATGCCATTGTTGTTTAAGAACCATAGGAACAGGGTGGCGGCAATGCGCTTATTTCCGTCACTGAACGAGTGATTTTTGGTGACAAGATAGAGCAGCATGGCGGCTTTCTCTTCAACACTTGGATAAAGTTCTTCGCCACCAAAAGTCTGATATATCTGAGCAATACTGCTTTTAAACGAATCGTCCTTCTCGTTGCCAAAGAGTTTGCTGCCTCCAAACTTGTCACGAAGTGCACGGATAGCCTCCATTGCGTTGTCGTAGGTGGCATGGAATTTTTCTTCAGGTGTTGTTTCCTTAACTACCAATCGCTGGTAATCGTAGTCATCAAGGGTGTCGAGAGCGTATGTATAGTCAACCACTACATCAAAAAGCGCGTTGGTTTCATCGGTGGAAAGCACTGGCTGATTCTGAATAGTACGTCCAAGCATCCCCACAAGTTGGCGCAACTCACCTATCTGCTCCTTGTGGATACGCTCGTTGACGGCATAGCCTTTAACCAGGTAATCCTTGATGATTTGGCGTGCCCATATACGAAAAGCCGTACCGCGTTTGCTTTTTACTCGATAGCCCACAGAGATGATGACATCAAGGTTATAATACGGAACAGGCTTCTTGATTCCATTAACGTGTATTTTTTGCACGTTATTATCACGCTCCAATTCTCCTTCTTTAAAAACGTTGATAACATGCCTACGGATATTGGATTCTTCTTTGTCAAATAGCATTGCCATCTGACTGGTAGATAACCACACCGTCTCGCTCTCCAGACGAACATCTATTTGTGTTTGTCCGTCCTCTGTCTGATATATAATGATTTTATTATCTGTATCCATATTTTTATTATCTACAAAACATTACAGATGTGCATGCAAAGATATTTAAATTATTGGAATTTATAGAATAATTGATTGTATAAATAGAATTTTTCATCGGCATTTGGCCTATCAACCTTAAAAACAATTCAATCTTTCAGTTTCCTATAGGTAAGGGCGGCAAGGAGGTTGAACAGAAGGGCAAAGGCAAAGAGGGCGGCATAATTAATCCAAAGTTCAACGACGGTTGTACCTTTAAGATATATCGAGCGAAGTATCTCAACAAAATAGCGTGGCGGCAGGATTAGCGTGAAACGCTGCGCCCACTCTGGCATGGAGTCGATAGGCGTGAGAAGTCCGCTCATGAGCATGAAGGTGATGATGAAAAAGAACATAACGAACATCGTCTGCTGCATGGTGTCAGAGAAATTGGCTATGGTAAGACTGAAACCTGAGATGGTGAGGATGAAGAGCGTAGCACCGAGGTATATGGCTGCCACTGAACCAACTGGAACAAGGCCATATACCAGCCATGCAACAATGATTGCCACGGTGAGCACGAAATAGCCGATGAACCAATAAGGCACCAGTTTGGAGAGTACGAAAACGAAGCGTGAGACGGGCGTCACGTTTATCTGTTCGATAGAACCGTTTTCCTTCTCGCCAACGATGCTCAGTGCTGGCAGGAATCCGCAGATAAGGATGAAAAGAATAATCATCAGTGCCGGAATCATATAGTGGCGGTAGTTGAGCGTGGGATTATAGCGGTTGATGACTGTCACCAGTTCAGAAACACCTGCCTGACTCCTCTCGCCACGCAGTTCTCCCAACGTGCGCGCAACGGTCTGCATGACATACTGCATGCCCATGGCTCCCTTTGTGGCATTCACACCATTGGCAACTATACTTATGCGTGCCGGAGCGGATGTAGCCATGTCGCGCTCGAAATGGCGCGGTATCTGAACGATGACATCGGCATCGCCCTGCTCCATCGCTGCCATGGCATGCTGATAGTCGGCAGAAAGATGCGACAACGTGAGATAACTGGAAGCATCTATATGTGAGGCTATGCGACGAGAGGCTGCAGAGCGGTCGAAATCAACCAGTGCCACATTTACATTACGCACGTCCATGGTCATAATGAGTGGCATGAGCAGCATCACCAATATGGGGAATGCCACTATCAGCTTGGGCAGAAACGAACTGCGACGAATCTGCAGAAACTCTTTTTGCAACAGTACTATAAACGCACGCATGGTATAATATTATTCGAGTTTGTCGTTAAACTTCTTCAGTGATATGCTTATCAGGGCTACTGTCATGCTGAGCAGTATGAGGCAGTGCTGCCACACCTCAGCAAGAGGCAGGCCTTGAATCATCATCTTGCGCACGGCATCGATATACCAACGCGCCGGAACGATGTTGGACACCACCTGAAAGAACAGAGGAAGATTCTCTATAGGGAAGAGCAGACCTGAGAGCATCAGGATGGGCATCATAAGAACCACCGCCGAGATGAGCAGTGCTGCCACCTGTGTGCCGGCTATGGTCGATACAAGCAAACCGAGCGATAGCGACAGCACGAGATAAAGCAATGACAGTATGAATATGCCGGCTACACCACCCGACATAGGCACGCCAAGCATGTAGCGGGCCAAAAGGAGTATGGCAACAAGCACGATGCAGGAGATTACGAAATAAGGAATCATCTTGGCGAAGATAATCTTTGCCGGACGAACGGGCGACACGAGCAGAACCTCCATCGTGCCCATCTCCTTTTCGCGCACTATCGACACGGAGGTCATCATGGCACACACGAGGATGAAGATGAGTCCCATGATACCGGGAACAAAGTTGTAGGCACTCTTCATCTGCGGATTGAACATCATGCGCGTCTCGAACATAGCCTGCTGCGACGCACTGCCCAACAGTATGTTTTGCAGATAGGCAGTTGCCATGCCCGCCGTATTAACGTTGGAGGCATCTACTATGAGTTGGATGATTGGTTTTACTGGCACTCCCGCTGCTGCCAGCTGCGCCCTACGGTCGTAGTCGCGGGCAAACACCACCACGGCACTTGCCTTACCGCTGCGCAACAACTGATCGGCCTGAGCTGACGGGATATAGCCGCAAAACGTGAAATACTCGTTCTGCGACAACCGTTCTACGGCATCGCGAACACCATCGGTACGCTCTTCTGCCACCACAGCCACTCTGATGTTGTTGACCTCGGTAGAGATGGCAAAGCCGAAGAGCACCATCAGCATGACGGGGATAAGCATCACGACGAGCATCGTGCGCTTGTCGCGGAGTATGTGGAGCGACTCTTTCCTTACGAATGATATGAAGTTGCCTTTCATCGGTTTCTTATCCTCCTCTCTGTGCACTGCGCGCCAGAATACGGAACACCTCGTCCATTGTATCGGCGGCATATTGTTGTTTTAGTTGTGCCGGAGTGTCCAGCGCATGCACCTCACCATCGACCATTATCGACACTCGATGACAATATTCGGCCTCATCCATGTAGTGGGTGGTAACGAAGATGGTGGTTCCGCCGGCAGCCGTCTCATAGATTAGTTCCCAGAACTGGCGACGAGTAATGGGATCGACGCCTCCCGTGGGTTCGTCGAGGAACACCACCTCGGGCTCATGTATGGTGGCAATGGCAAATGCCAGTTTCTGCTTCCAACCCAAGGGCAGCGAACCGACAAGGGTATTGCGCTCGTCGAGAAAACTGAGACGTGAGAGCATAGCCTTGCCCCGCTCGTCAATCTGGCGCAACGAAAGTCCATATACCGTGGCATAAAGACGTATGTTCTCCCACACGGTAAGGTCGTTGTAGAGCGAGAAACGCTGACTCATATACCCGATGTGGCGCTTTATCTTCTCGCCCTCGCCCATGATGCTGCAACCAGCCACAGTGCCTCCGCCCGATGTAGGCCTGCTCAATCCGCACAGCATACGCATGGCTGTGGTCTTGCCGGCGCCGTTGGCTCCGAGAAAACCGAATATCTCGCCTTTCTCGACATCAAACGATATATTGTTGACGGCAATGAAATCGCCGAATCGCTTGGTAAGGTTTTTCACTGAAATGACAATGTCGCTCATCGCTTCATCAGTTTAATAAACATATCCTCAATAGTTGGTTCTGCCGGCACTATCTCCAACCCGCCGATAGCGTTCAGTTCTCTTAAAAACCCATCCGCAACAAACGAGTGGTCGGCCACAAGATGGTGGTACTCGCCGAAGGGATAGCAGTCGGCAACTCCCTCTGCGCACCGAGCCGCTCCAAGCAAGGCAAACATATTGTTGGCCTTAATGGCATAGAGAGGTTGGTTGAAACCGGCAACAATACCTTTAGGTGTGTCGATGCCAAGAAGGCGTCCTTCGTTGCACAGTGCTATGCGGTCGCAACGGCCGGCCTCATCCATATAAGGAGTAGATACCACTATCGTGATGCCATGGTTCTTGAGTGTGGCGAGCATGTCCCACAGTTCGCTGCGCGACACGGCATCGATACCTGTGGTCGGTTCGTCGAGCAACAGCACACTGGGCTTATGAATCAAAGCACAAGAGAGTGCCAGCTTCTGCTTCATGCCGCCTGATAGTTTTCCTGCAAGACGGTCCTTGAATGGTTCTATCTGACTATAGACGGGAGCCACCAAACTGTACGACTCCTTGATGCTCACGCCAAACAGTGCTGCAAAGAAATTAAGGTTCTCCTCCACGGTGAGGTCGGGATATAACGAGAATCTGCCTGGCATATAGCCTACTCGTCTGCGTATGTCTATATAGTCTTTTACAATATCACACCCATCGACAATGGCTGTTCCTCCATCGGGATTGATAAGCGTGGCGAGCAGACGAAAGAGTGTGGTCTTACCGGCACCATCTGGCCCGATAAGTCCGAACAGTTCGCCGCGCTGCACCTCAAACGAAACGTCACGAAGTGCCTGCACCTTACCGTAGTTCTTCGACAGGTTGTGTATTTTTATTGCGGTTTTCAATTTATATTTAGGAGTTTAGGAGTTCAAACGGATGCTTTGTTTTGAGAAGTTTAGGAGTGAAGGAGTGACGCTTCGCTTAGGAGTGGAGACGGATGCGTAGGATAATCTAAGAACCTTAGACTTTTTTAAAGCGGTAGCAAATTCTTCACTTTTCACTCTTCACTTAATAGATTCTTCATTCTTCACTCATTCCTCCCCACGGGGAGGTCAGGTGGGGGCTTATCTCAAAATAACTTCTCCTGCCAAACCAATTTTTATGCGTCCGTCGTTTTTCACCGCTATCTTTGCGGCATACACGAGGTTGGCACGAGAGTCTTTGGTCTGGATGGTCTTTGGAGTGAACTCGCTCTCACTGGATATCCATGCTATCCGTCCTTCGTAGTCGTAACGCTCATCACCGCCGAAGTCGGCCACTACCCTAACCGTGTCTCCCAACTTTATGTTTGCCAACTGCGACGAGGTGAAATATGCACGGAGATAAATGGCGTTGAGGTCGGCAATCTTCACAAGCGGCTTGCCAGCCGTAGCCAGTTCGCCAGCCTCAGCATACTTGACAAGCACCGTTCCACCGACAGGAGCAGTGACACGGCATTTGGCTATACGGTCGTCGAGAGCCGCTATCTGTGCCTCCAGAGCAGCCGAGTTGTCGTTGATGGTGGCGGTATTCTTGCCAAGGGTTGACAGCAATGCCTCCATATTGCCCTGCAACACCTTTATCTGCGCCTCTATGTCGTCGCGCTGCTTTCTGGTGGCAGCACCATCTGCCAGCATATTATCAACTCTCTGCAGCTCGCGCTTCTGCTTGGCTATCTGCTCGCGCAGCGATGCCACTTGCTTACTGACATCAGGTCGTGAACTGAGCAGTGCCGTCTGCTGTGCCAGCAACTGCTTGCGCTGCAGATGCAGTTGCAGGCTGTCTATAACAGCCAACTCCGTGCCGGCCTCTATCGTTGCACCTTCATCGATACTGAAATTGAGAATCCTGCCCGCCGATTCGGAAGAGACAATAACCTCTGTGGCTTCGAAGGTGCCCTGCGCGTCAAACTCCGTATCGCTGCCACACGATACTGTGAGCATTGCGATGGCTATGTATGCTAATCGTTTCATGTTCATAAATATGTCATTGGTTTAAAGTGGTTTTAAGTCTATATACAGTCTGCAGCAGTTCTATCTCGTGAGCGCTCTGGTTCTGCACGGCTGTGGTCTCGTCGGCTATCTTGCGCAACAGGTCGGTGGCGTCGATAACACCATTCTTCAGTTGCGACTCTGCTGCCAGACGCACCCTCCGACGCAGTTCCACAATCTTGGCATCGTCTTCAACAGCCATACGCAAACGCTCCACCTCACCGTCTTCCTGCATGGTCTGCATACTGGTGTTGAAAAGGAACACATCGCGCTGAACGGCAATCTGATTCTGTGCCGTGGCCAACTTGTCGAGGTTGTTCTTCTTGGTATATAAAGCACCTACGTTCCACGACATTCTCACTCCCACGATGCCATTGAGCGTAAGGTCGGTCTTGGTCATGCTTTTGAACATATCAAGACCGGGATAACCATAGTAGCCTTGGGCGAAAGCACTGAAACGTGGCATCACCGACGCATTGACGGCACGACGACGGGCATCGAGCGTCTTGCTCTGTGCATAGAAATGTTGCAGTTCCGGACGTGCCACCGTGCGACTGTCCACATGCTGCATGACAGGACGCTCCAGTTTGTCGGCAGAAAGTGGTTTGCCTATGAACGCCTCCAGCATGCGACGGTAACTCTGACGCGACGTTTCTATCTGTCGGAGCGTTTGCTGGGCAGTAAGCAGTTCCGCCTCAACGGCATCCACATCGGCCTGCATCGCCACACCGTTCTTCAAAAAAGAGCGCAAACGACCGAGATTGCTTTCCAGTACGGCAATCAGCGACTTTGTCTGCACCACACGCTCATCGAGAAGCAGAATACCGAAATAGAGATTGTCAACCCTCGACTGAAGAGCATAAAGCGACACGTCGGTACGGCTGCGCTGTTCGGCAGCCTCAGCCTCGGCAATGGCCTTGTTCGCCTTATACTGACCGCCGTCCCATATATTCTGCGACACATCGACAGCCACCTTGTACTGGTCTTTTTCTATTCCCGACATATCAATGCCGTTGGCCTGCATCATCTTGCTGAAAGCTTGGGGATAGGTGGGCGTGGCCGACTGATACGTTGCCTGTCCGGAGAATGTCACCTGTGGCAGCCATGCCTTGGCCGCATTCGACAGATTGTATTGCTCTGCCTGGTCTATAAGTCCATATTTCCTAATCTCCGGATAATGGTTGCGTGCCATCGTGCGGCACTCGTCGAGCGTTTGCGCCGAGGCAAATGTTGCAACCAGCATGCAGCATGATAAACATAATCGTCTCATAACTCAGTTTCGTCAAAATAGTTTTACGGTTGCAAAGATAGTCAAATGATTTGGACTACCAAAACTTTTTTAAGTTATTTCAACAGTCGGTCTTTGCTTGAGGAACATCTGCAGTCTTCACTGCGGCAGAATGCGATGCTGTTGAAATTCATTGTAATGGCATCAATGCACAGCAGGCGGTTGGTGAGCAACGACCCGCATTGTGTGAAATATTTCAGTACTTCAGTGGCCTGTATCGTTCCAACCATTCCAGCCACGGCACCTAAGATGCCGGCATCGTTGCTGTTGGGCATGCTGCCTGCTTCCGGTTCGTTGCCGAAAAGACATCTGTAGCATGCACTGCCAGGAACATAGGTGAACACCTGACCGCCAAAGCGCAGCAGACTGCCATGAGAGAATGGCTTGCCCAAAGCAACACATACGTCGTTTATCAAGAACTTGGCAGCAAAATTGTCTGTGGCATCAACGATGAAATCGTATTGTTTTATCAGTTCCTCCGCATTAGCCTCGTTAAAAAGACCGTTTATGGCATCGATGGTAATGTCTGGGTTTATGGCGGTCATCTTCTCTTTCGCACTCTCCACCTTTGACTTCCCGCGGTCGTCAGAAAAGTGGATGACCTGTCGTTGCAGATTGCTTATGTCCACATTGTCGGCGTCGATGATTCCTATTCGGCCAATGCCTGCCGCTGCAAGATATAATGCTATGGGCGAACCCAGTCCACCAGCGCCCACAATGAGAACGCTGGCGGAAAGGAGTCGCTCTTGTCCTTCAGCACCTACACCGTCGAGCACGATGTGGCGCTTGTATCTTTCTTTTTGTTCTTCGGTCATGAATCTATTCAACAAACTTCACCTTGCCCATGTCGCGTGGCTTTGCTTCTGGTGATTCGTCAGCATATCCCAAACCGATGCAAAGGCATAGTTCGTAGCCCTCGCTGAATCCGAGTTTCTCAAGCACTGGCTTGCAAACGTCGTTGTCGGTGAGGAAGCGTACAGGACTGCCAAGGCATATTGAACCGACACCCATTGACCATGCCGACAACATGATGTTCTGCGACATCAGTCCGCAGTCGTATGCAGAGAAGTCATAACTGAGGTCGCGTGCGATGAACACCATCACCGGAGCACCGCGGAAACAACCCTTAATCATCTCAGCATCCATGTCTGGATGTCCCTTTGCCATGGCATCCTTAATCTCTTCCATCACGGTAGGATTGTCAACGATGCGCACCTCCCACGACTGTTTATTCTGTCCGTTAGGCGCATTAATACCGCACTCCATAATCTTGTTCAGCGTGTCGCGGCTAACAGGTTTATCCTGATACTTGCGAATACTGCGACGTGCCATGATGTTTTCAATCACTTCGTTCTTGTCTTCCATAACCGTTTGTTCCTTTGGTTGCTCTGTGCACGATATAACCGTAGCGGCTATCAGTGCAGCAAAAATAATTTTACTTAGTTTCATGTTCTTAATTGTTTTTTAGTTATAAGTACTCTGGCAACAGATACAGCTTAATGGAGTTGCTGCCTTTTACCAATATATAATAGTCTTTTGGCTTGTCTTCGTTGATGGCAGCCTTTACTTCATCAACATTGTTGAACTTTCGGAAATCGCAGTCGGTCTTGCCGAACTCATCGCCAACAAGCCACACACAGTCGAAAGCGCACTCTTTCAGATAGTCGGCAACTTTCTGATGCTCTTCATCGCTAACTCCGCCCAGTTCTTTCATGTCGCCAAGAATCACCATCTTGTGATCCACCTGCATGTCATTGAAATTCCTTAGTGCAGCCATCATGCTGGTAGGGTTGGCATTGTAGGCATCAACAATCAAGCGGTTGCTCTCGGTTATCGTCAGCTGAGAACGGTTGTTGCTCGGGATGTAATTGCTCAGTGCATGGCATATCTGTTCTTCGCTCACTCCGAAATGCTTACCGATACATGCAGCAGCCAGCATATTGGTGAGGTTATATGTGCCGATGAGGTGGGTAGGGATTTGAGTTGACGAGTTGGCGAGCTGACAAGTTGACGAGTTGTTTGACTCTTTCATGTTTGTCGGGTAAGTCAACTCAATCTCCAGCAGCGGATTGCATGCCGTCACTTTGCCGCATACGCTTAATGAACTGCTGTTGTCTGTACCATACCTTACTATATTCAGTCCTTGTGAAATGGCAGCGAGATGCTCGTTCTCGTTGTGCAGGAAGATAGTGCTGGCAGGTTTTGTGCGCAGATAGTCGAAAAGTTCGCCCTTTGTCTGCACCACACCTTCAAACGAACCGAACCCTTGCAGATGTGCACGTCCTACGTTTGTGATGATGCCATAGTCTGGTTCCGCCGTCTCTGCCAGTGTCTTTATGTCGCCAGGATGACTTGCGCCCATTTCAATGATGGCTATCTCATGGTCTTTGTTGAGGCGCAGCAATGTCTTTGGCACGCCAATGTCATTGTTGAAATTGCCTTGTGTATAGAGAACGTTGTACTTCTCTCCAAGTACGGCAGCAGTCAGTTCCTTTGTCGTTGTCTTGCCGTTAGTACCTGTAATGCCGATTACCGGGATGTTGAATTGGCGGCGATGGTGGCGTGCCAGCAGTTTCAGTGTCTTCAGACAATCATCAACCACGATGAAACGGTCGTCTTTCGCATATTCCGGATTATCTATTACAGCATACGCGCATCCTTTTTCGATGGCCATTTCAGCAAATTTATTGCCGTCGAACGACTCGCCCTTTAGTGCGAAGAACATCGAACCCTCAGGACAATCCCTGCTGTCGGTGGTTAGTGCTCCGCACTCTTGGTATATCTCGTATAGTCTTTCTATTTCCATAATTCCATTCTTATTTTAATCCATTGTCTTAAACAACAAAAGTAGGCAACAATTTTTGAATATCAAAATTTTTTGCAAGCTATTTAGTCAAGTCAGGATTCTTTCTGTTGCTTAAATCCTTATATGCAGCTTTCAACGAGGCGTTGGTTACTTTAAACTCCACAGGTGCAGCCACTCGTGCCGAGTCGGTAAGACTATGAGCAAACAGCCATTTGTATATCTCTTTATGATAGAATGCCCGGGCAAGAGCCGAGTGGTTCATTCCCTTTATGCGGTCGTAGTGGAGACGCGGTGCGCCACCCTCAGCAGCTTCCATTGCCTTGACCACGATGTCGCTCTGCTTCACGCTGACAGCACGGTCGGCAGTGCCGTGCATTATCCACATCGGCAACTGAGTCAGTCCGCTGTAGTCCTTAACCGTTCCGCCGCCGCACATTGCTATTCCTGCTGCCACCTTCTCGGGATAAGTGGCACAGAAGTCGATAGTGCCATAACCTCCAAGACTCATTCCCAGCACATAGATGCGTGTAGTATCGATGGAATGGTTGTTTTTTGCCCATTCCACAATGTCCATCACCTTGTTCGGTCGCCATGCTCCACCAGGATTTTGCGGTGCCACGACAAAGGCATCAATCTCGCGTCCCTTCTCAATGGCATCTATTGTGCCGTAGCGTCTCACCTTGTTGAGATTCTTTCCGCACAGACTTGCACCATGCAGAAAAACCACCAAGGGTTTGACGCTGTCAGTGTCTGTCGGTTGGTAGAACCAGAAGTTGTATCCTTTTTCTATTTCTCCCTTATGCGCCGTTATCTTTTGTGCTGATATGTTTAATGTAGTCATCAACACAGAAAATATCATTAGTAACTTCTTCATTAAGTTATTCCTTTACTTTATTGTCATTTTAAAAATTGAACGTCCTCGCGAACCTACAACAACATGGTTGTCTATAACGACAGGCGATGACTCGAAATTTTCTCCTACACGGCAGGTGTATATTATCTTGCCGTCTATACCGTTTATTAGATAGACGTTGCCAAAGGTGTCGCCGGTGAAGATAAACATCTCGTCTTTTTCATTTGTGAATCCAACGGGTGACGACCATGCGTAATGTTTAAGATGTGTGCGATAAGCGATTGCTCCGGTCTTACGGTCGAAGGCGATGAAGTCGCCGTTCTGTCTTTTTTTATTTATAACACAGTTAGTGAAAATCAATCCATTGCAGTTGCCTTTCCCCAATAACGGCGAAGCATAAAAACCACCATCGAAGTGTTTGTCGTTTATGTTAAATCTTTTGCCTTGCACTGGGGTCTCCCATATTATTTTGCCATTCAAGGCATCGAGTTTTCTAAAGAAGGCAGTGCTGTCGTTTCTTCTGTCAACTTCACATCCTGTATAAACAAAAGGTTTTCCTCCTTCCTCTGCCACTACGATGGTAGCATCTGTGTCATCCCCATTCTCAAAGCACCATACAGGACGCATTGTATTTAGGTTTATGCATAGCACATTGCCGTGGTTGTCAGCAGTATAGCCGTAATTTCTATAAATAGATATAGAGGCTTCCATGCCCGGTGCCATACCATTTTTTGTATATTTCATTACAGTGTGCGGGATAATATGCCCATCTTTGCATACATATTTGTATAGTGAACCATTCTCTCCAGGCCAAAACAGAAACTGTCCTACTCTTACAGGTGAAGAATCGAATGCGCCCCAACCGCGGTATGCTTTACGGTCTTCTGCCATGAACTGCTTTATCTTGCCTTTGCCTATGTCTATAACCATGTGGCCGAAAGGTCTTTTGGCAGGAACACCTTGGCCTACATAGAGGTTTCCGTTAAGTTCCGGGTCGAGCGAGATGGAACCTTTTATGGGATTGCCCGCATCTATTGGCTGACGGGAAATTTTTCCAGTTTTGAAATTAAGGAAATAAACATATCCGCAAAGGGAACCCACTATGATTTCTTCGTTGTCGAAATCTGCAGTGGCTATTCCAGATAGTTTTATTTTATCAGCTTCGTGTTTATTCCATTTTACATATACAGGCTGGCCTGTCCATCCGGAACCGCCGCCCCAGATGCCGAACTTAGTACGGCAAGTGTCAAACTCTGTTACGAATTCCCAATCAACGGCTATTGAATCAGGAGAACCTTTGACTCTACCGCCAAAGTCAGCTTGCCTGCAAGGACTATTACGGAACATAAAAACACCAGGGACATCAGTATACAAACTACTAAGATTGTTTATTACAGAATCAGTGGTATCATTTTTCAGTTCAATAACATATCTAATTAATTTTGCAGAGGCAAAAGCTGTATCAGGCAGCACTTTGGCCGTAAAGTCACATTCTACAGTATCAACTGTATCAGCGGTCAAAGTGTCTGATGACTCTTCTGAATTTGCAGTCGAGCTCTTTTGTCTTGTGCAGCAACAGAGAATCAAGCATAATAGTACAAGGTGAACAATATGTCTCATTGCTTCTTCGTCTTGCTTTTAATTAGGGTGAATAAGTCTTTATAGTTATATCATTTGCAAAAATACAAACTTTTTCTTATAATCATAAAATATTGATAGTTAAATCGTTCCTCAATGAGTGTCAATGTCAACATTAATATTATTATGAAAAAATCAATCATTTATTCCGCGATTAATCAGAAAAATATTAATTTTGCCACTGCAGCAAACCAGTATGCGCTGACCGTTTTAAGATAATAAATATATACATTGATATGAAAGAGATATTTGAACGTATTGTAACTCAGACAGGTGAGTATCTGACGAGATATAACCTTAAGGCTATGGTGCTAGGACTTTCTGGTGGCCTTGACTCAACAGTATGTGCAGCCATTGGCTGTGAGGTGGCAAAGCTTTATGGTATTCAATTGATAGGTATTTCTATGCCATGCCGTTCAAACAGCAATGAAGAGAACGACATAGCGAGAAATGCGGGCATTGCCTTTTGCAACAGGTTCGTTACAATGAACCTGCAAGACCTCTATGGACTGGCTAAGTTTAAGTGCGACACCGAACTGGGCGAATCGACACCTCTCTCACAAGGCAACATCAAGGCGCGTCTGCGCATGATGATGCTGTATAATACGGCAACAATCAGTGGCGGACTGGTCATTGATACCGACAATCTGTCGGAACATTTCCTCGGGTTCTGGACTATTCATGGTGATGTGGGTGACTTTAAACCGATAGGAAAACTGTGGAAGACCGAGGTCTATGAACTTGCCAAGTGGATAAGGGATGATTATCAGACAAGATTGAACGGCGCTTCGGCCGACAAGGAACAATGTCAGACGGCAATCGTTGCCCTCAACAATGCCATTAACATAACTCCAACCGATGGCAATGCTGTTGCCATCGGCGGTGACATGGGGCAGATAGCACCTGGATATACATACACAGAGGTAGATATCGTGCTGAAATATCTTGTTGACAACAACGTTCAGAAGAATATGCTTGCTTCTGATGCCGGACTTAACGATATTGCAGCGCAGCACTTTGACGGCGACATGGCTATGGTGGAGCGTATTGCCAACAGATATTACGGTTCTGCTTTCAAACGTAACACCGGTTATGTGGGAGCGGTATTATACTAACCTATTTAACAACCATCTTGCAACCCATAACATCTCCTGCTATCTGCGCGTAGCAGATGTATATGCCAGGTGACAACGATATAGTACTGATTGGGAGATAATAATCGGTGGAAGGCTCTATTATATGAGATTCCATCGATTTTATTGTACTTCCGTCAAGAGAACATATCCTAATAGTCGCTTTAGCTCTCGCTTTTGTGCTAATCTTGGCTATTACCTCAGCATCATACTGTCCTGGTTGTAATTCGAAAGCAACCTTCTTTTCATGGGTGACAATGGTCTGAATTCCTGTATTGTCAGTTTCCTTTACAAACTCATACGGTCCTAAATCACGGGCGATGCCATAGATAGGTTGAATAGTAAATGGAAACTCATCGCCAAAGGGCAGTGGTTTTTCTATTCCTGCGTCTATCAGTTTGCTTGTGCTCTTAAGGCGTGCAAACTTTGCAGGCATACTGCCGTCAACACCTCTAGGTGCGAGAGCATCCGTCTCACTCAGACTTTCATAATCGGCACGACTGAACATTCGTACTACATTGTTATAGAATGTCTTGCCCTGTTCTGGTGTACCGGCAAAAGCATTATTGCTTTCTTTGCCAACGAGTATTTCCTGGCGACCGAAGCAAACATTATTGTAAAACTCAGTGTTTGCACCACCTCCGGATTCAAACATAAAATCGTAGCCGTTGTCGAAAGCAAGTCCGCCGACAACATAGTGCCCGTCCTTATGATGATTACAGTCAAAACCCTTTGTCGAACCGGATTTGTCGCATCCAAACGCTACGCAGTTGTATATATAGTGAAGCCCTTTGGAACTACCTCCAGTACCGTTGCCGCCAAGTTTGATACCGTTTCCGTTGCCAGAGAAATTTGGGCCCTTGTCGAAATAATCATAAACCCATGTGTGGTCGCTTGCGTTTCCCGACTCCCATGCCCAACATTCTATCATGTAAACACTGTAGTCTGTTTCATAGAGATCCCAAGCGTCATCGCTATTGCGCCATGCCCTACATCTGATGAACCTATTGCCTTTTCCGTTGTGCATCTTGCATGCAAAACCATCGGCATCACTACCGTAATTGGTATCGAAGTCGCAATTGTGATGACTGTCACAATCAATGATGTCATTATAAGCGCAATACGACCCGTCGTTGCTTGAACCGAAACCGCTTGCGGAGAAGTCATGGCCGAATCCTAATTGCAGTCCTGTGTCAAGGCAATAGCTGAATTCACATCGTTCTATGCGGTTGTGGCTGCCCTCAAGCTTAATTCCGTTGTCTGCTGCATGGGTGATATGCAATCCATAAAGATGCCAATAGTTGCCGGTTAGCAATATGCCGCGGTCGCCAACCTTTGATCGGTCTCGTCCGCAGTCAATCAGTTGCTGCTCAAAATCAAATATAGGCGTCTCCCCATCGTAGTTTCTAATGGTGATAGGTGCCTCGGCTGTGCCTGAGTTTTTGATGCGTACAGTAAGTTTGCCACTATTATCGCGAGTGGTGAAATTATATTTTCCGCCACGGCATATTATGACATCGCCTGGTTGGGCTATGTTGACCACGTTTTGCAGATTCATCCACGGTTTGCTGATAGTGCCATCGCCAGTCTGGTCGTTGCCGTTGGAGGCTATGTAGTATTCGTTGTTTCCTGTTTCGCTGCCGGTTCCTTCTATATATAATGTTGTTTCTGCGTTTCCGCCTTTGATAAGTATTTCGGCAGAATATTGCTTCAATTCCTTTGGAGCAAAGCGTAATGAAATGTCGGTCTCTGCAATCTTGCCGTCTGTAAAATCGATTGTTTTTGATGAAGAGAAGTCGAGTCCGTCGCTACTTATTGTTATAGCGTCGTTATTGCTGCTGATTGTTATTGTACCCTCCAATGGTTCCAAAGAGAATGCTGATAATTTGATGCTACGCTCACGCTGCTCGCCCACTTTGGTATTGCCAAAAAGAATCTTTGCAGTGCTGGTTTTTATTGTAGGCATCTTTATTTCGCCCTCTGGTTGCTCATCGCCTGCAGAACCTTGTGTTATTATAATGTCATCTATGTATATCGTAGCACTCTTGCAGGTAAATCTAAGTAGTACGTTGTCCGACTTGCTTTCTCCTACCGTATGTCCGGAAGAACCATAAGCAGAAGCCGACGATACACGCACGCTGCCAATATTTGTCCAAGTATTCCCGTTGTCTGTAGATTTCTCAACTATCAGTTCTTTGTTGTTGCCGCTTCCTCTGTGCTTGTATTCTACTACAACCACAGAACTCAAAGCTGGCGACGTGAGTGTGGCACCGTTGCTCATTGCAGCACGCATGCTGTTGTTGTCTTTTTTTACGGTAATACCGTTTGCAATCCATCCTTCAGGTATTCCATTCTCAAAATCTACCTTTATGGTGCTGTTTGCAAAAGATGATACAATGCTTCCAAATAGAAGCAATAAAATGGTGTTTAACAGTTTCATTACAGTATAGTCTTAGTACGTTAAGATTTTTATTAGTCTATAGTTGCTTGCAAAATTACATTATTTTTTGTGAATTATGAAAGATAATGACAATCTTTGGAATTTATACATTTAAATAATATTAAGAATATGCGAAAATGCTTGCAGAATATTTTTTTTTATTTACCTTTGTTGCCGATAGGAATAACAAAAGCAAGTCAAAAGATACAGGTAAATTATGAAAAGGTTTTTAGTGATAATGCTAAGCGTGGCAGCATCGTTGGGGATATATGCGCAGAAGTCGGCAGGCTTCAGTGCCACTACAACTCTTTATAAAGACTATCAACCGGCTAAGATAACACTCGCAGACGGCAAAGTCATCAAGCAGAGCAAGGCAAATGTTTTTCTTAAAAATTCACGTCTGCTCTTCAAACGCGGTATGTTCGACATGGAGGCTAACATGGCTCAGATAAGTAGGGTAGAGTTTGCCGACAAGACATTTGAGAAGCTTGACACTATGCTGGTAACGGTGGTTGACACAGTGGGCGACAAGCGAATACTTTGTGCAACAACCATCGACATAGAGGCATACAAGTCAAAGGCTGTCAACGACCGTGTGGTGACAAATCTCTCGCTTGGCGAACAGGTGTCGATGACAACTATCGACCTCGCACCTGAAGACGAGTTGAAATATCCGTTAATAAATACATATTATTTTGAAATAGACGGAAAACCGTTTGAGGTGCATGAGCGAACCATAACCCGAATGCTCGACAAAGACAAGCGCAGGATGCTTAAGACATATATGCAGTTCCCCGATTTCGACTGGGGTGACAGAGAGTATCTTCGCAAAATATTACAACTGTTTGATTAAACGAAAAAACTAAATGAGAAATCATTTAGTTTTTTTGGTTTTCTACGGAATTTACCGTATTTTTGCATAATGTAAACATTGTGTTGCGGGTGCTTGGAAAATATACGCAATTATGAGTGTTGAATATAAAACCTAAGATTATGAAAAAACTGAATATACTGATGGCGCTGCTTATGTGCCTCTTTGTAAGTGCAGTTTCTGCGCAGGACCTCGACGATAAGTATGCTGCAGAGATGCTTAAGCCAGGTGCAGTGGCTCCCGACTTCACCGTTATAGATGCCGAGACGATGGACGACTTGCCCATCAGCACCTATCGTGGCAAGTATGTCGTGCTCGATTTCTGGGCAACATGGTGCCCTGATTGCCGCAAGGACGTGCCCAAGATGAAGGAACTCTATGGCAAGTTTGCCTCTGACAACATTATATTCATCGGTGTTTCTTTCGATAAGAACGATGAAGTGTGGATGAAATACATCCGTGAGAATGGTATGGAGTGGCTGCAGCATCGTGAGCAGAAACCGAAGAACGAAAGTCAGGTGTCAAAAGACTATCACGTCAAGTGGATTCCCTCTATCTACGTCATCGGTCCTGACGGGAAGATTATGCTCGGCACGGTGATGATAGAGAAACTGGAGAAGTTGCTTGAGACAATAAAGAAGTAAATGCAAAGACCGTTGCCATATACAATCAACGTTCATGGTCGTCTGCTCGACTTGTCCGTTCCGCGGGTGATGGGCATCCTCAATGCCACGCCCGACTCATTCTTCTCTGACAGCAGAATGCAGACGGAGCGTGAGATTGCCTACAGGACGACGGAGATAGTAGAGCAGGGTGGCGATATAATCGATGTAGGGGCATACTCAACCCGTCCTGGTGCTTCTGAAGTGCCGGTAGAGGAGGAGATGGCACGCCTTAGAGTTGCATTGCAGGTAATCAGGCGCGAGCAACCTGATGCCATCCTCAGCGTTGATACCTTCCGTGCCGATGTGGCGCGTATGTGTGTAGAGGAATACGGTGTTAGCATTATCAACGATGTGTCAGAAATGGCAGATGAGGCTATGGCGCGAACGGTGGCAAGACTTGGCGTACCATATATACTGATGTCGGTGCAACCGACGCTTCGCGAAATGCTGATAGGCCTGGCTGACAAGGTACAGCAGCTGCGCAACCAGGGTGCCAAGGACATAATCATAGATCCGGGCTTCGGTTTCGGCAAAACATTGGATCAGAACTATCAGTTAATGTACGAATTGGAAAAGCTCCATGTGTTGGGTTTGCCTCTACTCGTAGGTATATCGCGAAAGTCGATGATTTACAAACGCTTGAACTGCACACCGGCAGAAGCTCTCAACGGAACAACCGTACTCAACACTATCGCACTGACTAAAGGCGCAAGCATACTGCGTGTTCACGATGTCAGGGAGGCGGTGGAAACAGTAGCATTAAGCATTATACATTAAGCATTAAGAATTACGCATTGAATATATGTTTTTCGAATTTGGAATAAAAGATATTGTCGATATACTTCTGGTGGCGCTGATGCTCTACTACTTTTATCGGTTGATGAAAGAGTCGCGCTCCCTGAATATCTTCATTGGCATCATGATGTTTGTCATGGTGTGGTTGCTGGTATCACAGGTGTTTGAGATGCGCCTTCTTGGTTCCATCATGGACAAGTTGGTGAGCGTGGGAGTAATCGGACTTATCGTCTTGTTCCAGGAAGAAATCCGTAAGTTCTTTAATGAACTCGGCACGCGCCAGCGCATGCGTGTGTTCCTCAAGTTCTTTTCTTCGGATAAGAAAAAGGACGATGGAAGCAACAAGGAAACCATTGTGCCCCTTGTGCTTGCCTGTCTTAATATGAGTAACCGACAGGAAGGGGCACTGATTGTAATCGAACGCCATATGTCGCTCAACGAGATTGTATCAACTGGCGACATCATTGATGCGAATATCAACCAGTTGCTCATCGAGAACATCTTCTTTAAGAACTCGCCGCTCCACGACGGAGCAATGGTCATCTCCAACCGCCGAATAAAGGCTGCCGGTTGTATTTTGCCAGTGTCTCATAATAAAGATATTCCCAAGGAGCTCGGCCTTCGCCACCGTGCCGCTCTCGGCATGACGCAAAACAGCGATGCGATAGTCATCATCGTGTCAGAAGAGACAGGTGCCATCTCAATGGCAATAAGGGGCAACTTCCACTTGAAACTATCGGCAGAGCAGCTTGAAAGCATCTTGACGGAAGAGTTGAAGGGTTGAAGGAGAAACGAAAAATCTTACAGTTAACTACAAGTAATTGAATAAAATTTACTAATTTTGCAAAGTCGAAATAGCAAAATGGCATAAAAGCAAAACATACAATAAACAACTATTATGGATTTAGTACAACAAATCATTGAGCGCGCTAAGAACAACAAGCAGCGCATTGTACTCCCCGAAGCCACCGAGGAGCGCACATTGAAGGCAGCTGACATGGTGTTGGCTGAAGGTGTGGCAGACCTCATCCTTATCGGTAACCCTGATGAGATTCATGCTCTCGCAGAGAAGTGGGAACTGAAGAACATCGACAAGGCTACCCTTATCGATCCGGAGAACAACCCAAAGAGCGAAGAGTATGCAGCATTGCTGACAGAACTCCGTAAGAGCAAGGGCATGACCATTGAGAAGGCTCGCGAACTGGTTAAGAACCCTCTCTATCTCGGTTGTATGATTATCAAGACTGAAGGTGCAGACGGTCAGATTAGTGGTGCACTGAGCACTACTGGCGACACTCTGCGTCCTGCCCTCCAGATTATCAAGTGCTCTCCAGGTATCACTTGTGTGAGCGGTGCCATGCTGCTTATCACAAAGAAACCTGAGTATGGTGAGAACGGTGTGCTTGTAGTTGGTGACGTGGCAGTTACTCCAATGCCAGACGCTGCTCAGCTCAGTCAGATTGCCGTTTGTACAGCCCAAACAGCCAAGAGCGTTGCCGGTTTTGCCGACCCACGCGTTGCAATGTTGAGCTTCTCAACAAAAGGTAGTGCTACTCACGAGGTTGTTGACAAGGTGATTGAGGCTACTCGTCTTGCTAAGGAACTCGATCCTTCACTGAAGATTGACGGTGAGTTGCAGGCAGATGCCGCTCTCGTTCCTTCTGTAGGCAGCAAGAAGTGTCCAGATAGCGAGATTGCAGGTAAGGCTAACGTGCTTGTGTTCCCTAACCTCGAGGTTGGTAACATTGGTTACAAGCTTGTTCAGCGTCTTGGTGATGCTGTTGCCATTGGTCCTATCCTTCAGGGTATCGCCCGTCCGGTTAACGACCTCAGCCGCGGCTGCTCTGTAGAAGACATCTACTACCTCGTTGCCATCACCGCTTGCCAGGCGATGGATGCAAAGAAGTAATAATTAATTATGAATTAAGGATTAGGAATTATGAAAATACTCGTTTTAAACTGCGGTTCATCATCTATCAAGTACGCATTGTACAATATGGATGATAAGTCAGTAATGACATCAGGTGGTGCCGAGCGTGTAGGTCTCGACGGCGGCTTTGTAAAGGTAAAGCTTGCCAATGGCGAGAAGAAGCAGGTGATGCACGACATCCCAGAGCACACAGAAGGTGTGAAGTTCATCTTCTCTCTGCTCACCGACCCAGAAATCGGTGTTATCAAAGACCTTAGCGAGATTGATGCTGTGGGTCATCGTATGGTGCACGGCGGTGAGAAGTTCAACAAGAGCGTTGTCCTCACCGATGAGGTGCTCAAGGTGTTCGAAGAGTGCAGCGACCTCGCTCCGCTCCACAACCCAGCCAACCTCAAGGGTGTTAACGCCGTATCAGAACTCATGCCAAACCTCCCGCAGGTAGGTGTGTTCGACACAGCTTTCCACCAGACAATGCCGGCAAAGGCATACATGTATGCAATCCCTTATGAACTGTACGAGCAGTACGGCATCCGTCGCTACGGTTTCCACGGAACTAGTCATCGCTATGTTTCTAAGCGCGTGTGCGATTTCCTCGGCGTAAACCCAGAAGACAAGAAGGTTATCACCTGCCACATCGGTAACGGTGGTTCTATCGCAGCTGTTGACGGAGGCAAGTGTGTTGACACAACCATGGGTCTCACCCCACTGGAAGGTGTTATGATGGGTACTCGTAGTGGTGACATCGACGGCGGTGCTGTTTCTTTCATTCAGAAGAAACTCAACCTCGATGCTGACGGAATCTCTAACCTTCTCAACAAGAAGAGTGGTGTTCAGGGTATCACTGGCATCTCTTCTGACATGCGTGAGGTAGAGGCAGCAGAGAAGGCAGGCAACGAGCGTGCCATCCTTGCCATGGAGATGTACAACTACCGCATTAAGAAGTACATCGGTGCTTATGCAGCAGCCATGAACGGTTGCGACATCATCGTGTTCACAGCCGGTGTTGGTGAGAATCAGGCAGGCATGCGTGCTGATGTTTGCAAGGGCATGGAATGGATGGGCGTGAAGATTGACGAGGCCAAGAATGCTACAATACATGGCGAAGAGGCTGTTATCTCAGCTCCTGACTCAAAGGTAACAGTAGTTGTTGTTCCTACTGACGAGGAATTGATGATTGCTACTGATACAATGAATTTGTTGTAAAAGGGCCTCCCCCAGCCCCTCCGAAGGAGGGGAGTAGGATGAAGGAGGGGAGATACTATAAAATATAAGGGATTAAGGCACAAAACCTTAATCCCTTATTTTGTTTATAATCTATAATCCCTCATCTCTCATCCAATACACTCTCATCTCACATCCATATCTCCCCTCCTTCGGAGGGGTAGGGGGGAGGTCCTCCTTACATCTCACTCTCACCCTCAACATACTCACCCAACAGCATGTGCTCTCCGTCGAACACGGCGTAGGTGAACTGACTTATCCAGTCGCCCAGAATCATCATCCGTGCCTTCTTCGTCAGTTGCAGGTCGAGCTCAATATGGCGATGACCATAAATGAAGAAGTCAACGTCAGGATGCGTCTTTATATATTCCTTCGTGTAAAGCACCAGATGCTCCCTGTTCTCACCCATATAGGTAGGGTCTTCATGCTGCTGATGCTTCAGTCGGCTATGCTTCGCCCACGACATGCCGAACCATAGCCCCCAGCGTGGGTGAAGCGACGAGAACATCACCTGACACAGGCGGTTGCGGAAGATGGCGCGCAGGGCCTTGAACTTCTTGTCTGGGTCGCCAAGACCGTCACCGTGAGCCATGAAGAATATCTTTCCGTAAATCTCTGTTGTCAGCGGTTGCTTGTGCAGTGTTACGCCGCACTCCCGTTCCAGATAGTCGTAAGCCCAGATGTCGTGGTTGCCTGTAAAGAAATGCACCTCCACGCCCAAGTCGGTCAGTTCCGAAAGCTTGCCGAGAAATCGTGTGTATCCGCGTGGCACCACATATCGGTATTCGTACCAAAAGTCGAAGATGTCGCCTAGCAGATACACGGCTGCAGCCTTATGCTTTATGCTGTCGAGAAACCTCACCAGTCGTCTCTCGTGCATCCGTCCATGCTCTATTGCCCATGAACCGAGGTGGGCGTCTGAAAGGAAATATACGTTTTTCATTGTTTTATTAGTTGACAAGTTGATTGCTACGCAAGTTAACGAGTTTACAAGTTATTTGCACTTGAATGTAATGGCCTTTTACTCCTTTTAAATCCCTTTTACTCCTAACTACTAATTCTGTTGACAAGTTGACGTCTTAATCAAATCCCAGTTCTACTCTCGCCTCTTCGCTCATCATGCTTTGGTCCCAAACGGGTTCGAAGACGATGTTCACGTTGCAGCACTTTATTCCCTCAAGTCCTTCCACCTTTTGCCTTACGTCTTCGAGCATGAACTCTGCTGCAGGGCAGGATGGGGCAGTGAAAGTCATATCGAGGTCAACGTCGCCGTCGTCCTTCACATCCACCTTGTAAATCAGTCCCAGATCATATATATTCACTGGTATTTCAGGGTCGTAAACCGTGCGCAGCACATCCACAATGCGCTCCTCTATCTTTGTCTTTTCTTCTTGTGTCATATTTTTATATTATATTGTCTTTTAAAAGGTATTGCAAAAATACAACTAAATTCGCAGAATCTATGCTTATTGTAGTAAAAAAACTGCTATAAACGCATTGTATCAAAAGTGTATTCGGGCAGAATACACTCTGTATTTGGCGTAAATACACTTTGTATTTGGTGCAAATACACTTTTAAATAAGCCTTTTATTCGTTCATTGCCCCAATCTGAATGATATACCTGCATTGACATTTAGATTGAAAGGCTTATCCTGATAGATTGTAATGATGTGGCTATAGTTGTCAAAGTGATAGTTAAATCCCGATTCGATATAAAGACCCGTTATTTTGCTTATGCGGTATTCCAGTCCTATGTTGCTGTTAACGGAGAATTGCAAGGCAGAAGTACTCAGACTATTATCTGATACATGACTTAACTCGCTGCCAATTTCCTTTTCTGTCGTAACGGCTTTGCCACTGATTGCTTTTTCTATTGTCGTTCCTACAGAAGTATAAACGGTCCAACGGTTGGATTGCCATAAGCAATAATTCATGCTTGTTGTTATACCTATATAATGCAGCTTTTGCTCAATTATGGTTGACTTTATCATTTCGTCGGTACGGATGTCTGACTTTAGCAATGAGTACGACAATCCAAGTCCTACACCCCACTTGCTGTTCAGATTGTAGTTCAACGACAAACCAACCTTTATCGGTTGTTTGTGTTTGGTGTTTGTGGTTGAACCTGGAGAGTTTATCGATGGGTCTGGCAAGTTAAACATGCTGTTGCTTGTGCTGTTCATATTGCTAATATATGCCTTTGCCGTCAATCGAGAGTCTTGTTTGTTGCTTATTGGATTTATGTTGTACGTCGGTATAACAGATTCCTTTTTCTTCTTTCCTATTTGATTTGTTGGTTGGACTTTGACGTTAATGTCTTTGTTGTCCATTGTCTGCTTTTGTTTTTTCACCGTTTCTTCTTTTACTGCTTCTGCCGTTACTGTTTCTTTAGCCATAACTGTATTACCGTTTTGTTCCGCATAATAATTAATAGGTACAGTTTGTCTCTGACTGTTGCCTTTTGTCTCTTTATCTTTGTTTAGCGATACTGAATTATCGTACGGCATTTTGTCTTCTGCCAGTTCTTGGTCAGTGAATAATGGCAATGTAGCAGTAAGCCCTATAAGAAATATTATAGCTGCTGCCACTTTCCATTTAGTGCCATTGCTCCCTTTCTTGCTTTTGGCTATTATTGGCAATTCCACATTGCTCCACACCATTTCAGGCGCAGGATGCTCGTAGCTTTCCATCTTTTTTCTGATGTCTTCGGTCCAATCCTTTTTCATTATGTGGAGTTTTTATTTATTATACAGTTTTATTGCTTTTGCCAGCCATTGCTTTGCCCTGTGTAATTGTGAGGCCGACGAGTCTTCCTTTATCCCCAGCAGTTCGGCTATCTCTTTATGACTGATGTTCTCAATGACATGCAGGTTGAATATAGTTCTATAACCATCGGGCATCTCCCTTATCAGTTCAAATATGATGTCTGGAGGAATGTCAGACGTGTCGGGTTCTTCTCCGTAGTCCTCACTTATATCAATATCAGTAAGCAGCATTCTTTTCTTTTGCCTTTGCCTGAGAAAGTCGAGCGATTGGTTTATTGCTATTCTCTTTGTCCATGCAAAAAGAGAACCTTTTCCTCTGTATTCAAAATGCTCAATCGAGGTTATAATTTTTATTATGCAGTCGTGAAGAACATCCTTGGCATCATCTTTGTTGCCTATATATCTGATGCAGACAGCAAACAATTTGCTGGCAAAGCGGTTGTAAAAATCCTGCACGGCATCTTGTTCGCCTTGCATTATCCGCTTTGCCAGCAGTTTTTCTCTGTCTGAACTCCAAATCATACTTTGTACTATTCTATGCGTATTGACTTTTTGCCTTCGTATGATTTCCAATCAATGGTTACGCATGTACTAGAACTGTATGTATTGCTTAGGTCAAATATCATTGTTGCTTTGCATGCTTCTCCCAGCGTATCGCCATAGGCTTTGTGATATAGTGCGTAATAATTCGGTGTGTTTACCTCCCAACAATGCACAAGTGTAATCGAATGTGGCATTTCAGAATTGCCATAGAAGAGCGTCTTTACTGTTAGCAGATTGCCATTACGACTAACCTCTTCTATTTCTATTTTGTCGCCGCCATAAAAGTAGTCGTTGTTATGGTATTTGCTCTCGGCAGGGATGTAAACTTGGCCGGTCAGATAGCAATCAGTGTTGTAATGCGACTCGTCATCATCGTTGTTACAAGCAGTCAGTGTAATAAGCATTAGGGCAATGATACCTCCTTGAAGTCTTGTCTGTTTCATAATTATGTTCCTTTCTTCTGGTTTTGTTGTTCGCTTATGAAACGAAACAAGTCTGGAAACTTGCACCGGTTTTTGTTAATAAATCATAAACCAGTTTTTGCTGGAACTAACAGCTTAGCCAACTGCTACTCTTGCAACTGCTCTATTGCCGTTTTACCATATCTGGTTGGCTCGGTCGCGGGCAACGGCCTGGTACTATTTGCCATTTCGGTCTATCAACTTGTAAGTAGGGTAGCCCTCAAGACCAATATATTTTTCCAATGCAGCCTGCTGAGATGCCGGCAGATTATAGTGAGCCACGTTCTTGCCTGTCAATCCGAACTGTTGGATGTTGCTCTTCAGCGACATCAGCAGCAGAATGATTATTGATAGTTGTCGCTTCATACGTTATTATTTTTTCAAAGTTATAGCTTTATATTAATATTACGCATAAACTTGGCAAAAGTTAAGTTGGCTTAACGTTGTTTAACTGTAAAGTTGCAGAGCGGGGCTTTTTATTTTACAGATTCCACAAATGGTTTTAGCCCAAATGTAGATAACGAAAAAGGTCGTTTCCCAAGTGAGGAAAACAACCTTATTTTTGAACTTTCAAAAAGTTTTACCGGGCACCAATAATACCTTTCATAATTAAAGAGTTACTCTATACGCGCCTCTTGACGTGTGCGATACTTGAACTTTGCAGTCTTCTTGCCGCTGAACGAGTTCCATTCAAGGGTCAAGTCAACAACCTTGCCTTTGGTGTCGGGCAATCTGTCTAATCGGAATGCCACCACACCATCTCCCCACGGACCGTTCAGGTCACCGAAGGCATTATGATGGAACACCACCTTGTAAGGGTCGTTCTCGTCGCCGGCACTTACAAGACTAACCAAGTGCTTACTGCCCATGCCCCAGCGAGTGCGGAAGCGCATTGTGAGATAACCGTCCTCAACCACTGTTTCCCATGAGTTCACCACCTCAACAGGATCTTTACCGTATGCAGAGTCGTTTTTTTCAGCATAGTCATGCGCCATGCCCTTGGTCAGGATGCTGTCCATCCAGTTTACTTCAACTAGACGGCCGTTGTGGTTTGGCATATCGTCCTCGCGTTCGAAGTTGGCAAATGCCCTTACCTCTTTATTGCCAAACGGCGAACTCTTCATGTTAGAAGGGTAGAGCACCACAGAGTCGTTTAGTTGCATGGTGAAAGCCGAGTTGTCGGCGTTCGGCTTTACTGTAACCATGGCCGTAGGCATTATTTCGTCGTAGTCGTAATTGTCGTCGTCATCGCTGCATGACGAAAGTGTGAAGGCTGTGGCTGTGAGCCAGATGCCCATCAATAAATAGTTTAATTTTTCCATAATCTTTTTACCTTAATTTGTTCTTTTGATGTTTAATACGCTGCAATAATACGCAATTATCGGCTATGGTGTATCTGTCGTGGTTGATTTTTAATGTTTTTTGTTATGAGATAACAGGATATTAAGAAGTTATAAGGAGATAAAGAAAAATATAAGAAGATAGAGGGAGATATAAGGAGATAGAGGACAAATGCATATAGTATGTCTTCTATCTTCCTTAATCTTCCTCTATCTCCCTCTATTCCTAATATATAATTTTACTTTGTCTCGCTGAAGATGGCACGGTTGGTCTTCTGTGGAGTCTTGTAGAAGAGTGTTGCGCTGTCGTTTGACTTTGGGTTCTGCTTCTTGATGAGGTTAATCATTTCGGCACCAGCCCAAATGGCGGGACCATATCCGTGGGCAGCATAGACGTTGACAGGACGATAGTAGTAGAAAGCAGGGTCGAAGCCCATGCCTGTACCCACGCACACGTCTTCCACCTGTCCCTTGTCGTTAATCTTTGTTGCCACGGCGTTCCAGCCCAATGTAGCAATCGGTCCGTAGGTCATAGCGCTTACCCAACCTTTGTTTATGGCATGAGCCATGCAATATACGTAGATGGCCGTTGCCGATGTCTCATGATAAGAATCGTTGCGGTCGAGCAACTGATGCCAGAAACCGTCTTTGCTCTGACGCTCAGCCAGTCCCTGCAAATGCTTCTTGAACAAATTCATTATGAAAGCACGCTTAGGATGAGACTCAGGCAGTACGTCGAGTACCTCGCACATGGTGAGCAACGCCCATCCGTTGGCTCTTCCCCAGAAGAAAGCAGGATGCGGGTCCATCGCTTCTGCCCATCCGTGGCGGAAGAGATTCTTGTCTGCCACCCACATTCTCTGGGCAAACTGCTCTATCTGCTTTGCTGCCTCGTCACTATACTTTTGCGCATCGCTGCCAGCAACCTTGGCATACCATGCCACAGGTGGAATGCCCATGAACATATCGTCGAGCCAGACGCTGTTGAAGAACGGACGGTTGCGGGCAAAGGTGCCATCGCTGAGACGGTGCTCCTTGGTCATAATATAATTAATGTAGTTGTCGATGAGTGGCATGAGGTCGGTCTTTGAGCCCTTGGTCATGGCCTTTATCATGGCTGCACACATGGCACCTGAGTCGTCGAGTGCACCAGGACTGAGCACGCGACTCATGTTGCCGTCGATTCTTCCGCCCAGTTCCTTAACCTTCTTGAAATATGGAACCGATTCCGCCAACAGCTTGAAGCGCTTGTCAACATAGTCCATATAAGTCTTATCGCCAGTAGCTTCGGCTGCGGCAATCATGGCAGAATATGTAACGCCCCACTCATAACTAGTAAGTCGGAAGTCGCCCGGCTTCAGTCTTGAGTTTGCGTCAATCTTCTTATAGTCAGTAATCTCCTTGCCTGTGTTCTTGTCTTCTATCACAGCAGGAGAAGCCACTTCCAGATAGCGCAGTATGCGGTCCATGTCAGACTTCACCTCCTCCACGGTCTTGATGCCGTAAGGTGTAGAATAGTCAGGTTTAAGCAGGTGCAACGGAGTGTTCGAGTCGTTTACCTTAGTCTGGGCATTGACACCAAATGTGCAGCCCGCAGCCATCATGGCTGCAATGATTAATGTTTTTTTGTTCATGTTTTTATCGTAGTTTTTAAGTTATTTATTGTTAGATAGGGCTTATAGGGTTAATGAGACTTATGGGTCTTATTAGTCTGACAGGACTGAGAGTTTATTTTCCCCAGAAAGCCTGCTTTGTCAGGTCAACCATCATCAAGTTTAGTCGCTTGCCGTTAGTGAAATGGCCAGACTGGAATATCATCTTCTTGCAGTCTGGGCTGAATGCCGGATGCGAGTGGTCAGGACGCATGCGTGTCTCGGTAGCGATATGGTGGCGCTGGCCTGTCTCGTTGTTTATCAGCCATACGCTGCCAGCAAAGGTGTCGCCGGCTGTCCATTTATCGTCGCGTGTTGCGTTGCAATGCCAAAATCCGCGGCCGCGTAGTTGGTCGCCGTCGGCATTCATTTCCACTTGCCCAAGCAGTTCAACGTCATCGTTGCGCAGGTTGATGCGGAGGATGCCCGATGCCTGTTTGCGCAGACGTGGCTGGAAGCCAAGGATGTTGAAATAAACATAGTCGCGCGATGCGAATGTCTCATGGGTAACCCAATCGAGCGGTGTTTCCTTATAGAGAGGCTTTACCACAGAACCATCGGACTTGGCGTACCACATGCGCTGTGCAGCGTCCCCACCTGTCTCGTTGCAGAATACTATCTCGTCTGGATTGAAGCGACTTGACTGGATGTGTCCCACTTTGAACTCTACATCGGCAATCTTTGTCACCTCACCTGTCTGCAGATTCATCTTGCGCAGTCCGCTAAGCACAGGCTTAATCTTTATAGGTTGATCGCTAAGAGGGATGAAAGCGTTTTTATTCATACGCTCTTTCTCCTCCTCCGTGCCGTCGCGCTCAACGCTGATGAAGGCGTAGGTGTCGTCGCTGTTGATGGCCATGCCGCCAGGGCGCCCCATCTCAGCAGGGAAGGTGCCGATGAAGCGTTCGTAGTTCTTCTGCTTCTTGCACTTGCCAGCCTTAACATCGGCAAAGAACGCATCGAGGTTCATCTCATAGAGACTCCACTTGCCGTCCTCGCGGCGGTTGTAGTAGAACTTGTTTGACTTGTTGCCAAGGAACACCCCACCCTCCTTGCCGTCTGTGGCCTGGATTATCTTGCCAGTTTCGAGGTCGATGAAGAAATAGTTGGTTGGGCGATACTTGCGCTTCTTGCCGTCGCGTCCGACGGTTTCCTGTTCCTTGCCGTCACCACGACTTGACGAGCGGAACAGCAGATACTTGCCGTCGGGCGTCCACATCGGGTCTGTCTGATACATGAAGCGGTCGTTCTTTGTTGTGTCGGTAAGTCCGATAATGGTCACACCGGTTTGCTTGTCCTTGTACTCATAGCGTTCAGATGGTGTGCAGTTACCAAACTGTGCAAAAGCGCTCTGTCCGAGTGCAAGCAGCATCGTCATTGTTGTCAGTAGTTTTTTCATAAGTTTTGTTTTTAAGTTGTTTTGTAAATAATTTGTTTATATTTTGCCTTCTTCTCTGTACGAATAGTAGTTGCCGTCGGTTATTATCACATGGTCAGCAAAGTGAAGTCTCATCAGTTCGCAGGCTTTCTTCACCTGTTCGGTGAGCCGGTCGTCAAAGCCGCTCGGACGGAGACTATTGCTCGGGTGGTTGTGTGCCAATGCCACTATTGTGGCGTTGTTGAGTATAGCCTCCTTCACTATTATTCGCACATCTACCGCCGTCTCACTGATGCCTCCGTGACTAATGCGTTGCTTCTTAATAAGCTTGAAGTTCTGGTTCATCAGGAGAATCCATGCTTCCTCCACATCCAGGTCCTGCATCACGGGGTGCAGATGGTTGTATATGGCCGTTGCCGAACTGAGGTCCTGCCTCTCTTCCGCCTTTTCCAGTTGGCGCCGCTTGCCCAGTTCGCACGCTGCCAGTATGATTATCGCCTTCGCCTCACCCACACCGTTGTATTCCTGCAGGTCGCGGATAGACTTCTTGCCGAGCGTGTTCAGGTTGTTGTTGCAGTCGCTAAGCACACGCCTCATCAGGTCAACTGCACTCTCTTTCGTCGAACCAGACCCTATAAGTATGGCCAGCAGTTCGGCATCCGACAGTGCCTCAGCACCATAGCGAGCCAGTTTTTCTCTCGGCCTGTCTTCTTCTGCCCACTGGTTTATATTGAGTTTATGCGGAGAGTCGGTCATGCGGTCTAACTGTAGAAGTTCTTTTCAAATGCCTGAAACTCGTCCTTTCCAAGCATACAGCGCTTCCACCATGCTTCGATGAATCCGAAACCGTAGCCGAAGAGCTGTACAAAGGCTGCACCGATCGATATGAAACCGATGTGCATGCTCTTGTTCTGTATGGCAGAGTCGATGAATATGAGCAGGGAGTAGAGTAGGATGGGCGATAGCGCAGCTATGACCAGCCAGTACCAGTTGTAGAAATCGGCAGGATTGCCGTAAACCATCATCACTCTGCCAAAACAAGCGATGAGGAAGAGCAGGATAACGCCGACAGTGAATACCATTGGCAGTAAATGGACAAGTTTCATTGAACCCGGATGGCGCTTGTGCAGGTTGATGCGCGCAATGCCACTGTTATATACCTGACGAAAGAACTTGCGCATGTCTGTGCGGCGCTTGTGCCATACCCATGCTTCAGGGAACAGACGGCATTTATAACCGGCTTTGAATATGCGGATGCTGAAATCTATGTCTTCACCAAAGCGCATCTTTGAGAAACCGCCTAGTTTCATGTAGGATTCCCGGCGGATGCCCATGTTGAACGAGCGGGGATAGAATTTGTCAAGTTTTTTCTTGCCACCACGTATGCCGCCGGTGGTGAAGAAACTTGTCATAGAGTAGCTTATGGCCTTTTGCGTATCAGTGAATGAATCGTGGGCACGGTCAGGGCCGCCAAAGGCATCGGCATGTTGGCGTTGCAACTCGTCTTCAACGGCTTGAAGATAGCCTTCAGGCAGTACTACGTCAGAATCTAGTACAATCAAGTATTCACCGCTCGAACGTTCGGCACCATAGTTGCGACTCAGGCCCGGTCCTGAATTCTGTTTCATGAAATACTTCATATTCAGTCGTTCCATGTATTTGCTGCATACATCTTTGCAATTAACCGGCGAACCATCTTCTACAATGATTACTTCAAAGTCTTTGAAACTTTGTTTGCAAAGGCTTTCAAGCAATTCGTCTACTTCATCGGGACGATTGTATACAGGTACAATTATTGAGTATTTCATAAATGTATTACTTCACGTTGTCAGTGCCGGAAGTACCGGTCGATTAGTAATCAGTAGTCTAAAAAAAAGAATTTTGAATTATGAACAGTAGATTTGCCTGCCGCTCATAACTCAAAATTCATAATTAATAAATTAAAGAATCTGGATTATTCCTTTACTCTCTGCAGGTAGCTACCATCACGTGTGTCAACTTGAACCAACTCGCCTTCGTTGATGAACAGAGGAACGCGAATCTCAACACCAGTCTCCAAAGTAGCAGGCTTTGTTGCGTTTGTAGCTGTGTCACCTTTAACGCCTGGTTCTGAATGAGTGATGCGCAAAACGGTCTTAACAGGCATTTCTGCGTAGAGGATAGTGTTTGTGTCTGCATCGCTAACAACTTCAACGATATCGCTCTCCTTCATATAGTCAGCACCTGTAATCATATCTTTTGCGATAGGCACCTGGTCGAATGTCTCCTGATTCATAAAGATGTAATCTGCACCTTCCTGATAGAGATACTGATATGGACGACGCTCAACGCGAACGTCTTCAAGAGCTTCGCCAATGTTGAAACGCTTTTCTAATACACGACCACTAACAACGTCTTTCAAAGTGGTACGCATGATGGTGTTACCCTTGCCCGGCTTCACGTGAAGGAAGTCGATGCAGAAGTAGAGCTTGCCATCCATGCGGATGCAAGTTCCTTTCTTAATGTCTTGTGATTTAATCATAAAAAATTATAATAATGTCCTTAAAATCGATTTTACGAGTGCAAAGATACAATTTTTATCTGTAACTAACGTAAATATAACGTCTTTTTAATCAAAAAACATAAAAGATTAAACTTATTTTCCTTGAAATCTTGGTTGTTTTGAAAAAAAAGCGTACCTTTGCACCCCAAAGTGTGAAATAATAACAATAAAAAAATAATAAAGCAATGAAAAGAACATTTCAGCCACACAACAGAAGACGCGTGAACAAGCACGGTTTCCGTGAGAGAATGGCAACAAAGAACGGTCGTCGCGTATTGGCGTCTCGTCGTGCAAAGGGTCGTAAGAAGTTAACAGTATCAGACGAACACCACGGAAAATAATCCGCTTTGTTCTCTGATTTACAGAATCAACTTAAAAAGGCAGGCTTCGGCTTGCCTTTTTGTATTTCAATAGCTAGGCTCGGTTATTGATATTGCCTTTGTTCTATATTGCTGATTGGGGTTAACTCAAAGTAATCTTATTTGTGGAAATAAAAATAGCGGATTTTATTTTGCTGTACATTATTTTTAGTGTAAATTTGCATTGTATAATTTGTACATAATATATAAATATGAATATAAAAGAGTTTTTTGGAAAATTCGTCAGTAAGTACATCTTGCTTAATTTGATGGCAATGGCAATACTCGTTGCGCTGATTGTTTTTGGTGTGAAATATGGCCTTGACGAATATACACGTCATGGTGAGGAGATAGAAGTGCCCGACTTGTATTCCATGACATTCCTACAGGCAAAGGAATTGTTAGAACTTAATGGAATGACAGTGCTTGTCAGCGATTCAGGGCATAACAAGAAGATGGCTGCCGGTTGCGTGTTGGCTCAGAATCCAAAGGCAGGTTCGCATGTAAAGTCTGGGCGCATAATATACGTAACGCTCAACTCCCCTTCGTCGCCTACTTTCGCTATTCCTGATATTATAGATAATAGCAGTTACCGTGAGGCAGAGGCAAAGCTCACAGCCATGGGCTTTAGGTTGTTGGCACCGAAATATATTGCAGGCGAGAAAGACTGGGTCTACGGTGTGGTTAGTCGTGGTCGTAACCTTGGAGTAGGTGACCAAGTGTCAATAGATGTGCCATTGCAGCTTGTTGTTGGTAACGGTGGATACGAAGGCAATGATGTCAGTATAGATTACAAAGATGCTGATTATATGGGAAACAGTTTTGAGGAGGATGTATTCGAAGAAGTTGGAGCTGGTGGTGCAACGGAAAGTGACCCGATGGTTGATGATTTCGAGGAAGTGAAAATGGATTAAGGAAAATCATGGCAGAAGAATTCGATGATATAGAACTGCTTGAGGACGATGGCGAAGGGCAACAGCTCTACGAGCATTTCCGTATAGAGGTGGACCGCGGCCAGGTGCCGGTGCGCATCGACAAATACATGTTCGAGAAGTTGCAGCACTCAAGTCGCAATCGCATCCAGAAGGCTGCCGATGCAGGGTTTGTACATGTCAACGACAAACCGGTGAAAAGCAATTATAAGGTACGTCCGGGCGACATCATTACTCTGATGCTCGACCGTCCTCACTATGACACAACGATAGAGCCGGAGGATATTCCGCTTGATGTTGTGTATGAGGATGACGACTTGATGGTGATTAACAAGCCGGCCGGCCTTGTAGTACATCCAGGTTGCGGCAATTTCCGTGGCACACTGGTGAATGCCGTGGCATGGCATCTGCGTAACTTACCATCGTATGACCCAAACGACCCGCAGGTGGGACTGGTGCATCGCATAGATAAAGACACTAGCGGACTGCTTGTCGTGGCAAAGACGCCGGAAGCAAAGACCGAACTGGGTGCGCAGTTCTTTAATAAGACTACTCATCGCAGTTATAACGCATTGGTATGGGGCAACTTCACAGAGGACAGTGGAACTATAGAGGGTAATATTGGGCGTGACACCAAAGACCGTCTGCGCATGGCGGTGTTTCCTGTTGGCAGCGACATAGGCAAGTCGGCTGTAACCCACTATAAGGTAATGGAGCGTTTCGGATATGTAACATTGGTGGAATGTATTCTGGAAACGGGTCGAACTCATCAGATACGTGCCCACATGAAGCACATTGGTCATCCTATGTTCAGCGACGAGCGTTATGGAGGCACGGAGATACTGCGTGGTGAGCGTTCAGGCAGCTACAGGCAATTCATACAGAACTGTTTCAAACTCTGTCCGCGCCAAGTTCTTCATGCCCGCACACTTGGTTTTGTGCATCCTCGCACGGGCAAGCAGATGGACTTCACTTCAGAACTGCCTGCCGACATAACGGCATTGCTGGAGAAATGGAGGAAATACGTGGGAAATTGGGAATTGGAAAATAAGAATTAAGAATATTACAATATATGAGCAAAAGAACAATAGCCATCGTTTGTGGTGGCGATTCATCTGAATATGAGGTGTCGCAGCGCTCGGCACAAGGACTATATTCCTTTTTTGATAAAGAGCAATATGATGTTTATATAGTACTGATGAGGGGAGTGGATTGGCAGGTGCATCTGGCTGATGGCACCACAGCGCCTATTGACCGCAATGACTTCTCATTTATGGAAAACGGTAAACTGGTGCATTTCGATTATGCCTACATTACTATCCATGGTACCCCAGGAGAGAATGGGATCTTGCAAGGTTATTTTGATTTGATACATTTGCCTTATTCTACTAGTGGTGTATTGGTAGAGGCAATGACATTTGATAAGTTTGTGCTTAATCAGTATCTCCGTGGCTATGGTGTGAGCGTTGCTGACAGTCTGCTGATACGTAAGGGATATGAAGAACTGGTGAGCGACGATGAAATAGAAGAGCGCATCGGAATGCCATGCTTTGTGAAGCCGGCAGCCGACGGCAGCAGTTTCGGTGTGTCTAAGGTAAACAGCAAAGACCAGCTGGCACCAGCCATCCGCAAAGCAATGATGGAAAGTCCGGAGGTTATGGTTGAGTCATACCTGAAGGGTACAGAGATTTCAATCGGCTGCTATAAGACAAAGGAGAAGTCGGTGGTACTGCCTGCAACAGAGGTGGTGACAAGCAACGAATTCTTTGACTACGACGCTAAGTACAACGGTCAGGTGCAGGAAATCACTCCTGCCCGCCTGAGCGAAGATACCGCACGTCGTGTGGCAGAACTGACTAGTCATATCTACGACATCCTGCATTGCAACGGCATCATCCGTATTGACTACATCATCTGCCGCGGACTGAATAAGCAGGGCGAGGAGGTGGATAAGATCTATATGCTCGAAGTAAACACCACACCAGGAATGACTGTAACCAGCTTCATACCGCAGCAGGTAAGAGCTGCCGGATTGAATATGGCCGACGTACTGACAGATATTGTGGAGAATCAGTTTTAATTGAGTTGACGAGTTGACAAGTAAACGAGTAAACAAGTTGCTTGCTAAAGATAAAGAGTCTTAACTTGTCAACTCGTCAACTCATAAACTCATAAACTTGTCAACTAAAAAAATATATTATGAACGCAGACCTTAAACAATTTGACGCTATCAGGCCTTTTGAGCCGGAGGAGTTGCCCGAAGTGTTCGAGCGACTGATTGCCGACGAGCAGTTCCGCTCCGTCGTTGCTGTGGTATTCCCCAACATACCATTTGAAGCCATTGCACAGAAGATGCGCCAGTGCAAAACAAACCTTGATTTCCAGTTGGCGTTTTGCTACGGATTCCTTAAGGATCTGTTGTCAAAGGCAAGCAAGGGGTGCGACATTGATGTGAGCAATGTTGATGTCACCCGTCGATATACCTTCGTAAGCAATCATCGTGACATAGTGCTCGACTCCGCACTGCTTGACGTGTTGCTTGTTGATGCCGGTTTCAAGACAACCTGCGAGATAGCCATCGGCGACAATCTGCTGGCTGCACCATGGATAAAGGATTTGGTTAGAGTCAACAAGTCGTTCATCGTTGAGCGCAGTGCCGGTGTGCGTGAGATGCTGATGAGCAGCAAGCGCATGGCTGAATATATGCACTATGTTGTTGAGAAGAAAAATGACAACGTGTGGATAGCACAGCGCGAAGGTCGTGCTAAGGACAGCGACGACCGCACACAGCCTTCAATACTGAAAATGATGGCAATGGGCGGCACGGGAAACATTATCGAACGACTGATGCAGCTGCATATCGTACCGTTGGCCATATCTTACGAATACGACCCTTGCGACTTCCTCAAGGCAATGGAATTCCAACTGAAGCGTGACGTGGCGGGCTGGAAGAAAACCAAGCAGGACGATGTGATGAGCATGCGTACAGGTATCATGGGCTACAAGGGACATATCCATTATCATGCTGCACCATGCATTGACGACTTCTTAAAGACGCTCGACCCTGACATGCCAAAGGGCGAACTGTTTGACACTATTGCTGCTCATATAGACAAGCAGATACATGCCAATTACATGCTCTATCCTTGCAACTATATCGCTGCCGACATGCTTGCTGGCAACGATGCTTTGGCTGCCAACTATACAACAGAGGACAAGGTCGCTTTCGAGAAGTATCTTGCTGGCAGACTGGCAATGATTGACATTCCTAATAAAGACGAGGCATTTTTGCGTGAGCGTATACTCACAATGTATGCTAATCCAGCGAAGAATAAGTTGGCAAACGACTTGATAGTTAAAGAGTAATTATATAAAAGAAATGGTGTATAAGATTTGGATGTATGCTATCCTTCTATTGCTACTTGCTTCCTGCGAGAGCGATAGCTACGACAAGGGTGAGGGCGAACTGTCGCTTGCTACGGCGGAGTTTGTTGAGGCGCATGCTAACGGCAACAAGCAGATGGACTATGTGATAACCGACAACGATGAGCGTCTAACGGTGAGTTCACAACCTTCAGTTAAATGGATGACAACACCAGACTCGCTCTATCGAGCTCTTTTATATTATAATAATGTGGGAGAAGGCATCATTGAGCCACTGAGCATCACCCAAGTGCCAACGCTCAGCATTTATTCCGACTGGATGATACAGGACATCAAGACCGACCCGGTAACGTTTGAGAGCATCTGGCAGAGTGCCAACGGCAAATACCTTAATATGGCGTTCTACTTGAAAATCGGTGAGGTTAGCAAAGATGCAGAACTGCATACCATCAGTATTATTCAGGACACAATCATTCAAAATGCAGATGGCACCGCTACTTCTTTTATGTGTCTATACCACGACCAAGGCGACATGCCTGAGCATTACTCATCGAAATGTTATATAAGCATTCCGCGCGACTCAATTAAGGCTGATTCTGTTTGTATGGGAATAAATACGTACAAAGGAGTGCTTTACAAGAAGGTTGCACTAAGATAACAAAACGGAACACTTTATCTCGCTTTCGTAAGCAAAGCGTAAAAACAAATAGAGAATGTGTGATTAGGCACATTCTCTATTTGTTTAAATTACTAGAAGATTGACAACCATTGTTGCTCTGTATTCCTTGTTGGCCGCATCTTTATAGATGAATGCCTGACGAATAGTATAGGTCTTGCCTCGTGTCAGCTTGCCAGGATATTGACCTACATAACAACCATATTGGTCTGGATACCACTCAGCAAAGATGCCTGCACTGGTTGTATATGAGCACACCCTGCCATCAGTAGTAAACCAATGACCGTATTTGCGGTCTGATGCAGTTGATGTGGCACTTGAACTGGTTGTTGTGGTTGTAGCACTGTTTACCGTTCCGTCTGGATTTATTCCTACGAAACATGGATTGTAACTTCTGCTTGGCTTAATTGTTTTCAGTTGGGCAGTGCTCAGACCAAGAGCTTGGCTGATGGCATCCATGTCATACTGCACACGTACCGATGTGTAACTGTCGGAGCTATAGCCAAGGGTAGCATTAATAACCACTGTGGTGTCTTTACGCTGATAGTCCTGCGGATAGTCACCATAAGTTCGGCTTGCACCATAGGGATCTGTGTTAGTAAACTTCACGGCATACGGCCACTGCTCATCATCTGCTACATTGTCGTTCCATGAATGTGTCCAATAGGTTGTTGGAGCACCCATCACCACAAACCATATATACTTGCAGTTTTCGGGAACAGTGATGCTCACCTCCCCCTCTGCCGTGCGCCCTATATCACTATAGGTGCGTGTGCCGTCGCTTGAATATGCCACAAGACCATAGCGCCATCCTGCATAAGAGGAATTAATGTTTCTATAGCCCTCGATGCCGGTCAAGCCTTTGAAAGTAGCCTTTACAACGGTTCCTGCAGCAGGCACCTTCAGCGGATTAGCGTTATATCCATAGTTTTGCGGACAATATGCAGGATCGACAATCCACCATCCTTCTTCTCCAGCGAGATTTTTTTCCAATATAGTAGCCGAAACCTCCTTTAGACGTTGCTGCTCACTGCCAATAAGTCCTTGGCCGTAGGTTTTCCATGCGTCGATATCCATACAGGCTATATGGCAGTATCCTTCAAACTGTTCATCAGCAAAGGTCTCTTCATTTAAACCAAACATACGCATATAAGCCTGTATTGGGTCTTCAGGGTTTATAGCCTCACGCCACACACGACCAACTGTGTTGAGTCCATGCTTCTGGCACCACCAGTCTTGATAGTAGCAGTTATTATATCGTGCGTCTTCATGCAAGATGTTCAGATGGTGCATATTCTGATTATTATTCCAGTTGCTGCTGAACTGCGCTTCAGGATAAACCTTGTGAGCTTGCCAGTTGGCACAGTCTTCCCACCACTCATTACCTGATGAGTTTTGACCAAGCACATAGTTCAATCCATGTCTCATCCCTAAGTCTGCGCTAACCAGATACTGGAATGTGTGTCCTATCTCATGAGCCACTGTAACATTATCACTTGCTGCCCACGGGTTGCAATGGAATATTCCTGTTTTATGTGCCTGTGCTGTACGGTTTGTGCCAACACCAGGTTTCCAGATAGTGCCGTCAACTCCGCTGCCGTCGGCTCTCCAGTCAGACTGGTTAACGATATACATCTGTATCTTTACTCTATCGGTTGTTGAGTTGCCTGGTTCGAGGAATCCAAGTTTGTTTACATATACGTCCCATATCTTCTCTGCATTGGCAAGCAGGGTGTTTACATTGCACACAGAACTGGAAGCTCCTCCAGTGATGTTGCCGTTTGATTGCTTGGTTAGTCCCTTGGCCCAATAGATAATAAAGTGCTCACTCTCTGCACTGCGTTGAAAACACCATGTTGAATTCTCACTGGTATAGTTATTGTTTGAATAAGTGCTTGGCTTAACCATATAGCGTTGCACCTCATCCAAGCGATACACTCCATCAGTACGATAGTTGAATGGTAGGGCTAGCACCTGATTATTGTCAGGGAAAAACCTATACAATTTAAGGGATTTTTGGGTAAAGGCAATGGAGTCAACATCTTTGAGGCTCAGTACGTCATTGGCTGTAAAACGGTCGTCAAACTGAAACCATAAGTTAGTAGGTCTCTCCTGTGCCTTAAGTTGCAGAGAGGACATTAAAACAACCAATAAAGTAAATATAAACTGTATTTGCTTCATATATTATCCTCCCAGATGCTATTGTTTGAAAACTTTAAATGAAGATTCTCCCACACGCACAACATACACGCCTTTTGACAGTTGCTTAAGACTAACAGCAACTACGTCCCCAACCTGCTCCACAGTTGCGTTTACCTTTATGCCATTGGCTGTATATACGCCAATGGATTCAGTATTGTCGGCATGGATAATGAGGGTGCCTGCCTTATAGGTAATCTGCTGTTCTTTCAATAAATGCTCAATACCGTTAGGATCGTCTGTCTCAGAAATATAGAAGTTCTTTATATTGCTGAAAGAATACTCGTCAGAGTCAACACACACTTTGCCATCGGCAAAACGCATCATTGGATTCTTGTCGCCTCCCAGCATATAGTAAACCAATGTCTTGTTTGCCAGCGTAAGCACCAGGCTCTTGCCAAATGAGATACCTATTGAGAACAACAGGCAAGTCATGGCGATGACTATTCGTTTATTCATAAATCTTCGAGCATTCTCTTTATTACCACAGAACAGGAAATCTCACGGTTGGCTGCCTCTGGGATTACGATTGAGTTTTCGCTCTCAATAACCTCGTCGGTAACAATCAGACCACGGCGAACGGGCAGACAGTGCATGAACTTGCCATTGTTTGTTACTGCCATGTGGGCAGCGTCAACGGTCCACGACATGTCCTTGCTGATAATCTTACCATAGTCTTCTGGGTTAGTAACACCAGGACAACTCCAGTTCTTTGCATAAACGAAGTCGGCTCCCTCGAGCGCCTTCATCTGGTCGTACTCTACATGGGCATTGCCAACGAATGCAGGGTCTAGTTCATAACCTTCGGGATGAGTTACAACGAAATCAACATCTGCAGCATTCATCCACTGTGCAAAGGAGTTAGGCACAGCCTGCGGCAGAGCCTTGCAGTGAGGAGCCCATGTCAGTACCACCTTCGGCTTTCTGGTAGCAGACTCAGGGTTCTTCTTCCAATACTCATCAATGGTGATAAGGTCAGCAAACGACTGCAGCGGATGCACCGTGGCTGTCTCCATAGCAAACACTGGTTTGCCGCTGTATTTGATAAACTGCTGCATTACCGTCTCCGCATAGTCATATTCGCGGTCGGTAAGTCCTGCAAACGAACGCACACCTATAAGGTCGCAATAACTTGCCATTACCGGAATGGCTTCGAGCAGATGCTCACTCTTGTCACCATCCATAATCACACCACGCTCAGTCTCCAGTTTCCATGCCCCGGCATTCACGTCGAGCACGATAACATTCATGCCGAGGTTCATTGCTGCCTTCTGCGTAGAAAGACGTGTGCGCAATGAGTTATTGAAGAATATCATGAGCAGCGTCTTGTTCTTGCCAAGATGCTGATATTTGAACCTGTCGTTCTTTATCTCCTGTGCTTCGGCGAGTGCTTGACGGAGGTCGCCGAGATCCTCCACGTTGATAAATGTTTTCATGTCTTATTCTTATAGAGTTGAAGAGTTGAAAAATTGAAGACTGTGAAGCTGATGAGCGAAGGCGAGTAATTGAAGGATTGAAGGTGCTGGAGACAGCGATACTGACAGCATTAGCGATTAGTCTATCCTCTCACCTGTCCGTCGCCTTCTATAATCCACTTGTAAGTTGTTATCTCTTCGAGAGCCATCGGACCGCGTGCACCCAGCTTCTGAGTACTGATACCTATTTCTGCGCCAAGTCCGAACTGCGCTCCGTCGGTGAAGCTTGTCGGTGCATTGACATAGACACAAGCCGCATCTACTTCCGCCTTGAAACGATTGGCATTCTCGTTGTCGTCTGTGATAATACACTCGCTGTGACCACTACTGTATTGAGCTATATGCTCAAGAGCTTCATCGAGCGTAGCCACAGTACGTATTGCCATCTTGTAGTCCATGAACTCCGTTCCGAAACTTTGGTCGTGAGTATGGTCAAGCAGATGGTTCGGATAGCAGCCGCTCAGAGTCTGATACGCCGGTTCATCAGCATAGATTATTACATTCTTGTCAGCCAACGGAGCACAGAGCTCACCCAAGTCGCTCAACCTGCTCTCATGCACAATGAGGCAGTCGAGGGCGTTGCACACGCTGACGCGGCGAGTCTTGGCATTAGCAACGATACGCTGTCCCATGCGTAAGTCGGCAAAGGCATCGAAGTACGTGTTCACCACACCTGCCCCTGTCTCGATAACAGGTACACGGGCATTGTCACGCACGAAATCAATCAGTTTTCTGCCGCCACGAGGAATGCAAAGGTCAATATAACCAACCGCATTTAGCATCTCACCCGTTGCCTCATGAGTGGCAGGCAACAGTTCCACTACCGATTTATCTATGCCAAACGACTCGAGCACTTCGTGAATCAGTGCTACCTCCTCACGATTTGAGCAGTCGGCATCCTTTCCGCCTTTCAGAACACATGCGTTTCCACTCTTGAAACAGAGAGAGAAGACATCGAACGTGACGTTAGGACGTGCCTCGTAAATCATTCCGATAACACCGAAAGGCACGCTTATGCGCTTTAGGTGCAAACCGTTTGGCAATGTATTCTCCTTCAGTACCCTTCCAAGTGGCGATGGCAACGTGCTCACGTTGCGCATATCGCCGGCAATACCTTCCAGACGGTCGTCAGTAAGTTGCAGACGGTCGTACAACGGATTGTTTTGATCCATCTTCGCCAAGTCCTCTGCATTGGCTTTCAGTATTCTCTCTTTTTGGTTGATTATGGCATCTGCCACGGCGATAAGCACTTCATTGCGCTTCTCGTCTGACACTAAGGCCAGGCCTCTGCTGGCTTTCTTTACCTTTTTGAATATATCGCTTAGTTCCATAAAGTATTTATTTGGGGATTAGAGGCATTAAGCCCGATGGAGTTATAGAGAATCTAGATTTTCTAGAGGTTCTAGAGGTTCTAGGGGTTCTAGAGATTCTAGATTATAAACTCCGTATGTCTTGTTTCCTCTGGATTATTGATAAGATTCACCAGGATATCGTCTTTCTTGCCGTTGGCGATTATGACGCGTATGCCAGATGCCTGCAGTTTGCTTGCCGTAGTATATTTTGAGTGCATGCCACCACGACCAAAGGCACTTTTCTCCGCCTGGATATACTGGCTGAGGTCTGTGCCTGGTTCTACGCGCAGTATCAACTGAGAATCCGGTTCGTCAGGCTTACCGGTATAGATACCATCGATGTTGCTAAGCAGTATCACCGTGTCGGCATTCATCATCTGTGCAATCAGTCCGCTCAGTTCATCGTTATCGGTAAACATCAGCTCCGTAACGCTAACGGTGTCATTCTCATTGACAATAGGGATGACATCGTTTTCCAACATCACGTTCATACAAGCCTGCTGGTTCTGATACTGCTCGCCCGGTTCGAAGTTCTCCTTCATTGTGAGAATCTGACCTACATGCAGATGATACTCGCGGAACAGGTCGTAGTATAGCCCTACAAGTTTTACCTGTCCCAATGCAGAGAACAGCTGACGCTGCTCAACAGAGTCGAGATCATGGTCAACCTTCAGTTCCCTGCGACCGCAAGCCACAGCTCCAGATGAAACCAGAATCACCTCATAACCGTTGTTGTGCAGCCATGCAATCTGGTCAACAAGTGCCGACATGCGTGTAACATCAAGCTTACCGTCCTTGCGAGTCAGCACATTGCTGCCAACCTTTACTACTATTCTGTGTTTCATACAAATCATTACTTGCTGTCCTTCTGGCGAATCTCCACACGACGAATCTTACCGCTGATGGTCTTTGGCAGTTCATCCACAAACTCGATGATGCGCGGATACTTATAAGGTGCAGTCTCACGCTTAACATGCTCCTGCAACTCTTTTATCAGTTCATCGCCAGCCTTTGCCTTCCACTCGTCTTTCAGTATGATTGTAGCCTTAACCACCATGCCACGGATATCGTCAGGCACACCGGTGATGGCACACTCTACAACCGACGGGTGGGTCATCAGCGCACTCTCAACCTCGAACGGACCGATGCGGTAGCCGCTACTCTTGATAACGTCGTCGATACGACCCTCAAACCAATAGTAGCCGTCCTCATCACGCCATGCCATGTCTCCTGTATGATACATGCCGTCGTGCCATGTGTTTGCTGTCAGTTCTTCGTCACGGTAATACCCCTTGAATAGTCCGAGAGGCTTGCCCTCGCCTGTGCGAATGACAATCTCGCCCTTCTCACCGTCCTCACATGAAGTACCGTCAGGTCTAACGAGGTCGATGTCATATTGTGGATTAGGCAGACCCATCGAACCAGGCTTTGGTTTTGTCCAAGGCATGGTGCAGAGAGTCATGGTAGTCTCTGTCTGTCCGAATCCTTCCATCAGACGGATGCCTGTACGCTCATAGAACTTATCATAAACGGCAGGATTCAGGGCTTCGCCTGCTGTACAGCAGTATTTGAGTGAGGACAAGTCATAGTTGTTGAAATCCTCGTGAATCATAAAGCGATAAACCGTTGGAGGTGCACAAAACGATGTCACACGGTATTTCTCTATCTGACGCAATATCTTGTCGGCAGTAAACTTCTCATGGTCGAACACGAATATAGCTGCACCTGCCAGCCACTGGCCATAGAGTTTGCCCCAAGCAGCCTTTGCCCAACCCGTGTCTGCCACAGTGATGTGTATGCTGTCTTCTTTCAGATTGTGCCAATAGACACCAGTAGTAAGATGACCGAGGGCATAAAGATAATCGTGTGCCACCATCTTTGGCTTACCACTCGTTCCGCTGGTAAAATAGAGCAGCATTGTATCATCATTGCTATTTACAGGTTCAGCCGGGCGAACGAACTCCGGCGCCTTTTGCCATTCGTTCTGCCAGTCATGGAAACCCTCGTGTACCTTAGGACCGATACTGATGACAACCTTCAGCGTGGGACTTTCAGCCATTGCATCAGCAATCTGTTGCTGAACATAATCCTCGCCTACGCAGATAATTGCCTTAACGTCTGCTCGGGTATTGCGATAGATAATGTCGTGAGTTGTAAGCATGTGTGTGGCAGGGATAGCCACTGCACCTATCTTATGGAGTCCGAGTACGGCAATCCAGAATTCCACGCGACGCTTCAGGATAAGCATTACAGAATCACCCTTGCCAATACCCAATTGTTGGAAATAAGAAGCCGCCTGGTCACTTCTCTTCTTCAGATCTGAGAATGTGATTCGTTCAGACTGTCCCTCGTCGTTGCTCCATAATATAGCCAACTTATCTGGATGCGACTTTGCCCACTCGTCAATAACGTCGTAGGCGAAGTTGAAATTGTCTGGAACAATATATTGCAGATTCTGCTTGAAATCTTCCTGTGAAGTAAACTCGGTCTGCTTTAAGAATCTTTCTATCATATTTTAAATAGGATAATTATTTAGTTTACAATTGCGAGGAATCTTGCCGGTTTGTCTTCAAGTGCTCGCATGGCGTGAGGCTGCTTTGCATCGAAGAAGATGCTGTCGCCCTCGTTCAGCACCATTACCTTGTTGCCGATAGTCACTTCCAGGCATCCTTCAATCATATACAAGAACTCATGACCGCTGTGCGAGTTCTGCGCATGCTTAGCATTGCCTGGCAGCGGGTCAACCTGTGTAAGGAATGGGTCGAAGTTACGGCCGCGGAATCCGCTTGCCAGACTCTGGTATTTGTACTCCTTGCGACGCTCGATGCTCTTGCCTTGTCCCTTGCGGGTAAGGAAGTAATGGCGCATGTGAGGTTCCTCGCCAAACATAAGGACATCAAGTTCTACGTCATATTTCTTGGCAACCTTTGACAAAGCAGACACCGAAGGTTCTGCATCGCCGTTCTCTACTGCCATATATTTATCAACATCACACCCGTATGTCTCAGCCATTTCCTCGGCTGTTATCTCAAGAACTTCGCGAAGTCCCTTCAGTCGTTCGCCGATAAGTTTTATTTCTTCATCCATAGTTATGTTGTTTTTATTTATTAGTTTCTTTTTCTAGACAACCTAGCTCTTCATGCCAGCCTTTAGTCCTCTGATAACGGCACTGGTGAAGCCTGCATGTTCCATCTCGTTAAGACCCTTGATGGTCACTCCGCCAGGTGTTGTCACCTTGTCAATCTCTGCTTCGGGATGGTTGCCATTGGCCTGCAGCAATTCTACGGCACCCTTCACTGTCTGCAACACGATGGCTTTGGCATCATCAGCCTTGAAACCTATTTCCACGCCGCCCTCTGATGCCGCCCGCACATATCGCATGGCGTATGCAATGCCACATGAAGCCAGGGTTGTGCCAGCTGCCAACAAACGCTCTTCTGTAATCAGCGCGCTGCCCATTTCGTCGAACATGGCCTTCACCGTTGCCGTCTGTTCTTCGCTTGCGCCAACAGGAACGACAAAAGTCATAGAGCTCATCACTGCGATGGCTGTGTTTGGGATGACGAGAAACAGCGGAATCATAGTGCCGTCGCCCTTGTCAAGCCATTCCTTAATCTGAACCGATGAAACACCAGCAGCCACAACAATGAGCAACTGACGGTTGTAGTCGAGCGACTGCATGATACCCTTCAGCACACTCTCCACGAGCCATGGCTTAACCACCACAGCCACGATGTCGCTTGCTTTGGCAGCAAGTGCATTGTTGGTAGTGACGGTGACCCCGGTTGCTTCAAACTGCTCAAGTGCTTTCGCCGATGGGTCTGCCACAGTGATATCTGCATTGGCAAAGGTGCTGCCTTTAAGCATGCCGTGCACCATAGCGCCTCCCATTGCGCCTGCTCCGATAACTGAGATTTTCATATCTTCTTATTCCTTAAATGCTTTCTTTAGTTTCTCGATAAACTCGTCAGCCATTGCCTTTGTCATGCAGAGCGGTGGCAACAGGCGCAGAATGTTTGTGCCAGAGCAACCGGTAAAGCAATGCTCGTTGAATATCAGTCGGCGACGCACGTCCTTATGAGGAATATCCAGTTCGATACCAATCATGAGTCCGCGTCCGCGCACATCCACGATATGCGGTTCTGTCTGCTTCAGTTCATTGAGTTTCTCCATAAGGTATTCGCCCACTTCACGAGCGTTCTCTACCAGATTCTCATTCTCCATCACGTCGAGCACAGCTGTAGCAGCAGCGCAAGCCAAGTGGTTGCCGCCGAAGGTAGTCCCCAACTGGCCATATTCCGGTACGAAGTCGGGTGAAATAAGCACTCCACCCATCGGGAATCCGTTGGCAATGCCCTTGGCCACGGTTATGATGTCGGGACGAATGTCAAGCCACTGGTGAGCGAAGAACTTTCCGCTACGACCGTAACCGCACTGTATCTCGTCGCAGATAAGCACCGTTCCGTATTTCTTGCATGCTGCCTGCAATCTCTTAGCAAACTCCTCTGTAACAATGCGAATGCCGCCGACACCCTGTATGCACTCTATGATACAAGCACACACGTCGCCCTTTGCCAGTTCCGCCTCCCATGCGGCAAGGTCGTTGATAGGCAGGTAGGTAACATGGCCGTTGGCATTGATAGGTGCGATAATCTTCGGATTGTTTGTTGCCTCAACAGCCAGCGATGTGCGTCCGTGGAAAGCTTTCTCAAGCGACAGTACACGAGTGCGACCTGTCTTGAACGATGCCAGTTTCAGTGCATTCTCGTTTGCCTCGGCACCAGAGTTTATTAAGAACAGCTGGTAGTCTTCATAACCGCAAGCCTTTCCCATCTTCTCGGCAACGTTCACCTGCAACTTATTTATAACAGAGTTGCTGTAGAAGCCCAGGTTGTTGAGTTGCTCGGCCATCTTCTCCACATAGTGCGGATGACAATGACCGATGCTTATTACTGCATGACCGCCGTAAAGGTCGAGATATTCCTGTCCGTTCTCATCCCAGACCTTGCATCCCTTTCCCTTTACAATATTTATATCGTATAATGGATAAACGTCAAATAGTTTCATAACTTTATAAATAATAAGTGATAAGTGAATAATGAAGAATTAATGAACAATGCCATAGCCCTTTTCTTCAATCATCAACTCTTGTTATTATTAAAACGCGTTTGCCTTTAGATTCAGTCCTGCTTTTTCATCTATGCCAAACATGATGTTCATATTCTGCACAGCTTGTCCCACAGCACCCTTCAGCAAGTTGTCAATCATTGATGTAATGACAATCTTACGACCGAACACGTCAACGTGTACGATAGCTTTGTTGGTGTTTACCACCTGCTTCAGGTCTGGTGCCTTGTCGGAATAGTGAGTGAACGCAGCATCCTTGTAGAAGTCCTTGTAGATAGCCACTACCTCATCCTTGTCAACCGCCTTGTCGAGCGCAATCACCTCTGTACAGAAGATGCCGCGGGCAAAGTCGCCACGGTAAGGGATAAAGTCAATGGTCACCTTGCCTTCTCCAACCTCAAATCCTTCGTTCAGCGTATCCACCACCTCTGGTGCATCTGCAGGACGCAGAATGTTCAGCGTCTGACAGATTTCATGCAGATGCTGGTGCGTGAACAGCTTATAAACAGAGAAGTTATTGTTGCGCCAAGAGAAATGAGTGGTCGATGTGGGTTTCTGACCGGCACCTGTTGAACCAGTAATGGCGTTTACAGCCACATCGCTCTTCAGTAACCCATGCTTTGTTGCCGGCAACAGACCCAGTTGGATGCAAGTGGCAAAGCAACCGGGGTTGGCCAAATGCTGTGCCTTTGCTATTTCCGCCTTATTCATTTCTGGCAAGCCATAAACATAATCATGGTCGCCTGCAATTCGGAAGTCCTGTGCCAAATCGACAATCTTTACACTTGCCGGAATTGTATGCTCCTTCAAGAACTGCTCGCTCTTGCCATGACCGAAACAGAAGAACACCACATCTACCTTGTCGAAAGGCAGATCGTCGGTAAACTTCAAATCTGTGTCGCCAAGCAAACCCTCGTGCACGTCGGCAACGGCATTGCCTGCATTACTCTCGCTATTGGCAAAAACAATTTCTACCTCAGGGTGGTTTATCAGCAGGCGAATCAGTTCACCGCCTGTATAGCCTGCCGCACCAAGAATACCTACTTTAATCATCAGTTATTATTTTTTAGGTGCCAATATCCAGAGTAGTATATAAGCCCAGAATCCTAATGAACCGCCTATAAGCAGTACGACAAAGATAATACGGATGATAAGTGAATCAATATTGAAATACTCAGCCAGACCGCCGCAAACACCGGCAATCTTCTTGTCTGTTGATGATAATGCAAATTTCTTTTCCATTGTATGTTTATTTTTTAGTTGACAAGTTGTTTTTTAGTTGACGAGTTGACAAGTTAATTGTCTTTTTGTTTACTATTCTATTTCTGAGTTTATCAGCAAATAACTTGTTTACTTGTTAACTCGTCAACTTGTTTACTATAAAACCCCTACCTCTCCTCATCCGGATGAGCAAGGTAATAAGCGCGCAGGGCTGTAGAGCTTACCTTGATGAATCCCTTGGCATCATCGCTGCTCCATGCCTTGGCTGTCTCGCCATACTCGCCGAGCTTGTTCTTTACGAGGTCGTTAGGAGAATCTACACCCATTGTCTGGAAACTATATGGGCGCAGTTCGAGTGTCACCTCACCGGTAACATTGCGCTGTGATGATACGAGCATAGCCTCGATGTCTGGCATCACAGGCTCGAGATACTGACTTTCGTGGAGGAACATTCCGTACCAGTTGGCCACCTGCTCCTTCCAATACTGCTGCCACTTGCTCAGCGTATATTTCTCAAGGAAGCGGTGAGCGCCGATGATGAGCATTGGGGCTGCTGCCTCAAAACCCACACGACCCTTGATGCCGATGATGGTATCGCCCACGTGACAGTCGCGGCCGATGGCATAAGAAGCACCTATCTCCTCAACAGCCTGAATGGCAGCAATCTTGTCGTCATACTTCACACCGTTCACCGATATCAGTTCGCCTTTCTCGAAACCGAGCTTCAACTGTTCTGTGCCCTCCTTTGTTGGATGCTTAAGGTATGCGCTCTCTGGCAATCCCTGTGTACTGTCGAGAATCTCGCCACCGCAGATACTTGTTCCCCAGATACCCACGTTGTAAGAATATTTCAGTTTGGTGAAGTCAGCGAAATAGCCGTTGGCGTTAAGATAGTCAACCTCTTCCTGACGGCTCAGGTTCTTGTCGCGTGTAAGTGTGATTATCTCAACTCCAGGTGCGAGCACAAGGAAGGTCATATCGAAACGAATCTGGTCGTTGCCGGCACCTGTAGAACCGTGTGCAATGGCATCGGCACCAATCTCCTTGGCATAGCGTGCGATGGCGATTGCCTGGAAAATGCGCTCTGAGCTTACCGAAATAGGGTAGCAGTTGTTGCGGAGCACATTGCCGTATATCATATATTTCAATGATTTCTCATAATACTCTTTTGTCACGTTGAGAGTAACATACTTCACGGCTCCGAGCTTGTAGGCATTCTCTTCGTTGGTCTTGAGCTGTTCCTCTGAGAATCCGCCTGTATTGGCGCAAGCGGCATATACTTCGTAACCCATTTCCTTTGTGAGGTACATCACGTTGTATGATGTGTCTAGTCCGCCTGAAAAGGCTACTACTACTTTCTTCTTCTTTCCCATATGTATATTTATTTTTTTGTTTCTTCTTTTTCTAATGAGAGGATACGTGTGAGCACCTCATCTGGTATCTTTGCCGGCAGATGCTCTTCCGGGTCGTAGAGCATGGCTGTGCAGATGCAGTACTTGCGACCGGTGCGGTGGAGCACGTCAGAGTTTACGCATCCCTCGCAACCGCGCCAGAAAGCCTCGTCGTCGGTAAGGTCGGCAAAGGTTACTGGCTTGTAGCCCAGTTGTGTGTTCATTGCCATTACCGCCGCACCACTTGTCAAGCTGAATATCTTTGCGTGTGGCCAGCGTGTGCGTGCCAGCGTAAAGGTCATGTCCTTTATGCGCTTTGCTATTCCCATATTGCGGAAATCTGGATGAACGATAAGACCTGATGTGGTAACATATTGCTTGTTGCCCCAGGTCTCTATATAACTGAATCCGGCAAAGCGGTCTCCCTGCAGAGCTATTACCGCCTTGGCCTCCTTCATCTTCGTTGTCAGATATTCGTGTGTTCGCTTTGCGATACCGGTGCCGCGCACCTTGGCAGCATCGGCGATAGTCTTCAAAATGGTGTCAACATAGACCTCATGTTCGGGGCCTGCCACCAGAATCTCTATTTGATCCATTTCAGAGTTTTATTTTATCTTTATTTTTAGGGTGCTTTCCTTCAATCCCTTATCTCAAATTCGGCACCACCTCACTAAGTGCGGTTATCACTTCTTCCTCGTTTACGCCCTGCTTGATTACGATAAATATTGTATCGTCGCCGGCAATGGTTCCTATTATCTGTGGTATTTCGCTGTTGTCAATGTTATATGCAATGCTGCTTGCATAGCCAGGGCGAGTCTTGATGACACCCATATTGCCAGAGAAATTTATAGAAAGGAATCCTGGCACCTGCATCATTTCCTTTATCTGATGAGGAGTGCTCACGCGCTTGTACATAGTAACATTTGGCAACACATAGACATAATTGCCGTTCATAGTGGCTGCCTTTGCCACCTTCAGTTGCTTCAGGTCGCGGCTAAGTGTGGCTTGTGTTAGTTTGAAACCCTCCTTTTGAAGGGCGTTAAGCAGTTCTTCCTGACTGCCAAGTTCCTGACTGGATATTATCATCCTCAGAGTCTCCAGGCGGTTTTTCTTTATCTTCATCGTCTGTATATTTATTCAAAATCGGCTGCAAAGTTATACATATTTATGCAGACCGCAAAATAAAACAACATAATTTTATTAGTCTTCTCTTTATTATTCTCTGTTTTCTTTACGTTCTCTACAAATAATGTTTGTTTTTCATGCCAGTATGCTTGTTTTTGTATATATTTGTCTGCAAAATTGAAAAAAGTGCTATTTCCAACTTTACTTTATTCGTTTCGTTACGCTTATATAGTAGAATGACGCTCGAAGAATTTGAACATATAGCCCCTTCGCTCAGAGACACGATGCTGTCGGTAGGGCGCAGTTTCTTTGGCAACGAGGCCGATGCCGACGATGTTGCTCAAGAGGGACTGGTGGCTCTTTGGAAATACAGCGACCGCATGGCGGCTGGGTCCGACCACACTTGTCTTGCCACGCGAATAGCCAAACATTGCTGTATGGATATAGTGAGGAAACGCAAGACCGAAATAGTGGTGCCAGAGGGATTCGGCGGTACGGCGCAACCCAGACAGACGGCACGCTCGCCGCAGGAGATAATGGAAAGCAAGGAGCTGAATGAGGTTGTAAGCAGGGCGATAGACAAACTGAAACCGTCGGAACGGCATCTTTACGAACTGCGCCAGATTGAGGGTTTGCCGCTCGACGATATAGTAAAGCAGACCAATATATCGAAAACATCTGTCAAGAGCATGATTTCGGCTGCAAGAAAGAAGATTTACGAAGAACTAAAAAGGAATATAAAGAGACATGACATATAAGGAAACAGAAATACTAATCTCGAAGTATCTCAATGGCGAGACCAGCATTGAGGAAGAGAAGAGGCTGGCGCTCGAGGTGATGCGCGACGATGCTCCGGAGGAGTGGCGCATGATAGGGGCGATGCTCGGCGAACTGACCACCGACGAGGCTCTCTTCGACCACATCATGGCGCAGCGCTCTGCACAAAAGTCCAAGCGTCATATATATATAATAAGGTAGGCGATGGCGGCATCTGTATTATTGCTCGTCGGTTTCGGAACCTTGCTCATGTTCCGCGACAGCGAAACCGCTACTTCCGGCAAGCCGTTGCAGATGGCGCAAGTGATGAAAGACAGCATAAAGGAGCAAACGGAGCAGAAACAGGCGAAGCCAGCAGAGGCAAAACCGATAGCGGAAACGGCACCGGCGCAACCTATGATTGCCCAGTTGTCAGAACCTGTTGCCAAACCATCAAGGTCTGTTGCCAAGGCAAAGGTTGCAGAACCAGTACAAACGACAACCCAACCTGAGACTGAGACCGTGGAAGACGAGGCTGAGGAACCGGCTGTTGTACCAGAATATCCGCAGGATTATGAATCAGAACCGGAGCTCATACAGGTGTCATCTGCATATCAGGACCCGAATATGGTGAACGAATTTATAGGACAGTTTGCAAAGGCATGTCGTGCAGACAGCATAGACCTGGGGTGCGAACCGACAACAGACAAGAATGCAATAGATGCGGTTTACGTGTTCCCCGACGACAAGAAGACCGATGTGTTCGGCAGACTGTTGCAGGTGGCATGCTGGTACGACAACACCCAGCCTGGTTATAAGCTCAATATGTCCCGCAGACAGTTCTACTTCGAGATGAAAGACTTGCAGAAGAACACCCACTACATGTGGATAGCCGAAAGGATAAGAGGCTCTATCCTGCTGCATTGCTCGCGCGTGACGCTGGGCGAACCGATACCGTCGCTATGTTGGCGCAAGTTTAGGACAAAATATGAAGAGATGCAATATTTTTGACCGAAGAATTTTGGATGAGAGATTGAGAGATTGAAGGATTGAAAGATTGAAAGATTGAAGAACTTTTTCCAAAGCATACGTCTGAACTCCTGAACTCCCGAACTCCTGAACTCCTTAAAAAGTACTACAAAATAAAATAATTAATTAAATCCAAACAATATGAGAAAACTAAGATTCATAGCAGCCAGTCTTCTGGCGATGCTGCTCGTGCCTGCAATGGCTGGCAACGGCAAAAAAGATGAAAAAGTTCTGTATGAGGGTTATGTCTATAAAATGAATGTGCCAAAGGTGTCTTTCGACGAGAAGACGCTGAAGACCAGCGTAGAGTGGCCAAGTACTGAGTGCGCATGGTTGGGTGGCAACAAGATTATCACCGCCAACAAAATGGATATTGTTAAAGACTATTCTGTTTTTACTGGTGAAGGACAGAAATCGCTTAGAGAGGGAGTGGAGGCCATGATGTCAGGAAAAAGCCAACTGACGGCGATGTTCTGGCGACTTACTGCCGAGAAGAAGCAGACCGTGCTCCATTGCTATTTCATGATGCCTGCCGATGAGGTAAAGAACATGTGGCTTGGCGGTGCCGACACATATATAGTTGACCGTGAGACGGGCATACACTACAAACCGAGAAAGAGTTCCAACGATGTGCTGAAGACGCATTTCACGCTGCAGGCTCCAAAGGGTTCGCTTGTAGATATCTCAATCACGTTCCCGCCGCTGCCAGAGTCGGTAAAGAAGATTTCCATATATGGCATACCGAACTGGTATCTGCGTGGCGACGAAGTGACAAAGCTTAAGCGCACTAAAGAAACAGAACCTGCCTACGACCCTGTGCCTCAGTTCAAGATACCGCGCATGGTGGCTCCGGCAAAAAACTACGACATAAACAACCACGATTCGTGGGCGCGCTTAACCGATGTGCATACCATCAAACCTGTTCCTGAGAAGAAAGAGAAATTGTATGGGCTATGGAGAACGCAAGAGGCTACTTACCTTGCAATACCGCGTAACCATAACTGGTGCAGAGAGTATTACGGTGTTGACGAAACGTGTTTTCTCATCGACAATAGCGGAAGGCAATATAAGATAAAGAGCGTGCAGGGTTTCACGTTGAACCAGATTACATGGGTAGAGGAAACGGCTGGCGACTGGTGGGCGCAGGTGCTGGTGTTCGAACCGCTGCCGCTCGACGTAAATACCATCCACTACATCGTGCCCGACTCTAAGCCGTTCAAGGCGTGGGGTGCCAATTGGAAAGGCACGCAAGTTACCGACCTCGATGTAGAGGAACTGCGCGACAACCAGAAATACTTCGAGTATTTTGAGCGTGTGGTGGTGGAGTAAGACTAATTAAGAATTAGGAGTTAGGAGTTATGAATTAAGAATTATGACTGCGAAGCTGATGAGCGTTAGCGAACTAATTATGAATTATGAGTTATGACTGCGGAGCTGATGAACGTAGCGACGTGTTGATGAGCGAATGCGAATAATAATTGAGCATTAAGCATTCATAATTAAGCATTAAAAATTAAGCATTAAAAATTAAGCATTAAAAATTAAGCATTAAGCATTAAAAATTAAGCATTAAAAATACGTTATTTGTTTTATAGAGGGTTTTCAAAGGCGCGCGTAGCGTCGTAGCTTGGTCGTTGTGGCCTGTTCATCAAAGCGATGGACAGGCCATTTGCTTTTTATGAAAAGTAGATGTAAGAAGTCTGAATTTCCTACGGTTTTTCATAGCAATCGCGCCCTCTTTTTTTAGTAAGTGGCCCACTTACTGCCAGTCAGAGCGCCAAAAACTGCCAGTCAGAAGGCCAAAAACTGTCAGTCAGAACGCCACTTACTGAATTTAAACCCAATTCTGCCGATAGTTAAATAAGGTTAAATCCAGTTAACTTCCGGCACCCTTCTGCGTATATAATATAGAGGGACGATGTTTTAGCCCGATGAATTAGATAAAGATTTAACAAAACAACAATGAGAAAGATATTGCTTTTTGCCGTGGCATTGCTAATGGCTTTAACCGCACAAGCTGAAGAGAAGAAAGAGAAAAAGGAACGTAAGGCGGAACTTTACGGACAGGTGTTTGACTCGTTCACGAGGGTAGGGGTGAAGGCCTTCGTAACACTGATGCGCGAAGACTCGACCGTGGTAGATACCGTGACATGCACGACTTACGACAAGGGCAGAAACTCTTACTATCAGTTCGCTGTGCCGTTTAAAGAGGGGAAGTATATTCTGAAGGCTACGGCTGAGGGATATGAAGACCTCCTCGTCGACTATACCCTGAAGAGCAGACGCCACAACCAACAGTTCCCTTTGCCGGAACTGCTGATGAAGCGAAAGGCATGGAAGAGTGTCAATCTGGACGGCGTGGTGGTCAAGGGCACAAGGGTGCAGATAGCCTATCGTGGCGATACGATAGTTTATGACGCCTCTGCTTTCAATCTGCCCGAAGGTTCGATGCTTGATGCGCTAATAAGACAGTTGCCGGGTGCGGAACTGAAAGACAATGGCGACATCTACGTGAACGGAAAGAAGGTTGACTATCTGACGCTGAACGGTTCTGATTTCTTTAAGGGCGAGAACAAGGTGATGCTCGACAATCTGCCATATTACACCGTGAAAGACATAAAGGTGTATAACAAGATGACGGAGAAGAGCGAGATGATAGGCAAGGATGTCGAGCAGCGTGACTACGTGATGGATGTAAGCCTGAAGCGGGAGTATGCGCGTGGATATATTGCAAATGCAGAGGCAGGAATGGGAACAGAAAACCGCTGGACGGGAAGACTGTTCGGACTCTATTATGACGACCGGACACGTGTGTCGGTGTTTGGAAATGCCAACAACGTGAACGAGACACGCGAACCGGGCAGCGACGGGGAGTGGTCGCCGTCAAAGGTGTCGCGCTCGCTGGTAACAACACGTCAGGCAGGACTGCATCTGGAAACGAACGACAAGGAGAAGAAGGTTAAAGAGAGGCTTGACGTGAAAGTGGGATGGGACGACAACGACAGCGAGAGCCGCAACCTGCGCGAGACATTCGCCACAAGCGGAAACATATTCCGACGCTCGCAGTCGGTAAACACATCAGACAATTTCAATATGAGCCTGACCAATCAGCTTCGCATCAATAAATGGGGCAGTTCGTATCTCTCGATGAGATACACGAAAAGCGACAATGCTTGGCAGAGTGCCGACTCGACATATAGCGATGTGCTGACCAACCGCTCTACGGGCATCGGCTTCGGAAAAAGAGAGACGTTCAGTTTGAACGGATATGTGAATCTGTATAAAAGTTGGGAAACGGGCGACTGGCTTTCATTCAGCTTTCAGCCGTATGTTAACATCTCGAAACCAGACGTGCAGCATAGCATCGACCGCACTTATTATGCACAGACAGACAAGCATGAACTGAGAAACAACTATTCTGACAGCTATAACAAGTCGTATTCGGGGGATTTCAGTTTGAGTTATACTTATCAGTTGCCTGATTTCTGGAACATAGATATGGGATTGTCGTATCAATATCAAAATCAGGACAATAAGAACGACCGCTTCCGTCTGGACAGTTTGGGCGGCGATAGCCCTTACGACCAACCAGGTGTGTTGCCGTCGTCGCGCGACTCGCTCCTGATGGCGATGGACAGCCAAAACAGTTACGAAATGCAGATGACAACACAAAGGTATCGTGCTCAGATTGGCTTCTATCGCTCTAATGATGACATGTACTTCTCTTTGTCGCTACCAATAAGCTATTATAAGGAGAAGATGGACTATGCGCGTGCTGTTCTTGACACCACGGCACGTCGTTCTTACAGCAAGTTTGCACCGTCAATTTTTTTCAGCACTTATGGAAAGAAAAAGCTTCAATTTCATTATTACATGAACACTGAGAAGCCGGGGTTCTCTACGCTGATGCCGATTTACGACAATAGCAATCCGCTGGCTATGCGTATATACAACCCCGATGTGAAGGACAGAACGGAACATGATTTAGCTGTACGACTGAACATTAAGTGCGACTCGATAGACCTCAGCTATTGGGTTAGGCTTGTAGCGAATATTAGGCACAATGCCTGGGGTACGCGTACAAACTACAACACGAAGACGGGTGCCTATACTTACATGACCGACAATATAGGCAAAGCCAACTGGTTCGGAGAACTGTCGGCGGGCGCTAACGGTACTTTCGACAAGAAGAAACGCTTGCGCTATAGTATCGACGGCAGGGCGAAATACGAAAGGAGCGTTGACTTCGATGTGGCTTACGATGACGAACCTGTTGCTTTGAGCAAGGTGAACACCGTAATTACTTCGGGAACAGCCAAACTGACGTATAAATTGGGCAAGCTGACTGTGGGCGCTATCGGTAAGCTGACCTCGCGCCATAGTAGCGGCAATAGGGAGAACTTCCAGCGACTGAATGTATATGACTATCAGTATGGCATGAATGTTCAGTACACGGTGCCCGTGCTCAACGTGAATGTAGCTACCGACCTCAACAATTTCAGTCGCTGCGGTTATGGCACAAGCGATATGAATACCGACGAACTGATATGGAACGCACAGCTGTCGCGCTCGTTCTTGAAGGGCAAGCTGATTGCAAAGCTCACGGCTTACGACTTGCTGAAGAAACTTTCAACCACCAGTTATAACGTGAATGCTCAGGGCAGAACGGAGACATGGTATCGCAGCGTGCCCCGCTACGTAATGTTCACACTTGCATACAGATTCAACAAGCAACCTGAAAAGAAGTGACGTGTTATTTAAATCCATGCGCCCTTTCATCTTCAATTGGCCTCTATCTCCCTTTATCTCCGTTTGTCTCCCTTTGACTCCTTCTAATATAATATATAATAATGTGTGCGCACACATTATGCTTGATTTACATCAACAAGTGTATAAAAAACGATTGTTTCTTTAAATTTTTCCTTGAAATATTTTGCGGGTATCAAAAAAGTGCGTACCTTTGCACCCGCTTTCGAGGAGCAATGCTCCGGGAAGCACATAAGAAAAGAG
>JAFQQY010000021.1 GCA_017410365.1 Prevotella sp.
ATGGTTAGAAATAGTAATGTCCTCATAACTTTCATGAATTTATAATGCAAAAGTAAGGAAAAAAGCGATGGCAAGTATAATTTCCCACTTCACAAAAACTTCACAAATTAGAATTTACCCGATGAAAACGGGAATTTTCATGATAAAATATTATGCAAGCAATACCCTTGGCACAAGAATATTTGACAATAGCGGTTTTAGAGATCTGGCATTTCTCTTTAATAGATTGTAGCATCGGCAGTATAGAAACTACACTATCGGCAGGCTTATGCCGTTTATCTTTTGGTAGATGTCGAGGGCATAAACGTCGGTCATGCCGCTGATGTAGTCGATGACAGCCATTAGTCGTGTTTCAAGATTGTCAGAATGAATGTCGTACTGACTGCTGACACGACTGATTAACTGTTTTGAGTAATAGCGGTCGGGATGCACTGCTGCCTCTGTCATCTGCTCCATGAGCGTTTCCATGATTTTGTAACCCGCCAGTTCGACATCGAGCACAGGCTTGCTGCAATATATCTTTTGCTTCGACATTTTTGCACAACGTTCGTATGCCTTCCGAGGAATATCGCTGATGTGCTCAATGAGGCTGCCCTGAAACTCACCGGAAAGTATCTTCTCTTCGTTCTCGATGAACACCCTTACACATTCCTGTTCCAACTTACTGATAACGCAGGCACGCATATAGACAATCTGCTCGTTGTCGTCGGTCAACTGCTCTGTCGCAATCCTGTTGTGTATGTTCTGTTGCCCGATGGAATCGAAGAATCCTAATAACAAATCGGCGGTTTCATCGAAAGAAAGAATCTTCAGCTTGTGTGAATCCTCGATGTCCATTATCTCGTAGCAAATGTCGTCGGCAGCCTCTACAAGATAAACCAAAGGATGGCGTGCATAACATGCAGGCTCGCCATCGGCAGATAAACGAATAATGCCCATTTCATCGGCAATTTTTTCGTATGTAGGTTGTTCGGAAGTAAAGAAACCGAACTTGCCTTTGCTGCCTGCTAAAGAAGAGGCAAAAGGATATTTCACGATTGATGCCAAAGTGGAGTAGGTCATGACAAACCCGCCAGGACGACGGCCTTTGAAGCGATGTGTAAGCAGACGGAAGGCGTTGGCGTTACCTTCAAAGTGCGTTATGTCGTCCCAGAATCTGCTGCTTACCATGTCATGGAGAATCCTGCCCTTGCCCTCGGTGAAGAATGTCTGGATAGCCTTTTCGCCCGAATGTCCAAAGGGAGGGTTGCCCATGTCGTGGGCAAGGCAGGCTGTGGCAACTATCTGACCGATTTCGGGTAGCAGCGTGCTGCTCAGTTCAGGGTGGCGCTCGCATAGTCTTGTAGCCACGTCGTTGCCGAGCGACATGCCCACGCTTGCCACCTCAAGACTGTGTGTCAGACGGTTATGCACGAAGATGCTGCCCGGCAGAGGAAACACCTGAGTCTTGTTTTGCAGACGGCGGAACGGAGCCGAAAATATCAGGCGGTCGTAGTCGCGCTTAAACTCAGTACGGTCGTCATGTCTTTCTGTGTGTCGGTCTTCCTGACCGAGTCTTTTGTTTGTTATCAGTTGTTGCCAGTTCATCATAATACTTGCAAAAGTAGTGTTTTTTAAATAAAAAACATCAAATATACATTAAAAAATGTGGAGATATGGATATTAATCATTATATTTGCAGAATTAAATAGGTTGTTGTAAACAAAATAGAAAACAATGATAAAGATAAACGTTGTAAATCGAGGTCACCAGCAGTTGCCTGCTTATGCCACACCGCAGAGCGCAGGCATGGATCTGCGTGCAAATATAGAAGAACCGATAATTATCAAACCACTGGAGCGCAAGCTGATAGGTACAGGATTGCATATAGCACTGCCAGAAGGATATGAGGCTCAGATACGTCCTCGCAGCGGATTGGCACTGAAGCACGGCATTACGGTGCTTAACTCACCCGGAACGGTGGATGCAGACTATCGCGGCGAGGTGATGGTGCTGCTGATAAATCTGTCTGACAAGGATTTCGTTGTCAACGACGGTGAAAGAATAGCCCAGATGGTGATTGCAAAACATGAACAGGGTGAGTTTGTAGAAGTGGCAGAGCTCGACGAGACAGAGCGCGGAGAGGGCGGATATGGACATACCGGAGTGAAATAAATTGGACATGCGACAACTGATAGCGATATTGGCTGTGCTGGTGGCACTGGTTGGCAATGTGACGGCACAGGACAGACAGTCGAAGTACGACCACTTCTTTCTTGAGGCTGTGATGCAGAAGGAGAAGGGCAACAACGATGCTGCCTTCGACCTGTTTAAGCATTGCATAAGCATAGACTCAACGAAACCAGAGGCACACTACTTTCTGGGAAAGTTATATTACGCACTGAAAGACAAGGAAAAGTCGCAGGCCTGTTTTGAAAAGGCCGTGGCGCTGAACCCAGACAACACCACCTATCTGGAGACCCTGGCTTTCTCTTACGTGCAGAGCGCTAGGCTGGAAGATGCCACTACGATGTTTGAGAGACTCTACGAGAATGCTCCTGGGCAGACTGAAGTGCTGAATACTTTGGTTAGACTATACCTTCAGCAGGAAAACTATGATGCGGCAGTGAAAACGCTCGACAAGATAGAGAACGTAGAAGGAAAAAGCGAGCGTCTAGCATACACGAAGAGTGAAATATTTACGATGCAAGGAAAACATGACGCTGCCATAGAAGAGATAAAGAAACTGGCAGACCAATATCCAAACGACCTGAACTACCGCGGACTATATGGCGATGCATTGCTGATGAACGGAAAGGAGCAGGAAGCACTGGATATATTCAAGGAAATACTGAAGGAAGAACCTGACAATATGCGTGCGCAGATGTCGATGCTGACATATCACAAGAGAGAGGGTGACACTCTGGTTGCCGACTCGCTGACACGTAGCATATTGCTGAACAAGAATACCACACTGGAAGACAGGGTGGGACTGCTGAGGCAGGAGATAGCGGCAAGCGAAGAAGCCGGTGGCGACAGCACGAAAATACTGGGATATTTCGAGCAGCTGATGAAGATGCCGGATGTCAGCACAGACTTGGTGGTGCTGTATGTCTCGTATATGAGTATGAAGAAAATGCCAAGGCAGAATCTGGAAAGCGTGTTGGAGAAGGTTGTGCAGATGATGCCCGACTATGCTGGGGCAAGACTGCAATTGGTGCAATATGCTTGGGACGACAAGAACTGGGAAAGGGTGATTGCGCTGTGTCAGGCTGCAAGGCAGTACACACCCGACCTGATGGAGTTCTACTACTATCAAGGCATAGCATATTCGTTGAACGATGATACCGACAAGGCGCTGGATGCATTGCAGAACGGAATAGGCGTGATTACACAGGAGAGCAGTCCGGAACTGGTTTCTGACTTCTACTCAATAATGGGCGACCTGATGCACCAAAAGGGAATGAACAAGGAAGCGTATGCTGCATATGACTCATGCCTTCAGTGGAAACCTGACAACATAGGATGCCTGAACAACTACGCATATTTCTTGAGCGAAGACGGCAAGCACCTGGAAAAGGCTGAGGAGATGAGTTACAAGACGGTGCAGGCTGAACCAGAGAACCCGACATATCTAGATACTTATGCATGGATTCTATTTGTGCAGAAAAGATATTCTGAGGCGAAGGTATACATCGACCAGGCGCTTAAGCATGACAAGGACACCGTGAGCGGAGTAATAATCGAACATGCCGGTGATATTTATGCAATGAACGGAGACAAGGAAAAGGCATTGGAATTGTGGAAAAAAGCGGCAAAGAGAGAACCGGACAACAAAATATTGGCAAGAAAAATAAAACTAAAAAAGTACATAAAAGAATGAAACCATTGAATTTTTTGAAAGTTGCTCTTGTGGCAATACCATTTGCACTAGTAGCATGTAAATCGACCAAGACCGTAGAAAAGCCTGTGACCGTAGATCCGTCGGAAGTGATTGCCAAGAATCAGTTCCTGCATAAAGTATCTGACAACTCACAGGATGTGAAGTTCATAACTTCAAAAATAAGATTCCAGGTGCAGGTGGGTGCACAAGACCTCACACTAACAGGAAATCTGAAGATGAAGCGCGACGAAGTGATTCGCCTGCAGTTGATGGCGTTTGGATTTGTTGAGGCTGGAAGACTGGAGTTTACAAAGGATTATGTGCTTATAATGGACCGTATAAACAAGCAATATCTGAAAGTAAGCTATGAATATCTGAGCTTCTTAAGAAACAGCGGCATTAACTTCTATACGCTTCAGGCTTTGTTCTGGAACGAACTTTTCCAACCTGGTACTGAAAAACTTACTGAGGAGTCGCTCGACGGATATGGAGCAGACTTTACCGCCAATGATGCTGTTATTTCTTACGATAGAAACCGCTTGTCGTACCGTTGGCTGGTGGACAAGGCTAATGCGAAGATAAAGATGGCCAACGTTATCTATGAGGATAAACTGAAGGGAAACACACAGTTGAACTGGGATTACGAGGACTTCGAAAATCTGGGCGTTAAGCTCTTTCCAAAGACAAATGCTGTAACCTTTACTACTCCTAAGAAGGAAGTTAAGATTAATATGAAGCTTAACTACATTGGTCAAGAGAGTGATTGGGAAACACAGACTGAGGTTTCAGGAAAGTATAAGCAAGTGGAAGTGGACGAGATTCTGCGTCGATTCATGGCACTTTAATAATTTATGGCAAGACGATTAGTCACTATATTGTTGATGCTTGTTTTCGTGTTGCAGCCTTACGCACAGCAGCGTAAGACTGCAACACGAAAAACTAGTACCACTAAGGTGACTAAGAGAGCCACACAGACGAAAAAGAAGACAACTGCAAAGAGGACTGTTGCCAAGAAAAAGACTGCAGCCAAGCCAACAACGTCCATAAAGGGACTGCAAAACCAGAAGGCCAAACTGAGAAAGGAGATGCAGTTGCAGCAAAAGAAACTGAAGGAAAATGAACGTAACGTGAAGGCGCGTTTGCAGAACCTTATGGCCATCAATACTGAGATTGACGGCAAAAAGAAAACCATCGACTCTATTAATCATGAGATAGACTCGCTGACTGCAGACATCAGAAAGCTGGACAGGGAATTGGCAAAACTGAAAAAGGAACTGGCAGACAAGAAGGATAAGTATGTAAAGTCAATGCGCTATATGCATAGAAACAGTTCGTTCCAGAGTCAGCTGATGTTCATTTTCAGTGCTAAGAACTTCACTCAGATGTATCGCAGAATGCGCTTTATGCGTGAGTATGCCGGATATCAGCGTACTCAGGGCGAGATGGTAAAACAGAAGCAAGCGGAAGTGACGAAGACACACAACGAACTGGTGGCTTCGAAGGCGCAAAAGAAGCGGTTGCTTGAGCGTGGCGAACAGGAACATAAGAACTTGCTGGCCAAGCAGGACGAGCATGAGAAGGTTGTTTCTTCATTGAAGAAGCAGCAGAAGACAATACAGACTATCATAGCGCAGCAGCAAAAGAAAGATGCCGAACTGAATGCAGAGATTGACAGGCTTATAGCTATCGAACTGGAACGTCAGCGTGCCCTAGCGGAAGCAAAGCGTAAGGCGGAGGAAAAGGCACGTGCAGCAGCAGAATCGAAGAGTAAGTCGAAAGGAAAGACTGTCGCTTCGAGAAAGCAGACAAAAGCCGAAGACAAGTATCTTACTCCGGAGGAACGCCGCATAAGCGGTAGCTTTGAAAGCAACAAAGGCCGTCTGCCTGTGCCTGTTGTTGGTCAGTATCGTATAGTAAGCCATTTCGGACAGTACAATGTGATTGGTCTAAGAAACGTAAAACTGGACAATAAGGGAATTAACATTATGGTGAAGCCTGGCACTCAAGTGCGTAGCATATTCGACGGCGAGGTGTCGGCAATATTCAGTTATGGCGGTTCTACGGGTGTGATGGTGCGCCACGGCAGTTACATTTCTGTATATTGCAATCTTACCGGTGTTGCCGTGCGAAAGGGACAAAAGGTTAGTACGCGCCAAGTTATAGGGCGTGTGGACAACACCAATGTGCTGCAGTTCCAGTTGAGAAAAGAAACAGCAAAGCTTAATCCGTCCGCCTGGTTGGGCAGATAAACTCAAATCTGACTGTTGGTTTGGAATAAATTATTCATTGACGGTTGTCAGTGAACAACAGGAAAGCAATTCTACATATTTATTTATTGCATCCTCAATCTCGCTGATGCAGATATATTCGTCAGCAGAATGGGAACGAGCAGAATCGCCAGGACCCAGTTTTAAAGATGGGAATGGCATCAGCGCCTGATCGGATAGCGTTGGCGATCCGAATGGTTTCATGCCCATTTCAAGGCAACGAACAACAATAGGATGGTTGGTGCTGATAGAAGAAGAACCCAGACGGAACGAGCGTGCCTTTAGTTCGCTTTTCAAGTGTTGGCATAAAAACTCGAACACGTATTCGTTGCGATAAAACTCGTTTGTGCGTACGTCTATCGTAAAGCGGCATTCATCGGGAATCACGTTGTGCTGTGTGCCAGAATTGAGTACCGTGACGCTCATCTTTGTAGGGCCAAGCAACGGACTGACCTTGCGGAACTTATGGTTGCGCAGCCATACCAAATCGTCCAGTGCCTCGTATATGGCATTTACTCCTTCGTTGCGTGCTGCATGGCCAGATTTCCCGTGCGCAATGGCATCAATGACCATCAGTCCTTTTTCAGCTATGGCCGGTTGCATGCCAGTAGGTTCGCCGACTATGGCAACGGAGATTTCGGGCAATTGTGGCAATGCAAGGGAAAAGCCGTTTGCACCGGAAACCTCTTCCTCTGCCGAAGCAAGATATACGAGGTTGTAAGGAAGAGCAGGAGTGCGCTCGGTTAATATGCGGAACACCTGAAGCAAACAGACCAAACCACCGCCGCAGTCATTGCTGCCAAGACCATACAGGCGGTCGCCTTCGATAGTCGGGCAGAAAGGATCGCGTGTCCATGAAGCAGCCGGTTTCACTGTGTCTATATGTGCATTGAGAAGCAGTGTGGGGCGTGACGGATCGTATTCCGGTGCCACCGTCCATACATTGTTGCCTATGCGTTTAGGTTCTAAACCGTAAGACACCATATAATCTGCAACGGTGTCGGCCGCTCTGCCCTCATCGCGACTCACTGAAGGTATCGCAATAAGCGCTTGCAGCATCTCAATAGCCTGTTTGGCGTAGTCCCCATATTTCATCATGATGCAAAGATACAAAATAAATCGGATTAAATTTGGCATTTCGGCATATTTGCAGTATTTTTGCATTAAAATAAAAGTAAAAATATGTTTAATAACGCGCATTTATCTATTCTTTTGCATGAACAGGCCAAGGTGTATGGCAATCGAGAAGTCATGTTCTATAAGGATTTCGGTGGCAAGGAATGGAAATCATACAATTGGAATCAAGTTTCCGAATATGTAAAGACAGTATCAAACGCATTGTTAAACCTGGGAACTAAGATACAGGAGAACATTGGTGTCTTTGCTCAGAACTGTACGCAACTTTTGTTTTGTGATTTCGGTGCTTGGGGCGTACGTGCTGTAACCATACCACTATATGCTACAAGCAGTGAACAGCAGATAGAGTTTATTATCAACGACGCTAAGATACGCCTGCTTTTTGTGGGCGAACAATTGCAGTACGACCGTGCCATAAGGGTGCTGTCGCTATGTCCTACGCTCGAGAAGATAATTATTTTTGACCGCAATGTGAAACGAGATGAACAGGACAAGATGTCTGTTTATTTTGATGAGTTTCTGGAGTTAGGCAAAGGTCTGCCTAGACAGTCGGAAGTAGACGCTCGCTGTAAGGATGCCAACGAAGAAGACCTGGCCAATATACTGTATACCAGTGGAACAACAGGCAACAGCAAAGGTGTGATGTTGACTCATGGCCAATATAACAATGCGTTGCTGGCTAATGCTGAGTGCGTGCCAATAGACGACAAAGACCGCACTATCAACTTCCTGCCTTTTGCCCATATCTTTGAGAAAGCATGGACAATACTCAATCTGACCGTGGGCGCTACACTGATAGTGAATACTTATCCACAGGAAATACAACAGTCAATGCGCGAGACTCAGCCAACGTGTATGAGTGCTGTGCCTCGCTTCTGGGAAAAAGTGTACTCAGGTGTTATGGAAAAGATAGAAACGTCTAGTCCGATGAAGCAGAAACTCTTTAAGAGTGCACTAGCTATAGGCAGGAAACACAATATAGAGTATGTCAGTCGTGGAATAAAGCCGCCGTTCATGCTCCATCTGCAGTATGAGACAATGAACAAGCTTGTGTTCGAACTTGTGCGCAAGCAGCTCGGACTCTCTAACCAGCATCTTTTCCCAACGGCAGGAGCTACTATCGCGCCGCATATAGAAGAGTTTGTCCACTCTATCGGCATTAATATGGTGAAGGGATACGGACTGACAGAGAGTCTTGCTACGGTTTCGTGTGACCATCTAGGCAAACCATACACAGTAGGTTCTGTTGGCAGACCAATTGGTTGCGGATTGAAGATAAAGATTAGCGCCGAGGGTGAAATATTGCTTAAAGGCAAGTCTATAACTCCTGGCTATTATAATCGTGAAGACCTGAACAGAGAGAGTTATGACGAAGAGGGATATTTCCGTACAGGTGACTGCGGTTACTTGAAAGACGGCGAGCTATTCCTTACAGATAGGATAAAAGATTTGTTCAAGACCTCAAACGGAAAGTACATAGCTCCGCAGATGATTGAGTCAAAACTTGTTGTTGATAAATATATCGATCAGGTGGCTATCATTGCAGACCAGCGTAAGTATGTTTCTGCGCTTATTATTCCTGAATACAGAATGCTGGAAGAGTATGCAAAGGAAAAAGGCATCGCTTTTGAAAACCGCCAACAGCTTTGTGACAACGAGCAGATACACGAGATGCTGAAGGAGCGTATTGATACCATACAACAGCAGTTGGCACAGTATGAGCAAATAAAGCGATTCACATTGCTGCCTGAACCATTCTCAATGGAAAAGGGTGAACTGACAAACACCCTGAAAATCAAGCGCCGCGTGTTGAACGAGAACTACAAGGAACTGATTGATAAGATGTACGAAGAATGATAACAGCAGAACAACTGAAAGATGTCTTGGAAAGAGCGGATGCACTGCACCGCTATCTTGAAATAGACAAGAAAAAAATAGAATTTGAAGAGGAAGACCTTCGCACACAGGCCCCTGATTTTTGGAATGACCCGAAGCGTGCCGAGGAGCAGATGAAGAAGGTAAAGGCCATCAAGAGTTGGATTGATGGTTATAATGAGGTGCGCACATTTGCCGAGGAATTGCAATTGGCATTTGACTTCTATAAGGAAGAGATGGTGACAGAAGAGGAGGTGGACGCAAACTACGCCAAGTCGATTCAGACCATCGAAAATCTGGAACTGAAGAATATGCTGCGCCAAAAGGAAGACCCAATGGATTGTGTACTGAAGATAAACAGTGGCGCGGGAGGTACTGAGAGTCAGGACTGGGCATCAATGCTTATGCGAATGTATCAGCGTTGGGCAGAGGCCAATGGTCATAAGGTGACGATAAGCAACCTGCAAGATGGTGATGAGGCTGGAATAAAAAGCGTAACGATGCAGATTGAAGGTGGCGAGTATGCATACGGCTATTTGAAAAGCGAAAATGGTGTTCACAGATTGGTGCGCGTCAGCCCGTTTAATGCTCAGGGTAAGCGCATGACATCGTTTGCCTCTGTGTTTGTTTCTCCGTTGGTTGATGATACTATTGAGGTGTATGTCGACCCTTCAAAAATCAGCTGGGACTTGTTCAGAAGCGGTGGTGC
>JAFQQY010000022.1 GCA_017410365.1 Prevotella sp.
AATATGTCTCAAAAATATGTGGAAATTTGGGAACCATCAAAAAGCAGCCTGAAAGTGTTAAATTTTAGAATGTATTGATAATTAAAGGTTTATATTTGGTTATTTCTGAATAGTTTTGGTTGTTTAGGGCTTCTAAATACATTATTAAAATGCATAAATTTCTATTCTTGTTACACTATTAGGGATTGTTACAGACTTTAAATTCAAACAACCAGAAAAAGTTCGTTCTTCTATTATCGACACATGGTCTGGAATAGTTATTGATGCTAACTTGCGGCAACCAAGGAAAGCAAATCTGCCAATACTTGTTACGCTTTTAGGGATTACCACTGATTTCAGATTTTCACACCCTTCGAATGCAGATTCGCCTATCCCAATTATAGTCGTAGGAATTGTTATTTTTTTAATATTATAGCTATGTTTAAAAGCGTCACTACCAATACTAGAAACAATGTATGCCTTTCTCTCAAATACTACACTTGAAGGGATAACATACTCCTTATTCATATATGTACCATTCCTAGTTACTTCTACCGTCAAATCCTTAGCAGATGTAATATTATAATAAATACCATCCACTTCAAAGTCGTATGCACTTACTGATACGTTGTTCAATAGCACTACTATTGATGTCAGCAATGTTCTAAGTATTTTCATAAGTTCCAATTAAACTAATTATTATTTATCATTGGAGTCTTCACCTTGGAAATAAACCTCCGCAAGCCCCATATTACGAGCCATTTTATTTGAGAATAGGCCAAAGCAAACCATGGTCATTTGCCTATACCCGTCACTTACATTGTCAATATTCTTTATTGCATCTTTGGGAGCACTATTTTCTGTATAATCAAATGAGATGTCAGAGTTTGGAAGGGTAAAATGAGCCTTAAAAGTTATAGAAATTCCAAGTAGATGTTTTATAGGAATATTATTATTATCAACATAAGTCCAAAGATGCGGAAGAACATATTTTCCAACTTTGTCTTCTTGACTCTTTATTGTATAATCAAATCTTAAAACAGGCTGATTATTTTTCTTTGGTTGATCAATATAATGAATGCCATCATCCTTCTCTACTTTTACAAATCCATAAGAGAAAATTCTGTTCATACTCTTCTGTACACCATCAATAAGAATCTGCATTAAAGAATTGTTATCACCCTCCGAAAAATTTTCTTTAATAGAAATGACATTGCCTTTTACCGGCAACGCATCATTATGGCTAAAAGTTTCTATGAATAATCTTACATTCTCATCATATTCAGTATAATCTTTTAATTCAATAGTAGGATTAACCTTTACTTTAATCGTGTTTATCCTATTCTGCTTCATATACTGCAGCATTTCTGTCATATATTTGACTGCAACAGGATCTTCCTTACTCTTGTCGTAGTTTGAATATTTCTTTATTTCATTATCCCATCTTGTGTCTATCAGATTGTTAACCTCTTCCACATGTTCTCCTTCAGGAAACTTTTCAATGTAATAGACCATATGATTCATGTCATTTCCAGAAAGTTCTATTTTCATCCATAATACATCATCCAAATACCGACCTTCTGGATATTCTTCTTCATAGTCTTTTATTAATTGCATTTTCTCAATACTATCCTTAGTCTTTTCTATTTTACTAAAGGCACGCATTTCCTCAAAATATGGTAGATTAGACACACCAATTATTACCAATAAAACAATAATGGCTAATACCACTTTAAGCGAATAGGTTCCTAAACCCAATAATTGTTTTTTCATAAATACATCCCTTATTCGTGTCGGGCACAACTTCTAACGATAACACAATATATTAATTTCCCAATTTTCATTTATTGTTATTGTATGTATCCCAGTCTAGGACACATTTATACAAAAGATTTGCCGAGACCCCTTGGTTCATACCTTGTACGCCATCTAATCCTGTATAACCAGTAGCGTGTATTCCTACCAAGGAACCCTTGTCATTGATTATAGGCGAACCACTCATTCCATTAGCAACAGGAACATTATGTCCAAAATTTAACAGTCCACGATACTGAGTAATTATACCATTTTGAATTTGATTTGAAATTTGACCGTATTTAGGCTCTATTGTAGATGCTAGACTATTTATTCCATAAGGAAAACCAATAGCATATATAGTTTCACCTACTCTGTTATTGGCAACAGGATCATCTATATCATATTCAAACCATCCATCAATATCCTTTATAACTTTCGTCACAGAACTAGGAAGTTTCCTATTTTTTGTTTGAAAAATAGTAACATCATCGTTTTCTTTGCTACTTTTTTAGCATAAAAATGCTCCATTGACAAATCAACTTCAAGCAGATTGCATTCAATACGATGTTCAATATCATCATATCCGCCATTTGGAACAATCCAGACAGAATCAAGACAACCTTTTATTTTCAGATTATTTGCAATATAAGAATATAGCGTATCGCACGTCGAGTTTGCCTTATTAGTATAGAATTTCCTTAAGATGTTTTCTACATTTTCAATGTCTTTGTGATTTTCTTAATATAACCAAGGACTAAGCACATGTCTAATTGTGGCTAATATACCATCTTCTCTTATGAAAAAAGCAGTGGCACATCCTTCGTTGACTCCCCCTTTTATTGTCCAATTGTCTTCACCATTCTCTTCAAATGAGGCAATCAGATTCACAGAATCTTTGTTTTGAAGTTTAAAAAAATGTCTTGTATAATCTTCGTCATTTACTATAATCTGATAACCCCACTTAGTGTGAACAAGCCATACCGCAGAACTGTATTCTTTATATACTTTATGCGCATCCCATTTGCCACATATTATGTCAGTATAGACTATTCCTAAAGCAAAAAAGACAATAGAAATGAAAACTAAGATTACTAAAACATTTCTTTTCATATTGAAAAAATAAGCTACTCTCGTTCACCAGATCCATTACAAACATTACACTTAAACTTACCAGCACCTCCGCAGAAAAAACATTGTGTGTAAAACATACCAAAACCAGAGCCTCCCATACCAAAGCAACTTGTACACTGAACTTCACCATCACCACCACAATTGTTACATTCGCCTCCTTGAGTAACAAAAATTGATGTGCTTATATTATCTTCGGAAAAAATAATTCTGCCTGTACGGTATTGGCCATTATTCTTTGCACATTTTATCCTTACAGCGTCATTATCACTACTAACAGATAACCATTCAGGTGAACTTGTTGACCATTTACATCCATCTGTTTCAATTGAAAGGAATTCTGTTCCACCATATTTATCAAAATTCAAATTTGTTTTACTAAGACTCAATTTTGTAGCAACACCTAATTGTTTTATAATTGTTTGTACAACCAATTTTCCACTCTGCACAGTTATACAGCCTTCTCTATATTGACCGTCTGTATTAGGACTCACAATTATATCAAAATGGTTTTCCGATTCTTCAACTTCTACCCAATCTGGTTTATGATTAATCACCCAAACATAACCATCATAATCAACATCAATCTTGCATTCGCCGCCAACCTTACCTGAAGCTATAGTATCAGGTTCTAGACGAAGATACGTTGCTGCATTCATCAAATAATTATATAAAGCGACAAAGGCAACGATAACAACAACTATTGATATCATAATCTTTTTAAAACATCCTTTACTTTTGGGGTTACTAGAATGTTTCTCACTATTTTCCTTTTCTAGGGTATCTTTATTTGATTTCTCAGTAATAACCTCGACCAAACGGTTCCCATCTTTTACACAAAAACTTACATTTTCATCATATTGACTATGACATAGAGGGCATTCTTTCATAATGATTCAATAAAAAGATTATTTAGAACAAGAGGAATTATAACGACTAACTTCAGCAAGTCCCATGTTAAATAGAATTAGAACTACAACCCAAACAAGGACAAAGAGAATTATATATCCTAAAAAAGGGAATATACCATTACACCACGATGCTAACGGACTATCCCATAGCCCATGAAGCACTACAGGAATAGCAAACAAACGCAAAAATCTTTGATCCGTCACAATAGAAGACTCAAACCCACCCATTGCTTTTGCAACAATAACTAAAGCCGCTCCAGAAATAGCCGCCCAAGCCACATGACCACCAGGGGCTAGAATACCACGAAGAAATATAGTCCGATTTATTGCATCCATCATTTGCTCGCCATCTACATTCTGACCATATGCTGCCGCATATCCTGCAATCTGTTGGAATTGCATAAAGGGCTGTAGAGCATAACCGGCAGACTCGAATGCAGCAAATCCAGCGCCTACAGAAGCACCTATTAACAATCCTGTCAAAATAGAATGTTTGCCCAGACGCTTAAGGAACATATATACAATTACAGCTTTGCCTATTTCTTCAATTATACCGACCATAAAAGCACCCCAAAAGTCCAGTTCTGTAACTGAATAGAAAGAGAATAAAAACAATGTTGCCACAAGTGAGGCGCATCCTCCGACAAAGAAAATCTTTATCACACGGAACATACTTATATTTCGCCAAACATTAGCCTCCATGAAAAGAATCATTGTGGATAAGGGCACAGTAAAAGATCCGATGACAATCATACCTGGCAAAGCATTGGTATTTTCAAATGCAGAAACACATATCCACAACAAACTAAATGTTATTAGAAACATCATTAGTACACGACTATACAACCATGGATGTGGCCAATCCTTTGATACATCTGAAGGTTGCGGTGTTGTTGTCTTTGTTCCACATATAAATATATCTTCAGCCTCCTCTGTTGTATGACGTTTAAATACATCAGTGAACAACACTCTCCAATTTAGATTTGCAGGGCGGTCATTCCCAATATATTCATTTAAAGAATCTATCCAAGAACCATTAGACTTCCTACCTGATAAGTTTTCACTTTCTTGGTACTTTTCCCTTTGCCCACTTATCACAACTAAAGCATTACCACAATTCCCGCAAAACAAAGCGTCGTTGGAATTCTGCTTTCCACATTTACTACAATAAGCCATATTAACAGAATTAGTTAAATATAATAAAATATTGCTTAATAGGAAATGAGGTAGTGATACTCACTACCGATTATACCCAAGCAAGCAAAGCACTAATGATTATCAATACACCTATCACTTTTATGATTGTTGCAATGATACCATTTAAATTTAGCCATGATGGCACTTTGTCTATAAGCAGCCATCCAATAAGGATACGAACTGCAGTACTAATTAATGCACTAATCATATTTTTTATTTATTAATAATTATTATTTGTGTTCGTCAATAAATTTACGCCAACCTTCTTTATAAGAAGCCTTAGCAATATTAACATATATAGATTTATCTTCAACAATAACTAATATTATAGTTTTACCGTCTTTATCTTCATATAAATAATACTCATTATCTTTTTCTTTGTCTAATATCATTTTTCTTTCCATGGATGCATTAATTTTATTAGCGATTTTTCGAGCTATATGTTCCTTTTTAAACTCAACGTATCCACAAAATCTTGTAATATAAGAATATTTATTAATATTTTCATAATGAGAGATATTAGAATCAAAATACGCATATAATCCCATTTCATAATTTTGTCCTTCTTGCAACTTCAAATATGCATTTGATTTCCAAGAGAATTGGCTGGGATTTTCTTTTATAAAAGAAACATCATGAGCCTTACATATTTGTCCATTATCTTTATAAATACAAAGGCCATACTGATTATTACCAAAACAAAACGACAACAAAAAATCTGATATCGAATCTTTTGGCACAAAGTGATTCTCTACTTTAAAATCATCATCATTAAAATAATCTGAATAAATATTATTAATTGATTTCTTGCACAAATCAAAACCTCTATTATTTATCAAATAATCAGACTCATTTGATTTTATAATTACAGGAAAATTAATAAGATTATTATAAAACATATCTTCAAAACTCCATCCTGTATATGTTTTCAATAAATTATCTTCTTGATCTATTAATCTTATCTCATCGCTAACATCTTTATGTTTTGCTAACAATTTATTTCCTAACTTACACAAATATTTGTATTTGGGACGTAATACGATTTCATTTTCATAAGTAAAAGCTCCACATTTTGAATCAGTATTTTGATAAATGTAATAATCGTCATATAGTCCTAATATTTCGTTTACTTTCACAGGAACCTTGTTTTCCTCTCTCGTAAGCCAATCCACAATATAAGTGTCTTCCCCCTTTTTAACAGCGAGTTTACAATTATAAGGATCAAACAGTTCGAGTGTTTCTTCTTTTTCAAGAGTGTACTGACTATCCCCATTCGCATCTATCACAGATATCCTATTATATTGTGAAGTATCAGCAACACAACTGTCATTTAGTGCATCATTTGATTTATTATTGTGTTGTGATAAAACCAGCGCATATCCATTAACAAAGTGTGATCCATCTATATATCTTTGCGAATGGGTCTTATCTCCAAATTTGTCAACATAAGCAACTGTATTATCAACAAGTGTCACCTTTAAAAAACCATCTGAAAAGAAATCACATGATTTCACCTCAACTCCATCAATCTCATTTAATACAAATTTCTTATTGCCATTTTTATCAAAAACAGTAATATGTTCACCTACAAAACAAAGAGGAATAAGCCCATTTTGAATTATGCCAACAGATGCACAGTTATCCGAGAAATCAACCTCGAAATAACTTCCATCTTCATTTAATGTACATAAATTATATAAACCATCTGATGATTTCTCAATAAAAAAACCGTCAATAATTGGTGATGGTCTATTTAAAAATGCATTTTCTAATATTATTTTACCTTTTCTATCTACGAAACTCCAATTGCCGTCCTTTTCCAATTGAGCAGGCAAATGAGTAACATATATTCCGCGTTCTTTTTCATCGCATCCACACAAAAGCAATGACATAACTAAACACCATAAATAAAATATCTTTTTCATACTTTTAGATATTAAATAACCAATAACCTATAATCGGATGTTCATTAGCCATAAAAATAACATAAATAACGAACAAAAGGAACACACTAAAAAGTATGTATGTAAATATACCCCAGCGATGCGAAGTTTCTTTTTGTATAATTACTCGCTCTTTAGGTTCAATTTTATGGCTAATTGCTTTTGACTTTGCCACAATAAAAAAGTCATCAAACGGAATGTCCTTCTCAATTATTTTTGCACTTTTCTTTTTCTCAAGTATAATAAGGTTAAGAATATAAGACGATATGTTTAGCTGGCGACAAGCCCGTAACAAATCGTTATATTCTTTATCTATCTTTCCTGACTCTACAGACAACTCCGTCAAATAGATTAACTCATGGAACGTAAGGTTTTCTTTCATTTATATATGAATTTTATAACAGGTTTCTCAATCAACAACCATTCCTTAATGTCACTTTTATTTCTTAATAGTTTTAAGTACCCCTTTCTTTCTGTTTTAATCTGTAATAAAGATGATATGTCACCTAATTTATTTTCCCTTATACACCACATCAGTTCTATATTTAAGATAAATTTGTGATATTGGACATTACCATCAGACCCTAGAAAATTTTTATAATTCTCATTTACCTCTAATGTGGCAAATTGTTCACCTTCTACTTCCTTGATAAGGAAAAGTTTATTATGTCCAGTCCCATCCTTTTTTCTCCATGTAAATTTCTTTTCTTGCTGATTTGCCTGAGATAAAGTCTGGATTGGCGAGTTTACGTAGTAAATATTTTCTGCAGTATCTGTTGAGATAGATTGTTCTACATCTTTAACGCTTGCTGATTTTATTTTTTGGGGATTTGACTCTTTCTCGTCATATAAATAAGTAAATCCAGAATCGTGAATCTCATTTACCAACGAGGGACTAAATATTTCTACCTTTTCTATTTTACCTAATCTTAAGATACTTTTAACATTTGGTATTCTCTTTGTATCACGATAAGCTTCGAAATCAATATAATATGAATTATGCCAGATTCTATCTAAAGCTTTCAACTCATCACCATGTTTAAGGCCCGACAAATCTGTATTTAGAACATAAAACTTGTAAGAACCTAATGTCAACATATCAATAAATCGCCTCCCTTTAACTTCATGAACAAAAGTCAACTTTATATGCTGACCCTCATTCAATTTATCTAAAGAAAAACTGCTATACAACAAATCAACAGAAGGTAAGGTTTTGATATTATTAGCAACTTGTGTTAAAAACTGGGTTGATTGCTCTTGTGATAAACCATACCGTTTCCCTTCTTTTTCAACAATTCTGATAATATCATCAGAAATGTGAATACGATTGATTATGTATTCGTCCCTTTCAGGATTATACTCAACCGTATTCACTATTTGTTTGATTATGAATTTTTCAAACTTGCTTGAATCAATATTCATAATTTATGTTATATTGCTTAAGATAGTCTCTTATCAACAAAGCATCCACACCATAGGCAATGCCTTTTGCCTGCTCATTAATTGTTCGATTAAACTCAATTGATTGGTTTATACCGACCACCTCGCCATAGTAATTAACAATTGGGCCACCGCTATCACCATGATTAGAAGCTATCGAATGGGTAAAATAGCCTTCATTATAGTTACTCAAGTTTCCTGTCTGGAAATTACAAACAGTACCGACAGGGCAACCTATCTTTGCTATTTTTTCACCATCTCTGATATGCTGATTAACTAAAGGCATATATCGAACCTTTTCACCATTATCCAACTGTACCAAGAATACAGTAAAGTCAATTTTAGTTCCACTGCTTGACAAGAGTATTCTGTTTATCTTTCTATAATTTGTTTTGTCCAGTTCTCCATTTTCACCAAAGAAACAGATGACAGCATTTTGTTTTCCATCTAACACATGATGGTTTGTCAACGCCAAACCGTTTTCATTGATGAAGAAACCTGTTCCGCAAGAACCATCAGCATTTATAATCATAAAAGAAGCAGGTTTCATATATGTCAACAATTCTGTATCTGTCATGATGTGGTCGGGGCCGGGGATGGAGCGGGGATTTGCATATTCAGCAAAATGCTTCAAAGAATCTGTCACTGCTGTTTGTCTTAATTTTGCAGTCTTGTTTAAAAGCAGCTTGCCAGATATGCAATATCCACTCTTATCGTTTTTAAGCTTGACATAAGTTTTAACAGTTGTCTTATAAGAAGAGATATATTGTCTTTGTTCTGAATCTGTTTTTATAACAACTTCTTCTCCTTTTACATGTTTCTCCAAATAATCTTTAGTATGTTCTGATGGTTTTATTCCTAATATTTCAACAGTTAGTCCATTTCGTAATTCAATATGATTACCATCTTTTACTTTTATTACTTTGCTTTGCATGCCATCAAGTTTTGTTTTCGGATTAGGATTAGGACAACCGTACAATAATGGCAAAGCTAATATTGCTAATGCTAAACTATAAAATTTTGTTTTCATATTATTCTTATTTTTTGTTTATTAATTATTTTAAGTATATTTCCTTCTCTCAAAACTGTTCCTTTAGAAACAACCTCAATATCAGAAGGCACATCATTTGTTAGAACTTCATATTCAGAAGAATCGCTTATAATAGGATTTATGACTTGAAGTACACCACTTTTCACTTCACTATTGTCAATTATTTCATACTCACCTTTAAAACCGTCTATCAAATTAATAATAAATATACTATCATCTTGTTTTATCGTTGTTAATTTTGACATTACAAATCCATAAGGATTAAAACAATCAACTTGTCCTGCATAATATGTTATCAAAACAGGTTGCTCAACTTGTACATCAATATTTTTGTAAGATGTAGGTGATACCGCCATTGTCTCTTCTTGCATCTTTGCATTGTCTTGCAGCATTTGTTTTAAAATTGAAATGTCTTGCTTTATCAACTCTTGGTTTTGTTTGATGATATACAAGTCTTGCCTTATTGAAGCAATATCACCTTCGCTTACTTCAAACGATTGCTTAAAATAAGTTTTTATATCATCTGAATATTGTTTAGATGTTGTTTTTATAAAAGCCTGTATCACTTCATTCTGTCTTTTAATACCAGAATCAAGTATATCATTAATGAATCCCTTTATGTCATCAAACACGCTCATAATGAGAAGATTTTATCTGTCAGACAGTTTTACCTTAAGTTTGTTATTCCCATCAACGATGAAGTGATTATCATTGTCCTTTAACAATCTTCCAGGGTTAATCGGAGATACTTTTGAAACCATTCCATTTATACTTGAATCATATTGTAAACAGTTTTCATGGAATGGCAACTGGTTTGCCAATGCAGTCTGGGCATCAATATCATCTATTATTGTATAATAATAATTACCCTTTTCATAATATATTCTGAATAATGCCTTAGGATTCTCTTTAATCAAAAAAGAATTGCTATCGGGCTCATACATTACATCAGTAGTCTCAAATTTATACTCATCAACAGCATGCTTTACCTTGTTGTCTACTTTTTCTTTAATAGTGGCTTTTTGTTGAACTCCAGTAGTGGCATAGTTTTTTTCATTCAGTATATCAGAAAACTTACCCTCAATATTTTTTATTCGATTTTCAAGTTGTATATACTTATCCGGTTCGTTAGATAAAACAATAGGTGTTTCCCCCTTTTTATTTGTTTCAACTTGTTTCCTAAGATCATTTATTTCCTTACCCAAATTTATAAGTTGCTTAAATAAATAAACAAAACCAATAACAAATATGAGCAACAACCCTATCATACCATAAGGCAAATAATTATTCCAATTACCTGATTTTTCTATATCTTTATCACTGAGATGAAATCCGCAGTTGCCACAAATGCTATCATTTGAAACAATACGGCTACTACATTGGGGACAAAGAAGAGTGTCTGGAATTGTAGATTTCACTACATCTTTTTTCTTTACTATTTTTACTATATACAATGAATCTTTTGAAGGGCACCAACCTTGTCCGGGGGTTGGGTCGTAATAAGCTTTCTTTAGCTCAATAATTGAGGTGTCTTTAGCAAGTGTATCATATTCTATTTTTAATATAACACAACCAATATCATCTTTATCAATTAAAATTCCTTTCTCATTATTGTTAGGTTTAACTTGATGTTTTGTGAAGTTTTCATTACCTGTGCCACCATATTGAACATTGTCTTTTTTGTTACCATAAAGCGTGTCAAGTTCGTTTCCTATCTTTATTGTAATGTCTCCAGTAACATCTTTTACTAATGTCTTGACAACATTAGCTCCAAACGTAACACTTGTAAAGAATAAACTTAACAAGCAAGCAATAATTTTTATTCTCATAATATTTGTGTTAAACGAGGATGCACTCGCGAGTGCATCCTCAAGTTATTAGATACTATTTGTATTGCGCATACTTTTTAGAAATTTTCACTAATGAATTCTTCAAACACCAGAAGAATAATGATTCCTGTACATTGATATCATTAAATTGTTCCGGAACATTAGCAAATATTCTAAAGCTTTCTTCTGCACTGTTTTTCAAGTCATTAAGAAGCTCTTTTGAGATTGTAAGATTGAACTTACTGAACAAAAGATTAGTGAAATCCTTACTAGATAAAGAATCAACAAATACTCCAAAATTGTCAATAGCAGCTTTTCTTACATTGTCTTTCCTAATGTCTGCATAAGTTAATGTTTGTTCTGTATCAAAACCATAATCACAAATAGAAACCAAACTATCAGCTGGCAACTTAAATTGATCATCAATATTCAATCCTGCCAATACTCCTTTGGCTGTAATTTCTTTCACACCAACACCTCTTGCCTGAACTATTTCAAAGGCTTTACTTGCTTGCTTACCTGTATATTGTTCAAGCAGATATTTGGTAAGTTCCTTAACTACATTGGTATTGCTGGAAATCATATTTATATATTTACTTCCCATACCAGTAAAAGACAACTTCGCAGGTATCTCCATGTCGAGTTTTTTTATTATGCGGGCAACATTATATATCAAGGCTGCATAATGTATAAATACAAGGGAGTAAAGATTGCGCTGACTCTTTATCTTTTCTGAAGTTTGGAACACCTTGTCATGTTTGAAGAGATAACTCATCACATCTGCCGAAGAGTTGCTGATGCTTTCAAGTGCATTTAGCGGTCTTAAAATCTCATTTGGATAAGTTGCACTAGCTGCATTAATAGCCTGTGTTACATATTGCACAAATCCATTACCATCATTACCAACAGTTGAAATTCTTTTACCATCTCCCCATAGGTCGTCTCCAGCGAACATTGATGAAGCATAATGAGCACTTGTTATAGTACCACCGCCATCTTTATTTACAAATAGCAAGTCAGAAGTTCCACCTCCAATATCCACATTTAGATAACTTGAACCGCCTATCTGGTTGGCCATACAATTATAAGGTGCAACAGATTCACTACATCCCGAATCATGTTTTAATTTACATTGTATTCCTAACTCATCCTTTGCCCATCTCCACAAACTAAATAGTGCATCAGGGTTTTTCATTGCTTGAGGATATGTGATATATACATCAAAATTCTGTCCTCCTCCATTCATGAAAGATTCGTTCTTTAGCATCCATAAAGTCTGCAAGAAATAATATTTCACTCTATTAGTGTGATGAGCATCGCCCGGCTTCTCTTCAAGAAGCCATTTCAGACCGGTACGGTATTTTTGCTCTCTTATAGCAACAGGCTCATGCATCATATTGAAGCCAATAGATATGTTTCCAAACAAATCAGGTTGAACCGTTTCAAAGTTTGACACCTCGCAAACTGCTGTTCTTATAGGATATGATACTTTATAATCTTCTCCCAATCCTAGTGGAGCAAATTCTCGAGACAAATAGTCATCCATTGCTCTTAAACTTGTTCCTATAGTAGAACCGAGGAATACTGTTTGCTGATCATGAGCATCTATTTCCAATGTTTCAGCATTTGGTTGATTTGTGGTAACATGAGAAATATATGTATTTGATGTACCAAAGTCTACTGCAAAACTATAGTGATTGTCATCCCTATCTTGGACTTCTTGCATTAAAGGTAATATTATTCCCTTGTTCTCCCCAACAAATAATTCAACAATATCAAAACTATTCTTTAGCAAATAATATTCTGTTTTGCTAACAAACCTAGTACCATTTGTCCTAGTCTTAGATGTTTTGTCTATTGCTCTGTCTAAAGAACTAACCTTGAAAAAGTCCAATCTATTTGCATCACCAACATTGACAACACTATACCTATTTAACGTATCGTCATCACATTTGTAGAATGGGTAGAAACCCAGCAACACACTATCAGCAGAAATAATATCTTCACCAGAATATTCTTTTTTCAACTCTATTGTTTTATGTGTTGCGTCTTTAATTGGCACATTTATTGTTACTGTAACTCTGTTCCCATTGATAGTGACTTCAACAAGTTTCTTGTTTGTTCCATTACATGCAACTCTTGTTATATCATCAATATCGAAATATCTAAAGAAATTTCGTTTAAGAGGTAACAGATAATTAGATTCTCCATTGAATGCAGTCAGGAATGATGTGGAATTTATTGGATACGACAATTTTATAATCTTATCTTCCAAGAAATCACTCCAAATTAAGAAAGGATGTTGTATTCCCATTCCACCTGGCGCCAATCGTTCATGCATCTCAGTTGTTCTAACTTCTGCCTCGTTTATCTTGCAGGTTTGTGGATTCCAAACCGACCTACCAATGTATGTAACCCCGGTAAGACCATTGTCGTTCAGAACCAACGGCGCTGAAATTGTTTGATTACTTCCGTCCCTAGCTACATATTGCTGATATCTGGTTATTGGTGTATTTATCTCATAACCACTAGCTTGAATTGTCATCTTTGGATAGCGAAGCGGTAGGCTGCCACATACAACTTGATTTCCTTCAATGTCTGTTATCGCATTTTGGAATGCTTCATTAAATAATGCTGGATTTCCACCCATTGTCAGAATATTAGGGTCCTTAAAGGTTTCTGCATTCCACATAGTCGCTACATAACTATTGAAATCTGTTGCTTGATTTCCCATAGTTGCGTTATGTGACATATACAAGGAATAAACCATGCTCTTGAAAGTATCATCTCTTGCAGACAAAGGCTCTATACTATCAGTAGTAAACATCGGTCTGCCATTAAGACGATTAAAATTGAAACCGTTTTCTCTAGCTATACGTCCCCAATTAGGTGATGTAAAGGCTAAAGTATAAGGGGATGTTCCACCGATAAGAAACTCCTGAGGTTGAGTACACTTTGGCGTAGAATCTTTCCAAAAGAACAGAAAAATATCACTTAATAAAGGATAGTTCCTTATTTCGTCTTCTAAGACCTCTGCCAATTTCGCATGTTCAGAATGACCATCTGCTCTCAAGTTATTAATCTGCTGTTGGGCATTCCAATGCTTAATGACAAGTTTTGAATCGCCACCATGCTGGAATACAAACTCCAACATATCAAGACATTCTGATACCAATATTGTATCTGAATTAACTGTTGTCAATTTTGCGAAATTTGCACCGTTCAAAGTTTGAAATGCACCATTAAATAGAAAAATACGTGCAAAGAACGACGGAATTGATGTTCCCATTTTGTTGTTACCCAATCCTAATGGGATATTACTCAAAAGATTACCTGATATATGCGCTGTCTGTGACCAACCATCCATCGTAGCTGCTGATATTGGAGCTGGATCTGTTGGTTTTTTAGGTTCATGTATTCTAAATGCGTATGCCATAATAATAGTCTATTATTTTACTTGATTATACTTTGCTTTTGTTACATCTCTTAATACTTTAAAGAACGCCTGATCCGTATAATTCCCAAGATTCTTGCTCTTTTCATTTATCTCTTCGGCTAGTTTGTCATCTTTAATAGGATTTGGTTTTGGATTTGGCACTTGTATTGTCTTGTGTGACAATATTTCTTTCATCTCATTTTCTTTATCCATTCTATACGGATAAAGTTTGTGAGTATGAGTGTTCAATTCTTTAAGCCATGGATAAAATCCCCAAGCATCCTTGCTTGTACCTCCTGCATCAAGGAATTTGTCCAGCATATCATATACACCTTTCTGTAATTTGTTAGACAAATCAAAGCGAGCACCTTTGTAATAAGCTGTATCACTGCTTATCTTTTTGCGATCACCACAAATTACATCACGATAGTATTTCATCGCAATAGCAAAGGCAGAAATATTGTCCATAAACTTATTATGCGAAGAAGAACAGAAATCTGTCAACTGAATACTTGTATCTACCTTTGCGTCTGATACACTAAATTCATAAGCATTATGAACATGATTGTCAAGTGGCCTTAATAAGAAATCAATAATAGCACTAGCCGCCACAAATTCTACTACATGTGCATCATTCTTTTGGCGAGACTCACCTTCATTGTATTCATAAGCATCATGATGCTCATCACCAATGTAATATAATGCATTTACTTTGCTATTTATACCTTCTGGTGTTGCATAAAAACTTAATGCTGCGCGAGTTTTGGCATTGAAAGAGGAAGCATCTATTGCACCTGTATCTCCCTTGTTTGGATCAAATTGTTGTAAATCAAAATATGGGAGAACCAACGCAGAACCTATAACGGCAGGATTTAATGTCGCTCTACCGCTTGTCCTAATTGCGTTTACTATTTCTGGGAATCCAGAAGCACCTGTACCACCAAAAATTGAACTGACAATGAAGACCTTATCTTGTGCTGCGTTGAAAGTGTTGCTGAAATGTATAAACTCCGGACTTCTCTTTAAATCATGAAAAACTACTGAGCCGATGTTAGGATTTCCCTTGAAACCCTTTGCCATATCTAATTGCAATTCTGCATTTTTACTGGTTTCATCAGAACCATCATATAATGCATAAAGAAGATCTTTGCTTATACGCACATTAGCATTAGTGTCCAATGCTTGCATATTTAGGTAATCAGCAAACTTTATTGAATGACCGCCTGGTCCGAAATTGAATTCGAAATCTCTTAAATCGTCACCCTCAGCAGCAACGCCTGCTTGCCTCAATGGGGTTAAACGAGTCATGAAAAAATTATCAGTATAAGCTGTATTTGCAGAATCTGGATATAGACTTCTATGAATTTCTGAATATCCACTTAATGCTTTTATAGCTCTTGTCTTATCACCATTTGACAAGTCGTAATCTATAATAATCGGTACAATTTCAGTAGAACTGTCAATACCATCAATACCAGATGCCAGCATCATTGTGAGCGAACGGACAACACGTGCCCCTGTTCCTCCTATTGCAAATAAAAATAGTCTCATAATATTTTAATCTAAATTATTAAAATGGAATTGCAGAACCATCTCGTGTATGTTTTTTAAAAAGTAATGAAAATATAAAGAACAATATTACAGAATAAACTGCATTAGTTATTGCCATTTCCATAGGTAAATCTTCCCCCATTACAGTGCTATCATCTTCTTTTGATATAAATTGGTCTCTAAATTCTGTTGCAACTGCTGTTATCTCATCTCGTTGGTCTGTATCTTCTGTCAAATCTAGTTTGCTTTCTTCTATGGCATAAGCCTTAGCAAATATACCAGTTGCATCTTCTGCTACTTCTGCATTATTACCAACAATCATAGGTATTGTAGTAAACATGGTTGAAACAAACACTATTACAAGGACAATAGCCCATACCCAACGTTTCGCCAAACTAAATACGAAATTGCATATACCAAAATAGAAGATTAAGGCTATAACCAAAGCAATGCCTATTCCTGCTAAAAAAATATTACTACACACAGGCGTATCAATAAAATATCCTGTATAATAATCCACGAATTCGGAGTTTTCACCTCCATTAATTAATTTGTCACCAAGAGAGGTGCACCAGCTGTAAAGTTTTGTAAACATAATTAATAGTATTTTATTTAATTTTAAAGATTTGTTTCTTAACAATATTATTTTTATTATTTAATGCGGTAAAACCATGCGCAAGATACATTAGATTAAAAGTCTTGTCTATTTCTAATGGCTTTGTCAATATATCGTAGTCATTGTCATCTGACCAAGTTTCAATCCATGTTGGTGCTTCATATTTAAGTTCAAATGTCAAATCGCAATTTTTAACTGCACTTGATTTGATACAAATACTGCATATTTTTTTCTCGTTGTTGAGCGAAATTGTGTAAGAATCCTTGTCCAAAACTTTAGACTCACTTTTGCTTTTATACTTAACACTCAATTCTATGTTTTTCTTGAGATACTCTTCTGTTTGCATATAATCGGGCAGTTTGTTTAGATTTGTAGATTTCAATTCGACAGAGTCACACCCACTCTTTATGATATATGTATCTTTAGATTCGGGTTTTAATCCATTACCATATGCCAAACCTATTTCATTATATGAGTTACAATCTCCAAACATAGCAATATTTTCAAATGGAGTAATAATATTATTATTTGCTTGCTTTTCTTCTTGTATTTTCTTTTCAAGATATTTAATATATTTCCATTTCCCCATTGCTATAAGATAGAAAGGTCTTTCTTTGTTTATTATTTTTCTAACAGCATTATCATAACAACTATACTTACCATTAAATGTTGCTTTGTAACGAATCAAAAGAGCACTATACAATGTTTGGTCTTCAAGTCCTTTGTATAAGTTGTTTGCCATAGTTTGGCGCTCTTTTATATTATAAGTTCTATTTGGAGAATTTGCAATTTGTTCATTAGATCCACTTAGAATAGCATCAGTCACTAAAAAACATACATCACTTCCTTCTTTGATATGTCTTTTCATTGATTTAATCATTGCTATTATATCAGATTCTTGACTCCATGGTATTTGCCGTTTATTTAATTTTTTACTGAAATCGTTATGATCAATAGCTTGATTTTCTTCATTACCATAAAAGTAAACTGTCACAGTTTGGGGTATATTCATAAAATACGAAACAACTCCTGAGAATCTTGAATCGTTACTGCTATCAAGATATCCTTTCATACTATATGAGGCATCAAATAGCATAGTGGCTATCTTGGGTTCTATTGGCGCATCATCTGTTTCTTTTTCTTGTTTAACAGAATCAACTTTAACAGAATCAACTTTAGTGGAGTCTGTAGTGGTAGATTTATCTTTTTTATCATCACAGCTCAATATTACAAATAGAAACAAAACTAAGGGTACAAAAAACTTTTTCATTTTTATTGCTTTTAAATTTTTATTATTTGTTTTTAGTTACTTAAAATCATCATATTCCCCAACACAAAAATAAAAAAGCGTGAGATTCGTACTCGTCACTTATCTCACGCTCCTGGCCTTCGAACTTGCCACCCTGTAAAGATAAGCAACTTCGAAGCCCACGCCGATATGAATATAATAGTCCCCTTACGGAAATCTGGAAGCATATCAATAATGATATATGCCTACATCTCTTAAAGGGGATGCGTATAAACACATCCCGAGGACATCTACCATTGCATCATCAACTACAGGGATTCCAAGTGTTCGAAGTTCGGAACGTAGAGATGTGCGCTTAGTAAACGCCTTTCTAAACTATGTCGTAACTCTCTTGCCCACCCATTTCCCGCCTTGTCAGGAGTTCATTTTCCCTGAATTGCCCAACTTGGCCCGGCGTGAACTGTCTATGCAGTAATGCGGTGAGGAGCACGTCCGTCAATGTCAATTATTGCGATAGATTTAAGAGTCGGTTACAAAAGTATATTAAATTTTTGAAACGACAAAAAAAGTTGGAAAAAAAATGAATATGGACTTTTGTCTAAGGTTTAAGGGTTCTGGGTGATTAACGGAATTTTCCTTGACTTGAAGACAAATAGCATGAGGTGTTTTATATGAAATGAGACGACAGAACGGGGATTACAAGATTTTTACAAATATCTTGTAATAGTATTACACGCACCGGGTAATACTATTACAAGGTGCAAGTAAAAGTGTTACACGGGCAGTGTAAAAACACTATGCTGACTTTTAACCTTCTCCAAACGGAGAGAATCTATCTTTCATTTCTTTAATCATGCAAACTCATTGTTGGACAATGGGCCGTCGGCTTGGCGCTGTGCCATGAAGAGAGTGGGCGAAAGACTGACGAAGCGCTTTGTCCGAATATCATTCCACAAGGTGCATCAGCATTTATCAGGCAGAAGAAATATACGATGAAATATAAGAAATGTTCAGAAAAAGAACGGCCAAACGTGGAAAAGTATTTATTAATATAATTTCCACGTTCTAATGATTGTAATGTTTCTTTTCTGATTATCACGAAATTATATATTGCTTTATTTTGATTTAATCAGGAATAAATGTATTTTTGCAAAAGAAATGAAAAAATAAACAATGATAAAGAAAAGATTACTGCTACTGAACATACTCGTTGCATGCTGCATGGGCGGCATGGCGCAGGAGAGAAAGATTCCGTTTAACGGACGACTGACCGACATGAAGGGTGAGGTGATAAAGAAGGCGCGCGTTTACGTGACATCGCCAAAGCGATATGTTACTTGCAACAAGGCGGGCGACTTCGGACTGACTAACGTTGACACCGACGACACACTGAAGATTTCTGTGGGCAAGGAACTGTATAAGGTGCCGATAAACAAACGCAGAAGCATAGTGATTAGTTTGAACACGGAGACAGGCGAGTCGGTGGCAAAGGAAGACCAGCAGATATATGACAAAGGCTTCGACCACGTCAGTCGGCGAGAGCGAAACCTCGGAACTATAATCTCTGGCGAGACATTGCGCCGAAGCGGTCACAGTAACCTGATGAACGCCCTAAAGGGACGCGTGCCAGGACTGAACATTACAAACGACGGCACGCCGGGCGGTGACAGTGAGGTGAACATAAGAGGAATAAAGAGTCTGACACTGAAATCAACTCCGCTGTTTGTTGTAGATGGCGTGATAACGGAGACCATCAACGACATATCGCTCTTCGACATCGACTATGTGGAGATACTGAAGAATGCCCACCTGTACGGTTCGCGAGGCGCCAACGGAGCCATACTCGTGTTCACGAAACTGCCATAGGAAAACCTACGGCCTTCGCTGCCTGCAGGAATCGTTCCGGACAAAGCAAAAAGATTCTATAACTAGTATAGTGATACATAACTGAAAACAATTGTTACAATGTAAATAGGCATAAATACAGGATTTGCTTACTTTTGCAATCACAATAACTATAAACAAATAATTATTATGAAAAGAACATTATTAGCATTCGCAACCATAGCTATCTTGATGCTGTCGCAGAGCGTAAAGGCACAGATGGATGTAAAGACATTGTGGATAGACAATGGCGACCGCCGCATTTTCGGTAAACTGTGCAAACCAGCAAAAGCTGACGGCAAGCAACCTATCGTTATCGTTTCGCATGGTTTCAACGGAACGCACCATTTCGCCCAAGACTACTTCAAGCCTCTTTCTGATTTGGGCTATCAGGTTTACTGCTTCGACTTTCCTTGCGGTTCTATACACAGTCAGAGCGACAACAACACGATGAACATGTCTATCGAAGACGAGGTGAGCGACGTGCAGGCCATAGTAAAATATTTCAGCAAGCAGAAGGATATCGACCGCAAACATATAGTGCTCATTGGTGAGAGTCAGGGCGGACTGGTATCGGCTCTCGCTTCTGCCCGCATGCCTAAAGCCATCAGTCAGACCATACTTATTTATCCTGCTTTCTGTATCCCTGACAACTGGAACTCTCGCTACCCGCGCATAGAGGATATTCCAGACACCACACGCCTGTGGAACGTGCCTATGGGTCGCCGCTTCTTCACCGAACTGCACGGTCTGAAACCGTTCGATGAGATAAAGCGCTACAAGCGCCCGGTGCTCATCATCCAAGGCGACAAAGACCGCATCGTTTCCATGGACGACTCACGCAAGGCTGTAGAGATATATAAGGACGCACGCCTGCACGTGATACCGGGTGCCGGTCATGGATTCAAGCCCAAAGAAAGAGAGAACGCAGTAGAACAGATTATCAGTTTTCTTAAGAAATGAAAAGAATATTATCAACCATTACCCTTGTCCTGATGGCGGCAATAGCCATGCAGGCACAACCATTAAAAACAAAATTTATTGATGGTGGCGGTACCGGACTGCTCAAGGCCATAGCCGTAAAGGAAGCCGGTCTTCCAGATTTCGTTGTCTATCGTCCTAAGGATATGCTCCATGCCCATGCCCGTTGCGGAGCCATGCCGCTATTGATGTTTGGCAACGGCGGATGTTCAGACAGCAGCATCGACTACGAACGCATGCTCACAGAGATTGCTTCTCACGGGTATGTAGTAGTGGCAATAGGTGAGCTGCAAGAGAAGCGCGGCGACCGAAAGACAGGACACACACCATCGTCAGACCTTAAACGCGGACTTGACTGGATAGTAGAACAAAGTCATACCAAGGGCAGCGACTACTACCAGTATATCGACACATCAAGAATAGCCGCAGCCGGTCACTCATGCGGTGGCGCACAGGTGCTTGCCAATGCAGCCAATCCTCTGCTGAAGACCTACCTGATACTGAATGCCGGCATGGGCAACATGTCGATGGCTGATGCCAGCACCGAGTCGCTGAAGAATGTCCATGGTCCTATACTATATATTGTAGGCGGTCCTTCGGATGTGGCATACAACAATGCCCTGATTGACTACGAGCGTCTGCACCATGTGCCAGTGGCACTGGCAGACCACCCAGCTTCCGGTCATGGCGGAACTTATAGAGAGCAGTACGGCGGCGACTACGGACGACTGGTCATCGACTGGCTCGACTGGCATTTAAAGGGCAAAAAGCAGAACAATGGCATTTTCCTTAATAGCGAACTGGACAATTACAAGGGATGGAGCATCAAGGCAAAGAACTTCAAACTGCGTCCCGGGAGGATAGAAACAAAAACAATGCCTTGCAAACTGCTCAAAGGCATTGACGAGCGCGAGTACTCCATTTACCTGCCAGGCAGCTACAACAACAAGACAGAGCAGAAGTTTCCTGTGCTCTATCTCATGCATGGCGGCGGTGAGAGTAACACCGTATGGCAGCAGAAAGGTTATCTGCGACAACTTGCCGACAGCCTCATCGACTGTGGTGCTGCACGCGACATGATTATCGTTTGTCCTGAGGGCAACAAGCAGAACATGATGTATTTCAATGCTCCGCAATGGCGTTATGAAGACTATTTCTTCAACGAGCTGATGCCATATATTGAAAAGACCTACCGTGCCGATGCCAACGATTGTGCCATAGCCGGTTTCTCAATGGGAGGCGGTGCGGCAGTTGTTTACGGTGTGCATCATCCGGAGAAGTTCAAGATGGTTTACGACATCAGCGGTTATCTGCGCCGCCAGCCGTTGGAGTTTCTGAAGAACGACCCTTCGGCAGAATGGCGCCAGCGCGTAATTGAAGACAACAATCCTATAAAGCAGATAGATAAAGGCAAGGAAGATGCCATAAAGGCATGGCAACAGGTAAGATGGGTGGTGAGCGTAGGCGACCACGACTTTACTCTCGAAGCCAATATGGACTTTGTGAAAGCTTTGCGTGCTAAACAGATTCCTTACAATATGAACGTCAGCAAGGGCAGTCACGACTGGAACTATGTTCGCCCTGCTCTTGAGGATGCCATTAAGAGGTTTTGAAGGATTGAAGAATTGAAAGATTGAAGGGTTGAAAGATTGAAGGATTGAAATAATCAAGTTTAGTCTTCAATTTTTCAACCCTTCAATTTTTTAATTATCATGAGGCTTTACTTCCTACCCTTATAAATAAGGTAGCCCACGATAAATACGCCGATAGCGATGAACACATAACCCAGTTCGTGGCTATATTCTGTTACCTTCTCCATCAGCTGATCTTCTGGCACTACAGAATGCAGGTAGTAACCGATGGCAGCCAGAATGGTATTCCAAATACCGGCACCTAAGGTAGTATAGAGAAGGAATGTAGAAAGCTTTATCTTAGCAAGTCCGGCTGGTATTGAGATAAGCTGGCGCACGGCAGGAATAAGTCGTCCTATGAAAGTAGAGAGAGCACCATGCTTATCGAAATACTCCTCTGCCTGCTTCACCTTCTCCTCGCTGATGAGGCACATGTGACCGAAGCGGCTGTTGGCAAAGCTATAAACGATAGGGCGGCCAACGAAGTAGGCCAGATAATAGTTTATCATTGCTCCGATGTTTGCACCGATTGTTGCAAACAGAATCACTAAGAACACGTTCAGTTCGTCGCCGCTTGCAGCCTTGTATGCAGCCGGAGGCACTACCACCTCCGACGGGAAAGGAATGAACGAACTCTCGATGGCCATCAGCAATGTAATGGTCCAGTAGTTAAGATGGTCTAAGCACCATTGTATAAAAGCTACGGATGTCATAAACTTTATAATCTTTATTTAAACTAATAATCGCCTGCAAAGATAATAAATTTATTTCACATTCATTACTTTATTTCTTCCCAACGTAACACTGAGCCGTTGCGACGGGCTGGGTCTGGACCGACACAGTCCATTGAGTAAGGACTGCCTGTGGTTGGACTCTTGGCCAGATAGCGGTGGTTCTTCAGCGACAGGAGCATGAACTCGTTGTTGAGATAGTCCTGCCATAGGAACACCTCTGCTTCTTCTGCCTTGTCGGTAAAGCGCACGTCGCCTGGCAACCCTATTCCATAGACCTTGATATAGCGGCCATCGACACACTGCAGCGACACCATGCCGTTGCCCTTGTCTATGACGCGGAATTTTGTCTGTGCCGACTGGTTGCGCAAGTCGATATCATAGAGCACTCCGTGAGGTGTGGCGTGAGCAGGACGGTTGGTTGCCTTGTTTATGATGCGTATGGTCTTGCCATAAGGAATATTCTTGCTGCGGTCTGCCTTGGTCTCGTTTACGGTGAAGTTGTCGAACTCTGCATAACCGCCGTTCTTTCCGTTTATATTGAAGGCGAACAGCGCATGGCGTGAGCCTTGGAACGATATGAGCTGATAAGACAACGGCATCATGCGGCCAAGGGTATGGAATGTCTCGCCATCGGTGCTGTAGGCATACTGTGCCTGGTCTTTATCGTATTCGCCTATGCTGCGCAACCATATCTTGCCCAGCGGCAGTTCCACCTGTACGTCTATGGTGTCGTTGGTTAATTGCTCGAAGCAGCGCAAGGTATAAGTCTTTGTTTTAGTTGACGAGTTGACAAGTTTACGAGTTGACGAGTTGTTTGCACCTAAAGCATTTGTCTGAACTCCTGAACTCCTGAACTCCTGAACTCCTGAAACTATTCCTATCCAAGAGCATGGCACGTTGATGTTGCCCAGTCCTGCCACGTCGCCATCCTTCAGACCCTTCACGCTCAGTTCCACCGTCGTGATGCAGTCAGGACCGATTACTCTCTGTGTAAGCGTGTTGCGTGCCCACATCAGTTGTTCTGCCGGCATAGAGTTCAGGCGCAGCTTTCCCTTCTTCAGACTCCACATCTTATCGTCTGGATTGTGGTTCCACTGCCATATACGTCCTAGCTGCTTGCCGTCGAAGTTGTCGCTACGCTCGTAAGGACCGTGTGGTATTATAGTTGACGAGTTGACAAGTTGACGAGTTGACGAGTTACTACTCCCCTCGCCCTTTGGAGAGGGGTTGGGGGTGAGGCCCGGCTTAAACCAAGTTCTCGGCGCACGGCCCAGATTGCCTTTCAGTCCTATCATCGGCCAACCGTCTTCCCATGTCATTGGCATAAGACATACCGTGCGGCCGATGCTGTGGAAGTCCATCATCATCAGTGCCCACCACGAACCGTCTGTTGCCTGCACAATACCACCCTGGTGTGCATTAGTGCATGCCGTGGCATCCTTGTCGAGCGGACCAAGACCGAACTTTGTACCGTCAGGCACGATGCGTCCGCGCACCTGTGTGAGCGATGCTGCATGATAGCCGTATGTCTCGTCGGCTGTGATTACGCGCGTCTCGTATGGTCCCCAGATGCTCTTTGAGCGTGAGCAGAGAGTGCGGCCGTTAGGACGATAGTCGGTAGATATGAGATAGTACATGCCGTTTATCTTGTACATGTGATGACCCTCGCCCACTCCGTTACCTTCGGGTATGATTACACGTTCCGTACCCTCTATCGGACCACTCATATCGGGATGCAGTTCGGTACATTTCACGGTGCCGTAGCCATGAATGGCGTACACCTTGCCGTCATCGTCGAACAGCACACCGAGGTCGTAGATATTGCCCTTCATGTTGTGATGCGTCCACGGTCCGCGTATGTCCTTTGCAGTGAAGCACTGCAACCCCTTTCCGTTGACGTTGGAATATACATAAAACTGTCCGTTGGCATAGCGTATGCAAGGTGCCCAGATGCCCTGGCCGTATATTTCCTGATGATTTTTCAGCGAGAAGCGGTCTTCAGTGAATGGGAAGCGGTCGAAGCAATAGCTGATGTTCTCCCAGTTTACGAGGTCCTTGGAATGCAGGATAACCAATCCGGGCACGGTGTGCATAGTGGTTCCTGCTAGATAATAGTCGTCGCCCACACGCAGGATGTCGGGGTCGGAGAACTCATCGTAGAACAGCGGATTGGTGAACGTTCCGTTACCATTGTCGGCTGTCCATGTCTTTGTCTGTGCCCTACCGCAAAGGCAGGCTGCAAGTGTCAGTAATAATAGTGCTAGTCTCATATTTTTGAAAATGATTAATTATTCGGTTCTTTGTATTTTTATTATTTTGTTTCCCTTGCCTTAAACACCGGTGCCGCATGCTGTGCCGTACTCTCATAGCCATACCACAGGCCGTTTCCGTTGTCATCAGCAGGCAGGAAATACATCTTGAGCGTATCTTTATATTCTCCATATTCCACATGCCAGTGTTCTGGTATCAGCAGCCGTCCGCCCCTTACGTGTTCTGCCGGGCGCTTTCTCAGCGACATGCCTGCCTCTATCCATGCTGCCGCCACTGCCTGAGCATAGTCGGGATATTGTTCTCTGCAAAAGAGATAAAGCAGTTCGCCTCGCCGCTCCAAACTCATGGGCTGGTCTATATGATTATTCTCTGTAAGGAATCTTAAGAAGAGATTCAGAAAATCTTTTTCTCCAATAATCAAGCGTCGTGTTACCGACTGCCATGCCTCTGTGTTGTAATAAGCATCAAGGAGACGTGACAAGCGACGCGCCTCTTGCAGCTCGCTGCTGGAGATGTGATTTGTAGCCAGCACCTCATATGGTGGCAATGGCGAATAGCGTATGCCTAACTGCCAAGCATTATTGCGCATTTCTGTTCCTGGCAGGAGTTTGAGTGATTCCAACTGTATCTCACCAGCCGCGAGTTCTGCCAGCGTGCGTATGTCTTCGTATATCTGACAAAGAGAGTAAAGCGGCAGTCCGGCTATAAGGTCGGCATGGCACACAAGGTTGGACAACGAACAGAGAAAGCGCAATCCGCTGAGTGCCTGTTCCAATGTGCCTTTACGCTGGCTCTTGTCGAGCACCTCCTGTCGCAGGCTCTGTATACCGGCTTCTAGGTGAAGCTGTCCTGCCGGCATCGTTTGCAACCGACTGCGCAAGGCTGATGTAAGCAACGCCGGGTGTATCTCAAGATGGAATCTGAGGTGCGGATGGTATTCCTCAAAAAGATTCAGAAGTGATATGGCATGCTGCGGGTTGTAGTTGAACGTGCGGTCGAGTATCCTTACATCACGTATCCCCCGCTCGCGGATACGGTTGAGCCTCTGGCGAATCTTCTCTAATGACAATGTGCGCATAGGATCGCCCATGCCACTTACGCAGAAGGCGCAGGTGTTGAAGCATCCTCGTGTGGTCTCTAATTGCACGAATGGCTTGTCCCACGTAAACAAGTTGCTCTCCTCTGGAGATTTCAACTGGTCGAAGCTCATAACACGTGCCAGTCCGCCATCATGGTAATCGCCCTTATGTATGTAGCACAAACCATCTATGTCATGCCAATGGTCTGGCTCATTCCACACTTCGAGCCAACGGGCAAAGCTCTCCTCGCCTTCGCCTCTGAGCACCACATCGACTTCCGGATGGCAAGACAAATAACCCTTGTTGTCGCCAAGAAACTCCGGACCGCCTAGTATCATCACCGTATCAGGCAATAATGCCTTCACACGGCAGATGATATGCAACAACTGTTCATGCGTGAATAGCCATGCCGTAGCAGCCACCACATCAGGATGATGGGCATATATGGCATCTACGGCAGTGCCCACAGTCTCGTTGTTGGTTGTGCGCACCACCACCCATTCAATATCTTCACGCTCCATCACTTGCGCATGCAGCGCCGGCAATGCCATGGAGCTATGTGCATAAGAGCAGTTGAGGTCGAGCCAGAGTATTTTCATCTAACGCACTTCAGGTTTCTGTCCAGCTGAGCGGTGCTGCTGGCGCCAATGAGTACTGACGTTATGCCCTTTTGCTCTAGAATCCAGCGCAGCGCACGTTCTGCCAGCGTCATGCCTTGCTGCTGAGCCTCGCTGTTCCATTGGCGCAGCTTCTCCAGCAGCTCGTTGGTTAGCATCTCTTCCTTCAGGAACTTGCCTCGCGTCATTCGCGAACCCTCTGGAATGCCGTTGAGGTAGCGGTCGGTGAGCAGTCCTTGAGCCAGTGGCGAGAACGATATGAAGCCCACTCCCTCTTGCTGGCAGAGGTCGAGAATGCCCTCCTGCTGCGGTGCACGGTCGAGCATGTTTAGTCGCCCCTGATATATGAGGCACGGCACGTCGCGCTCCTTCAGATACTTGAAGGCAAACCTTGTGGCTTCAAGCGGCCAACGGCTGATGCCCACATATAGAGCCTTGCCTGCGCGGACGATATCGACAAGTGCCTGCAGCGTTTCCTCAAGCGGTGTCTCAGGGTCGTAGCGGTGACTGTAGAACAAATCCACATAGTCGAGGTGCATGCGCTTTAGCGACTGGTCGAGACTGGCCATAAGATACTTTCGCGAACCCCAGTTGCCGTAAGGGCCGTCCCACATGTCATAGCCTGCCTTGGTTGAAATGAACAGTTCGTCGCGATACGGACGGAAGTCCTCGTCCATCAGTCTGCCCATTGTCTCCTCTGCCGAACCGTATGGCGGGCCGTAGTTGTTGGCAAGGTCGAAGTGGGTGATGCCGTTATCAAAGGCGTAGCGCGCTATCGCCTTGCAGTTGTTATAGTCGTCAACGGCACCGAAGTTGTGCCAGAAACCCAGACTAACCTTTGGCAGCAGCACTCCGCTGCGTCCGCATCTGTTATACCCCATCGTCTCATTGTCGTAGCGATTGCCGCTTGCTGTATATTTTTCCATAGTTTGTGAGTTTTTGAGTTTATAAGTTTGTTATTACCACTCTCTGATATCTTGTCAGTTGAGGAGTTCCGTTGTCGGTCACTTCGCAGATGACATGTATCGTTGTGCCTGATTGCACACCGGCAGGAATTGTTACCGTTGCATTTGGTGTGTTTGCGTTTTCTATGGCAACAGTTTCCTTGCATGTTCCAGCTTCGACATATTGCCACCAGCGATAGCTAAGCGTATTGCCGTCAATATCGCTTGCCTTGACTTTCAGTTTCATTGTTTTGCCAGGCTTGGCCTCTCGCTGCTGCTTACCTTTCAATACCACCGTAGGCTCATGGTTTACCTCGTTAAACGGTTTTATGCAACGGTCCATCCTTGCTGCGAAATCATTTTGGAAAGCCTCGCTCCAACGTGCTATTGGTTTGAAATATTCATCCAACTGTGCACGTGTAGATTTCTGCTTCGGGCGACGGCTATACACGTTTTGGTCCCAATATCTGCCGTCAGGATAATAATGACCTGAGTTTTGAGGCAACTGGTCAACCCATGTGTTTTCCCTTAACTTGACATATCTGCCTGCCCATCCGCCCCAACCAGGTTGTTCTGGATTGTCAAGACCTGTGGCAATGGTGTACATGAAAGCCGGCGAATCGCCTTCAGAGCGGAAATCACCATTATTGTGCGCTTTGTACGATGCTGCTAAAGGTCCGTGATTGTTGAGGATATTTTCGCGCATCCACTCTGATGCAAAGTATTTATGATAGTCGCGCGACAGATTCTTTTTCCATCTGTAGGCAATGGCTTCAAACTGGTCGCTGATAATGGTCAGCATGTTATACTTGCCCCAGTGTGGACGTATGTATCTCTGATAGGTGTCATCTTGTTCCCAGATAAAGAAGAAACGACACTTGGCTGCCACCTCATCCATTCTCTCAGGATATTTCTCCTGAATGGTTTTCAGTGCGCGTGCAATGGTATTCGTGCCGCCCCATGCCTGTATCCAAACCGGACGGTTGTCACTCTTATCGAGCAGCACCTCAACAATGCGGTTGGAACCTGCTGTCTCCTTTTCCATCTCGCCCTCTTTCTCCACATTTCCTAAATAGCTATGGCTTTCAAGATATTCGGGCGAAGGATAATTCTTGTCGTGCTTCAGCAAGTTAGGATAAACAGCCTTATAAGCCTTCATCACATTATCCATCCAACTGTCGCCAGCCCAGTTGTGTCCGTGCCAATGATATTGCGAACTGCTGGTTACTATTGCCTCCACATCCCATTCGTTAGCATATAAGAGAAACCTGACCAATGAACATTCATCGTCTATCTCGCCGTCGGTGGTAACAATAACTCTCAGTCTGCTGCTGTCTTTTGTTTTTGCTGTCATAGTCATGTTCAGCAAGAATAATGATAGGATAACAATTAACAGTTTTTTCATAAGGATTATTTTTTGAGTTTTTAAGTTTTTTGAGTTGACGAGTTAACAAGTTGATTGTATGTTGCAAAGATAATCATTTTTGTTTGAAAAGCAAAAGGGCAGGTTCTTTTCTTCGTTTGTGTCTGTCCGTATTGTTTTTTTAGTGAATACAGATTTAAGTCAGTCAAACGAAACCTAAATATTGCTCTGTTCCTCAATAATCTTCTTCCGCTCCTTGAACACCTCCATTGGCATTGGCGGTTGGTCATCTTTCTCTGTCATGTGGCGGTAGAAGGCATTCAGTACCCGCATAATCTTGTTTGCATCATGACCCTCAGCCTTTCTGTAGCCCCTAAGCGGTGGAGCGGTGATGCTGAGGTCGGCTCCGTGGAACACCCAATAGGTGCAGAGTGCCACGTCAGTTCGGTGCAGTCCCATGGCACAAGCAATGTAGAAACGTCCCTGGTCTATCATCTCGCAGAACCTGGGAAACAGTTCCACCATCTCCGGTACGGTCTTGGTAGTATTGTCAATAGGATAGTGGAAATATTGAAGACCATTGCTTTCGCAAAGCTTTGGTAGCCTGTCCGACTTTTCTGCCTCTCGCAGGTCAATGATACTTCTGATGCCAGCCTCTACTATTGCAGGCCAGGCATACGACTGATGGCGTGAAGACATCGTGCGCCCCCTCACACCGCCATAAACAGGTGAGATGTCGGGGATGCCGGTACTGAGAATACGTTCTATATCAATCATTTCTGTTTTAGGATAATGTTGCCACAAAATTACAATTATTATTTGTTTCGAGCAACATTATTCGATGATAATAAATACCAAATTCTTTTGTTGATTGTTGTTTGACAATGACAAGGGCAGTACAAAAAGACAAAAATTAGTACAATATTATTAATGAAAATTGTGCGTAAATGATTATATTTGCACTCGAAACTACTAAAAATGTAATTATGAGAAAAAAATTATCTACTGCAAAATTATTTGTAGCAGCTGTTGTTTTATTGTCGCCAATGATGACAATGGCTGAAAATGTTGAATGGTTTGACGGAAAGAATGCCGTTACGTATCATGTACAAAAGAAGACGGACCCTGTGGTTACCGTGGCTCTCGACATGTTCAAGAGCGATATGGACGCAGTGACAGGCAAGAGAGCCGTAAGCGCATCACAGAAAAAGGCTGCCATACGCATCGTACAGCTTGATGTGGCATCGGGCAGTGTGGCAAAGGAACTGTCGAGGGCAGGTGTGCCTATTGACGAACTGGTTTCTAAGAAGGACGGATTCTATATTGCTGTCATCAACGGACAGATAACCGTGGTGGGCATCAATGGTCGCGGTACGGCTTACGGTGTGCTGGAACTGTCGCGACTGGCTGGTGTCAGTCCGTGGATTTGGTGGGGTGACCTTGTGCCGGAAAAGAAAAACCAACTGACAATTGACAGCGAATACAAAACGCTGCAGGGGGCATCGGTGGAATATAGAGGCATTTTCCTAAACGATGAAGACTGGACTTGCCGCCCTTGGAGCTATGGCAACTTTGAACCACGTGGTTTCGGAGATATTGGTCCTAAGACATATAAGAAGATATTCCAATTGCTTATGCGTTTGCGCGCCAATGCTATCTGGCCTGGTATGCACACTGGAACAACAGCATTTTTTAAGATTCAGGGAGCAAAGGCCGTGGCCGACAGTTGTGGAATAGTGATTGGCACAAGTCACTGCGAACCGCTGTTGCGCAACAATGTTGACGAGTGGGACGAGAAGGTGCGTGGGCGCTATAACTATATGACTAATAAGCAGGGTGTGCACAATTACTGGATTGAACGTTTGCAGGAGGTAAGCAAGTCGCAAAACAATATGTTCACCATCGGCATGCGTGGCATCCACGACGGTTCGATGGAGGGAGTGAAGACCATGCAAGAGAAGTTTGACGCCTTGCAGCAGGTTATCAACGACCAGCAGGAACTCATTGGCAAATATATTGGTGACCCTTCTAAGCAGACACAGGTGTTTGTGCCCTATAAGGAGGTGCTGGAGATTTACGAGCGCGGACTAAAGGTGCCTGAGTATGTTACGCTGATGTGGTGTGACGACAACTATGGATATATGACACGCCTGTCGGATGCCGACGAACAGAAGCGAAGCGGTGGCGGAGGTGTGTATTATCACCTGAGCTATTGGGGTCGCCCTCACGACTATCTGTGGCTCACAACAACACAGCCGGGACTGGTATATAACGAGATGAAGGCTGCCTACGACCACAACGTGCGCAAGATATGGATTGTAAATGTGCACGACCCTAAGGTGGCTGGCTACGACCTCGAGCTATTCCTCGACATGGCTTGGAACATCGACTGCGTGAAGGGTGAGACCATTAACGACCACTATAAGGCATGGTTGTGCCGCCAGTTTGGCAACGAGGTGGGCGAAAAGCTATTCCCTGCCATGCACGAGTTCTACCGACTTTGCGGACAGCGCCGCCCAGAGTTCATGGGATGGAGTCAGGTTGAGGTAAGCAAGACCACATACGACCGCGGACTTAGCCAGGTGCGCAACACGGGCTTTTCAACCCAGGCATTTGGCAATGAACTCGACCGCTATCTGGAGCGCTACGAGGCTGTATGCCAAACGGTGAAGGAGCAGGAAGGCAAGATACGCCCGGAACTGAAGGATGCCTATTTTGCAGCAATAAAATATCCTGTGCTTGCTGCTGCTGCACATGCCACAAAGATTCTTGAAGCACAGCGTGCACGCCAATATGCCAACGGCAGCACTAAGGGAGATATGTTTGAAAGCCAACAACATCTCTACACTGCTGTGGCAAAGAGCCAAAAGGCTTATCAGGATGTGCGCGAACTGACACGCATCTACAACAAGGATATGGCAAACGGCAAGTGGGACCGCTCTATGAATATGCGTCCACGCGACCTGCCTGTGCATGGCGCCCCGTTGCTTCCTACATTGCTTACAGACAAGGAGGTGGAGGAATATCTGGCAAAGGCACCAAAGCGCGAACATCATCCTATCAAAGCAGAGGGAGTTGTTGTGCGCAATGCATGCGAGTATGATAAGGTTAGCTCTGGAGCAGAGACTGTGCAGATGCTTGGGCACAGCATGAACGCCGTGGCTCTTCCTAAGAACGGAGAACTGACATATAGCTTCACTACCGACAGAGAGGGACCGAGCGTGCTGCGCGTGGCTGTTATTCCTACACAGCCTAACGATGGCGGCGACTTGCGCTTCAGCGTTAGCGTAGATGGCGACGAACCTACGGTATATACACTGAAGGAACCTTTCCGCTCGGAGCAGTGGAAGCTGAACGTGCTGCGAGGACAGGCGTTGAGGGAGATGAAACTGAATCTGAACCGTGGCAATCACACGCTGAAGATAAAGGCGCTCGATAGCCACATCGTCGTTGACCAGTGGATGATAGACAGGAATCCTAACCGCAAGTTCTATTTGTTTCCAAAGTAGCCTCACCCCGGGAGGATTGAAGGATTGAAAAATTGAAGGATTGAAGAGTTGAAGACTGTTACCAAAGCATATGGCTTAACTCCTTTAACTTCTTAACTCCTAAACTTCTAAAAGAAATAATAAAAACTACTTATAAACAAACAAATGAAGAAAACACTACTATTACTGCTATCAGCATTCTGCATAAATGCAAATGCACAGCAGACAGAGGTGCAATACCTATCGGGCACTGATGCCGACAACACCGTGAAGTGGGATTTTAAATGCTCTGAAGGCATGCAAAGCGGAAAATGGCGAAAGATAGCTGTTCCGTCGTGCTGGGAGATGCAAGGTTTCGGAGAATACACCTACGGCAGATATTATCTCAAGAAAGGTGTAGAGGTTAGCGACGAGACAGGTCATTACCGCCATACATTCAAGGTGCCTGCCGACTGGAAGGACAAGAAGGTGGAGATTGTGTTCGAGGGTGTGATGACCGACACTCGTGTCATGGTCAACGGACAACAGGCGGGTGAGGAGCATCAGGGAGGATTCACTGCCTTCAGCTACGACATTACTAAGCTGATAAACTTCGACAAGAAGAACAAGCTCGAGGTGTTTGTTGAGAAACAGTCGAAAGACAAGTCGGTAAACGCTTCAGAGCGCCGTGCCGACTGGTGGCTGTTTGGCGGCATCTACCGTCCTGTTTACTTGCGTGCACTGCCAAAGACAAACATCAGCCACATTGCCGTTGATGCACGTGCCGACGGCAAGCTATCTGTTGACGTAACTACCGAGGGCGACATCAACGGTTATAAGATAGAAACAAACATCATAGGACTGGGCAAGCAGGTTGCTTCTTTGAGGAGTTCAGGAGTTCAGGAGTTCAGGAGTTCAGACAATAGCTCACAGCCTGACTCAAACAACTCGTCAACTCGTCAACTTGTCAACTCGTCAACTGAAAGAACTAACTTGTCAACTATAAAGACACAATGGCATGGCGTCAAGACATGGGACCCGGAGCATCCTAATCTCTACACACTGCGCATGCGCTTGATAGCCCCTGACGGCAAGGTGGCTCATGAGGTGCAGCAGCGCATAGGCTTCCGCACTATCGAGTTCCGCCGCCGCGACGGTTTCTATCTGAACGGTAAGAAGCTCGTGGTGAAGGGTGTAAACCGCCATTGCTGCTATGCAGAGACCGGGCGCACCACAAGCAAGAGACTCGACTTGATGGACGTGAAGCTGATAAAGGCAATGAACGCCAATGCCATACGCTCGCACTATCCGCCAGACAAGCATCTGCTAGACATCTGCGACTCGCTCGGCGTGCTCTATCTTAACGAGTTGCCAGGTTGGCACGGCATGTATAACAGTAAGGTGGGCGAAAAGATACTGCGCGAGATGGTTATGCACGACGTAAACCATCCATGTATATACGTTTGGAGCAATGGCAACGAGGGCGGCTGGAACTACAACCTCGACTCTCACTTTGCCAAGTATGATCCGCAGCAGCGCCATGTCATTCATCCATGGTCTATATGGGGCGGTACAGACACTCACCACTATCCTGCTTATCAGACAGGCGTGGGACGACTGGCAAACGGTTATGAGGTGTTCATGCCTACAGAATTTCTGCACGGACAGTATGACAAGGGTTCGGGAACATCGCTCGACGATTTCTGGCACAACTACTCTCGCAACCCGCTCTTTGCCGGTGGTTATCTCTGGGCATGGGCTGACGAGGGAATAAAGCGCACAGACCTTAACGACAGCATAGACACCGACGGACCAAACGGTCCTGACGGTATTGTGGGACCTAACCGCGAACTGGAGGGCAGTTGGTTTACCGTGCGCGATGTGTGGTCGCCTATAAAGATTCAGACAATGGCTGTAAGACCGGGTTTCAAAGGTTCGTTCATCGTGAGCAACGACTATCTGTTCAGCAATCTCAGCGAGTGTAGCATGACCTACGAGTGGGTTTCTCTGCCATCGCCTCTGAAGAATCCTGAGGAGAGAGGCAAGGAAAAGGAGACAGTGATAGGCAAGGGAAAGGTTGTGCTGCCTAACATAGGCAGTGGCGAGAGCGGCACTGCTACACTCGATGCAAAAGACATTGAGAACATGTTGCAGCAAAGTGATGCTCTCAGACTGACCGCTTACGACAAGAAGGGTGATGTTATAAACGTGTGGACATATATGACAAAATATGCCGACGAGTATTTTGCATCGCAGCAGTCCGGCATCACTCTGATGAATCTGGCACGAGCCACCGAGACAACACTTGCTGCAAACGGCGTGGTGGCAGAGTTCAGCAAGGAGACAGGTATGCTCGTAAAGGTAATAACAGGCGACAAGGAGATACCTTTCAACAATGGTCCGCTGCCTGTAGGCATGAAGATGGAACTGAAGTCAATGAAGCACCGCATCGACGGCAACGATGCCGTGATGGTGATGCACTACAACGGTGCTGCCGACTCTATCGTATGGCGCATGACCAACGACGGAATGCTCTGTATGGATGCCGTGATACTAAACCGCAAGAACGGCGGACGCTTCAAAGGCAAGTTCTTCGACGACAACGTGCGCGACCTTGGTTTCAGCTTCTCTTATCCGGAAAGCGAGGTAAAGGGCATGCGCTGGTTGGGCAAGGGTCCTTACCGTGTATGGCGCAACCGTCAACGTGGCACTACCTACGGCGTATGGCAGAAAGACTATAACAACACCATAACGGGCGAACCGGTGAACAACCAACTGATATATCCGGAGTTCAAGGGTTTCCATGCCAACACTTATTGGGCAACCATAGAGTCAGATTCCGCTCCATTTACGGTATATAGCGAGACAGATGGCATCTATCTGCGTTTGTTCACACCAGAAGAACCTCACCATCGCCGTAAGGGTGAAGACACTATGAGACCATTCCCAGAAGGCGACATCTCGTTCCTCTACGAAATACAGCCAATGCGTTCATACAAACCACTTGAACAGTTGGGACCACAAGCACAGTCGCCAAACATCCGCATCAATCCTGGTGACGTAGGACTGCGCATGAAACTGTGGTTCGACTTCAGATAGAATATAATAATCTTAAAGTAACAAATAATGAAAAGACTACTGACGCTATTATTATTAATAGGTATATATACATGCATATCAGCAACGGGATTCTATAATGTAAAGGACTTCGGCGCTAAAGGTGACGGCAAGAATATTGACAGCCATGCCATCAATGCTGCAATAGAAGAAGCAAGCAAGAACGGCGGCGGAACAATATATCTGCCAGCAGGAACATATCAGAGTTACTCTATAAGACTAAAGAGCAACATATCTATTTATCTCGACCATGGATCTGTACTGAAAGCTGCCGTACCAAACGAGAAAGAACACTACGACTTGCCTGAAGACAATCAGCACGACGACTATCAGGACTTTGGCCATAGTCATTGGCAGAACTCACTCATCTGGGGAATAGGTCTGCACGACATATCTATACAAGGCTTTGGACTCATAGACGGCACAGAAGGTATCACACGCGGACAGGCGAAAATGAACGGACACCCGGCTGCCAACAAGGCAATTGCACTGAAGGAGTGCAGAAACGTGACAATAAGGGATATCTCGATGCTGAAGTGCGGACACTTTGCCATGCTGCTCACTGGCGTTGACAACCTGACGATAGACAACGTGAGGTGTGACACCAACCGCGATGCTTTCGACATTGACTGCTGCGCTAACGTGAGGGTTTCAAACTGTCAGGTGAACACGATGAACGACGATGCTATTGTGCTGAAGTGTTCATATGGTCTTGGTTACGCCAAAGCAACTGAAAACGTGACGATAACAAACTGCCACGTGTCTGGCTACGACCCAGGCACAATGCTTGACGGCACTTACCAGAAGACACAGAAGCAGGCACCCGACCGCGATGGTCCTACGGGAAGAATAAAGCTAGGCACAGAATCTAACGGCGGTTTTAAAAACATCACCATTTCCAATTGTACATTCGACCACTGTCGTGGCTTAGCGCTCGAAACCGTAGACGGAGCTGTCATCGAGGATGTAACTATCGACAACATCGCCATGCGAGACATCTGCAACTCACCTATTTATATACGTCTGGGCAACCGTGCACGAGGACCAAAGGAATTGCCAGTGTCTGTTGTACGCCGAGTAAAACTAAGCAATATAGTGGTGAAAGATGCTGACAGCCGCTATGCCTCTATCATCTTCGGACTTAACGACCATCTGATAGAAGATGTAACGCTGAGTAACATACATATACAATATCGTGGCGGATTGACCATGGACGATGTTAAGTGGCAGCGTGGCGCAAATCCATTCTTCACAAGCAGAAACAAAGCTGTTAATCACGTGAAAGGAAAACGTGAAAGAATAGAAGATAAAAACGAACCTGCTACCGAGCGTGATCCATACGCTATACCGCAAATGGAAAAGGGTTATCCTGAACCATCATCTCATGGCATACTGCCAGCCTACGGACTGTTTATCAGCAATGCCAAAAACTTGAAGATAGATAATGTGGAGTTTGAGACTATAAACGAAGACAAGCGTCCTGCCATTGTTCTTATGAATGTAGAGGACATCAAGTTCTCTGATATGAAAGTCGATAAGTCAGCAGAAGCACCTTATTTCGTTCTTAAAGGTGTGAAAAACTTCGACGTAAAAGATTTCCATGGCATCAAAAACCGCAACATCGCTATTGCCGATGATATGGAAATAAAGAAATAAAACAACAGTATCATATAAAAACAGCCAGGTTGTCATTTTCAACTTGGCTGTTTTTTTACGTTCACTTAACAATATTTTTATTATAGTGGATTAAATGCAGGATTATTTATCAAACATCAGATGTTGAGCAAAGGTATAAATGATGATGCCTGCTGTTACGCTTACATTCATGGAATGCTTAGTGCCATACTGCGGTATCTCAAGACATCCGTGACTATTGTCAATGACTTCTTGATGAACGCCTTTAACTTCGTTGCCCATCACTACGGCATAATGCTTGTCAGGTTGCGGTTGAAAACTATGCAACATGGTGCTGCCCTCTGCCTGTTCAACACTATACACTTCATATCCGCGCTGCTTGAGTTCTTCCACTGCTTGCAGTGCCGTTTCAAAATAACGCCACTCTACACTGTCTTCAGCACCGAGTGCCGTCTTATGGATTTCTGCATGTGGCGGCTGTGCACTGATGCCACAAAGATATACTGCTTCTATTCTGAAAGCATCGCCTGTGCGGAATATACTGCCTACGTTGTACATTGAGCGCACATCGTCGAGCACAACAACAAGCGGCATCTTGTCGGCATTCTTAAAATCATCTACCGACAAGCGGTTCATCTCTATAGTACGGAGTTTTCTCATAATGTTTGCAAATTTAATGAATAAAACTCATAATACATAATTAATAATTCAAAATTATATGACAATAAAACTGTTGATAACTATGTGGATAACCCTGTTAATAACTATTGAATAACTTGTGGTTTATACAAAAGACCGATGGGAGATAGGGATATCAACACACTTATTAAGGGCTTTTTAAGAAGTTTTCAACGCTTTTTTGACGGAAAAAGATATAAACTTATTAATTTTGCACCAAAGTTGGAAGTTGTGGATAAAGTGCAAAGTGTGCTTATTATCAGTCAGAAAGAATTAACAATGACTGTTCATAACAATAAACCACGGGTTGATAACCGAATATGCAAGAAAAACTAAAAAAAGTTTTCAACTTATCAACGGCATATCATCTATAACATCTCTTCTTTTAAATTTAAAAAAAGAAATAAAATAATAATATTAAAGTCTTGAAAGATGATGGAAGAAGTTAATTTTCTCTATCTGCTTAAAAGATAAAAAACGAATATATGACTATGCTGAAAAAGGAGTGGACAGAAAAAGGTTTCATAGATGAACCAGTAATCGAAGGAACAGATCTGAAGGCTGAGATTCGCAGAATGTGCAAAGAAAAGAATGCCGTGATAATGGCTCACTACTATTGCAATGGTGAGATTCAGGATGTGGCCGACTTTATAGGGGACTCGCTCGCTTTGGCACGTAAGGCTGCGGAGACGGATGCCGACATAATAGTTATGTGTGGTGTGCATTTTATGGCTGAGACTTGCAAGATATTGAGTCCTGAGAAATTGGTGTTGGCTCCTGACCTTAATGCTGGTTGTTCGCTTGCCGACTCTTGCAAGGCTGAAGACTTAAAGAAATACAAGGAAGAGCATCCTGGATATAAGGTTATAAGTTATGTAAACACTACTGCTGCCGTAAAGGCGTTAACCGATGCTGTTGTTACGAGCGGCAATGCTAAGGAGATAGTAGATACATTCCCAAAGGACGAGAAGATAATATTTGGTCCTGACTATAATCTGGGTTCATATATAAATAGTATTACTGGCAGAGAAATGCTGCTCTGGAACGGCGGTTGTCATGTTCATGAGCGTTTCTCTGTGGCAGAGATTCTCAAACTGAAAGAGGAACATCCTGCGGCAAAGGTATTGGCACATCCTGAGTGTAAGAGTCCTGTATTGGCTGTGGCCGATGTAGTGGGCAGTACAGCCGTTCTTTTGAAGTATGCCATAGAAAACCCCACAGAGGAGTATATCGTGGCTACAGAGGCGGGAATACTACATGAGATGCAGCGCAAATGTAAGGACACTAAGTTCTATCCTGTGCCACCAGAGATTATCGAGGGTGGAAGATCATGTGCTTGCAACGAGTGTGACTATATGAAGATGAACACAATGCTGAAGCTTTACAACACTCTCAAATATGAATGGCCTTCAGTGGATGTTGATAAAGAAGTGGCCAAAGAAGCTGTGAAGTCTATTGAGAGGATGCTGGAGTTGAGTTAATGGTTTTAAGATAGTTAATTCCTTGAATCCAACAACAAAATAGAAAGCTATACCATCTAATTGTAATTATGATAAAAAATATAGTAGAATGGTTTACGAATAATAAAAAATCACTATTATTTGTATTTTCACTTACCATATTTTATGGATTAATTTTTATATTCAGTGACTTCTATGATATGCCATGTGACGGTTTTCGTGACATGGCAATACTTTTTGCACAATGGGGAATTATATGTACGGCAACATTTGCCTTGTTGTGGTTATTGAGTATAAATAAATATGTTTTTACCATATTATTTCCGCTTATAACAGTTTCATGTGCAGGTTTGTCGTATTTCAGATATACGGCAAATATTTCCATTACGCCAATGATGGTAGATTTGGCTATTATAAACGATTGGCGTACAAACATGGATGTTATAACATGGCAACTTATATTGGTAATGATATTATTTTTTGCCTTGTCATTATTAGTGGTTATTTATAGGTGGCGTAAAATAAGATTTTACGGTTTCTTGTCTCATCTGCTTCCCTCTGCTTTGCTCATTTTTCTGTTCACTGACATATATATGTTTGCTGCACCATTATCACAGCGTTTACCCTATTCTATTTATTATAGTGTGGCAAATTATTTAGACAGTAAGCGTATAATTTCCGAACACAGAAAGATATTTGGCGGTGATATAGTTAATAATACTGATTCTATGACTGTTGTATTTGTTCTTGGTGAATCATTGAGGGCAAAGAATTTACAGATAAATGGTTACGAACGAGAAACAACACCATTGCTTTGCAAGGAAACAAATGTGGTTTCATATCCTAATATAAAATCGGAAACAGGTTTCACGCATACGAGTATTCCTTATATTCTTACACGAGCAGACAGTTTAAATGAAGAGCGGGGATATACAGAAAAATCTTTTATAGACTTATTGAAAAGAGGCGGTTATCATACTTCATGGATTGCCAATCAGGAATCTGTTTCAACGTTCATTTACTTTATGAAAGAGTGTGATACTCTAGATTATGTGAATGGAGGAAAATCATTGTATATGTTCGATAAATGGCTTGATGGTGATGTGTTGCCATCGTTAGACAGAGAACTGGCTCGAAATGTGAAACATAATTTCATATTAATACATACTATAGGAAGCCATTGGTGGTATCGTTCACATTATCCTGATAGTATGGAGTTATTTAGGCCTGTAACAGAAAGTAGAGTAATTTCATCGAACAATGCGGAACAGATGCGCAATACTTACGACAACACTATAGTTTATTCTGATTATTTTTGGAATCAGGTAATTAACAGGCTTAGAAATAGGAAGGCAATAATGATATATTTGTCTGACCATTCTGAAAGTCTTGGTGAAAATGGTCATTTTACTCATGGTGTTGTTCAGGATGCAACGCGCGAACCAGCTTGTTTTGTATGGTATTCGGATATTTTTGCAAACTGTTATCCAGAAAAAATAAAAGCATTGAAAGACAACAGAAATGACATTTTGAGCACTTCGTTCGTTTTTCATTCCATATTAGATGTGGCTGGAATAGAATCATTGTATAAGATAAAAAGTGAAAGTATTTTCAGATGAATGGAAATAGAATAATATCTGTAGATTATGCCAAGGCAATAGGCATATATTTAGTTGTATTAGCTCATACCCAATTGTGTGCTCCACTAACCAACTGGATATATGTTTTTCACATGCCTTTGTTTTTCTTCATTTCCGGATATTTGTTTTCATTTGAAAAACATACAAGTTTTAAAGAGTTTTCAATATTAAGATTTAGACAACTGATAGTTCCATACATTGCATTTAATGTAATTTCTTATTTGGCGTGGTTGTTGGTTTTACGCAAAGTAGGAGTCAATGACGACAGTGATATTAGCTGGTATGAACCTATTTTAGCGGCTTTGCAAGGCAAAGGCTATGATATGGTGCATAATGTACCGTTGTGGTTCTTTATGTGCCTTTACATTGTGGAAATGATTTATTATTGTCTTTTCAGGAATATAGATAATAATAAAAGGTGTATTATGATAGCGGTTATTGCCGTTATTGGTTTTATTAGCGGAAAAATCGATGGATATTTTCTTCCATTATGTTTGTCAATAGTTCCTTCAGCCATTCTGTTTTATTCTTTAGGAAATATGTTCAATGGAAAAATTTTGAAGACCAACGGATTGCTTATAATGTTCTTTTTGGTTATAACCGTTGTTGTAGCTCATTTCAATGGTCGTATTAATATGCATAGGAACTTTTATGGAAACTATATTTTATTTGTTTTAGGAGCATTCTCAGGAATATATATGATGATAGGTTTGTGCAATTTGTTTGCTGCCAAGTTAAGTAATCATAGATTGGCGAAATATATATCAATGAATACACTTATTATTTGTGGTTTTCATTTGCTTGTCTTTTCCTTTGTCAAGTTCATAATGGTTTATGTATTTGATATTAACCCAAATATTCTTGAAGATAGAATCTTGGGTAATATTTTGTTTGCTTGCTTGAGCATTGTTGTGTGTGTACCTATTATATATATTATAAAAAAATATATTCCTTTTATCATAGGCAAACGATAAAAGGAATATAATATAAATAGTTTTTATTATTATCTTATTATTGCAATCTTGCAAACGGTGCCTTTTTCACCAGTGCTTGTTGCTGTTATAACATTATATATGCCTGATGCCACACGATTACCATCTTTATCACATCCGTCCCAAGTGAATGAACCGCCATTGCTTCGACCTTCTGCTACGAGATATCCTGTAGCAGTAGTTATCTTGACATCTGCATTATATGTAAGTCCAACAATAGTAATATTGCCGTTATATTCTGGTCTTACAGGATTAGGATATGCATATACATTATCTTTATCCATATTTTCAACAGCAATTGTAGCATCGTTCATATATGAACATAAACCATAATTAGTTGCTATGAATACTTCTCCTGTTTTGTCATTGATGGCAATAGAATTGATATTATTTGAGAGCAAATCACTGTTTTCTGCGGTAAAATGATATATTTGTTCGATGTTATCACTACTTATAACATATACTCCATTACCATCTGTTCCAAACCATTTTCTGTTTGCTCCATCAATGGCCATGCATCTAATGTCAACACCGCTGAGAAGATAGTCAGCAAGGTTTGTACCGTCGTTGCGTGGAACTTTAATTTGGTTAAAAACAATGTTTTCTTTGCCAACATCATTAGAATATATGACAAATGGTCCAACGTTTGTTCCTATCCATATATTTCCTTCTTTGTCTTCAGACCAACAATGTACAGCTGTTAAAGTATATGATGTTCCATCTTGATTTTGAAAATTTGTATATCTGATAACTTTGTCTTGTTCTGTTTGTATACAGAATAATGCAGGCAATCGCCAGTTATCATTAACCATCCATAAAAGATTACGACTGTCAAAATTCATGTTTCTCATCGTTGAAAGTCCTAATCCGTCATTGTTGAAAATAGTATTATATCTGCTTTCTACAGTCTGGCTGTTTTTAGGAATTACAAAAAAGTTAGCATCCTTACAGCCGCTGTTCATTATCCATAAATTACCTTCCTTGTCATACTTAATACCATTGATAAGCAAATAATCGTTTCCAAGCAACGAACCTCCGAATGTTGTAGCCGGTCGGAGAATACTATTGTCTTTGTTGTAATATTTAATGAGTTTACCACTTTTAAACTCATATAATCCTGTACGTCCGCCTGCAAATACATGTTCAGGGTCGTTAGGATCTGCATCAATACAATTGATGTCTTGATATGCGTAGCCAGTAATAGTGTCAATATTGTCTTCGTAAATTATCCAGTTGTCATTTTTAAGTACTTGAATACATCCTGGATTATTCTTCTGAACGTTTGTACCGTAAATGCCGCCTGTTGTATATAGAGTATTGTTCTTGAATGACATTTCATAGAAAAGATTGTGTTTAGGGCTGTCAATACTCAATTTAGAAACTATTGGCAAGTATTTGTTATAGTCGGTCAAGTCTTCATTGAAGATGCTGTCGTCGCTGTTATATTCTTCTTTCCAGTTTTTCTTGTCGAGCAAATTATCGGTTATCGATGCCTTAAGATAGAACCAGAAGTTTTTCTTTGCCAGAATGCTGTTGTCTTTTATTATCACCTTCTCTATCTTCTCGTTGAGAATATACGACTCACTGATTTCAGCATCGGTAATATTTACCTTTACAACACCGAAACCGGTGGCAAGATAGGCGTATTTTCCGTATATCGTTATGTTATTTACGGTTTTATCTTCAGTCATAGATTTTGTGAAGAGATCGGAAATGTTTGTTACTTCTCCGTTTGTCTCTACCAAATCGATATTACTGTTTTCGTAAACAACAATAAGACGTTTGGCCGTTTTTGACCAAGCGATTTTCTTAATCTTCGTGTCACTTAAGCCTCTTACCTTGTCGTAAGTTGTTATTGACTCGTCGTTCTTATTATATTGATATAGATTGTCTGAGGCCAAAACAAAGATATCATCACCAGCTGCTGCTATCTGTTGCACATCATGATACGCCATGTATGCATTCCAAGTACCTATGCCAGCAGCATTGATTGTAGTGCATATACCTAATTGTATTATGCACAAAAGTATGATGATAATTGTTTTTCTCATAATAATATCTTTATTTTACTTGTTTGATAAATACTTTGCAAGTTTTGCCACGGCTCTCGCCCTGTGGCTGATGGTGTTCTTGACGTCGTTGCCCAGTTCAGCGAATGTCTCATTGTAGCCTTCAGGTTGGAAGATAGGGTCGTAACCGAAGCCCTCCCCTCCCCTACGCTCGCGTATGATGGTGCCGTTGACGATGCCTTCAAACTGTTCTACGGTTGCTTGTTGTCCGTTGTCGTTCATTATTATTAACGCAATAACAGTGCGGAATCTTGCATTGCGATTGTTATTTTCTCCTAATTCGGCCAACAACTTGGTCATATTTGCCTCACTGTCGTGTCCGTCACCACCAGCATAACGGGCTGAATAGACACCTGGTGCACCGTTCAAGGCATCTACCTCAAGACCGGTATCGTCGGCAAAAACACTCATTCCGTATTTATTGGCAATGTATTCAGCCTTTTGCATGGCATTAGCCTCAAGCGTCGTGCCTGTTTCCGGAATGTCGTCGTGGCAGTTGATGTCGGCAAGTGATAGCACCTCTACCCTACTGCCCAATATGCTTCGAATCTCATCGAGCTTATGCTTATTGTTTGTTGCGAATACTATTTTCATAATTTATTTTAGTTGACAAGTAGACGAGTAGACAAGTTATTTGCATCTAAAGCTATTGTCCTTTAACTCCTTCTAACTTCCTTTGCCTTCCTCTAACTCCTTAATTCAGTTCCCCTTCCCTTCGGGAGGGGTTAGGGGTAGGTTCCTCCTCCTTATTCTTAATCTCCTTCACCTTTATCTCATCAAATCCTTCGCCATAAACGCCGATTACGCTACTCTGACTAACGAAGGCATTAGGGTCGATGGTCTTTATCAGTCGGAAGATAAACACGCTTTCGCGTTTCTTTGCCAAGAGACAGATGACCTTTCTTTCCTTACCCGTGTACCACCCGTGACCATCGAGAATGGTGAGTCCGTGGTCGGTCTGTGTGCCTATGGCATTGGCTATCTCCTGCCATTTATTTGAGAAGATAAGGAATTGTACCGACTCGCGGCGTGCGTTCATAACATAGTCGAGCACAGAGCATTCTATAGCCATGGCTATGAGACCGAATACCAGTTTGCGCCAATCATTGAATACCGGAATACAACTGCTGATTATAAGCACGTCGACCAGAATAAGTACCGTGCCAAGCGATATGTTGTGATATTTGTTTACGCAGGCTGCCACTATATCTGTACCACCTGTACTGCCGTTGTTGAGGAATACAATGGCAAGCGAACAGCCTGTCAGCATGGTTCCAATGATAAGCGACATGAAGTCTTCGCCCGGACCGAGTACTTGGGGGAAAGTGCCGTCAGGCTGAATGAATATCTGCTGGGCGATAGACAAGAACAATGCCAATACCACTATGGCATAGATGGTTTTTATCATGAACCTCAGTCCAAGTATCTTCAATGCCATTACGAGCAAGACAATGTTGATAACAAGGTAGGTATATTCGATTGGGAAACCAGTGGCATAATAGACAATGGCAGAAATACCCGTAACACCACCAGTTACAATCTCATAAGGCAACAGAAACACCGTCCAGCCGAAGGTGTAAAGGAGAAGACCGAGGGTTATGAAAAGATAATCCTCGGCTTCTCTCATTATTCTCTTTTGTGATATGGTCATATTAGTTAGTAAACAAGTTGACGAGTAAACAAGTTGACGAGTAGACAAGTTGTTTGCTATTAAACCATATTTTATTATCGCTCAACAACACATGTCCTCTATCTTCTTTCTAATATTCCCATTCCCTCCCCCAAGGGGGAGGTTGGGAGGGGGCTTTATTTCATCACCACATTTACAATCTTCTTAGGCACGATGATGACCTTCATCACCTGTTTGCCTTCAAGATATTTAGCGGTGCGCTCGTCGGCCAGTACCTGCTCCTGAATGCTTGCGTTTTCTGCATCGGCAGCAAACTGCATCTGGAAACGGGCCTTGCCGTTGAATGATATTGTGAGTTGCATCTGACTCTCCACTAGATACTCCTCATTGTGCTTAGGCCACTGAGCATCGCAAACGCTGCCCTGCTCGCCCAATGCTTCCCATAGCTCTTCGGCAATATGTGGAGCAAATGGTGCTATCAGCACAACGATAGTCTTCAGCAGTTCCTTGTTGCGGCACTTCATCTGACTGAGTTCGTTAACGCAAATCATGAATGCTGAAATGCTGGTGTTGTAGCTGAAGTGCTCTATGTCCTGACTAACTTTCTTGATAAGCTTGTGAACGCTCTTCAACTGCTCTGGTGTTGCCTGTTCGCTATCAGTTGGGAGGAACTGACCATCACGGCTGTAGTAGAGGCCCCAGAACTTCTTCAAGAAGCGGTGACAACCATCGATGCCGTTGGTGTCCCAAGGCTTTGACTGCTCTACAGGACCAAGGAACATCTCATACAAGCGCAGTGTGTCAGCACCATATTTCTCAACAATCATGTCAGGGTTGACAACGTTGAACATTGACTTTGACATCTTCTCAACAGCCCATCCGCAGATATACTTGCCGTCTTCGAGTATAAACTCAGCATCGTTGTATTCTGGGCGCCACTGCTTGAATGCCTCTATGTCGAGCACATCGCCGCTGACGATGTTTACATCTACATGGAGCGGTGTAACGTCGTAGTCTTTCTTCAGGTTGAGCGATACGAATGTGTTTGTATCCTTGATGCGGTAAACGAAGTTTGAGCGTCCCTGAATCATACCCTGATTTACGAGTTTCTGGAATGGCTCTTCTTTGCAAGAATAACCGCAGTCGAAGAGGAACTTGTTCCAGAAGCGTGAGTAGATAAGGTGACCTGTGGCATGCTCAGTACCGCCAACATAGAGATCGACATTCTGCCAGTAGTCATCAACGTCCTTGCTCACCAGCGTCTCGTCGTTGTGTGGGTCCATATAGCGCAGGTAGTAAGCAGAACTGCCGGCAAAGCCAGGCATTGTGTTCAGTTCGAGAGGGAAGATAGTCTCGTTGTCAACCAATGATTTGTCAACAATCTTCTGCTCCTTCTCGTTCCATGCCCACATCTTAGCGTGACCGAGTGGCGGCTCACCTGTCTCGGTAGGCAGGAATTTCTCTACCTCTGGCAACTGCAATGGCAGACACTCCTCTGGTACCATATATGGCATTCCGTCCTTGTAGTAAACAGGGAATGGCTCGCCCCAGTAGCGCTGGCGACTGAAGATAGCGTCGCGCAGACGGAAGTTAACCTTCACACGGCCAAGGTTGTTTTCTGTAACATATTTCTTTGTGGCGGCAATAGCCTCTTTTACAGTCAGTCCGTTGAGTGAGAACTTATGAGATGCTGAGTTGCAAACAATACCTTCCTTTGCGTCGTAGCTCTCTTCGCTCACGTCGGCACCCTCTATCAGTGGGATGATAGGCAGATTGAAATGCTTTGCGAAAGCATAGTCGCGACTGTCGTGAGCAGGCACAGCCATTATGGCACCGGTACCATAGCCAGCCAGTACGTAGTCGCTCACCCAGATAGGAATAGCCTCGTCGGTGAATGGATTGATGGCATAAGAACCAGTGAACACACCGGTAACGCGACGGTCGGCAATGCGGTCGCGCTCTGTGCGCTTCTTTGTTGCAGCCAGATAGTCTTCAACAGCCTGCTTCTGCTCTGCCGTTGTTACCAGACTTACATACTCTGATTCAGGAGCCAACACCATGAATGTTACACCGAACATTGTATCGGCGCGGGTGGTAAAGATAGTGAAGGACGCCCCCCTTTCGTCCCCCGAGGGGGATGCTTTTGCAGTTAACTTGTCAACTTGTTCACTTGTCAACTTGTCAACTACTATATCAAACTGCACCTCAGTACCTTCAGAACGGCCAATCCAGTTCTTCTGTGTTTCCTTGAGCGATTCCGTCCAGTCGATATTGTTTAGTCCGTCGAGCAGGCGCTGTGCATAAGCCGATACGCGCAGACACCACTGGCGCATCTTCTTCTGCACCACAGGATAACCGCCACGTTCAGAAACACCGTCCACCACTTCGTCGTTGGCAAGCACGGTGCCAAGTTGTGGACACCAGTTAACCATTGTCTCGCCCAGATAAGCTATGCGGTAGTTCATCAGCACTTCCTGCTTCTGCTTCTCGCTCATACTGCCCCACTCTGCTGCCGTGAAGCTAAGTTCTTCTGAGCAAGCCACGTTGTATGCCTCAAGTCCTTCAGTACCATGTTGGTCGAAATAAGCAACCAACTCCTCAATAGGGCGAGCCTTCTCGCTCCCCTCGCCCTTTGGAGAGGGGTTGGGGGTGAGGCTTCCTCCATAGAAACTGCCAAACATCTTCTGGAAAGCCCACTGTGTCCACTTGTAGTAACCTGGCTCGCAAGTGCGCACCTCACGGTCCCAGTCGAAGCAGAAACCAATCTTGTCCAGTTGCTCACGATAGTGGTTGATGTTCGCCTCGGTGGTTATTGCCGGATGCTGTCCAGTCTGTATAGCATACTGCTCTGCAGGCAGTCCGTATGCGTCGTAACCCATTGGGTTGAGCACGTTGAAGCCCTGCAGTCGCTTGTAGCGTGCATATATATCGCTGGCGATATAGCCAAGCGGATGACCTACATGCAATCCTGCTCCCGATGGATATGGGAACATGTTCAGCACGTAGAACTTCTGTTTGTTCTTGTCTTCAGCAACCTTGTAGGTTTTCTGCTCTACCCATCGTTGCTGCCATTTCTTTTCGATGTCTCTAAAATTGTATTCCATTTCTTTATGTTGTTATTTTATCTTCTATTTTTGTTCGCGTGTTATTATTTATAAACTGCAAAGATAGTGTAAGCCGAGATAATAACAAAATAAATTCATTTATTTTTTATTTTTCGCACAGCTCAACAACATGTCCGAGGCGCAACCTACCTTATCGAAAGATAGTGCGAAAAATATGGTTTGCCAACTCCTGATTTCAAGGTTGGTCATAAAATAGTGACGCTTGTAATCCGATTCAAGAACTTGATAACTCCACATAAAAAAGGCGATGAGCCTGTAAATGAGCCTGTAAATGAGTCTGTAAATGAGTCTGTAAATGAGTCTGTAAATGAGTCTGTAAATGACGTATTAAAAGACATTCTTAAATTTATAAAGAACAATCCAGGAGTAAAGAAACCAGCCATAATAACTCATATAGGAAAAAGTAAGGCAACCCTTACAAGGTATCTCAAACAACTGGTTGAACGAAATCTTATTGAATACAAAGGCTCTGATAAAACTGGAGGCTATTATCTGAAAGAATAGGAGTTTGCATCAAACCCCAAAATAACAGAACCCGTCAGCATCCGTATTGAACTGCTGGCGGGTCGCTTTGTTGGTAGTTAAGGACATACAGTCATAATTAACTTCTTTAACGATATATAGACAGTAAAGACAGTTAAAGACAAACATCAACTATAGACTAATTTTAAGACTGAATTTATCCTTGTCATTTACTTTCCCTTGAATATAACAAGTCATGCCATATTCATCCGTTTGCCATATTTGATATAAATCGACTACTTCATTCAAAAGTACTTCTGAATCATAATTTACGAGAATCTCTTTAATAGATCGTTCTTTAAGTATTGAACAGTCAATAGTATCCAATGCCCAACTTACATATTTGACATTGTTTACATGTGCCATCGTGTCTATGTCCGACCAAACGACCTTGTGCTTACCTGCCCATATAGGTGCAAGCCCAGTTGGAAGAATGATTTTATCGGCAGGTGTCCTAATGGCATCTTCGGATATGCAGGTTGATGGATTGTCTGTCAACTCGGACTTCCGCACTAAACGGCGAGTATTCATATCCATGATAAGCCAAGAAGTTGTGGCTGACACAAGAGGCTGATCGGTTACGTCTGTTAAAAGGAAGTCTCGAAGATATAGTACTTTGAAAGCCCCCTTATGCCAAGTCTGAAGTTTCACCGTATCCCGCCATTTGGGGTATTGGTGGAAACAGATATGGGTTCGCGAAAGTACCCATGCTGTGTGATTCTGCATTAAGTCGTCATATCCAAATCCTAATCTAGCAGCATCTCGTCCTGCTATCTCTTGCATCCAATCCAATATAGCGGTTGGTTTCAGACATTGGTTAGCATCTGATTCGTAACAGGATACGATGCGGTTTTCTGAATATTTTTCTAACATAATATTACATTATAGTGAATAATTGAAACCTACAGTTAAAGCAAATGATGGTTTATACTTATATGCGCCATCACTATTAAACAAATTTCTCCAAAAGGATTTGAAACTACGATCCACAAACTTCACTTTGTGGTAGTAGATGTATCCCACATCGGCATTTATGGATAGTTTTTTTGCCAATTGACACGAACCTCCCAATGTTGCTTTGAAGAGGCTGTTCATGTAAACTTTGTTATCACCATCCTTTTTTACAACAGCAGAGAATGCCTGAGCCTCGAATGGAGAGAATGTAAGCCGAATCTTAGGATTGAGTTGGGTTGAAACTCTAAATTCAGGTCTTCCTTGCGTATTCAATTCATAGCAGAATTTACCATTCTTCTTCCAAGTAATGAAAGGCAACGGGATGCAGACAGGTTCACCATAGGCTGTTGTGACCATAATACCGGCACCTACATTTAGAGCATTGTTCACTTTATATAAAAATATCGCCCCTGCAGTCAAAGCGACACTGTTCATACGTATATAATCTGGTATTGCACAGAAACTTACCCCTGTCGTGGCAACCATATTCCACCGAGGGGCAATAGTTCGCACATGTGTCAACATTACACCCGCATTGATGATGTCGTCAGGATTGACAGGTTTATCACATACTTCGTCATCAAAGGAAGCATACTTTCCGGTAAATGTTGCCGACCAAGAACGGATACGGTGCAAAGAATCGATTTGAGTTGACAAGGGAAGCGTATAACTTCCTGATACATATTGTATGCAACCCTTGCCCAATTTGCTTCCATCTTCGTTTTCCATATTGCTGGCGAAGACGTTTCCGTATTCGATTTGTTGGGCTAAGACAGGAAAGGGATAAACCAAAAGCCACAATAGGATTATCTTTAAGACTGTTCTATACATCTTCTTTTAGATTTTAGTATCCTATTATAGGGAAATAAAAGAACAAAAACCACGCAACCGATTCCCATCCAGATAGTCCAGCCTGAAATCTCTTTCAGTGCAACCAATGTTGCCTGTATCTGAACATTGCCTTTTGCCGACAAGGAAGTCATTTGGATGGCTTCGTCATTGCTTCGGCCTTGCATCATCAATCCCATCTGTGTACGCCTGAAAGTAGAAGCCGTTTCTGAAGTTACATCACTTTCAGAGGCAAAGCGTTCCACGTAATGCTGAGTGCGATGATAGATAGCATTGGAATATGCAGATGCTCCAGCAACAGGTCCTAATACTGTTCGAAAAGCCAACATTAAGAAAATCCATGTGCCAATCTGCCGGTCCGCATCTTGAAGTTTTAAAATTCCAAAGTATCCACAAAAGGCATAAAGCATAAACATTCCTGTAGTGCGCAATACTGTAGGAAGAAAAACTTGAGAAAACTCAATCATCGTTTGGAACCGGAAATAGAGTAGTAGGGCTGAGATGGTAATCAATGAAAAAGCTACTGCACAAATCCAACGAGCATGAAAGTGTCGCTTAATCATTAATACATTAGTTATTGTTCCAAGAATGATGCCCAGGAAATGCCACTTGGCAATACCTGCAGATTGAATGGTATCAAGTTTCAACCCCAACCCCATGATACCACTGACAAGCGCCGAACTGGATGCAAGGAACATGGCAAGAAAGAAACCTATTACCGCAAAAATCACACCACGCCTTTTAAAGACACTGAAATCTATCAGACGAGATTTAGAACCAACTTGTTGAAGAATAAAGACACCCAGCGATAGGATCCCTATGCAACCAGCAACCGATATACGCACATCATCAAACCAGTCGTAGGTCTTGCCATAAGTGAGTATATATGAGATGGAAATGAACACCAGGGCACATGATATGGCCTGACTGATGGGTGGCAGTACTAATGTTACCCGTCCAGCTCGTTCTCTACCGGGAGCCATAAATACCAATACAAACAACATGGCGATAATTGCCATTCCCATCACTGCCAAATAAGAGTATTGCCAGCGGTAGTAGTAGGCAATATAACTTGTGACATAATTACCCAACTGACCTATTGACAGGAAAATCATATAAATTAAATTCATGGAACTTCCTCTGTTATGATTCATTTCTGTCACTTGTTCACGCGATATCTCTTTTGGGGGTGTAAGGATATACCCGATATTGACACCCATCACTCCCTCAGCGAGGCTGAAGATGACTGACAGGATGACAATAATCCTGACGAATCCCATCAGGAAATTACACAACACAATCAAGGCTGTTGACTCTGTTATCGCACAAATTCCGCTCAATGCCATCAATAAGGTAAAGCCACAGAGCATCATATCATGAAAGCGATAAGTCCTTACTATATTAAAGACAAACGGGCCTGCAATCATCAATCCGCAGGATGCAGCAAAGTTTGCAAACATAATGTGTTCGGAGAGAATACCCATGCCCGACGACATTTCTGTTATATTGTTGCTATATGCTCCGCTAATCAGCGTGGCTGGTATAAAGAGTAACACCAGCCCCAACATGCCCAACCAAGTTGGCACCCATCCGTTGAATAGAGGTGGATTATTCTTTATAAGACAAGAATCAGGAAAATTCATCTTATGCAGATTATTCGGTTTCTACTACCGCCATCATGCCGGCGGCCAGTTTACTGTTATCTTCCTTTGATAAACTTACAAAATCAATACGGACAGGAATGCGTTGTTGAATCTTTACGAAATTACCGGCAGAGTTGTCAGTAGGTACCATCGAATATTTAGACCCTGTAGCTGCAGATATATGAGTAATCACACCTTGGAACTCATCATCTGGCCAAGCATCCACAGTGATTTTGACTTTTTGACCGACGGAGAGATTCTTTATTTCAGTTTCCTTGTAATTGGCTATAATCCATTTCTGCTCATCAGGCAGGATATTGGTAATGGCTTGTCCGGCACTTACCAACTGCCCCACTTCCAAAGCACGACGACCGAGCCAACCGTCGCAAGGAGCCGTTACAACGGTATATGACAAATTCAGTCGGGCCATTTCAACGGCTGCTGTTGCACGAAGTATGGCTGCTTCCACGCTTTCCTGCTTATTGACTACCTCTGTCACCGATGAGTTTGCTGTACGCTTCTGTTGTCTAACAGACTCCAATTTTGCTTCCAAGGCAATTAGTTCTGTCTCTATTTGTTCCAACTGGATGGGTGTTGCAGCATTGCGTTTCACCAGATTCTCAAAACGGCTCTTGTCCTTTCGCAGTTTGTTGATGCGTGCTTCAATCTCATCAATCGATGAATCATAGACCAACACACTGTTTTCGGTACGATTCAAGGTAGCTCCAATCACATTCTTTCCGGCATTAGCATCCTTCAAGGCAGCTTTGGCTTCCATCAAACGAATTTTGTGCTCACGATTGTCGATTATCAGTAATGTATCGCCTTTATGAACATACTGGTGTTCGGTAAAGCGAATCTCCTGAATGTAACCCGATGCTCTTACGTTGATAGACGATATATATTGTTCCACCTGAGCATCATCAGTTGTAGTTGAATTATCAAAACTAAAAAATATGGAGGCTATCCACACCAAGCCAATGCACAAGACCAAAACCCCAACCACAGTGAGGACTTTATTCGATTTGTTCTTTTTCTGTTCCATTTATTTATTCTTTTTTATAGTTCTACTCTGTTATGCTATTCAGTTGACCTGTCAGTTTCAGAAGCGAAAGTTCCGAAACCATATATTTATAAAGTGCAGATATATACCCGTTCTGTGCCTCGGTCATCCGCATTTCATCTTGTAATAAATCACTCATCGATGCTACGCCCTCTCTATACTGCTCGGCAGTCACGAGATAGACATTTTCTGCCAAACGGAAATTTTCTTGTTGACGCTCTGCATTACGGACATTGTTATACCAATCATTCAGTTGGTTGCGGTATTGTGTTTGAAGTTTTTTCTCGGTATCTTCAATCGTGGTCTTCATTTGCATCTGCTGTATCTTGATTTTCCTTGCCTTGTCTCTTTTGGCAAAACCATCAAATATGGGAACATTCAGTTGCAATCCCCAGTAAGTGTAGTTGTACCATTTGTTGGAAGGATGTGAATGAAAATAATTCTTGAATTTGTCCGTATATGCCATCCAGGAAGTTCCTCCGACAAGTGACAAACTTGGAATGTATCCTTGATTCACCATCTTCCGTTGTCTTTCCAATACATCTGATTGCATATCCAACAATTGCAATTCGTAAAGATTGGAGGATAACCCAATATGCAGGTGTACGGATTGTGAATCTATTTGAGTGTCAAGTGATGACAGCCATATAGGTGTTTCGGGAGACCAATCCAACATATAACGCAACAGGTTCAGTTGTTGTTCATAGGCAGCCTGGGCATTAGTGAGTTGTGTGCGAAGGTTCTCTAGATTGATATTTACACGTTGTACATCCACTTGCAGAGCCATGTCATTATCGTAAAATGCAGTTGTAATGTTCTTCAGTTCTTCCAAACGGACAATATTGGTTTCTATCAATTGCGTCTGCTTGAATGTGGTTTGAGCCAGATAATAGAGTTTGGCAACCTCTATTGTTATGTCCTCTTTTGCCTTTTCGTAAGAAGCTTGGCTGATATCAGATAACCTTTTGGCCAATTGGATACTTGAATAAAGAGTCTGATTGTATAGAGGCATCATCAATTGGAAACCGCCTGTTGTCTGGAAGTCCAGCCCTTTGTTTACCATGTAAGGAACATCAACTCCTGACATGGCGCTGATACCTGAGCCGTCGCTTACCGATGTTGCAGGTTCTACATTATGCGAAAAGTTGGCAAAAGCCTGGATTGTTGGCAACAGGCGATTACGGTTCTCCGACAATCCCACTTTGGCTATTCGTACATCCTTCTGCTTGTTTTTGAGTGACAAATTGTTTTCTATGCAAATCTCCACGCAACGTTTCAGCGTCAACGTATCATTTTGTGCCATACACTTACTTCCTATCAAGAGAAATAATATGCCACATAATCTGTTTAATCTCATATTGCAAATCATATTTTATATTCGGAGGTGCAAAGTTCGTCAGTTTTGCCAATAGTAATTTGTGTATTCGACGTTTTGATTTTCCGATTCGTAAGATGTTTGGTTAAATATTGTTTTGATAATGTTTTTTTGGTTATCTTTGCGTAATAAATTCATGCAAAATGAACAAGAGAATCCAACGAGTTACTATAGATGAGTTACAAAGACGTTTGCCCGAATCCATCAATACCATTTGTCGTGACGGGTACTTCATAGCATCTCATTGTGGCGTGATTGACAAACAGGTAATGGAGATATTCATGTCATCAGTACGTATGTCAACCATCTTCTTTGTACTATGCAAGGATGGTGATATTGACATTACTTACAACCAGAAGCCTTATGTAGTGAAGAAGAGTTCGCTTGTTATAGGTATTCCTGACATTGTGGTCCAAATCAACTCCTCGTCCATGATAGATGCGAACGCCATGTTTTGTACAAAAGAGTTTCTTGACGAACTGAATGTGAATATAGACAATTCACTGATTCATATTTTGCTTTACATCTTGAACAACCCCATATTGGAATTGACTCCCGAGGAACTGTCAGACCTTCATCGTACGTTCTCGGAAATAGAAGCATTTGCCCATGATACTGAAGACAATATATTTACGAAAGAAATAATCTCTTCAGGAATCAGGGCATTGATTTATAAAATTTGTCGGATTGTATCATTACGGATGCAACGCAATGAGTACATAAAAGTTCATACTCGAAAATATGAGTATTTCAGGAAGTTTCTCACATTGCTTGCAACAGAATACAAACAACATCGAACTGTCAACTGGTATGCAGAACAATTGCACCTCTCTACCAAATACTTCACCTCAATGATTCATGAGGTAAGCGGACGCACTACCATTGATTGGATAAATGACCGTGTAATATTTGAGGCTAAGAACCTATTGCTCTATTCGGATTTGAGCATAACCGAAATAGCCTATCACCTAAATTTCCCAAGTACCTCGTTTTTTAGTAAATATTTCAAGAATATCGTGGGCACCAATCCTTCGGAATTTAGGAAAGTATAATAGTTATCTTTTTAATGAAGTACTAGCGTCAGTCCTTTATTCCCTTTGTCGGATAACGTTAAAAACATATTGTTTTGATTCATTATGCTATTGCAATAAGCATAGTTTTTGATATGATTATTTTCAGTAAGTAGGCTTCTGACTGACAGTTTGTAGGCCAAAAACTGGCAGTCAGAACGCCACTTACTGAATTTTTTAGCTAATTTCTTGGTTGTTTTGAATAATTTTGTATCTTTGCATAATATAAGCTGCATCTCGCCATAACATCCAAGCAAGCTTGATGCTTATGGTCTTGATTTGCATTATCTTTGCAATCAATCAATATGAAAGACGAAGAATTATTTAAGGAAAAAGCTGCAAGTGGATATACTGTATGTTGTGTTGATACTTGTCCGTTACGCGAAGAATGTTTGCGCTGGTTGGTATGGCAACAGATGCCGGCAACAAAGGCTACTTTTTCGTGTGTGAATCCAAAATACGAAGGTGTTGGAACTGAGCATTGCGCTTACCATAGGAATGCTCGGAAGGTACTGATGGCACGGGGTATGACGCAGATTTTCACAGACGATATGTCTAAAAAGGTGGAGCAGGGTGTGAGAAATACGCTTATTGAACGTTATAATCGTGCCTACTATTTTGAATATCGCAACGGTAAGCGTATCATTCCGCCTTTGATGCAGGAGGAAATACGCCAAGTATTTCGTGATTATGGATGGAACGAAGAAGTAGAGTTTGATGTATATATAGAGGCCTACGATTGGTAAAGAATTCATGTTAAGTGTTTTGGGTTTTCATAAGTAATTGAAACACAGTCAGAAACGCAATACTCTTAAAATGACATGAGTGAATAGGACATAACATAGAAACGACATAAGGAAGCGTTGACTTTTTGATTCTTGGTTTCTGTAATTCGCCAAATAAGGAACGCCCAAGGATGATAGAAGTTGATGCTCACGCAAGATGGCGTGAGCTGATACTTGTATCTGGGCGTAAGGCGTTTGGCGATGCCTCAGAAACCGATGCGGAATCAGTTTCACGCCATTTCTTTGTCCGATTAGGAAAATTTAACGCCCTCGGAGGCCATATTTCCGCGTGAACGGAGTATAATAATAGTAAGGACAAATATAAACGAAAAGAACGATGAACAAGAAAACTATCATCACCATCCTCTTCGTCCTCGCCGCAATGGCGGGGCAAGCACAAGAAATCAAAATGAATGAGCCATCGTTCAGTGACTATCTTCCTTTACTCAATGCCAAAGGCTATATGGCCTATAGTTTTGATATGCATGAGTTCAATGGTAAATATGTCATACCAGTCATAAAGGAGTATGAAAACGGAAAGGAAACTGATGCGAAATTTGGTTTCGATATATCGTTCGGGATAAAAGACAAACTCATTATCGGGTTCTTCCCGTCTGAGAAGGATTCAATAGCAAACTATAGTTTTTCACTTTCCGGTGGAGGTGGTTTCAATGCCAATCTTCCTAAACGGCCTATTTACATGCCCAAGGATTCGACCAATGCTTTATATCAATACGAGTCGCGTCCGTTTGAAATCACGCCACCGTTTAAGAAAGGGGAATTTATACCTTTGGTACTCTATGGCTCCTGGTGGTATGATGCCGATTTTGACATCGCCCGCTTCTGTGGCGAAAACTTCATCAAACCCGACTTGTCGTCGGACATTGTGAAATATATACCTCATTTCTTCGTACTCGGTATCAAGATAAAGTAGAACAATGAATAAGAAAACCATCCTATCAGTCCTCCTCGCCCTCGTCGCAATGGCAGGGCATGGGCAGGAGAAGAAGTACAGGCTGGAAGGCGACTTGGGGATGCCTGACTACTCTGGACCTGTCTATGTAATAGATCTGCTGACGAACGATACTGTGACTTCTGCCCAAGTGGATAAAGGCATTTTGCAACCTGTGGAAGGGACTATCTCAGACATACTGATATGCAGGATTGTTGCCCGTGACGAGAGTTTCCAAAGGTATACGCTCTATATTGACGAAGGAACAACCCTACTGGATGGCGTGGACGAAGACGGAGAATTATACCAAAGTGGCACGCCCATCAGCAATGACCTCAACCGCTTCAACCATGCTATCACGGAAAATGCTAAGAAGCAGATTGATGCCACAACCGAAGCTGTCGGCGACAGTCTTATCTATGACATGGTTAGCCGTCATGCGGACGATGTACTTGGCATAAAAATACTCACAGGCATGGCCGTGGTCTCCTTGCCGCCCGACAAATGGATTGAATTATATGGGAAGATAAATCCGCGATTCATGGGGAATGCCCGCCTTGCTGACTATATGGCTGAGACAAAGGCGAAAATGGAACTATGCTCACAGACATGGGTGGGAAAGATGTTCGTTGATTTCGCCATAGAGCATAAGGGCAAGAACTATCGTTTCAGTGATTATGTGGGGCGAGGCCAGTATGTGCTTGCCGATTTCTGGGCTTCATGGTGCAGACCCTGTCGGAAACAGATGCCAGAAATGATAGCCATATACGAGCAATATCACGAAAAGGGACTGACGGTGCTTGGTGTTGCCGTCCGAGACCAGGAAGAAAAGACAGAGCAAACTATCCGTAACCTCGGCATCCCATATCCGCAGATTATCAATGCTCAGGATATTCCCTCTAAACTCTATGGAATAGATGCCATTCCCCACACTATACTCTTTGCCCCCGACGGCACCATCATCGCCCGCAACATCTATGGGGAGGAACTGAAAGCGAAACTCGAAGAGATTTTCCCCGACAACAAATAAATTGAAATAAACATGAACAAGAAAACCATCATCACCATCTTGTTTGCCCTTGTCGCAGTGGCGGGGCAGGCGCAAGTGAAATCGAGTCTCGACCTCTGTCTGAGGGACGAGGTGACGGGCGAATGGCTCATCGGGCTATTCGACAATTATGCCGTATATAACTGCGAAATCTGGGAATATGCCAAGGCAGACACACTCAAAGGCGAATACATGCTTCGACGTGGAAAAGATGCACTGAAACTGAAGTTGAAAGAAGGCAGTATGAGAATCGGCCCAAAGAATTACACCGTATCTAAACTGACAGAGCGCACATTGCCCGACTATCCCACGAAAGACGAGAGTGATTTCATTGATAACGGTAATGTTGGCGGTAAGGTAACACTACGAGGGAGAATTGTAAATGTACCCAAAGGTCATGAAGACAGGGTGAGTATTAGCATCCCAGATCCATTGCAGACGATCTTTGACAACAAATTGCCTATAGAGTGCGACAGCTTGGGACGCTTTGAGTTGGACATTGAATTAGCGAACACAGGAGTAGTCAGAATGTTGTGGGCAAAACTGATACTCACACCTGGCGAGACCTATTTTATCAGCATGGATGG
>JAFQQY010000023.1 GCA_017410365.1 Prevotella sp.
GCAGACCTATTGGAGCGATACAAGTATTTCCGACAGTATGGGAAAGATGCTCTGTTGCTGACGGTTTTGGCTTACAATGTCGGCCATAGCAGATTGTTAGGATATGGTAAACGCCCGAAGAGTAACCTTATCAAGAAAATCGAGTCCGGCGACAGGAATTTTTACGAAGAGTATATCTCGTACCGTTGCTACAAAGGCAAGCCTATTCCCAGCATCGAACGCCGCAGAAAAAGAGAGTTTCAATTGCTGTATATTCCGTAGCCGTTATTTAAAGAGCCTTCCCTTAAGCAATTGAGTGGAGGCTCTTATTGTATCATCTTAAATCAATTATCACGCTTATGGCAACAATTAAAGTAAAACTACGCCCATCATCAGTCGTAGGGCGTGCAGGTGTTATCTACTATCAAATCACCCACAATCGTAAAACCCAACAAAGTATAGGCAAAAACGAATGATAACAAATCCAATAAAAAGAAACAAAAGTGAAGTAATATAACTGATATAGAGTGTGTTATGATTATTTCTTTCTTATTCTTTGATTTCCTTATATTTGATGTTTTAGGTGCAAATTTGTTGCAGATTTGTTGCGTGTTCTCAGAAATTTGATATAACTTTGCGTCAAAATCAGATGCATGAGGCATTGCCGAAAGCAAATCAAAACAAATAAAAACAGACAAATATGGGAAGACCCAAGAAAGCATTAAAAGTAAAAGAGCCGATAAGGCTCAGGGAGCGCAAGCTTGCTAACGGCAACCTTGGACTCTATCTCGACATCTATGTAAAAGGTATGCGCAAGTATGAATCCTTAGGGCTGTATCTCATCCCAGAGAAGACCCCACTGGACAAGCAGATGAATATCCACACCCGACAGGTGGCAGAGAAAATCAAGGCAGACCGTATCATTGCATTGCAGGAGCGAGGCATCAAACAGTACGAGAAGATTAAGCAGTCGAATATGTCTTTGCTCGACTGGCTGCGCAAGTACGAACAGGAGAAATTCGGGTTCCGTCCATCGACTTTGAAAGGTCGTGTTGATATGCGGAAGAAAGTGGAGGAATATCTGGAACAGCAAAAGACACCTTATATTTCCATGAGCGAGGTGGATGCTGACTTCTGTCGTGGCTTCCTCCAATTCCTTGCAACAGCAAAGAACAGCGTTTGTACAATCAATGAGAGGACTATATCTCCAGGATGTGCCCACCATCATCAAGCCGTCTTTAATGGAGCATTGAACAAGGCTGTGCGAGAAGGATTGTTGACGGCAAATCCGATGAAGAGCCTTGACCGTAAAGAGAAGTTCCAGCCTTCACCAGAGGACAGGGAGTTTCTGACCATTGAGGAACTGCGCTCATTGATGGCTTTGCCGTGTTCCAATGAGCAGGTGAAGAAAGCGTTTGTCTTCTCCTGCTTCACAGGTTTGCGATTGAGTGATGCACGCACACTGACATGGCGCAAGGTCTATAAGACTCCAGATGGCAAGACCCTCTACATCCATGTGTTCATGCAGAAGACGCAGAAGCCGAACAATATTCCCTTGTCGCAGGAGGCACTGAACTGCTTGCAGGCGAAGGATGATTTGGATGAGCCTATATTTACCTTACCAGCCAGTGATGCGACCATCAACTATCACGTTAAGAAGTTGATAAAGGCAGCAGGGATAGAAAAGAAGGTCTCTTTCCATTGTAGCCGCCACACCTTTGCAACCATGATGCTGACTCTCGGAGTGGACATATACACGACGAGCAAGCTACTTGGTCATGCCAATGTGACCACAACAGCCATCTATGCCAAAATCGTGGACAAGAAGAAAGTGGATGCAATGAACCTCGTCAACGACCTATTTACAAAAGATGATAATACCGAAAACTATGAAGATAGAACTACGCAGCCGCAAGCATAAGAGCGGCAACACGACCCTATATCTGGAGTTCTATGAAAAGGGAGGAAAGCGTCAGTATGAATCGCTGAACCTTTACCTTATTCCAGAGAAGACAGACAACGACCGCAGGGTAAACGAAGCCACGCTGAAAAAGGCATTGAAGATAAAGTCCGAGAGAATACTGGGTATTTGCAGCAAACCAGAGGAAAAGGATGTATCTACACCTGCTACTGAGTTTACAAAATGGATGGATGAATACCTACTCCACCTTCAAAATGGAGACAGATACTCGCTTGCATATCAGAAGCATATGCAAAGCATCGTCAACATAGTCAAGTCGTATCTGGCTCACATCCATCGTCCCAGTCTCATGATGGACAAGGTAGATAAGTCCTTCTACAAGAACTTTCTCACTTATATCAAAGATGTGTACCGAAACATGAAGTCTCCCGACCGCCCGAAGCCATTGTCGCCCAAAACAATGCTGCTGATACAGACCGATGTCAACTCTATGCTGAAATATGCGGTGGGACAAGGCGTGTTAGAGAAGCATCCGTTCTATGAACTGGAAAAGCGTGAGACCTTTGCGAAGACACCGAGCGACAGGGACTATCTTACCGTAGAAGAGTTGAAACGCATATCGGAAGTCGAAACTGGCAGTCCTGTTACGAAGCAGACATTTATGTTCTGCTGCTTTACAGGTTTGCGCCATAGCGACTTGCTACAACTGTATTGGCGAGACATCCGAGAAACTGAGGATGGGCTACAAGTGTATGTCCAATCCATGCAGAAGACAAAGAAATCTGCGGTAATCCCTTTGGGGAGGCAGGCTTTGGAATGGATGCCAGAACGTGGCACAGCCTCACTTGATGACAGGGTGTTCACACATATCCCCCTTCTCTGCAATGCCGACCGTGCCTTGAAGCGTATGACAGCTAAAGCAGGAATAGACAAATCCATTTCCTTCCATTGCAGCCGTCACACCTTCGCCACCCTCATTCTGACAGCAGGAAGTGACATCTACACCACAAGTGAGATGTTGGGGCATACAAACGTCCACACCACAGAAATCTATGCCGATGTGGTGATGGAAAAGAAAGTCGATGCGGTTAATATGCTTAACGGCATCTTCTGATTTCACAAGAAGTGTTCGATGTGCGAGCCACAATAAAGGTTCGTGCTTGGAACACTTCTTTTCCCTCTTGTTGATGAAAAAATACTTATGAGAAATGGGATTGTTAGGCAAAAACACATATAAAAGGAGTTTTTTTCTATGCTAAATATCAAAAATACAACCAGAAAGTTGTGCCATTCGTTTTTTTTGTGTAATTTTGTAATCGTTATGCGGCAGTAATAATATACATATTAATACGAGTTAGTAATCCTGTAGTTCTCACATGCTACGAGGAGGTATTAAAAGGTGCGTTTCGACAATGCATCTATTGTAGTATATTA
>JAFQQY010000024.1 GCA_017410365.1 Prevotella sp.
GATTTTAGTGCGTTTGTCTTGTTATTTTTGAGAAGATTTTTTATGTGTTCTAAAGGAGTATAGCGGGCTATACGACTGAAGAGACATGAAAAATATGCCAAAAAGAATAGACAAAAGTGCAAAAAGTATTTCTTAATATCAAATTTACGGTCTAATGAACGATTTGGGATTATCATGCAATAATCATCACTGTACAAAAGCATCGGCATCAGCCAACGTGTCTATCTTGCCCACATCCATCAGCCTCAAATCTTCCTTAACACACCCTCTGATATTGGCATTAGCACACACATCCAGATAGAAATCCATAATGCCAAATCGTTCTGGCCAATTATCCATAAGAGAGAATAAGCGTGGAGAGAAAATATGAATGCCAGAAAAAGCATACATATTCAATTCAGACAGTTCTGCCTTATGAACCCAATCATGAGGACTACGTCGCTCTCCTGTTTCAATATTAGTCCATCCTACAAGACGCATATCATTATCAAAAAGCAGATAGCGTTTCGTCTTCCTGCTACTTACCAACAAGGTTGCATCTGCATTATAATTTGAAGCATAGAAATCAGAAAGCTCAACATTACTTAGAATATCTACATTATGAATCAATATAGGTCTGTCTGCATCGAAAAGGCTCTTGGCATGTTTTATTCCACCACCCGTTTCAAGCAGCTGTGTAGTTTCGTCAGATACTTTTACACAAACATCTGTCTGATAATGTTCCAAATAATCTACTATCTGATTTGCAAAATGGTGCACATTAACCACCACCTTGTCTGCCCCCGCCTTGATTATCTTATCCAGCACATGCTGCATCAGAGGCTTTCCAGCCACTGGCACAAGGGCTTTGGGCATAGTGTCTGTCAGCGGTTTCAGGCGTGTGCCTAATCCAGCCGCAAATATCATTGCTTGCATCATAAATGCAAAGATACAAAAATATTACAGTATATTTACGTTCTTTGTTAAACTTATTTAATTAAATTTCGTCATATTATTACTATATGCCTAAAATTATATTTAGAATAATAACTACCTGTGCTTTTTTATTTTTGACCACAGCACTTGCAAATGCCCAAAAATATAGCATTACAGGAACTGTATGTGACAATGAAACCCAAGAAAAACTTGGTCGCGCCACAATACAGTTGCTAAGTCCTGACAGTGCCTATGTTTCTGGAGGTATTACTGATGTTAACGGAGTTTTTAATCTTAGCATCAAAAATGAAGGCAAATACATGGTCAAGGTATCGTACTTAGGAATGCTACCGGTATTGCGCAACGTTGAACTGACTTCCAAGACTCCCAAAGCAGAGTTAGGCATTATAAAGATGAGCAGCAACTCTATCATTCTTAAAGAAACCGTGGTTACCTCTACCGTACCCAAGGTGGTGGTGGTTGAAGATACCTTTATATATAATAGTGCAGCCTACCGCATACCTGAAGGTTCGGCAGTCGAGGCACTTATCGAGCGACTGCCAGGCGCAAAGATTGATGACGATGGCAAGATTACCATCAACGGCAAGGAGGTAAAGAAGATAAAGCTCGACGGTCGTGAGTTCATGCTCAACGACACGAAGACAGCCATGAAAAACCTGCCTGCCGCCATTATCGACAAGGTGAAGGCATACGACGAAAAGAGTGACATGGCCAAGCTTACCGGCATTGACGACGGAGAGGAAACGACGGTGCTCGACTTCAACGTGAAGCGTGGCATGAACAGGGGCATGTTCAGCAACATAAATGCTGCCTATGGCACTGACGACCGCTATTCTGGACGTGTGATGCTGTCAAGATTCTCGGGCGACCTGCGCCACGTTGTCATGGGCAACGCCAACAACACCAACAACATGGGATTTGGCGGACGCCGTGGCCGTTCCGGCGGCAGAAGCGGACTGCAAGCATCTAAGAGCGGTTCGGTGAACATCAGTTATGAGAAGCGGCGCAAGCTGAAGGTTGACGGAACAGTGCAGTGGAACCACTCTGGCAGCGATAACACGTCGAAGACTTTCTCTGAGAACTTTGTCAATCGCACGGGTGCGTTCTCCAACTCACACAACACCAGCCGCAACAGGAATGACAACTGGAACGGAAACATGAGAATAGAATGGCGGCCGGACACACTGCGCACTATCAACTTCCGCCCGAACTTCTCTGTAGGTTATAACGACGGACTGAGCAGAAACGCATCAGCATCTTACAACGAAGACCCTTACCTGTTTGTAACCGACCCGCTGGCCTCAGAAAATCTTGCTCTGCTGGCTAAAGACAGCATTGCCGTAAACTCGCGTTCAAACAAGTCGCTCAACTACGGAAGAAACCATAACCTCGGTGCCACACTGCAGTATCACCGCCGTTTTGGCAGCAAGGGCAGAAACCTCGGACTGTCTGCATCTATCAATACAAGCAGCAGCCGCAGCAAGAGCGTATCGGCATCCAACGTTCATCTTTACAAACTGAAAGACCGCTTCGGCAACGACTCTACATATCAGACCAACCGCCATAACGTTACGCCATCGAGCAACTGGAGCTATAGCCTGCAGGCCACATATACCGAACCGATTATCAAGAACACCTTCCTGCAGTTCGACTACAGCTTCAGGTTCAACCACAACCAGAGCGAACGCTCTACATTCAATTTCGACCAACTGAACTATGACGATTTTGATAATGTAATGACACACTATCGCGACTGGGAGAGCTTCTTCGGATACGTTGACGGTCCTATAGAGGATTATCTCGACCGCGAACTGAGCCGCTACTCCGAATACAACAACTACACTCACAATATCAATGTGCAGCTGCGAGTGGTCAGAGAGAAGTATAACATGAATGCAGGCGTTATGATTCAGCCTCAGCGTTCTTATTTCACACAGGACTATCGTGGCAGGTTTGTCGATACCGTGCGCAACGTTACGAACATCTCGCCTACACTCAACTTCCGCTACCGCTTCGACCGCCGCACCAACCTGCGCATAACATACAGAGGCTCGACGCAACAGCCAAGCATCTCGCAGATGCTCGACATCACCGACAACAGCAATCCGCTCAACATCTCCAAGGGAAACCCTGGACTGAAACCGTCGTTCACAAGCAGGATAAACGTCAACTACCAAGGATATAAGGAACGCTACAAGCGCACGATACAGGCAAACGCCAGTTTCTCTACCACACAGAACAGCATCAGCAACAAGGTGACATACGACGAGGCTACTGGCGGAAGAACAACACAGCCTGAGAACATCAACGGCAACTGGAGCGCCAACGGAGGGTTCAACCTGAACACCGCCCTCGACACCATGGGCATCTGGAACCTGAGCAGCAGCACGTCGGCAAGCTACAACCACCGCGTCAGCTATCTCACACTTAACCGCAGTTCCGACTCTGAGAAGAACTACACCAAATCAACTAATATAAGTCAGAGTCTTACGGCGAGCTACAGAAACTCATGGCTGGAGATAGAGACCATCGGCAATGTCAACTATTCGCACACAAGGAACATGCTGCGAAGCACTGGCAACATGGACACATGGCGCTTCTCATACGGTCTGAACATAGAGCTGACAGCCCCTTGGGGCACAAGTCTGTCATCAGAGATATTCAACCATGGCAGACGAGGATATTCCGACGCCACGCTCAACACCGACGAACTGATTTGGAACATGCAGATTAGTCATGGTTTCCTGCGTGGCAAACCGCTTACCGTATCGCTCCAGATGTTCGACATCCTCAAGGAGCAGAGCAATATCAACAGCACTGCCAATGCCAACCGCCGCAGCGATACCGAGACAAACGGCATCAACAGCTACGCCATGCTCACCGTAAACTATCGCATGAACCTCTTTGGCACCAGAGAGGCACGCCGTGGCATGCGCCAAGCTGGTCGTGAACGTGAGATGGGCGAAGGCGGTCAAAGAGGGGGCGGTGGCATGCGAGGGGGTAGAGGAAGGGGGAGATGAGACCTCCCCTGACCCCTCCGAAGGAGGGGAATATGGATGAGGGAGATGAGGCCTCCCCTGACCCCTCCGAAGGAGGGGAATATGGATGAGGGAGATGAAAGATTGAAGAAGTTAGAGAAGTTAGAAGAAGTTAGAAGGAGTTAGAAGAAGTTAGAAGGAGTTAGAAGACATTTGCGTGTCAAGCATCCGTCTTCACTCCTAAGCGAAGCGTCACTCCTTCACTCCTACACTCCTTAAAAAAAACATCCGTCTGCACTCCTAAGCGAAGCGTCACTCCTTCACTCCTACACTCCTTAAAAAAAATCATCCGTCTGAACTCCTAAGCGAAGCGTCACTCCTTCACTCCTACACTCCTTAAAAAAATCATCCGTCTGAACTCCTAAGCGAAGCGATAACTTCCTATAACTCCTTTTAACTCCTTAAAAAGCAATCAACTCGTCTACTCGTCACCCCTTCTCTCAAGTACTCTACTTATTCCCTGTTCCCTATGGCATAGTTTCACCTCAATGCCATATTTCTCGTTCAGATGTTCAGCCAGATGCTGCGCACTATACACACTGCGATGCTGACCGCCAGTGCAGCCGAACGAGAACATAAGGTCGGTGAAGCCACGCTGCATGTAGCGTTCTACATGAGCATCTGCCAGTTTGTAAACACTTTCCAAGAACACACTTATCTCACCGTCATCTTCAAGGAACTGGATTACCGGTTGGTCAAGACCAGTAAGTTGTTTATATGGCTCATAACGTCCGGGGTTGTGCGTTGAACGACAGTCGAACACATAGCCGCCACCATTGCCCGACGTATCTTCGGGTATTCCTTTCTTATATGAGAAACTGAACACTCGGACGGTGAGGTTTTGAGGTTTTGAGGTTTTGAGGTTTTGAGGTTGGGAAGTTGACGAGTTGACAAGTTGACGAGTTGACGAGTTGACAAGTTGACAAGTTGACGAGTTGCTTGCACTTAAAGTATTGTCCGACGTGTTGTTGAGCGCAGACGAAAAAGTCCTGACATCATGTTGCAGCGGACAAGTGTCCCCCTCGGGGGACGAAAGGGGGGCTTTTGCGTTCTTAACCAGTCCCTTCAGCACCTCAACCAGGTGTGGATAAGGCATTTCGTTCTTCAGCAAGGCACGCAGATTGTCCAGTGCCGGCGGTATGGAATCGATGAAATGCTTCTTGCGCTCAAAATAACCGCGGTAGCCGTATGCGCCGAGCACCTGCAAGGTGCGGAAGAAGACAAACAGATTGAGACGCTGCATGAACGCATCCTGCTCCGGCACGTCTGTGTATTGAGACAGTACGGAATAATACTCTTTTATCAATTCCTTGCGCAAGCTGTCAGGATAGCGTGCCGATGCCTGCCAGAGGAACGACGCCACATCATAATAGAACGGTCCTTTCCTGCCGCCCTGATAGTCTATCAGATAGGGATTGCCGTCTTCATCAAGCATTATGTTGCGGGCCTGAAAGTCACGATACATGAAATAGTTGCCCTTGTCGCCAGTCAGGTCCCTAGCCATCCTGCGGAAGTCTTCCTCAAGTCTCAGCTCATGGAAGTCAACACCCGACGGTTTCAGGAAACAGTACTTGAAGTAGTTAAGGTCGAACATCACATTCGTCTCGTCAAACTCAGGTTGCGGGTAGCAAACAGAGAAGTCCAGATTGCGTGCCCCAGCCACCTGTATCTTTGGCAGCAAGCGCATGGCACGCTTCAGCAGTTCCACCTCTGCCTCGTTGTAGTTGCCGCCCGCCTTGCGCCCTGCAGCCAAGGCATCAAACAGAGCCATATCGCCTAAGTCTGTCAGCAAGTAGCACATTTCATCATCACTCACTCCAAGCACCTTCGGCACAGGCAGTGCTGCATCAGCAAAGTGCCTTGTCAGCGTAATGAAAGCATGGTTTTCCTCCTTGCTCGTGCCTATCACGCCTATCACGCTTTCGCCCTCCTCAGACACTATGCGATAGTACTCGCGGTTGCTTCCCGCCCCCGCCATCCTTACAATATGGGCAGGCTGTTTGCCTGCCCACTGCTCATATAGTTTGTTTAGTCGGTTGCTCATCTTCTATTTCGCCAGTGTTACCGCCATCAATCCTATCACCACATCATTCGACAACGTGCGCAGAGTGAGCGATTTCAGTTCCTTTTTCTTGTCCAACGGCATCTTCAGCATCTGGGCAGCACCGCCTGGAATCGGTCGGCCATACACCTCGCTGATGCCAAGTTCCTCGCCGAGGTTTCGGCTTACTGTTCCTGTACCGAGCGCCACACGATACGGACGCTGCTGCGTGGTATAGAAAGCCTTGCCGTCGACGTAGAAGTCCTGCTCTATCGGGCACCAGTTGTCTGGGTTCACGAGCCTGAGCGTATCTGTCGTACCGTCCTTGTATGTTGCTGTCACCAGTCCGTTGTCTATGCGGCACTGCATGTGGTTGGTAGAGCCAGCCATCAGCAGATACGCCCACTCTGCCTTGCCCTTCAGCGGCACGCTTATCTCCGCAGGATAATTATCCCATAGCGACGTGTAGGCGATGTTCTTGCCTTCACGGAATGTTCTGAACGGCACGCCAGCCACCTTAAACTCCTCTTTCTTCACCAACGTGCGGAACACAGAGTCGTTGATGTCGGCATCGAGCGTAGGATGACACCACTCGCCAATGCCCTGCGTAGGTATCTGCAGCGTTGTCACCTGCGGTCGCGGACTCAGATACTTGTTCTTGTATATATCATCCACCTCAGAGTTCATCAGGACGTCCATGTTCACCTTTGTGAACTTGCCCTTCTCCGGTTCTCCCAGTCCGTAGGCGTCGGCATCCACGAGCTTCTGAACATAGATATCATCAGCAAGGTCGGGCTTGGCAGCAGGCACATCGACCGTTATCACCTGATGCTTCTCTGCCGAGCCCTCCACATCGATATATTTTCCCTCGCCCAGGTTCTGGCGTATGACAATCTTCAGCGGCTGCTTGAAGTTCTGCGTCACCTCAAACACAGCCTTGCCGCCCTCGCGCCTGTACTTATAGCTCAGGTAGGGCGTTGTCAGCGAAGCACTCTCCCACTCTCTCGGGAATCCCGGACGAATGATGCAACGGCCGTAGAGAGCCTCTGGCACGACGCCGAAGAAACCCTGTATCAATGTTCTTGCCGATATGCCTATGCAGTCGCCGAAGTCGCGGTAGCACTCTCCTCGTGCCGCGTCATAGTAGCTCACCTGTCCGAAGTTTGCAGGACTGCCGCCATAGTACATCTGGTCCATTATGTTTGCCTTCATCAGCCTGTAGCCCGCCTCGTTGCGCCCAGCCTCAAAGAAAGCCAATGCCGTGTGCATCACCTCTGCCGCAGCCACGTTGTTTATGCTCCACGAATAAGGCAGCCAGTTGCTCGTCGATATGGTCTTCAGTCCGCTGTCCTCCACGTCTATGTGCGGAATCTCACGATCCACATATCGTGTAGCCTTGTAAGCCTGCTCGCCAGTGCCCACGCCGCAGTCGATAGGAGTATATACCGACCACACCGCAGCACTCTCATGCTTGCGCTTCAGCCCCATAAGGTCTTCAAACTCCGCCCAGTGTCCCTTGTCGGCAAGCCACAGGCGCTCGTTCATTGCCTTCCGTATGGCATCAGCCTCGTTGTGATACGGTCTTGCATCCTCGCCTATCAGTTCGGCTATGCGTCCCGCCAGTCGGTTGCCCCGATAGTTGTACGCCGACGAATGAGTCACCGCCCCGCCGTTATAATACAGGGCATCGCTCGCCCATATGCAGCAGTAAGCATCATAGAGGTGGTCGCCGTCAGGGTCGTAGTTGCGCTTCTCCCACGCCAGATGCGCCTTTATCACCGGCCACATCCTGCGCATATATGCCGTGTCGGCGTTGTACTGGAAGTGCCACAGCAACTCGTCCATGTAGTTCAGGTTCATGTCGTAGTGATGCATGTTGTTGTTCTTGTCCGGATAGCGACAGATATAGCCGTTGGAATACATCTGCGTGCCCCACTTCTTCTCCGCTCGCGCCAGATTCATAGCCGTGTCGTTGCTCGGATGCGGAATCGTTGGCTGCACGGCGTTCACCTGACTCTTGGCATAGGCATCGAAATGAGAGCGGGCACGGTCGTTCCAGCCCAGCACGTCGCCCAGATAGCCTGCTCGCCATCCAGCCAGCGGCATTCGCCAGCCCACGCATCCGTGCAACCATGTCTGCCCGTCCCAGTCGCCGTCGGCAGCCACGGCAAGCGCGCCGCCAAGGGTGTTGATATAAGGGTCGGGAGTTTCAAACCTTATCCTCGACGATAGTGCCGTGTTGTACTCCACCGCCTTGTTCCAGAGATAGTCCGCCTCATGAAACGCTATGTTCACAGCCTCGTTCAGGCGTATCACCACGTATGCCACGTTGCCTCCGGCACCGTATGTCGCATCCGAAACCGCCAGCCCCTTCTGGTCGTCTGCAGGCTCAAACACCCCGGCAGGGTCGGCACCCATATCACCGTTGCGGCGCATGCGCTTGTTTGAGATATTGCATACGAGAGTCTTCAGGTTGTACTCCCTCAGCCCGTCGCCTTCAAATCTGAACACAGCCGCCTCCTCGTCGGGCATTGCCGCCACGCCGATGCTCACCACGCCCTGTCCGCCCCTGTTCCAGCGCTTGTCGCTAATGGTATATTCTCGCATGGCGTTGCGATATAAAGAGGTGCAATGCTCAGCCTCGTCTATCTGCACCCCGTTCAGCACGAAGCGTATGCTGCGGTGATGCCCTTTCTTGAACACGGCGAATATCGGGCGGTCGCTCGTCTCCACACGCCAGTCGGTATACCCGCCGTATAGTGCTCGTGTAAAGCGGTTGTTGCCGTTCTCAGCATAAAATCCCCCATGCTTCGGAGTGTATTGCAGCGAGCGAGCCACCCCCCGCTTGTCGGCATTGTTTGAGCGCGACTCTATGAAGTCGCCTATTTTCTTCTGTGCCACAGCCGATGCCGATGCCATCAGCGCCGCGGCAAATATAAACAGTCTGCAGGTTTTGTTATTCAGTTTCATAATATGCAAAAGTAAGCATAATTTTTGTATTCTGCAAATATTAGACAAGAACATAACTTATGTCTTAATATCTTTCGATTTCAGACAATTCCTTTTTACGCATTATTTCTTCCTCTACAGCTGTTCGCTTCACTATCTCGTTGTCGCGCCAGAAATCTCTGTCATAACCTATTTCATCTATCTGTAATCTCAGGTCTTTCTTATAATCCGCACGTATAGCCTTTCCTACATTCCTCTTGCCTACATTATATAATATCGAACTGAAAGCAATTTTATGTTCGGTGTTTTCATATTCTGCCACAACAAAAACATATTCCACCTCGCCCGCCTTACTGTCTTCCTTGAAATTAACCGTAAATCTAAGATCCGCAGGCAAAGTATCGCTTTCTGCTATTTCATATCCAGTCTTTATCTTGACGTTTCTCATCCGTCCCTCTGCCCTCAACAGTTTCAATGAAGCGGCATCAACATACACCTTGCCGTCGAAGACTGCCCACGGCAGATTGTCGTGAGGCATAAAACGAATACTATATACCTTTCGCTCGCCATCGTCTATAATATCATAATCTGTTTCAAAGTATTTCTTGTAGTTCTTGAAGATTGGCATAAGGCGAGAACCGAAGAAGCGTGGCATACTCCGCTCGCTTACAAGCAATATCTGCGATAACGGATAGAGGTTGGAGATATGAGAAAAGCTCTTGTCTGGACTTTTGTCATTTTCAGAATACCTGCCTGTTATCAGTTGCATATCATATACATTATATGTAGAATAAGCGTTGAAGAAAGCTTCTACCATGCTCGATGTCGTGCCGTCCACTTCTGTTGTCTGCCTGTAAAGGAAGTTTGCCCGTTTTCTATGGTGCTTCTGTAGTGTCTTTACCGACTTCTTGATTATCTTTTCAAGCGTAGGGGTAAAGGGACTTACTTCTACTTCTTTCAGTTGTATGTCAGCAGGTTTGAGTCTTATCCTCGTCTTTATGTCCGACGCCTTTATGCTCACCGACTTATATCCTATGTATGAAATCTTCAGCACATCGCCGGCATCGGCTTTCACACTGAACAATCCCTCTATATTCGTAACGGTCGATTCCGCCGCTCCTTGTACTGTTGCCATCGGCAGCGGTTCGCCTGTCTCTGCATCCACAACCCTTGACGAGTATTCCACCGTCTGTGCATACACCGTTGCTGGCAATGCCATGAGCACTGCCAATAGGAATGTTTTTATCTTCTTGTGCAATCCAGACATAGAATTATAGCCAACAGATTAATTCGATGATACAAAATTAATGAAAATATAAGAAACGAAAAAGGGGAAATCCCTAAAACATCGTGGGGATACCCTATATTTCAAGAATCGCCCGTAGATTCCTTCTGCAATCCATTATAATATTTCCACACTGGCTGCATCAGATAATGCCCGGCATAGGGACTATCATGAAGCATTACTGAACGAAGTTTTTCAAAAGGCAGTTCATAATATATTTTCGAAAGATAATAAGCGGGTATCATATTATCCTTGTTTTCTGCAATCGCCTGCCATTCTATTTCTCTTATTGAATCGACAACAGCATCATAGCTCTTTCTGTCTATTATCAACCTTCTTCCAAAGCCATGTATCATACTCTTCTTCAGTTCGGGCAACAACCGCATTATGCGTTTTTGATAACCAACGAAACGCTTGTTGATGTCAGAACCTACCATCGTGCCTGTTGCCATATCCATTTTTACAGGAACGGAATCAGACAACAGCACCCACTTCCATCTGAACATATTGCCATATTCAAATTCAATGAACATGTCTTTGGGTATTCTGTAAGATAAGTGCAAACTGCTACGTCCCTCATCCAATGGCTTATATCCTTTATAGAACCCAGGAAACACTCTGGCATCTACATATCTTGTGTTTCCAATGTCTTTTATCTTGCGCGTATCGTAGTCTAAGGTTATATCGCACAGCGGCATATCTGCAAGTATCGCACTATCGAGATGATACTTGTGAGATAATCTCCTTGCCATCGATTCTTTCTGTATCGGTCCGCCGTTAGTATAAAAAGCCGATGCCTTAGAAGTGAAACGATAACCAATTACATTATCATCGATGACCATACTTGCCTTGCAGAACAAATCTGTACGCTGTCCGTATGTAGGCAATCCGCTTCTTACGGGTGTCGCAAGCAAATCATCTATAATATCACACAGTTCTAAATACTGCTTTTGCTCTATTCCTGTGTCAAATTTTTCGCAAAGGCTATAAATCATATAGGCGTATGCATCGCCTTTCAGAGAGTCGTCTTTGCTTTCTTGATATAGTGTTTTAAGATTTGTCAGTTTCCTTTTCAGTTCTTCATATCTTAGTGTATCAATGCTCTTTTCCTCTTTCGCCTCATTATTTCTTATTGCTTGCCTTTCTATTTTCCACTCATCGCCATCTGCTTCCATAACGAAGCCATTGATACAGCAAAACGGCAGGCCTTTACTATCGGTAAACTTATCTTTCTGCCATGCCAGAATAAAATGCCGCTTACTGCCGTCTGCTTGGTTGAAAGTTGCAACCTGATAATGAGAACGGAATATGGGGAACAACAAGTGTCGGGCGCCAGTTCGTACAAGCCGGTACACATCCCTGTCATAGGTGGGCATGACTTCCTGGCTTCTGTGCATTTCTGTGGCCACGGCACTGCATGTTCCGAACGCTTGCTCAAGTCGTGACAGTTCTGAAAAAACAAAACCAGTATCTGCCGCTTCTTTTTCATTACATATATATTTGAAATAATGGCGCACCAAGCCCTTGTCGTCTTCCACATCTCTAACCACAAGTTTTTCTGAACGTAAATAGTTTGCGAACTCCTTACGCAGATATCTTACAGCCTTGTCACCAGAAGTCATAGCTTTTACCGGCAAGCAGGAAATCAGCATCAATATTAACAAAATCTTTCTCATACCTTTAATAATAAATAGTGTACGATTCAACTAAATCATCAGCCTCATCATAGTCACTCGCCATCATCTCGTCCATAATCTTTTTTAAGTTCTCGTCTTTTTCTATTATCCCACTTACATAAGCCATATAAGCACTGTCAGCAGTTGCCTTCAACTCCGGCTGTTGTTTGACAAGAATTTTGGCGGGTTTCGGTTCTGGCAAAGTTGCCGATGGCTTATTGCTTATCCTTGCTTGAGAATAAGCAGGCACATCACTAAACGCGGCAGTATCGGCATCAGTAATCTGTAAAGCGGTTGCCTTTGTCTGTTGTAGCGAATTGGCAGCATATTGTTGTTTGACGAGAGAGCCGTCTGATACGGCAACTGGTTCATTCACCTCATTCTCATTACCTAACCACACCAACGCCCCAATGCCTAATACCAGCAATAGCGAGGCGGCGGCAATACAACGGCGCAGCACGATCAGACGCTTTCGGCGATATAATATACGGTCGTATTCAACAGTCAGGTCTTCCGCAAGCCAGTTATCTATCTGCTCGTCGGTAAACTGCCTGCCAGCCATCCTCTGCTCTATCTGTTTTCTTATTTCACTCATCGTATGCCTCCTTTCTTTATCATTTCAATAAGTTTATGCCTTGCCCTGCCGAGTATTGTACTCACAGAATGAGCTGTCATTCCTGTAATTTCTGCTATCTGTGCCGCTTTCAATCCTTCGTCATTGCTCATCGCCATCAGTTTCTTTTCGCTATCTGTAAGTCTTGCCTTGGCATCAGCCAACATGATGTCGTTTTCTTTTTCTTCCAGCCATTCCGAAACGTCGCCTTTACTTTGTTGCTTCTCTACTGCATACAGCATTTCTTCCCTTTCAAACTTCTTGCTCTGCCGCTCATGCCGCCACTGGCTCACACATACGTTTTTTGCCATTCTCACAGACAGAGCCTTGATATTGTCGTCAGGACCCAGACGGTTGCGCATCACCCACAAGCGCATAAGCACCTCCTGCACAACGTCCTCTGCCTTGCTCTTGTCGGCAAAGAATCTATAGCCTAAGTCCAATAGCATCGGGCGCAATTCTATGGCTATCTTTTCAAAGTGGTTTTCAGTAATCATTTCACTTACATAACGCACGAACCTTAAAAGTTCAACTCGAAAACGTGTTAAAATAACAGAAACAGGGAGAAAGAAAAATCGGATGTCATCGCGACATCCGATTTCTAAAAACAAACTACTTAAAAACTAATCTACTAAAACAAATCAAAAAATATCTTTGAGTTAGATATACTTTCGTATTTGATTTAAATATTTTGTGCAAAGTTACGAACTTTATTTTTTCTGACAAAATTTTTTGTCTCTTTTCTTTCATAAATCGTTCAAAACCATACAAATAAAAGCGCAATAGTGTATTTTCGCCACTATTGCGCCCCAGTTTGCTATATTCGCTTTGCAAAAAAGACTACATCATTCCGCCCATGCCCGGAGCACCGCCCATTGGCATTGCTGGCTCCTTCTCTGGCTTGTCGACGATGAGACACTCTGTTGTGAGGAACAAGCCTGCTATAGAGGCTGCGTTCTCGAGTGCCACGCGCGATACCTTAGCGGGGTCGATGACTCCTGCCTGGCGCATATCCTCGTAAACGTCGGTGCGGGCGTTGTAGCCGAAGGCTCCCTCGCCCTCGCGAACCTTCTGCACTACCACAGCGCCCTCGCCGCCTGCGTTTGTAACAATCTGGCGAAGCGGTTCCTCGATGGCACGCTCAACGATATTGATACCTGTCTGCTCGTCGGCGTTTACGCCCTTCACGTCTTTCAGCTTGGCAAGAGCGCGGATGTATGTTGTACCGCCGCCAGGCACTACGCCTTCTTCGATGGCTGCGCGTGTTGCGCAGAGTGCATCGTCGACGCGGTCTTTCTTCTCCTTCATCTCTACCTCGCTGTTGGCGCCAACGTAGAGCACTGCCACGCCGCCTGCCATCTTGGCAAGACGCTCCTGCAGCTTCTCCTTGTCGTAAGAGCTTGTCGTGTTTGCTATCTCGTTCTTAATCTGAGCCACGCGGTCGGCAATGGCCTGCTTGTCGCCGGCACCGTTGACGATGGTTGTGTTGTCCTTAGAGACGGTTGCCTTCTCGCAATGGCCGAGCATTTCGAGTGTTGCCTGCTCGAGCTTCAAGCCCTTCTCCTCGCTGATTACGGTAGCTCCTGTCAGCACAGCGATGTCTTCGAGCATTGCCTTGCGACGGTCGCCAAAGCCTGGAGCCTTGACAGCGCATATCTTCAAGCCGCCACGCAGACGGTTTACAACGAGTGTGGTAAGTGCCTCTGAGTCTACATCCTCGGCTATGACGAGCAACGGGCGTCCGCTCTCTGCTGCCGGCTGGAGTATTGGCAGGAACTCCTTGATGTTGCTTATCTTCTTGTCGTAGAGCAGGATGTATGGGTTGTCCATTACGCACTCCATCTTGTCGGCATCTGTCATGAAGTAGCCTGACAGATAGCCGCGGTCGAACTGCATACCCTCTACTACGTTGATATATGTGTCGCGGCTCTTGCTCTCCTCGATAGTGATGACGCCGTCTTTTGACACCTTGCGCATGGCGTCGGCAATCAGCTTGCCTATTGTTGGGTCGTTGTTGGCAGAAACGGTGGCCACCTGCTCTATCTTGTCGTAGTCGTCGCCCACCTGCTCTGCAGTCTCCTTGATATACTCCACTACAGCCTCTACAGCCTTGTCAATGCCGCGCTTGAGGTCCATTGGGTTGGCGCCTGCAGTAACGTTCTTCAGACCTACGTTGACGATGCTCTGAGCGAGGATGGTAGCTGTTGTCGTACCGTCGCCGGCATCGTCGCCAGTCTTGCTTGCCACGCTCTTTACGAGCTGGGCGCCTGTGTTCTCGAACTTGTCTTCGAGTTCTATTTCCTTAGCCACTGTCACACCGTCCTTGGTAATCTGCGGTGCGCCAAACTTCTTCTCGATAATTACGTTGCGGCCTTTAGGACCGAGTGTTACCTTCACTGCGTTTGCCAACTGATCCACGCCCTGCTTCAGCAAGTCGCGTGCATCCATATTGAATTTAATGTCTTTTGCCATAATATGCTTTTTTTAGTTGACGAGTTGACGAGTAGACAAGTTGACGAGTTATATGCAATTATGTCTGATTATCTAATCAACAGGTCATAAGTTCATAAATATTTTTTTTACTTTTCCGTTCTCCCCTCTTTCGGAGGGGCTGGAGGAGGTTACTTATTCTACTATCGCCAGCACGTCGCTCTGACGCATCATGAGATACTTCTCGCCTTCGAACTCGAGTTCTGTGCCGGAATACTTGCCGTAGAGCACCTTGTCGCCCTCTTTCAGTATCATCTTTTCGTCTTTTGTGCCGTTGCCTGCTGCTACGATAGTGCCACACAATGGTTTTTCCTTGGCGGTGTCAGGGATAATGATGCCGCCCACCTTCTCTTCTGCTGGTGCAGGGAGTACGAGTACTCTGTCTGCCAATGGTTTGATGTTCATAATTCTTTTCTTTATTTTATTTGTTTGTTTAATTATCGCTTTCTATATCTTCTTAATATGCGAAGCCACATCATGCCGTATGCTAAAACCGTGCCACAGACACTACTGCCTTGTTTTTCCGCCATGCGCTGACAAAATGGCAGAGTATTTGGCAAGAGGCGGGGCATCAAAGCCCTCGCCTGATTAAGCACCTCCCCCAACCCCTCCGAAGGAGGGGAGAAAAGTTAAAGCCTTTGTTCTTCTGCCTACTAGTCTTAAAAACTTATGTCTCTTTTGTCTAAGGATTATTGGGATTTAAAGGATTTCAATTCTTCAATCTTTCAATCTTTAAATTTTATATTTCTGTCTTTATGTAACAAAAAAAGCTATTTTTTCGCAACCTCTCCCGTCCTCTCCTTGCCGTAAGGAGAGGCTCCACCTCTCTCCTAAATCCTCTCTCCTCATGAGCGAGGACTTAACCGCTCCTGCTCGTCGCTCTTACACTAAGGTAGGCGGGGCATCAAAGCCCTCGCCTGATTAAGCACCTCCCCCAACCCCTCCGAAGGAGGGGAGAAAAGTTAAAGCCTTTGTGCTTCTGCCCTTATGTCTTAAAAACTTATGTCTCTTTTGTCTAAGGATTATTGGGATTTAAAGGATTTCAATTCTTCAATTTTTCAATCTTTAAATCTTTAAATTTTATATTTCTGTCTTTATGTCATAAAAAAAAAACCAACCCTTCTCCCCTCCTTCGGAGGGGTTGGGGGAGGCTTTTCATTTCCTTTCAGAGAGGGGTCGGGGGAGAGGACTCTCCTTCTACTTCATTTCCTCGCCATTGATAACAAGGTTCTTTACCTGGCAATTTTCTATGATGGTCTTGTCGAAGGCTTTCTTCTGGTCCTGCACGTTGCATTTCTCGAATGTGAAGTCTACAAGGCGGTACTTGTCTGACTTGCCCACGTCGAAGAAGTTCTTGCACTCCATGTTGATGTTCTTTATCGTGATGTTGTTGCAAGTAGACAAAGGCATGTCGTCGCGCTTCTCTGGCTTGAAGAACTGTGTCCATGGGCGCACGACAAGGAAGCTTGAGCAGTCGCCAGTGATGCCCTCTACCGTTACATACTCATAATGCTGAGGAGTGTCTGGGCGCATCTTGAGCCAGAGCACACGGTTTGCCTGTGTCACGGTGCAGTTGCGCAGTATCACGTTGCGGTCGTGAAGGCTCTCGCTGCCCAGCGTCAGACAGCCATGCACCTTGCCGTAAGTACAGTTCTGGATGATGACATTGTTGCAAGGGCCGTTGTCAGGGTCTTTGTCTGCCCATGTGCCCTTGCCACCCTTCAGCACTACGGCATCGTCGCACACGCTCATATAGCAGCCGTTGATGAGCACGTTGTTGCACACGTCGATGTCGATGGCATCAGAACTTGGTGCGCCGCGCTTAGGGTCTACAGGCGTAACGCCGCTGTTAGGCGCGTAGATATAGCAGCCGAGATAGCGCACATACTCGCACTTGTAGAGGTGGTTTGTCCAGAACGGGCTGTTTATGAGATGCACGTCCTGCACGGTAACGTTCTTACAGTTTGATATATATACCAGACGCGGGCGCATGGCCTCAAGGTTTGTGCACTGGCGGTTGAACTTACGTCGAATCCAGAACTCCTCCCAGTAGTTATGGCCGTTGCCGTTGATTGTGCCCTTGCCTGCAATGGTGAAACCGTCTATGCCGTCGGCATTTACCAGGGCGGCAAAGTAGTTGAGCGTCTGACCCTCCATGCGGGTCTTGAGCAGTTTGAAGTTGCTGATGCGGTCGCTGCCCAGCAGCACGCCGCCCTCTTCAACATAGAGATGCGTGCCTTGCTTGAAGAAAAGGGAACCGCTCTGGAACACACCCGTTGGCACCACGATGACGCCACCGCCCTCGGCAGCGGCAAGGTCGATGACTGCCTGAATCTTTTCTGTCTGAATGAGCGTAGGGTCGTACCGCACTCCATAGTCGGTGATGACGTACTTCTTGCCAAGTTTCTCTACGTCGACCTTGGTTGTGTCACTAAACCATGCAGGAATTGGCGTACCGTCTGGAAAGAGGTCTACCTGCTTCTTCTTTTTCGCTCCCATCGTTGTCATGCATACAACGAGCAACGACAGTGCCAATGTTAATTTTAATTTCATTGTTTGTTTTATTGTTATTGAGTAGTTATTCTTTTTGCTTATCTTTTGCAAAGATAATGCAAATCGAGAGCAGAATCATCAAGCTTGCTTGAATGTTATGCCGAGATGCAGCTTATTTTCTGCAAAGATAATCATTAAATATGAAATGAGCAAAAATAAAGGCGAACTTCTCAGCCCGCCTACATTTTACCATAAAATTACTAACTAAAACTATTACTAACTAAAACTGTCCTTTAAAAATATAAATTTATGTTGATAGTTTGTTTTCGATTGCAAAGATAGTATACTTAAAAAGAAGAATATTAATACATTTGTACGTATATTTGTACTTTTGTACGATTTTACAAAACATAGCCGCCTGTATAGCACAAATATGCATACACAAATCGGTTTAAGGGCTATGACAGGAGCAAAAAACAAACATTTTATTTTGCCGTGTCTTATATTTGCTGTATCTTTGCACCTAACATCACATTATTTATAAATTAATCAAGCAGAAAAAATGAAAGATTTTTTGAAGTACACCCTTGCAACCATCGTTGGTATTATCGCCCTGTCGGTGATAATGGGTATTTTTAGTGTTATCTCACTCATTGGAATGATTGCCGCCAGCGAGACGACAACCGTTGTAAAGGAAAATTCAGTACTGTCTATCACACTTGACGGTGCTCTTCAGGAGCGCGCCAAGGAAGATCCGTTCGCACAGTTCACTGGTCAGGAAACTGGCGCCATGGGACTGGATGATGTGCTGAACGCAATTGAAAAGGCTAAGGACGAAGAAAACATAAAGGGTATTTATATCGAGGCGGGCATGTTCTCGCCAGACGCGCCTGCTTCTTCACAGGCCATCCGCAACAAGCTTGTTGACTTCAAGGAGAGCGGCAAGTGGGTTGTGGCTTACGGCGAGCAGTTTACACAGAGCGCATACTACATCTGCTCTGCTGCCGACAAGATTTATCTGAACCCACAGGGCATGGTAGACTGGCACGGCATGGCTTCTCAGCCAATGTTCTTCAAGGACCTGCTGGCCAAGTTCGGCGTCAAGGTGCAGCTGACAAAGGTGGGCAAGTACAAGAGTGCGCCTGAGATGCTGACAGCCGACGGCATGAGCGAGCCTAACCGCGAGCAGGTGAGCGCATACATCAACGGCATCTGGGAGGTTATGCTCAACGACGTTTCTAAGAGCCGCAACATAGAGAAGGACTCTCTGAACAAGTATGCAGACAGCTTCCTCGGCTTTGCTCCACAGGAGGACTTGCTGAAGATGAACATCGTAGACTCTCTGCTTTATACCGACGAAGTGAAGTCTGTAATAAAGAAGATGCTGGCCATAGAGGAGAGCGAGACCATCAACCAGCTTTCTATAGGCGACATGGCAAACCTGCCGGCAAAGGATACAGAAGGAGAGAAGATCGCCGTTTATTATGCTTACGGCGATATCGTGGATACAAACACCGGAGGCTTTAACAGCGATGCATGCATAGCTGGCGACGTGGTCTGCAAGGATATCGAGAAGCTTACTAACGACGATGACATAAAGGCTGTGGTATTGCGCGTAAACTCTGGCGGCGGTAGCGCTTACGCTTCTGAGCAGATATGGAAGGCCATCTGCAAGCTCAAGGAGAAGAAGCCTGTTGTCGTTTCTATGGGTGGCTACGCAGCATCGGGCGGTTACTACATCAGCTCGCCTGCCAACTACATCTTTGCTGAGCCAACAACACTAACAGGCAGCATCGGAATCTTCGGCATGTTCCCAGACTTCAGCCAGTTGCTTACAGAAAAGCTCGGCATCAAGTTCGACGAGGTGAAGACAAACAAGATGGCTGGCTTCGGAAGCATGGCACGTCCGTTCAACGAGGAAGAGATGTCTGTGCTCAACGCATACATTGGCAGAGGCTACGAACTGTTCCGCAAGCGCGTGGCTGACGGTCGCGAGATGTCTGTTGACTCTGTAGAGAACATTGCACAGGGACGCGTATGGCTGGGCAGCGACGCTCTAAGCATCAACCTCGTTGACGAGTTGGGCGGTCTTGACCAGGCTATTGCAAAGGCTGCCGAGCTGGCAAAGGTAGAGGAGTACTACACCGCTTCTTACCCTGCAGCACCAGGATGGATGGAGCAACTGATGGCAAAGACCAACAAGAACAACTATCTGGACGAGCAGATGCGCGAAACACTGGGCGAGTACTACGAGCCATTCATGTTTGTCAAGAACATAAACAAGCACAACGCAATACAGGCACGCATGCCTTATACTGTGATTATCAAGTAAATGGAGGGAGATTTCATCAAGATAAACGACTGGCTGCGGCCTTTCAGTTGGCTCTACGGACTGGGAGTCAACATCAGGAATATGCTCTTTGAAGTGGGCCTGCTGAAAAGCCGTAGTTTCGATGTGCCTATTATCTCTGTGGGAAATATAACCGTTGGCGGCACAGGCAAAACGCCACACGTGGAATATCTCATAGAACTGCTGCGCCATAAATTCAACGTGGCGGTGCTTAGCAGAGGATACAAGCGGAAGAGTCGTGGCTTCATCATAGCCGACAACAACACAAAGGTTGATGCAATAGGCGATGAGCCGTATCAGATGAAAACGAAATTCCCACAAGTAACCATTGCCGTAGACAAAGACAGATGCCATGGCATAGAGCAACTGACGGACAACAGCATAGCCAAGGATATCGACGTGATACTCCTTGACGATGCTTTCCAGCACAGATATGTGAAGCCTGGTGTCAACATACTGCTGGTGGACTACCACAGGCTGATAATCTACGACACACTGCTGCCCGCTGGCAGACTGCGAGAACCGCTGTCGGGAAAGAACCGTGCCGATATCGTTATCATAACGAAATGTCCGGAGACGCTAAAGCCGATGGACTATCGCGTGATAACAAAGGCAATGAACCTATATCCTTATCAGCAGCTCTACTTCACATGCATAGACTATAAGAATCTGGCACCTATTTATTGTGGCGAAGAACGTCCGCTGGACTCTATTGCAAACGAGAACGTGCTCCTGCTGACAGGCATCGCATCGCCGGAACAGATGAAGATGGACATCGAGCCGCACTGCAAGAGCTTCACCACAATGACATTCGGCGACCATCACGACTTCAACGCAAAGGACATAGAGCAGATAAACAGCACATTCGCAGAAATGCCATCGCCGAAGATAATAATAACAACAGAAAAAGACTCTACACGCATCTTCGGACACGAAGGACTGAGCGAGGAGGTAAGACATAACATGTATGCCTTGCCGATAAGAGTAAAGTTCATGCTCGAACAAGAAGATTCATTCAACGAAAATATCATAGGTTATGTACGAAAGAATTCAAGAAACAGCATCCTGGCTAAAGCAAAGGATGACAACAAGCCCAAAAACAGCAATAATACTGGGAACAGGCTTAGGACAATTAGCTTCAGAAATAACTGACAAGTACGAAATAGAATACGAACAGATACCTAACTTCCCGGTATCTACAGTTGAAGGGCATAGCGGCAAGCTGATATTCGGAAAGCTGGGCAACAAGGATATCATGGCGATGCAGGGACGATTCCACTACTACGAGGGCTACTCGATGAAGGAGGTTACGTTCCCTATACGCGTGATGTACGAGCTGGGCATACAGACACTCTTCGTGTCAAACGCATCGGGCGGCATGAACCCTGAGTTCCAAATCGGCGACCTCATGATTATCACAGACCACATCAACTTCTTCCCAGAGCATCCGCTGCGCGGAAAGAACTTCCCTACAGGTCCGCGATTCCCTGACATGCACGAGACTTACGACCTCAAGCTTATTGCAGAGGCTGAGAAGATTGCTGCAGAAAAGGGTATCCGCATCGTTCACGGTGTGTATGTGGGCGTACAGGGTCCTACCTTCGAGACTCCGGCAGAATATAAGATGTACCACCGTCTGGGCGGCGATGCCGTGGGCATGAGCACCGTGCCAGAGGTTATCGTAGCGCACCACTGCGGCATCAAGACTTTCGGCATCAGCATCATCACCGACCTCGGACTGGAAGACCAGCCTGTTGAGGTGAGTCATGAGGAGGTGCAGATAGCAGCCAACAAGGCACAGCCGCTGATGACCGAGATAATGCGTGAGATGATAAACAGAGCGTAAAAGCACATGGAAATATCAAAGCTTGGAGAGTTCGGACTTATCGAACATCTTACAAAAGACATAAAGCCAAATAACGACTCTACCATATACGGCATAGGCGATGACTGTGCCGTATTGCACTATCCTGAGAAAGAAGTGCTCGTAACAAGCGACCTGCTTATGGAGGGCGTGCACTTCGACCTCACATACACAGACCTTCGCCATCTGGGATACAAAGCTGCCATGGTAAACATCAGCGATGTGTTTGCCATGAACGGCACTCCGCGCCAGCTCGTGGTAAGCATAGCACTAAGCAAGCGCTTTACAGTGGAAGACATGGAGCAGTTTTATGAAGGTCTGAGAGCTGCCTGCAACAAGTGGAATGTAGACATCGTGGGCGGCGACACCACATCATCATATACGGGCCTTGCCATAAGCATCACCTGCATAGGAGAGGCGGCTAAAGAAGACATCGTTTATCGTAACGGTGCCAAGGAGACTGACCTCGTATGTGTTTCCGGCGACCTCGGCGCTGCCTATATGGGGCTGCAACTGCTTGAGCGCGAGAAGTCGGTTTACTATCAACAGGTGCAGGAGGCAAAGCAGCGCGGCAACAAGAACGAGCTGGCAGAGCTGGCTAATTTCCAACCGGACTTCTCGGGCAAGGAATACTTGCTGCAGCGACAACTGAACACAGAGGCACGCGGCGACATTGTCAAGCGCTTGCAGGAAGCGGGCATCAAACCTACTGCCATGATGGACATCAGCGACGGACTGTCAAGTGAGCTGATGCACATCTGCAAGCAGAGCAACGTGGGGTGCCGCATCTTCGAAAAGAATCTGCCTATCGACTACCAGACGGCGGTAATGGCTGAGGAGATGAACATGAACGTAACAACTTGCGCCTTGAACGGGGGCGAGGACTACGAGCTGCTGTTCACCGTGCCCATAGGCGATTATTCAAAGATTGAAGGAATGCAGGATGTGCGCCTCATCGGACATATAACAAAGCCTGAACTTGGCTGCATGCTCGTAACACGCGACAACAACGAGTTTGAGCTGAAAGCGCAAGGGTGGAATCCTTTGAAGGACTGAGCCAAAGCCACGACGTATTGATAAGCACAACGAATTAAACGAATTTAACTAATTATTATTTGCCTTTATGTCTAAAATAAATTCGTTTAATTCGTTGTAGAAAATATATCTCTATGCCAAACAATAATAATTTCTGCCCTAGACATCACCTCATCAAGATACCCGTAAATATTCGTCCAGACTCAACGCCCAGACGACGGGCAGAGAAATAATCGGTGTGCTGAGTGTAAGTGCAAATGCCTGAAACAAAGATGTTCTCCGGAAGAACACCAAGACCAAGCAACTGGAGGCGATTGCACTCCCATAGGTCAATGTGCCACTTCTCCCCTATCATACTGGCAACGGACTGCATAGGGAAGGCCGCCTCGGCAAACTGACGATAAACCTCGTCGCCCACCTCGAACTTGTCGAGAGAGATACCTGGACCGATGCACACCTTTAGGGCATCAGCACTTGTGCCGTAAGCAAGAGCCATGGCCTGCAGCGCTTTCTCCACAATGCGAGCCACCGTACCACGCCAACCGGCATGAACCACACACGAGGCTTCGTGTTCAGCATCATATATAATAATAGGTATACAATCGGCTGTTGACACCCCTATACATATACCTTTAACATTAGTCATCAGAGCATCCACACCCTCAAGCAACATTGTTCTGGTGGCATCTGACAAAGAGAAAAAATCTTCTGCTATCTGCCTCACCTGCGTCTGATGAGTTTGGTGTGGCAAGACCAAGCGTTCTTCATCCACACCCAATAAACCGCAAAGTTCCTTTTTGTTGGCAGCAACGGCCTCAGCGCTGTCACCACAATAAGGATTTATATTAAAAGAACCATAGTTGCCAACGCTACAACCTCCATGACGTGTGGTACAAAAGGCAACTACGTTGTCGGGGAAATCGAAATAGTTAAGCATTGAAATTAAAAATTCGTAATTATCAATCGGCAAAAGCCGACAACTCAAAATTCGAAATTCTTATTCTGATTCTTCTTCGTACTCAAAATCCTCGAAGTCTTCGATGTCCTCAATATCCTCATCGTCTAAATATTCGATATCGTCGTCTTCGCCCTCATCAGCCATTTCAGCATAGAAGCGAGTCATGTCCTTGTCGCGATGCACAAGAGTATCCTCAGCAATGACACCCTGTATCTTGTTACTCTCGCTGTTCAGTTCTTTCCAGAGAATATCCTTCAGTTCGTTGAGCCCCTGTCCTGTGACAGCAGAGATGAAGACAACTGGAATATCATCTGGAGTCGTCTCCTTTAGCATCTCTATGAGTTCCTCGTCTAGCAGGTCACACTTTGTCACTGCCAGCACGCGATGCTTGCCGAGCATCTCAGGATTGAAGTTGCGCAGTTCGTTGAGCAATATCTCGTATTCATTCTTTATGTCGTCGGTATCGCCCGGCACCATGAACAGCAGCAGCGAGTTGCGCTCAATGTGGCGCAAGAATCGCAGTCCCAGTCCCTTGCCCTCGCTTGCCCCCTCTATAATACCAGGTATATCTGCCATTACAAACGACTTATTGTCACGGTATGCCACAATGCCGAGGCTCGGTTCCATCGTAGTAAACGGATAGTTAGCTATCTTAGGACGGGCATTAGACAATGCAGACACCAACGTTGACTTTCCTGCATTGGGAAAACCTACAAGTCCGACATCGGCAAGCAGTTTCAGTTCAAGAATGACCGTCATCTCCTGCATCGGCTCGCCAGGCTGTGCATAGCGTGGAGCCTGATTAGTGGCAGTACGGAACTGGAAATTGCCCAGACCACCGCGACCACCCTTCAAGAGCACAACCTCTTGGCCATCGTAAGTAACATCACAAACATACTTGCCCGTTTCTGCATCGTAAACAACAGTACCACAAGGCACATCGATATATGCATGTTTGCCGTTTGTGCCATGACACTTGTCTCTACCTCCATTGCCACCGTGCTCTGCCCTCACATGGCGCTCATAACGCAAGTGAAGCAGAGTCCAATAGTTATGGTTGCCACGCAATATTACGCTTCCTCCATTTCCACCGTCACCTCCATCTGGCCCGCCATTTGGATTATACTTTACATGACGCAGGTGCATAGACCCTTTACCGCCCTTACCAGAGCGGCAGTATATCTTTACATAGTCGACGAAATTAGATTCTGCCATAATTTTAAGTTAACGAGTTGACAAGTTGACGAGTTGACAAGTTATTTGCAAACGAATTGCCGAATTGGCTATCGCATTTAGATAGCGTCTATCACCCCAGCGATATCACCGAAGATGCGGTCGAGAGAACCGAGACCGTTGATGTGGTTATGGATTCCCTCCTGCTTGTACCAGTCAATGAGCGGTGCTGTCTGGTTATGATAAACGTCGAGACGCTTCTTTATAGTTTCCTCATTGTCGTCTGCACGCCCGCTTTCTTGTCCGCGCTTGATAAGGCGTGTCATCAGTTCGTTCTCAGGCACGTCCAGCTCAATCATTGCAGCCACCTTGTGACCACGTTCGTCGAGCATTTTCTTCAAAGCTTCAGCTTGTGGGATGGTACGTGGAAAACCGTCGAAAATTATACCTTTGTGGTCTGCACCGAAGCTATCGTAAACGCCTGCTAGAATATCAATCATCAAATCGTCTGGTATCAGCTGACCGTGATCTATAAAGCTCTGAGCTACCTTGCCGAGTTCAGAACCTTTCTTTATCTCTGCACGCAGCACCTCGCCTGTAGAGATATGGCCAAGACCGTATTTTTCAATAATCAAATCACTCTGCGTTCCCTTCCCTGAACCGGGAGCACCGAATATCACAATATTTTTCATCCTGATTTTACCTTAAAATAATATTAATGTTTAGTTTTGGTTGTTATCTATTCTTTCAATACATAAATGTCTTTCAAATGTCTTCCTTGCTGGTCGTAATCAAGACCATAGCCTAAGATGAAGTCGTTAGGAATGCTGAAAGCTACATACTCGATATCGAGTTCTACCTTCAGTCGCTCTGGTTTGAGCAGTAATGTACATATATGTACTGATTCCGGACTTCTTGTGCCCAGGCTCTCTATCATTTGTTTCATAGTGAGACCACTCTCAACTATATCCTCAACAATAATCACCGTGCGTCCGCTAAGGTCTTCATTGATGCCCATCACTTCTTTTACATCGCCTGTAGACATTGTACCTTGATAAGAAGCCAGTTTTACAAATGATATTTCGCAAGGTATAGTAATCTCGCGCATCAGGTCGGCAGCAAAGATAAACGAGCCGTTGAGCACAGCAAGCAGAAGCGGATTCTTGCCTTCCATATCCTTGCTTATCTGCTCTGCAACTGCCTTAACACGCTCTTTAATCTCATTTTCTGGAATAAAAGGGACAAACTCCTTGTCTTTTATCTTTACTGTTTCCATAATGTTTTGCGAAATTTGGCACAAAGTTACTAAAAAACGAGTGGAGAACAAAAGATTTTCTTTTCTTTTTTAACATTAGAGCGCTCTTAGCCATTCAGAATTAGCAAAAATAGCGCAATGCGATAGTCAAAATGTCATTTATTTTGCTTTTTGACTATCAAAAAGGAAACAATACTTAAGGATTAGTGCCTTCGCTGGCTGAATAGAATACCTTGAGGGCATACGACTGCCTGAGCACCTTGCGCACATCGGCTATGACAGACATCGGCGTGTTCTTGTCGGCACGCAGGTTGACAGTCATCTCTGCCATATCTTCCGGCGACATTTGACGGCGCTCAGTTTCAATGGCAGCAGCCAATTGTCCGAGCGCAACCACTCTGCCGTTCACCTGTATGCTATAAGCGACTTGCGACGGAAATGCAGTAGTACTACCATCTGGTTTATAGGCACTTCCTATCACTATGTTTATCACCGACTTCTTTTTTCCTGCCTTCACAAGTTCGCGACCTTGAGGCACGACAGTCTTTACCAGCTGAGGAATGTCGCGCATATGCGTAACTATCATGAAGAAGAAGAGTACTGTGAAAATAAGATCTGGCAGCGACGACGTGTTCAGGTCGGGCACACTGCGCTTACGCTTTCTGAACATGCTCATTTGTCACCTCCTTCCTGTTCTATATCTGCATCTGAAATGCGCTGCGGATAACACGAAGCTACAGCCTCGCGCTGGGCAGCACTGCACTGGGCATAGTCTCTACCGAAAAACTTTCTCGCCATTGCATTTCGCAAATTTGTATATGCAGCAACAATAGAATTGTATGCCCTGAAATATGCATCGTAAGTGGTGCGGGCATTAACCTTTATCAGCACAACGTGCTTGTCGCTCACGCTGCACATTCCTAGCAAAGGCACCTCGCGTGTGGTCTTCTCTGGCAGAGAGTCAATATTCTCGATATTCTCTATAAAAGCCTCAACCTCTGTCTTCAAGCGGGCGTAGTCGATAGGCACTCCATTGCAAGCAAGTTTTCCGTTGTCATCTATTTCCACAGTAAGCACATTGCGGCGCTTTACAGTCAGCGCAACCTCTTCCTTGTCATTCTGCGGAGGAGGCAGACGCCTCATCATTCCCTTATTATTATCGATGGAGGTAGTAATGAGAAAGAAGACAAGCAACATAAACGAAATGTCAGCTGTCGACGTCATATTTAGTCCTGGCAATCTGCGTTTTCTTCTTCTGCTAAACATATCAACCAACCTGAATGACTATTATTTGCGTATGAACAAACTGCCGAAACAAATAAGCATGACAGCAAGTAGCAACAGAACAGCCACTGTACCAATCAGCATATCCGACAATCTAATCCATAAAGTATCGACGTATTCTCTGCCATTCACCGTTACAGCTTCTGACGAGCCGAAAAAGAAAGTAAGGGCAAGAACCACAAACAGCATGACTATAATAGACACGGCTATACGAACTGGCGCCACTCCCCTCACATCGACAACGGCGCCATATCTCTTTGCCACAGAGACTCCTGCCGTGACAAGCACTGCCAACACCGCCAACGACAGCAGCACGTAGCATGCCACAAGTATTCCGTCAATCATCCACTCTGCCATTGCCATTACTACTTTGTTTATACCTAGCTATCATATCAAGCATAGTGATAGCAGCCTCTTCCATTTGAGCCACAAGACGGTCAATGCGCGACAGGATATAATTATAGAACACCTGCAACACAACCGCAGCAATGATTCCAAAAATGGTTGTTATCAATGCAACTTGCATACCCTCAGCCACAATAGACGTGCTTATGTCGCCAGCCACCCTTATGTCGTCAAAAGCCATTACCATACCAACCACAGTACCAAGGAATCCCAATGATGGAGCGACAGAAATGCAGAGAGTAATCCACTGGCACCCCTTTTCCAGATTGGATGCCAGCACAGAGCCATAGGCTGCTACCGAACGTTCTATAGCTTCAGAACTTTCGTTGATGCGCGACAAAGCCTGATAGCACACTGATGCCACGGGGCCTCTAGTATTGCGACAAAGTTCTTTGGCTGCCTCTTTGTTGCCTTTCTCCATCAAAAGGTCTATATCTTTAAGAAACCTTCTTGTGTTTATCTCTGACAACAAGAGATATACAATTCGCTCGATGCAGAACGTGAGTCCAATAATCAGAGTCATCGCCACGAGCGACATGAACCAAGGATTGCCTTCTATGAACTTTGTTTTCAGCACCTGATGCGCTCCTGGCGATTCTTCTCCCTCAGCATCCAGTCCCTCAGCTGCAGCGAAATCCGCAATTTCCTTGAGGGCAGAGTCTGCAACCGACATTGTTTCAGAATCTGCGACAGTCACATTTTCAACAGAATCGCTTATAGAGTTTTCCTGTGCAACAACAACCTGATTGCACGTAAGCATAAAAATAATTGCGAAAAATGCAATCAATTTCTTCATATCTTTTTGCGCTTTAATAAAAAAAGCGGAAAGAAGGGGATTCGAACCCCTGATACAGTTTCGCTGTATACACGCTTTCCAGGCGTGCCTCTTCAACCACTCGAGCACCTTTCCTTATCAAATTAACTACAAAAGTATTGCTTTTTTACATATTTCTTATTATACGCTCTGCTTTTTTATGTTTTTTTAGTATGGTGGGGCAAAGCTCTTCATCCGTCCGATGGAGTTCGACAAAGAGGGGTGGATAGTTGTGTGTGGGGGGGGGAGTAAAATGATGAAATGGGGAAATGGGGAAAAGTGGAAAACGCTAGCACTAGTTTTAGTAACAATAAATAAAAAACTTATGGAGAAAATTGTAAGAATCCTAGAACAGTCTTCGCTATAGAATTTAACA
>JAFQQY010000025.1 GCA_017410365.1 Prevotella sp.
CACTTTTGTCTATTCTTTTTGGCATATTTTTCATGTCTCTTCAGTCGTATAGCCCGCTATACTCCTTTAGAACACATAAAAAATCTTCTCAAAAATAACAAGACAAACGCACTAAAATCTAAATGACCGATTTGGGTTTAAGGGATACCCTATTTTTAGTGAAACACTCTCGTCTCAACTCCCCTCTCCAGGGAGAGGGGTAGGGGGAGAGGCTTTTATCGCTCTGCCTTCCGCCGTTATCCCCTCTGCCGAAACAACCACCTGCTTGCAAGAAGAGTTATTATAGAACTCCACTTTTGCCTTGCCGTTTTTATCGGTTTTAACATTAGGATTCCAATATATGGTGCGACGGTGGTCAGGCTCTTTTGGAAGAACGCTGTAGTCGGGCGACTTGAATGTCTCTGGAGTGTCGTATGCTGCAAAAGATGTGCTGCGCAATCCTCTGTTTTTCAAGCGCACGGTGCGATGAGTGTAAACGAAAATCGTCACTGGATTGTATGGCATCAGTTTGGGTATGTCAACATATCGCCGACATGCAGTCATGTCTTCTGATATATAAACAGACTTCATCTCGTCAAGCATTATCGGAAATTCCTCGTTAGAATCCGTGAAAATATTATTTATATCCAAACGATTAATTCTCTGTGAATTGCCCGTTACCATATAGAAGGCATTGTTCAGAATCCATACGATAGGACGATTTTTGTAACTCAGTCCTTCAGAATCAATGTATGTTCGAGTAAGGTCCCTTGCTGCAGGTACAGATTCCTTTGATTTATATAAATCTTCTTCTTTCATTAGCGATGTCAGTGCATTGTCTTTAGGTCTTATCCTCTCGTCGTCTTCCAACTCATCGCCGCCATCCTGCGTTTTCTTCACGGCGTCGCTCCATCCTCTTATCATTGCCTTGCCCTCACGATACATTCCGCCATCGTCAGTACCTTGGAGCAGTTTGTTCTTGCTTAGCAACCATTCAACCGCTGTAGGCAGTTCCTCTCCCAAGTCGAGAAGTCTGTCTGCCTCCTCTGATATGTCATAATGGATGTCTGCCCAGTGTTTGCCTTGGTCTTCGCTCTGCCAGACACGGAAATCACGCTTGCGTTTCTTTGTTATCTCCACCTCTTTCAACTGATGCGTTTTCTCCGTCATCGAGCCGCCTATTGTTTCTTTATACTCTATGTCTTCAGCAACAGTTTCCGCCAGTGACAGCGAAAGCGGAATCTGCATTGTCTCACTTGCAGACAGTTTACGACCGGCAGGTGAGAAGTTGCGGTTTATGCTCACCAGATAGTCGGTGTTCTTGCTATCGTCCTTAGTGTTGAGCAGCATTGTCCATTCGCCGTAACTGTCGGGAACCTTAAAGGCGAAAACGCCCGTCGAGTCGGTAACTACATTTCCCGATAACGACTGCCCCTGTTTGTTGTAAAGGGCTATCCGCAACGCCACGTTGCCTACTGCATGCTTTTTCTTCTTGCCTATCAGTTTGCCAAGAACATAAAGACCGTCTTCCATTATCTGAGTGCCATGAAACCTTTTTGCCGTCATCATCTCTTTGAGGTCATATCTGCGCCATCCCTGCACCATCATCAGCAGGTCGGCGGCACGGCGATGCTCAAGGTCGTTGCTCTCGAAATAGTAATCCACATCGTTTATATATCCTTTCAGGTCTGACGACAGCAACAGCCACGTCATGCAGTTGCCGTTGCTGCCGTTAATCTCCGTTGCCGCATCGCGAACGGACAAAGAGAAGGTTGTTTCGGGTAGTGCAGTGGCAGTCATCGCCACCTTGCCGTAAGGCATAAGGCCGTTTGTCTCTATTGCTATTCCTTTGTCTTTTTCGCGTGGATAAACGAACACCATTCTGTCGGCAAGCACCTGGCCGTCGGCATTGATTATGGATATTCTGTTCACGCCGTCGTGCATATCATGCAACGGCAATGCGAATAATGACTTTTCGCTTGATGCCTCAAACGGCATGAACGACGACGTGCAGCCGTTGTGAGTAACAAGCAGTCCCATGGTTTGCCCTGCCACTGCTTGTGATGCCTGAACGGTAATGCTTATTCGTGTGCTGTCGTCGGTATTTGTCCGCATCACGATACCGTCAGGTTCCGCCTTTGGCAGTTTGAACTCCACTGCCTTGCCCTTGGCGTTGGTCAGCAGCAGGCGCAACTGTCTGCCAGCCTGCGGTAGGCAGTTGAACCATCCTCTGCCTTCACGCATGGTTCTAACCGGACCTATCGTGTCGTTGTCTGACAACAGCCAGCCATCTGTATCATACTGCAAGCCGTCGGCATCGGTAACGTCGAAAGCTACTCTGTTCAGCAAACCTTCTATCATGTTGCCGCCTTCGGGATAGAACATCACACGCAGATTTTTCCTTTCTGTTACAGCTACCGCACTGTCTGCCTTTGTCGGTACACGACTGTCGGGCAAGCGGTGTAGGTGACTGATGGCATCGATAACCGTTTTGCTGTAGTCGCCTTCGGTCTCTGGTTTCTTGAACACAGGCAGCACCCTTGAGAAGACGGCATCCGTGCCCCAGTTGGTCATGTATCTGGTGTATGCCCTCACCTCATAAAAACCGCTGTGCAGCAGATTGTCGAGAGATATATTGCCGTCGGCCTGTCCGTCCTTGATGTATAGCTTATGTCGCTGAAGCACATCGCCACCAGGGTTGAGCAGCTCCACATATAGCACCTTGCTCATATCCGTAAGCCAGTCCTTGTCATCGCGCATAACGTAAGCCTTGAACCATATCTTCTCGCCTTGGAAGTAGCCGGTATTGTCGAAATGCAGATAAACCTTTTCCTGTGGGAAATAGCTGTTGAAGCGGTCAATGTTGCGCACGAACTGCTGAAGTCTTATCGTCCCGTCGCCGTCTCTGATATCTCTCTTTGCAGCTAACTGCGCCTCGTCGTTCCGTCGCTTGACAATCTCATTGTCCTGCCAGAAAGCGGCATCATAGCCAATCTTGTCTATCTGTCTGCGCAAGTCGGTTGTGGCAACGGCTTTCCGTCCTTTGCTCACATCCTTGTTGCCGACATTATATAATAGCGACCTCACCATGTATGTGTTTTCTTCGTCAGCATACGCCAGTTCTACATTTACCGTCTGCACCTCGCTGAAGTCCTTTCCCGTATCATAGTTTATGACAAATGTCATGTCGGCATTGAGCGATTCACCTTTGCTTCCCGCCAGACGGTTTAAAACATTCAGATTTGAGATGCTGCCTTCTGCCTTCAATAGGCTTAGCGTTTCCATGTCCACATACACCTTGCCCTTGATTATATCGAAGACGTATGATTTCTTAGGTTCATAGCTTATGACATACATCTTCCTGTCACCGTCGTCAACGATGTCATAATCAACATTATAATATTGATGGTATCCCCAGAACAACGGGGTAAACAGTTCGTAGAGTTTCAGTTGCGTCTCATCCCTCACCAGTCCTATCTCTGAGAAGCTGTAGGCATTGCCCATGTACGAACCACTTGCGTCAATTTCCGAATAGCGACCGTTTATCAACCGCATGTCGCTGATGTTGAATGCCGATTTGGCTTGAAAGAATGCCTCCACAAGACTGGTTGTCTGCTCATTCATGTGTGTTGTCTGCCTATATAGGTAGTTGGCTGTGGCTTTCCTGTGCTCATGCAACTGGTCAGTTGCCTTGCGGAGTATCTCCTTTATTCTGTTCTTAAACGATACTGCCACCACCTCATCCAGCACTATCTCAGCAGGCTGGAGTGCAATCTTCATCGGCAGTTCCTTGGCTCTTACCACTAAAGACTTATACCCGATGTATGATATTCTCAGCACATCATCGGCATCAGCATTAATCGAAAAGACACCATCACCATTTGTTACCGTCGCTTTGTCGGATGCTACAGCTACTGTTGCGGAAACAAGCGGTTCGCCTGTCCGTGCATCAACAACCCTTGACGAGTATTCCTCTATCTGTGCAAATGCCGTTACTGGCAATGCCATGAGCATGACCAAAAGAAGTGTTCTTATATTTATGTGTAATCCAAACATAGAATTATAGTTAACAGATTAATTCGATGATACAAAATTAATGATAATAAAAGAAACGAAATAGGGGAAATCCCTAAAAGGTCGTAGGGATTTCCCTATTTTTAGTGAAACTCTCTCGTCTCAACTCCCCTCTCCAGAAGAGGGGTAGGTGGAGAGGCCATTATTACCTTCCCATCAGTTGTTATCCCCTCAGCCGATATAACCACTTGCTTGCAAGAAGAATTGTTATAGAACTCCACTTTCGCTTTGCCGTTTTTATCGGTTTTAACATTCGGATTCCAATATAGGGTGCGACGGTGGTCAGGCTCTTTTGTAAGAACGCTGTAGTCGGGCATTTCGAAGGTTTTGGGAATGTCGTAGGCAGCAAAATTTGTTATACGTTGTCCTTTGTTCTTTTTCTTTTCCGTTCGATGTAGATAAATAAAGACTGTTACAGGAGAGTATGAAGATATTATTGACCCATTCACATATCTGTTGCAGGCTTTGGGATTTTCTGATATATAAACAGCCTTAACATCTTCCATATAAGCAGGCCACTCATCATAAGACATCAGCTCAATACGGGATTCTGCATAGAATTTCTCTCTTCGCCAAGCAGACAATCCTGTAACTTCTTTGAAAAAATTATTTATTATCCACAACACAGGCCTATTTTTATATGTAATGTCGCCGTCATTAATATCTATATATTGTGCAACATCATTCGCTCGTTTAGAGTCTCTGCTACCGCTTTTTGTGCCAAGAAAGAAAGAGTTGCGAATTGCTAACCAAGAAAAAAAAGAAGGCAAATCTTCTCCTCTATCAGCAATCATATCTGCTTCCTTATCCACATCATAATATATGCTCGACCAATATTGGCCTTGTTTTTCTGTTTCCCATGCTGCACGAGCATTATTGTCAAACAAGCCTCTTCGTTTCTTAATCGTAACTTCTTTCAACTGATGAGTACGCTCGGTCATCAACTGTCCTTCATCAACTTCATCTGTATGTTCAGACTCTGTACCATCTCCATTTTCTCTAAATAACTTATAAGGCTGCACTGCAGGCAGTTTTCTTGTTTCCTCTACCGAGAGCTTGCGACTTAGCGGCGAGAAATTACGGTCAATGGAAACAAAGTAGTCGGCATCCTCGTCATTCTTCTTTGTGTTGATGAACATCCGCCAATCGCCAAAGCACTCAGGAAGATTAAACGTGAACTTGCCTTCCTTATTGGAAACAAGACTGCCGCTCATCGACTGTCCTGCCTGATTGAACATCGTCACCTTCATCCTCACGTCATCCACCGTGAACTTCTTCTTCGCCTGATTCAGCTTTCCCGCCACCGCCAGTTCCCGCTCTATCGGCTGAACACGCTTGAAGTTCTCCTTGCCTGTCATCTGACGCAGATTGTATCTGCGCCATCCCTGCACCATCATCAGCAGGTCGGCAGCACGGCGGTGCTCAAGGTCGTTGCTCTCGAAATAGTAATCCACATTGTTTATATATCCTTTCAGGTCGGAAGACAGCAACAACCATGTCATGCAGTTGCCGTTGCTGCCGTTAACCTCCGTTGCAGCATCGCGAACAGACAAAGAGAAAGTCGTTTCGGGAAGTGTCGTTGCAGTCATTGCCACCTTGCCGTAAGGTCGCAGGCGGTCAATGTCTGACGACAGGGTTATGGCGGCGTTGTTCTTAGGATAAACGAAGAACAGGCGGTCGGCAAGGACATCACCCTCTGCCGATATTATGCTCAGACGGTTTACGCCATCCGGCAATTCGCTTACGGCAAAGTTCAGTTGCATTCCCTCAGCAGTCATGCTGATGCTCTGGAACGCCTTTACACCGCCGTTGTGGGTAAGGACAACTCCCAACGGCTTGCCTTGAAAGTCGGCAGAGGCATTTAGGGTTATTCGCACGCTTGACGTATCGTCGGTGCTTGCCTGCAATGCTATGCCGCTTTGCTCTGCTTCCGGAAGAGGAAACTCCAACGGCTTGCCACTTTTGCTGTTCAGAAGAAGAGCCAGCGGATTTCCAGTTTCCGGTCGGCAATAGAACCATCCTCGCCCTTCGCGTATGGTCTTCACCACTCCTACGGTATCTTCACCGCTCAGCAACAGTCCTTCCGTATCCATC
>JAFQQY010000026.1 GCA_017410365.1 Prevotella sp.
GAGTTAGGAGTTAGGAGTGTAGGAGTGCAGACGGCCTCACCCCCAACCCCTCTCCAAAGGGCGAGGGGAGTAGCAAGCAATCCTTAGGCGTCACGCCTGAATTAGGAATTAGGAGTTAGGACTGCGAAGCTGATGAGCGTAAGCGAACTAATTAAGAGTTTTTTTAAAGGAGTTAAAGGAAGTTAGAAGAAGTTATCGCTTCGCTGAGAAGTTAAAAGACATTAGCTTCTAGTGTATCTTCATCCTTAACAGGGAGTTAAAGGAAGTTAGAAGAAGTTATCGCTTCGCTGAGAAGTTAGAAGACGTATGCACTCCAACACTCCTAAAATTAGATTATAGATTAAAGATTAAGGATTAAGGTTTGCTTGCCTGCTATTGTCTGCACTCCTACACTCCTGCACTCCTACACTCCTGAACTCCTGAACTCCTAACTCAGGCGTGAGGCCGTCTGCACTCCTACACTCCTGCACTCCTACACTCCTTCTAACTTCTTAATAAAGACAACTGCATCAGTTAAGATGCCTAACCGGCTCGCTTTTAAGGCGTAACCCTATCATTTGAAGGTGTGAAGTCTATTAAGTGTGAAAGTGTGAAAGTGTGAAGGATGTGAAGGATGTGAAAGCGCTTTGCATAACTTTATATATGTGATAATTTTTTTTGCATTTTATAAACACAGGCGCACGCGCACGTATAGGGGTTTAAAATATAGATTCATTCCTTCACATCCTTCACACTTTTTCCTTCGACAGTCCTAAAATACATCGTCGTCCGAAGGCGCAATGCCCTTTTTGTTCATGGCGATCTCTGCACCGGAATACTCAATGATAGAATAGAAGGTGCCTTTCCTGTTGTGTACAGATTCAAAACCGTGCTTGCGCAAAGCCCTGCCAACAAGAATTGGCGAGAGTGGTCTCTTGGTCAGTATGTTTATCTTCTCAACGATATTTGAGCATGTCAGCAACTCATGCTGCTCCCCGGGTAGCGGTTGGCGGAAATAATTAAGCAACAGCTCTTCTTCTGTGCTCGTAACCTCGAAGTGAGACAAGTGCGGGTAAAGGGTTTCTATCTCTTTCTGGTTGAACCAGTAGCGGAAGCCGCTTCTCCACAAAGCCAGAGCCTGGCTGTAAAGGCCGGTATAATGATATTTCTCTGGTCTGGGCTCATCGATATTTTCAACTTCAAACGGCAGCCAACGGCGATTGCCGCTGTCGTCGGTCAGAAAACGTATGTTGTTGCCCGTGCCGCAGAACGAGGCTATGTGCTGTCGGCATTCCTTGAAGCGCTCGTATGCTGCTCGCTCGCTGATGGTCTTGCTGGTGACAAGTGCCTTCAACTGATTCAGCTCGGCGGTCTTCATTGAGTCTATCTCTTCTAAGCAGATAAGTGCAAACTCTGCCAGCGAAAGCTTGTCGTCTTTGGTCATGCGGTCGCTGTTGGTCTTTGTGAAAAAATACTGATGCAGTTCCGGTGGCAGCAGGTTGTTGAAGAAGGTTGTCTTGTAGATGCCTTGTCTGCCCACAAAAACAAGGATGGTGTTGTTGACCACGTTCTTGTTGAGCAGCGAAGCCACCATGGCAACCAACCATTTGCGGAAGCAGGAGGTAAAGGTTTTGCTGGATGAAGGATGAGAGTTTTGAGATGAGGGATTGCTTGTCCTGCTATTGTCTGAACTCCTAATAGAAACCATTTCTGCCACCTGAGCAATATAATCTGTTGTGCCGTCCCATTCGGGCAGTGAGTAGAAGTAATCCTCAAAGGGATTCCATTGAGGCACGTAGTCGCTGCAAATGACGTTGTACAGATGCTGGAGCTTGACCTTGAGGCCGGTCTTCGACATGCGTGCCCACAGAGAGTTGACATCGCGGTCGGTGAGTTCGAGAAAAGGAGAGTCTCCTTTTCTGGATGAGAGATTAGGGATGAGAGATGATGTATTGTTAAGGGCCATTTCCGTCTTACGGGTAATCACATTATACCTGAATTTTGCCACAGAACTGAGGAAGTTTTCGATTTCATCTACGGAGGCATAGAAAGCCTTGTCGGCGGCGGCACTCTTCTTGGACAGTGCATGAACGGGCATGGTGGCAAACTCATCGACATGGGCATAGCAGGAGGCAATGATGGAGCGTACCTGTTGGGAATCGTAATCATTGAACCGCTCCACTGCCCACTGCTCCGCTTTCTCGCGAGCCACGCCCAGTGAGTTGAGGTAGTAGCCCGTGCGCATGACGTACTCGTTGTAGGTGCCGGGGGCATATTCCAATCCCTCACCGGCAAGATGACTCTCGATGGCACGCACGGCTCGCTTGAGAGGGAACGACTTGGTCTTTTCGGGAGTGTTGGGACTGACCACAAACGGTTCGGCATCCATGCGGAGCACTGCCTCGGCATCGTGGCACAACACTGACAGACGGCCGATGTTCTTGCACTTCATGTCGGCTTCGGCTCCAAGCAGACGGGCGAAATACTTGTTGGCAACGGTAAATCCGGGAGCTTCGCCGCGATAGTCTTGCGGGGAGGGCAGCGGCTGCTGGCTGGACATGACATAACGAAACAATACCCTGACTCCATGGCCGGAAATGGTGCGGTAGACAAGGAAGGCATGCGGATCGGCACAGGCGGTGCGGAAGGCTGCACCGACATCAGCAAGGTGGTCGAAGTCGCACATGCCCACACCGGTGAACCCCACGAAGTGCTGACGCCGGCGCCCGCCATCGCACTGCACCACGGGACACAGGGCTGGCATCCACTGCTTGACCTTGTTGGCATCGGTATCAAGGCCTAAGGCTGCTTGCGTGCGGTATTTCTCTGTTGACGACTTGAGCTGCTCGCCGCAGATAATCTCTGCTACTTCGCTCCACTCTGCTACACGACTCTTTGCCGTGTACATTCCCATGAACAGGGACGGAAGAAATGTTTTTTTATCCATAGACGGTAGTTATTTTAAAGCATTGTTTGCATTGCAGTAGGACTGCTAAGACGAAACATTTACAAAAATATATAATCATCAATAAACAAAAAGAAAACGGTACAAATCCGGACGATTAATTTTTATGAAAGCAAAAGAATTGGCAAGGCGCATCAGTATGGTTACTGCATGGGAGGTGAACCATGTGCGCACCTGTGGCATGCGCGAGATAGAGCGTAGTGCAGGCATCGGCAGTGGCTATCTTAAGCGAGCCTAAGAGGGTAGGTATTCATTTACCTTGGAGCAGTTTCTGGCTCTGGACGGTATAATCAGGGAGCACTACAGCAGACAGATGTTGCTATATAAGGACTTTAACCCCACACTGGCTGAGATGGCTGAGGAGGGGCTGGAGAGGTGGAAGGGTGTTTTGAGGAGTCTCTACATGGAGCTGACATGAAAGTCTCTCTCCGGAATGGAAGAAAATAAAACAAATTTATAAAAGTATGATTTATAGAATTGTAAAACGCACATTTGATTTCATCTGTGCATTACTTGGTATTGTTGGCACTGCGCCAATTTGGTTGATTTCAATTATCTTAACATTGTTGAGCGATTGGGGACCTCTGTTCTATTTTGCCAATCGTGTGGGTAAGGACAACAGGAGGTTTAAGATGTGGAAGTTCCGCTCAATGAGGGTGGCTCGTGGGGCGAACGAAGCTTCGCTGCGTCCTGACCAAGACCGCATATTCTGGTGGGGTAAGGTGATGCGCAGGCTGAAGATTGATGAGTTGCCACAGCTGATAAACATTCTGAACGGCACGATGTCGATAGTTGGTCCTCGGCCTGCTGCTATAGATCAGGTGGAAATAACACGAGGGGGCGAGAATGCGATTGCTGCCACTGTGCCTTGTGGCCTGACTAGTCAGTCGAGTCTCTGGGACTATATATATGGTGACCAGTTTCCTGACGAGGAGGAGTATAACGAGAAGGTGCTGCCGATACGTCTTAAACTGGATGTGTATTACGTGAAGCATGCTAGTTTCTTTGGGGACATGAAGCTGATAGTATGGACGGTAGTGGCTATTCTATATACGGCTTGTGGCAAGTATCCGCAGTGGATGCATGACAGGTTGGTGGGGATGGCTGCGAAATGTTAAAGAGCAGAATGTTTATCGTAACGTTGAACGATGACGATTGGATAATAGTGTAAATAAGAAAAAGTTAATTAAATATGAAATATTTGCTTGTTGTGGCTCATCCTGATGATGAGACTTTGGGTGCTGGGGCTTCTATGTGGAAGTGGGCACATGAAGGGAATACTGTAGATGTATGTATAATGTGTACGGAGGCGAAGGCGCGTGCGTTCCGTCCAGAGGATAATGAACTGGAGGATGATACTAATGCGTCGAACAAGTTTCTGGGGGTGAACAGGATTTATGAGGGGACTTTCCCGAACATAGAAATGAACACGGTGCCGCATCTTAAACTGGTGCAGTTTATTGAGGGTGCTATCAGGGAGAGTGAACCGGATGTGATAATAACTCATCATCCTGCGGATACGAACAACGACCATCTGCAGACTTCGATGGCGTGTCAGGAGGCTATACGTTTGTTCCAGCGCCGCCCGGAGGTGAAGCGTGTGAGGGAGTTCTGGTATATGGAGGTGCCTTCATGTACAGAGTGGAAGATAAACAACGCCATGGAGACGTTCAACCCGAACTGTTATGTGGAGGTGGGAAAGGAGGGCATTGATGCTAAGGTGAAGGCGCTGTCGATGTACCGTGGCGTGATGCGTCCGTATCCGCATCCTCGCTCTGCGGAGTATATAACTGGCCTGGCTGCCATGCGTGGCGGACAGTGGGGACAGAACTACAGCGAAGCGTTTGAGGTGGTGCTGAGGGAGTATTGAGGGGCCTCCCCTAACCCCTCCGAAGGAGGGGGAGCGCGTTAGAGCTGCACCATAATATGGTTATTTCTGAGCGTTATTCAATATGACATCGTCAAGATTGATAATCTCAACTTGAGGAAAGTCTATTTCTTTTAGAATGTTATAATGATGATCTTCTGTAACAATAAACTTGGCATTTGCTGAAATAGCACAATCTACAAATTTATTATCATCAGGATCTGATTTGATGAGTTCAAAATTAAAATATGGTGTAACAAATATCGTATTAGGATTATTTGTGATAACCTTTAATGCCAACGAAGCGAAAAGTGGACTTGCCTTATAGCTTAAAATCTCTTCATACTCATTGAGAATATCTGTTGATACACATAATTTGTTACGACCGTCAATGAATGAAAGCCACAAATCATGATATCTGCTTCTTTTAGATATTATTTGAATAAGACAATTGGTATCAACAACAAGACGTGACATGAGATTCAATGCTTAGCGTGTAAATCCTCTTTTCTTATTTCATCTAATTTTTTCTGATCTAAGATTCCTGAATCCCAAAGACGTTCTGATTCTTCATCCAATTGTGACTGAAAATGGCGAGTCAATACTTCTTGTATTTCTCTTGCATATTCTTCACTGTTATTGAATGAGAATAGTTTCAACAGGTGTAACTGCGTAGGATTGAGTGCTGTTGTCATTGTATCAATATTTTTTGCAAAAATAATAGGTTTTCTTGAAACTGCAAAATTTATTTGATTATTCAATGTTAAAATAGGGGTGAAGGGGTGAAGGAGGCTCACGCCTGAGTTAGGAATTAGGAGTTAGGAATTAGGAGTTTTTTTAAGGAGTTAAAGGAAGTTAGAAGAAGTTATCGCTTCGTTAAGAAGTTAGAGGACGTATGCATCTAGTGCAAGCAAACCTTAATCTATAATCTAACTCTGGGAGTGAAGGACCTCCCCTAGCCCCTCCGAAGGAGGGATGTCTTTTTGTCTAAGGATATTTGGGATTTAAAGGATTCTTATCTGTCTTTTTGTCCCAAACCACGACGTGTTGATGAGCGAAGGCGAATAATTTCACTAATTAAACGAATTAAGACAGAAGTTTTTAAGACATAAAGACAGATTTAATACAAAGACAGGAGTACATGAGGACATAATATTTATTGCGACGCTGCGCTTCACAGATTTCATCTGTCTGTTATTTCTTTGTCTAAAATCTTAATGAATAAATTCATGCAATCTTATTCAAATAAATATCTGCAATAAATATTATGTAAGCATCTGCGTGTTGATGAGTGGAGGCGAAAAAAAGACGTATGCATCTTGTGCAAGAAACTTTATCCTTAATCTTCTAAAATGTCATTTTTGTGCAAAATAAGCCCAGGGGAAATGTTTTAGTTTTACATTTTTGGTTATATTAATGCTTTTTGTTATTTTTGCAAAATAAAATACATCCAAAATGAATAGATTGGCAAAACAGCTTAAAGAGCAAATGATAAAAAGAATGGCAATAGATAATCCGTGGTGGATAACAGGTACTATTGCTGATGATTTCAAAGATATGCCAGAAAGGGTTTATCTTGAAGAATTCTATCCTTTGGTGTCAGACTTGTCTGTACGAAGAGCTGTGATTCTTATGGGGCCGAGACGTGTAGGCAAAACAGTGATGCTTTATCACACGATAGAGAGGCTTATATCAGATGGTGTTTCGCCTCAAAAGATTATCTATGTCTCTATTGATACACCTGTATATAACAATAGCTCGTTAGAAGAACTGTTTTTCTATTCAAGACAAGCTCTTAGAAATGATAATGATTTTGATGGTTATTATGTGTTCTTTGATGAAATACAATATCTTAAAAACTGGGAGGTGCATTTAAAATCACTTGTTGATACATATAGGAATGTAAAGTTTGTTGCTTCAGGTTCGGCTGCCGCCGCATTGAAAATGAAAAGCAATGAAAGTGGCGCAGGACGATTTACAGATTTTATGTTGCCGCCTCTTACTTTCTATGAATATATAAATTTACAGAAATTAAATTCTATAATAGTGAATAAACCTGATGGTATAGCTCCTTATGACACTATTAATATTAATGAATTGAATAATCATTTCATTGATTATATTAATTATGGCGGTTATCCTGAAGTAGTCTTTTCTGAGAAGATACGTTCGAATCCTGGATTATATATAAAAAATGATATTATTGACAAAGTTTTGTTACGTGATTTGCCAAGTCTATATGGTATTACGGATATTCAAGAATTGAATAAACTTTTTGTTCATATAGCATTTCGCTCTGGCAATGAATTCTCATACGAAAAACTTGCAACAGAATCGGGCATAAAAAAAGATGTTCTAAAAAAATATTTGGAGTATTTGGAAGCTGCGTTTCTAATAAAAGTAGTGAACCGTATAGACCAAAATGCGAAGCACATGCAACGTGTTACTTCTTTTAAGATATATCTTACAAACCCATCGTTGAGGTGCGCTCTTTTCTCTCCAATAGATAACGACGATGATTTTATAGGAAGTTTGGTTGAAACAGCTATATTTGCACAGTGGATACAAGGTGGAAAAAGTGATTTCTATTATGCAAATTGGACAAAAGGGAGAGATAAGGGAGAGGTTGATATAGTCTGGGTGGAAGAAGCTACGCAAAAAGCATTTTCTATGGTTGAAATAAAATGGACTGATAGATTTGTAGATAATCCTACAGAATTAAAGTCTATTTATTATTTTTTGCAAAACAATAGTGATATCCGGAAGATAATCGTGACATCTAAAACTAAATTCAGCCAATATCAATTATCAAAATGTGGATCAATTTTATTTGTTCCATCTGCAATTTATGCTTATTGGGTATCTGATTTTTTATTTAGAAATAAAAAGCGTGAAATGCTTTATCCAAAAGGGATGTAAAAATAAGATGTTTTATTTTGCTTATTTTGTTTTTGAGAGGTAATAGTTTGTAGTTCAGATGCTTATAAGTGTATTCTTAAGTAATACTTTAAGTGTTTTTGGGGCGAAGATAGATTATTATAACAATATAATTACCATATCCTTTAAATCCAGATAAGTGTAGACGGCCTCACGCCTGAGTTAGGAATTAGGAGTGTCGAAGTGTAGAGGCCTCACCCCCTACCCCTCTCCAAAGGGCGAGGGGAGTGGTAAGCAAACCTTAATCTTTAATCCTTAATCTTTAATCTAGTTCTGGGAGTGAAGGAGTGAAGGACCTCCCCTAGCCCCTCCGAAGGAGGGATGTCTTTTTGTCTAATGATATTTGGGATTTAAAGGATTCTTATCTGTCTTTTTGTCCCAAACCACGACGTGTTGATGAGCGTAGGCGAATAATTTCACTAATTAAACGAATTAAGACAGAAGTTTTTAAGACATAAAGACAGATTTAATACAAAGACAGGAGTACATGAGGACATAATATTTATTGCGACGCTACGCTTCACAGATTTCATCTGTCTGTTATTTCTTTGTCTAAAATCTTAATGAATAAATTCATGCAATCTTATTCAAATAAATATCTGCAATAGATATTATGTAAGCATTTGCGAAGCTGATGAGTGGAGGCGAATAATTGAAGGGGGGAAGAAGACATGATGATGACGTTTAGTAAATCACTCGAAGGGGATTACAGAAGTGTAGGCAATATATGGTGGAGATTGCGATAGTTGATGATGGCAATTTCTCCCTTGTCATTCTCAAAGTCTCCAGCATAGATTACAGCTTTCTTGGAAATAGGAGTTTTTATCCATTCTGATAATTTTGATAATGTTTTCTCAAAAGAATTATGATATGTCATGGAGGACTTAATTTCAAGTGCCGTTATTTCTCCTTCTTGCTTAAGCAATATATCAACCTCATTCTGATTTGAATCTCTATAGAAATAGACTCCATTTGACAGACCTTGATTATAACGATGCTTAATTACTTCCATGACAATGAAATTCTCAAATATGGCACCGCGCATCTTGTCACGTTCTAACTGACGAGGACTTTCTATGTCAAGGAGGTAGCATGCTATGCCTGGGTCACAGAAATATATCTTGGGACTTTTTACCAAGCGCTTGGAAATATTTTCATAATATGGTGGGAGAAGGGTTATTATGTATGATGCTTGTAATACAGACAACCAATTAGTTACAGTCTTGCTATCTATGCCTAACTGAGATGCTATCTCTGAAGAATTAAAAATAGAACCGATTCGAGATGCGCATAATTTCATGAAACGCATGAACTGCATTTGATCTTTTACTTTAAGAAGTTCACGGACATCGCGTTCTATGTAGGTTCTTACATATGATGGATAGAAGAAACGTGGCTTGTTCTTGTTCGCACATATTGCTGGATAGAGACCTCCAAATAGTAAATTGTCTAATGGAAGATTTCTTGAAGTATCTTTTGTTTCTTCATAGGTCATGGGGAGAAGCTCATATATTCCAGCTCTACCTGGTAATGATTCGCAAAGTCCATGTTGCAGTTCGAAATTGGAACTGCCTGTCAAAATATACCGTTTCTCAGAGTCGTTGTCTACAATACCTTGAATATATTCAAGCAAAAGAGGTACTTTCTGTATTTCATCAATAAACATTCCTGCTGGATGTTGTTTCAGAAAAGCAACAGGGTCATTTTCGGCAAACTCGCGGACATGTACGTCTTTCAGACTATACATGGGCATATTGGGGAACAAGTGCTTAAGCAAAGTGCTCTTGCCTGATTGGCGAGGTCCAGTAACCGATATTACTGAAAAGTATTTGTATGCCTCTGATATAAGATTTTCTATAGTCCTGTTAATATAAAACATATTGTTTGGTTATGTAAATTCGGAATTGCACTCCAAAATTACATAAAATATTGCATTCTACAAGAAGGTGTTTCTGTTTTTTGAATTAATTAACCAAAATATGATGATAATTATAACCCAAATTAGTCATTAGAACGTAAATACGATATTAATAAATACTATTTGCATGTTTGTCTATTCTTTTTGGCCAAAACCACGGATTACACTAATTTTTATTAGCTGACAAGTTGTTGCTTTTAGTTGACGAGTTGACAAGTAGGACCACTAATTTCGCTAATTAAACGAATTAAGACAGAAGTTTTTTAAGACATAAAGACAGATTTAATACAAAGACAGGAGTACATGAGGACATAATATTTATTGCGACGCTGCGCTTCACAGATTTCATCTGTCTGTTATTTCTTTGCCTAAAATCTTAATGAATAAATTCATGCAATTTTATTCAAATAAATATCTGCAATAAATATTATGTAAGCATCTGCGAAGCTGATGAACGTAGGCGAAAAAATATTGTTTTCATCGTTGAGTAAGCCAATTGGATGCTAAAATCTTGTGGATGGTCAAACCGTTTATTTGGACATCTCCTTCTTCGCCTGTCATCATAATATTTAACCAAACTGCACTAAATGGAAAGTTTTTGATGGTCTAAACATCCTTTGGGAGGGATAAGAACAACGACGTGTTGATGAGTGTAGGCGAGTAATTAAGCGAATTTTTTATTAGTTGACAAGTTGACTTATAGTTGACAAGTTAACAAGTAGAACAACGAATTAAACGAATTAAACGAATTGTTTCTTTTTATGGAGTTAGAATTTTAGGAGTTCAGGAGTGAAGGAGTGTAGGAGTGCAGACAATAGCAGGGCAAGCTGGCTTTAATCTTTAATCTAATATCTTTTTAAAATGCAAAGTTTAACGAATTATTTTTTTTTGACTATGGATATACAATATATTAATGAAAATATGCTTTCGGTGCTGCACTGGAAGGCAAGGGAGAGTGAGCGCAAGAGGATGAACCATGACTTGCGCACGTCGGCAGAGGATAGGTCGCAAAGGATGCTGAATGCGCTGGAGCCGGGGACGGTGGTGCCAGTGCACAGGCATGTGGATACGGACGAAACGGTGATATGTCTGGAGGGCAGGCTGGAGGAGATAATATACCAGGAGCTGCCGACGATGGATGTGGGCGGTCCGGGCAGGGAGGTGACGGAACTGCTGAGGATTGAGCTATGTCCGAGCAAGGGAAAGTATGGGGTGCAGATACCGAAAGGGGTGTGGCACTCGATAAACGTGATTGAACCTAGCACAATATTTGAGGCGAAGGATGGTCCCTTCGTGCCGGCGGAGCCGGAGGTGATTGTGGTGGTGTAGGGGGCTGTTTGTCACAACAAAAAATCTTCAATGTTCTTTGGGGTTATAACGCAGAATGTTGATGATGGGTATGAAGAGGTAAAAGATGGTGGGCATTTTACATTGGACTTGCGATCATTCCATTTAAACTCAAAAGCTTTGATTAAACCATCTTCTTCTTCAATATAGTCAATCTCGTGTTGCTGACGTGTGCGCCAAAAGTATGATTGGGCAAAACTGGTTTGATAAGAATTCTTCTTTAATCGTTCGGAAATAGCAAAGTTCTCCCACAGCTCGCCTACATCGGTACGATTTTCTATTTGAGCAAGATTGCCTATAATGGCGTTGCGTATTCCTAAATCCCAAAAATATATTTTACGTGAGATTTTTAACTCGTTACGATGATTGCGTGAAAAGGAATTTAGACGGAATATGATATATGATTTCTCAAGAATATCTATATATCGCTCTACGGTTTTTGAATCAAGGCCAATAAGACCGCCAATTTCATTGTATGATACTTGGCTGCCAATCTGTAGAGCAAGTGCTTTAAGAAGACGGACAAGCTTGTCGGGCTTATTGATGCTGTCGAGAGAGAGTATGTCTTTGTATAAGTAGCTTTCTGATAATTCTTTCAAAAGAATACGTTCGTTGCCAGGGTCGCATACCACCTCTGGATAATAACCATATATCATACGATGCGGTATTAATCTTGACTCTTCTAGAAAACTAGTGTTGTTGACCATTTCGCTAAAAGATAGTGGATACATAAGAAACTCACGCTTACGACCTGTGAGTGGCTCATTGACCTTAGCTGTCAATTCGAATGAGCTACTGCCAGTGGCAATAACTTGAACATCTGGGACTTGGTCGATAATGAGCTTGAGACGGATTCCGACATCTTCTATGCGTTGGGCTTCGTCTAATACAAGGATTTTTTTGTTGCCAAGTATAGTGCGAATACGAGTTGATGTCATCGATGCAAATAACTCTTGTATGTCATAGTCATCTCCATTCAACCACATTACATCTTGGCGGTTGCTTAATATCTGTTGAAGAAGTGTTGACTTGCCAACTTGACGGGCGCCAATTATTATTATGGCTTTCTTGCTGCCAAGTAATGACAAGACATTGTCCTTTATCGTCCTTTCTATCATAATAATGTAATTACAATTATGACTGCAAAGATATAAAAAAAAGCGTTAATTCCAAAAATGTTATGACTTTTTCGGAATCAATTCCAAAAATGTTATGACTTTTTTGGATTATGGTGGTTTCTTTTATGGAATTAGGGGAGTAATTAGATGAGAGAGAAGCCCCCCTCCAACTCCCCCTTGGGGGAGGGACTTAGAAGGCATTTGTATGGATAGCAAACAAACAAAAGTGGTTAGCGGAATAAACTTTTTGTTGAAAAAATCGTTTATTGAAATAAATGTTTTTATCATTTGCAGACAAATGTATATTGATGGGCCAGAAATGAAGAACTGAAGAATGAAAGACTTTTGTCTTTCGGTCTTAAAAAGAAAATTGTCATTGGAAATTTGGTGATTTTATTTAATGTTTGTACTTTTGTATTCTGGTTAATGCAATGGTTATGAAATTTCCTATTGGTATACAGTCGTTTGAATGTTTGAGAAGCGAAGGTTTTGTCTATGTAGACAAGACCGCTCTTGTCAAGAAGTTGGTGTCTGAGGGTAAGTGTTATTTCCTCAGTCGTCCTCGTCGCTTCGGCAAGAGTCTGCTGATGTCAACCATCGAGGCGTATTTCAAAGGAAAGAAGCATCTGTTTGAGGGCTTGGCCATGGCAGAACTGGAAACGGAGTGGAAGGAGCATCCCGTGCTGCACCTGGACTTGAATGCCAAGCCATATACAAAGTTGCAAGACTTGTACGACTTGCTTGATGACCAGCTGACATATTATGAGCGTCAATATGACAGCATTGCAACAGACAAAAGTCCGGAAGGACGCTTTCGCCAACTAATCCGCTCTGCAAAACAAAAGACAGGCAGAGGTGCCGTCGTGCTCGTTGACGAATACGACAAGCCTATATTGCAGGCCATTGGAAACGAACCGTTGCAGGATGAGTTCCGCAATGCGCTGAAGGCTTTCTATGGTGTATTGAAAAGTGCTGATGCAGACCTAAGGTTTACTCTGCTTACAGGTGTTACCAAGTTCGGAAAGGTGAGTGTGTTCAGCGATTTGAATAACTTGGAAGACATATCCATGAACCACTGTTATAGTAATGTCTGTGGTATATCTGAAGATGAGCTGCATGAATATTTTGATACGGAGATAGGAGAGCTTGCCAAATGTAATAATCAGACTAAAGACGAGGCTTATAAAGAACTAGGACGCAGATATGACGGATATCACTTCTGTGAAAGTTCACAAGGAATGTATAATCCTTTTAGCGTTTTGCTTACTTTGAAAAACAGCAAATATGGCAACTACTGGTTTGCTACCGGTACGCCGACCTATCTTGTGGAGTTGCTGAAGAAGAACGACTTCAAACTTGATGAGTTCTCTAATCTTGAGGTTAGTCAGGACGAACTAGACAGTATCCATCAGGCGGACATCAATCCTATTCCCGTACTTTTCCAGAGCGGTTATCTCACGATAAAGGATTATCAGGAGCGTTTTAAGCTGTATGTCTTAGACTTCCCTAACGAAGAGGTTAGAGAAGGCTTTGTGAAGTTCTTACTTCCGTATTATACAAAATTGAAAGAGCAACAGACACAGACTTTAATCAGTAAGTTCATTTTGTCTCTTGAACGTGGTGATGCCGACACCTTCATGCAGCTGATGCAGTCGCTGATGGCTGGTACTCCATACGAGTTGATTCGTGAACTGGAGAATCATTATCAGAACGTGATGTATATCATTACAAAGTTGATGGGATTCTATATTCAGGCGGAATACCGTACATCAAACGGGCGCATAGACTTGATGATTGGCACTGACAAGTATGTTTATGTCATCGAACTGAAGTTTAACGGAACGGCAGAAGAGGCACTGAAGCAGATTGAAGAAAAGAACTACACCTTGCCATTCGCTATAGATGACAGGCAGATTATCAAGATCGGAGCTAATGTTTCTGGTGAAACAAGAAATCTGGAAGAGTGGAGGATTGAAAAAATGAAGGATTAAAGAATTGAAAAATTGAAGAAGCGTATGTTGATGGGTACAATTCTGTTGTATATGAGGACTTTGTGAAAAAAATGAAACTAGCAGGATTGGACACAGAAGTCATTTCGAAGGCGACAGGACTGTCTGCCGATGTAGTAGAGGGAATCAACTGACTCTAAAATCCTAAAAATAAGAAAGGCTTCCGATTTGGAAGCCTTTCTTGTGTTGGGGTATCCGGACTCGAACCAGAAAAGGCAGGACCAGAATCTGCAGTGTTACCATTACACCATACCCCAATGCCGTTGTGCAAGAAGCTTGTTGCTTGATTGCGGGTGCAAAGTTACTGCTTTTTCTTAAACCTGCAAAATTTTTTCGCTCTTTTTTTATCAAATAGCATAAAAAACTTCTTTTTGTGACCTTTTAGGCTGTGATGCGGTTGGGAAAGTGGGGCTTCTTGATTGCGAATTGCTAATAAATCTCAATTTATTTTGTCGTTATCATGATTTGCATTAACTTTGCAGAAAGATTAGCTGCACTCGGCAATTTCAAAGTAAAGCTTTGATTGCGCTCGTTTGCAAATCTATTGCAGAAAGATTAGCTGCACTCGGCAATTTCAAAGTAACTTTGATTGCTCTCGTTTGCAAATCTATTGCAGAAAGATTAGCTGCACTCGGCAATTTCAAAGTAAAACTTTGATTGCTCTCGTTTGCAAATCTATTGCAGAAAGATTAGCTGCACTCGGCAATTTCAAAGTAAAGCTTTGATTGCGCTCGTTTGCAAATCTATTGCAGAAAGATTAGCTGCACTCGGCAATTTCAAAGTAAAGCTTTGATTGCACTCGTTTGCAAATCTTTTGCAGAAAGAATTTAAAGTACATATTTATATTTGATGGAACAGACAAAACAATTAGTTCAAACAATTACAGAAGGAATTCAGGAAAAGAAAGGAAGCGGAATTGTAATAGCAGACCTCACAAAGATAACAGGCGCAATATGTCGCTATTTTATTGTATGTCAGGGTTCTTCGCCGGCACAGGTGGAGGCGATAGCCGAATCAGTGGGCGACTTCGCCAGACTGAAGCTGGGCGAGAAACCTAGTCGTGTGGCAGGACTCGAGAATGCCCAGTGGGTGGCAATGGACTATGGTGATGTCATGGTGCATATTTTCTTGCCCGATGTGCGCGAATATTATGATTTGGAGCATCTTTGGGATGATGCACCGCTAACTAAAATAGCAGATTTAGACTAATGGCAGATAATAATAACCAGCAAAATGCTCCTAAGATGCCTAAGTTCAACATGAGTTGGATTTATGCTATTGTGATTGTGGTTCTGATGGGACTGTATTTCACAAAGGGAGGTGTGCAGTCGAGCATAGAGACCGAGTCGACATATTACAACTTCAAGAATATGGTGATGAAGGGCTATGCCGAGAAGATTGTTGTTAACAAAGAGCAGAATGTGCTGCACATGTATGTCAAGCCGCAGTATATTCGCGAAGTGTTCAAGCAAGGAGTGGATCAGACCGGCAAGGAACCTACTGTCAAGGTGCAGTTCGGGTCGGTTGACCAGGTGGAGGAGTTTATCGAGACTGCCCGTGCTGAGAATAAGTTTACAGGCGATTATAGTTACGACAACAAGAAAGAAGACGATTTCCTGAGCATGCTGCTTTGGAACCTGTTGCCTATCGTCGTACTGGTTGGCCTTTGGGTCTTCATCATGCGCCGCATGAGCGGTGGCAGTGGCGGTCCGGGTGGCGTGTTCAACGTAGGCAAGAGCAAGGCCAAGATGTATGAGAAGGGTGGCGAGCTGAACATCACGTTTAAGGACGTGGCAGGTCAGGAGGGTGCCAAGCAGGAGGTGCAGGAGATTGTTGACTTCCTGAAGAATCCTCATAAATATACAGACCTGGGAGGAAAGATTCCAAAGGGAGCGTTGCTTGTTGGTCCTCCGGGAACTGGTAAGACTCTGCTTGCCAAGGCTGTGGCAGGCGAGGCGGGCGTGCCGTTCTTCTCAATGAGCGGTTCCGACTTTGTAGAGATGTTCGTGGGAGTAGGTGCGAGTCGTGTTCGCGACCTGTTTACTCAGGCAAAGGCAAAGTCGCCATGTATAATATTCATCGACGAGATAGATGCTGTAGGTCGTGCGCGTAGCAAGAATCCTTCGATGGGAGGAAATGATGAGCGTGAGAACACGCTAAATGCTTTGCTGACGGAGATGGACGGATTTGGTACGAACAGTGGCGTGATTATACTTGCTGCCACCAACCGTGCCGACATTCTGGACTCTGCTCTGCTTCGTGCAGGACGTTTTGACCGTCAGATACATGTTGACTTGCCTGACTTGAATGAGCGCAAGGAGATATTCAGAGTGCATCTTGGTCCGGTGAAGATTGACGAGACCGTGGATATTGACTTCCTGGCACGTCAGACTCCGGGCTTCTCTGGTGCCGATATTGCCAATGTATGTAATGAGGCTGCCCTTATAGCGGCACGCCATAACAGTCAGTCGGTGGGCAAGCAGGATTTCCTTGATGCCGTAGACCGTATCATTGGTGGTCTGGAGAAGAAGACCAAGGTGATGACTGCCGACGAGAAGCGTGCGATAGCCATCCATGAGGCTGGTCATGCTACTATCTCATGGTTTACAGAACATGCCAATCCGCTGGTTAAGGTGAGCATTGTGCCGCGTGGACGTGCGCTTGGTGCTGCATGGTATTTGCCCGAAGAGCGCCAGATAACCACTAAGGATGCCATGCTTGACGAGATTTGTTCGTTGCTTGGCGGACGTGCTGCCGAGGAACTGTTTATCGGAAAGGTGTCTACTGGAGCGATGAACGACCTGGAGCGTGTCACCAAGAGCGCTTACGGAATGATAGCATATGCAGGCATGAGTGATAAGTTGCCAAACATCTGCTACTACAACAACACGGAGTATCAGTTCCAGCGTCCTTACAGTGAGACAACGGCAAAGGTTATGGACGATGAAGTATTGCGAATGGTAAACGAACAGTATGAACGTGCCAAGCAGATCCTGACAGAGCATAAGGACGGACATGCGGAACTGGCACAGTTGCTCGTTGACCGTGAGGTGATATTTGCCGACGACGTGGAGCGCATCTTTGGCAAGCGTCCATGGGCGAGTCGTGCAGAAGAACTGCTTGAGGCTCAGCAGCGTGCCGAGGCTGAGGCTATGGCAAAGCGCAGGGCTGAGGAACTGGGGCTTGAGTTTAAGGAGTGAGGGGGCCTCCCCTAACCCCTCCGAAGGAGGGGGACTTTTGAAGGGTTGAAGGGACCTCCCCTAACCCCTCCGAAGGAGGGGGACTTTTGAAGGGGTGAAGGAACCTCTCCTAACCCCTCCGAAGGAGGGGGACTTTTTGAAGGATTGAAGAATTGAAGAACTTATATAAAATTGAAGAATTGAAGACTGCTAAGCTGATGAGCGTAAGCGAATAATAGGAGGACTGAAGGATGAAGAATTTTATTGTTAGAGCCATAACGGGCATTATTTTCGTTGCAGCTATTGTAGTATGCTTTATCAATCCGCTGGCAATGACTTTTCTTTTTGCCATTGTGACAGGGCTGACCATTTGGGAGTTTACAGGACTTGTAAATGGGCGGGAAGGTGTGGATACCAACCGCTTTATATGTACTGCTGCCGGTGTCTATTTCTTCGTTGCAATGATTGGCTTTTGCAGTGAGATAACCCCGTCTACGGTCTTCATTCCATATCTCATTACAGTGGTCTATCTGATGATTTCCGAGTTGTACGCAAAGAATCAGGACCCAGTGAGCACGTGGGCATATACGATGATGAGTCAGATGTATGTGGCATTGCCGTTCTCTCTGCTTGGCGTGCTGGCATTCCGCGGCACTCATGATGGTGCCATTTACTCATGGTTGGCACCGCTTAGCGTGTTTGTCTTTCTGTGGATTAATGATACCGGTGCCTATATCTGCGGTTCGCTTCTTGGCAAGCATAAGCTTTTTCCGCGAATAAGTCCGGGAAAGAGTTGGGAAGGCTCAATAGGCGGCTTTGTGTTTGTTGCCGCAGTTGCAGTACTGATATGGTATCTCACAGACATGTACGGATATAACGATTTAGGACTGTCTGTCTATCAGTGGGTTGGCATGGGACTGATTGTTGCCGTGTTCGGCACATGGGGCGACCTTGTTGAGAGTCTGTTTAAACGCACCATAGGCATTAAGGATAGCGGCAATATACTGCCTGGGCATGGGGGCATGCTCGACCGCTTTGATTCTTCTTTAATGGCGATACCGGCTGCGGTGGTGTATCTTTATACGTTGACTCTGTTTTAATCAACTCTTTTTTCGCAACCTCACCCGTCCTCTCCTTGCCGTAAGGAGAGGCTCCACCTCTCTCCTCATTCCTCTCTCCTCAGGCGAGAGGACTTAACCGCTCCTCCCCGTCGCTCTTACACTAAGGTAGGCGGGGCATCAAAGCCCTCGCCTGATTTTTTTTATTCACCTGGCATGTATTATTTCCCTCTTTTGAATGAATTGGGTAGGTAACAAAAGGCTTTTGCCGTGAGATGCCTCCCCTTAGCAAGGGGAGGTTAGGAGGGGATTGTGCAAAGCGTTCCTTTAGAAGTATATATTTCTCGCAACCTCTCCCGTCCTCTCCTTGCTGTAAGGAGAGGGGAGGAATACTCAAGATTTTAATAGTCTGACAATGATACGTGCGGCATTGTCTGGTGCCTTGTTGTTTCCAAGGCGCTGTCTTACCTCCGCATATCCTTCAAGCATGGCATCCCTGCCACTTCCTCCCGGCAGGATGGCTGCCAATTCCTTGCGTATGTTTTCCACGCTGAATGTGTCGGCCACCAATTCCGTAACCACCTCCTTGTTGGCAATGAGGTTGACAAGTGAGATGTATTTTACTTTAAGGACATGGCGGCGCAGGAAACCAAATACCTTGGCGATGGGCGTCTCGTAGCATACCACTTGCGGCACGTTGAAAAGTGCCGTCTCGAGTGTTGCCGTGCCACTGGTTACGAGTGCGGCAGTCGCTTGTCGGAGCAGCGGGTATGTCTGGTTGTATACCACATTGACGTGCGTGCCGTTGACAAACTGCTCGTAATACTCTTTCTCTATGCTTGGTGCGCCAGCCAGTATTATATCATACCTATCAGCATGCTCTTTTGTTACCTCAATCATTGCCGGCAGATTGTCTTTAATCTCCTGTCGGCGACTGCCTGCAAGTAGGGCGATGATGGGCTTTGAGGTTTTGAGGTTTTGAGGTTCTGAGGTCATGAACTCCTCCACCTCATCTTGTGTGGGGTTGCCGACATAGTGGATGGGGTAGTGGTGCTTCCCCTCGAAAAACTCCTTTTCGAACGGTAGTATAGAGAACAGTTGGTCGATGTCGCGCTTTATGCTTTTTATGCGATACTCCTTCCATGCCCATATTTTCGGGGCTATATAGTAGTAGGCAGGAATATTGGTTTTCTCTTTCAGGTATTTTGCTATGCTGAGATTAAAGCCGGGATAGTCGACCAGGATAACAACATCCGGCTGCCATTCCGTGATGTCGCGCTTGCACATTTTCATATTGCCGAGAATGGTAGGCAAGTGCAGGAGCACGGGTATGAAACCCATGTAAGCCAGTTCTCTGTAATGCCTGACCATGGTGCCTCCCTCGGCAGCCATCATGTCGCCGCCGAAGAATCTGAACTGTGCATCAGGGTCTTCCTTCTTTAATGAGCGCATCAGTCTTGAGGCATGCAAGTCGCCGCTGGCCTCGCCGGCAATAATATAGTATTTCATCAGAATGTCCAGTCCTTCATTTGTTCAATCATCTCGTAACTCGTCACGTCAATCCTTGTAGGCGTTATGGCAACGTAACCGTTGTTTATGGCCCAGTTGTCGGTATCCTCAGCCTCAGGTTCGTCGTTGCGGTATTCTCCAACCATCCAGTAGTAGTCATAGTTTCTTGGGTGGTGGCACATTACCGTCTCGTTGAACCATGTGCCCCATGCCATTCGGCATACGCGTACCCCTTTGAACTCCTTCGCTTTCGGGAAGTTGACGTTAAGGCAGACGCCCTTTGGCAATCCCTCGCTGAGCAGTCTTTGCGTGATGCTTCTTACGACGGCTCTTAGCGGTTCGAAGTCGGCATCCTCGTTGTAGTCGCATAGCGAGAATGCAACCGAAGGAATATATTTCATGCATCCCTCCATAGTAACCCCCATGGTGCCAGAGTAATGAGTGTTTACCGAAGCATTGTCGCCGTGGTTTATTCCGCCGATAACTATATCGGGAGTACGTGGGCATATTCTGGCCAGAGCCATCTTGACGCAGTCGACTGGGGTGCCGTTGCACGACCATATCTCAACCCCTTCTCGCTTGCTTTGCTGTTTTAATCGTAGTGGTGTCGTGGCAGAGAAAGCGCATGCGAATCCGCTTCTTGCCGAGTCGGGGGCACACACTATCACATCGCCCATGTCGGCCACCATGTCTATCAGGCTGTTGATGCCCTTGGCCTGGTAGCCGTCGTCGTTAGAAATTAATATCAAAGGTTTGTTACTTTTCATAAAATCTATTTCTTTCGTTTGCAAAAGTACGAAAAAAGGTTCATAAATAACATTTTCTCATATAAAATATGTATCTTTGCAAGCCAAACACATATATAAAATCGTTTGTTAAATACTAACAATGGGAAAGATAATTGCTTTAGCAAACCAAAAAGGAGGAGTGGGCAAAACCACCACGACAATCAATCTGGCAGCATCGCTTGCGACATTGGAGAAGAATGTGCTTGTGGTTGATGCCGATCCGCAGGCAAATGCATCCAGTGGTTTGGGTGTAGACATCAAGCAGGTGGACTGCTCTCTTTATGAGTGTATCATTGACAAGGCCGACATTCGCGACGCCATATATACAACAGACATAGAAGGGCTGGATATTATTCCGAGCCACATAAACCTCGTGGGAGCAGAGATAGAGATGCTCAACGTGAACAACCGCGAGAAGGTGATTAAGAACATGCTTGCACCTATCGTAAACGAGTACGACTATATCCTAATCGATTGCAGTCCGTCGCTTGGTCTTATCACCGTCAACTCTCTGACTGCTGCCGATTCTGTGATCATTCCTGTACAGTGCGAGTATTTCGCGCTTGAGGGAATCAGCAAGTTGCTTAACACCATAAAGATTATCAAGAGCAAGTTGAACACACGACTGGAGATAGAGGGATTCCTGCTTACCATGTATGACTCTCGTCTGCGTCTGGCCAATCAGATATACGATGAGGTTAAGCGCCACTTCCAGGAACTGGTGTTCAAGACCGTCATACAGCGCAATGTCAAGCTTAGCGAGAGTCCAAGCCATGGTCTGCCTGTAATTCTCTATGATGCAGACTCAACAGGTTCGAAGAACCATCTGGCATTGGCGAAGGAAATAATCAGTAAGAATACCAAATAACCGTTGTGTGACAAATAATCATGGCAGTACAGAAGAAATATTCTAAGAGCACAAGCGTATTGGGGCGCGGTCTCGACGACATAGGAAGCGGACGCGGTCTCGACGCACTTATAGATACGGGTGATGTCCGTACCCAAGGTTCCTCAAACCTCATTGAGGTGAGTATAGATCAGATAGCACCTAATCCTAATCAGCCTCGTAGAGAGTTTGACGAGGAAGCCCTTCAGGAACTGGCAGTGAGCATTAGTGAGATAGGTATCATACAGCCTATCACGCTGCGCCAGATGCCCGATGGCAAATATCAGATTATAGCAGGTGAGCGTCGTTGGCGCGCCTCGCAGATTGCGGGCATGAGCAGTATTCCTGCTTATATCCGTACTGTTGAGGATGAGGGCGTGATGGAGATGGCGCTTGTTGAGAACATACAGCGCGAGGACCTCAATGCCATAGAGATAGCCTTGGCATACGAACATCTGGCAGAGGCAACAGGCATGACTCAGGAGAAGATAGCTGCACGTGTCGGCAAGAGCCGTACAGCCATCACCAACTACATGCGTTTGCTCCGTTTGCCAGCTCAAGTGCAGATTGCACTCAAGAACAAGGAGATAGACATGGGCCATGCCCGTGCCCTTCTGGCCATAACCAGTCCGAGTGCCCAGATAAAGCTCTTCAAGGAGATTCAGAAGAACGGCTATTCTGTAAGAAAGGTAGAGAGCATGGTTCAGATGCTGAAGAACGGCGAAGACATAAAGTTGGCGAAAAAGAAAATCACTAGCCAATCGCAATTGCCAGAGGAGTTCAACCTGCTAAAAGACCGTCTGTCAGACTTCTTCAAGACCAAGGTGCAAATGTCGCTCTCGCCTAAGGGTAAGGGCAAGATAAGCATACAGTTTGCCAACGAAGAAGAGTTGGAGCGAATAATGAATGCTCTCGACAGTGTTAATAACAAGTAGAAGAAAGCATAGATAAAGTTGAAGTGTTTTAAAAACATATTGTTTATCCGTATGCTGATGGTTTGTATGATACAGATTGTCAGCATATTGAATCTATCGGCACAGTCGCAGACGCCACTCGTTGTCAAGCAGGCAAAGACCGTTGATAGCGTGGCGGTGGTGAAAGCCGACACGTTGGCACAGCCACTGCTTGGCGATAGTCTGCAGGTGGCTCTTGCAGAAGCCGATAGCGTGTTGCTTGGCGACGTGCTTGGCGATACGTTGAAAGTAAAACCCAAGCGCGACTGGTCTACGTGGCGGCCGAGTCCTCAGCGTGCCTTGTGGCTAGCTTTGGTGATACCCGGTGGCGGTCAGATATACAACCGCAAGTATTGGAAGCTGCCCATCGTCTATGGCGGAATGATGGGGTGTCTTTATGCCATGAACTGGAACAACATGATGTATAAAGACTATTCGCAGGCCTATCTCGATATTATGGATAGCGATCCTAATACTCAGAGCTACAATAAGTTCCTGCACCTGGGTAAGCAGATAGACAGTTCCAACGAAGAGCGCTACAAGAAGATATTCAAGAGCCGTAAGGACAAGTATCGCCGTTGGCGAGACCTCAGTTTCTTCTGTCTTCTGGGCGTTTATGCCATATCCGTGATTGATGCCTATGTCGATGCCGAGCTGTCGGAGTTTGACATATCCCGCGACCTGAGCCTAAAGGTTGAGCCGGCGGTCATCAACAACAACTCTTCGCGCAATGTCTTCGAGGCATCGTCTGTGGGAGTGCAGTGTAGTTTGAATTTTTAATATTAAAGCATTAAAACGATTATAATGAATAAAAGAACATTACTCATAGCGGTAGGCTTGTTGTTGTGTGGCGTGGGCGCATCCGTTGCTCAGACCACTGCTGAGAACGAGATTTCCGTTATAGGTAAAGATGGAAATCCTGAAGTTATTGAGATGCCAGAGGCAATGACCACCGATATAGACAGTTTACTGGGACTATATATGTCAAAGTCATATCTATATATTGATGAGAATTGCCAGACGGCAGACGAGAGTCCTACCTTCCCCCAGGAAGTCTATATCGAACGATTGAGTCGCATGCCAACAATCATCGAAATGCCATACAATGATGTCGTTCGTCAGATGATAGACCGTTATGCCGTTCGTCTGCGTCGCTCAGTGTCATATATGCTTGGCGCTTCAAATTTCTACAATCCTATTTTCGAGCAAGCTCTTGAGGCATATAATCTGCCTATGGAGTTGAAATATCTTCCGGTGATAGAGTCGGCGCTAAATCCAGTCGCAGTGTCACGTGCCAAGGCCACCGGTCTATGGCAGTTTATGCTTGCCACAGGAAAGCAATACGGACTAAAGGTAAATTCGCTTGTCGATGAGCGTTGCGACCCGATAAAGTCGTCTTATGCAGCCGCTCATTTCCTGAGTGACCTTTACAAGATTTTCGGCAACTGGCATTTGGTTATTGCCGCCTACAACTGCGGTCCGGAAAACGTAAATAAAGCCATCCGCCGTTCCAACGGTGTAAAGGATTACTGGCAGATATACCCATATTTGCCAAAGGAAACCCGCGGCTATGTTCCTGCTTTTATTGCAGCCAACTATATCATGACCTACTATTGCGAGCACAATATCTGTCCGCTGCGCACCCAGTTGCCTATCTATACAGACACGATTATGCTCGACCGTAATGTTCATTTCGAGCAGATAGCAGCCTATTGTGGCTTGGCTGTAGAGCATATCAAGTCGCTCAATCCTTCCTACCGCAACAATATTATCCCCGGTCAGACGGAACTGTCATGCCTTCGTTTGCCACAGTCATACATAAGCAAGTTTATTGACAACGAAGATTCTATCTATGCCTATAAGAAAGATTCTCTGTTGCCTAACCGTGCTGTGGTAGCGGTAAACAACAAGGAAGTGGCATCGTCTGGCGGACGTTATCATCGTGTCCGTTCTGGTCAGACACTTGGCGGCATTGCCCGTAAGTATCGCACGACAGTAAGTCGCATCAAGCGCCTCAACGGATTGCGGAGCAATAACATCAGAGTAGGACAGAGATTGAGAGTGAGATGATAAGCAATATATAGAAATATGAATAGCGAGGATTTGATATTGCAAGAAGCAGACGATAAGTTGATAAATGATGCCTTTCAGCATCTTTTAGATACATACGTGGCATCACGTCACCGTAAGAAGGTGGATATAATTACCAAGGCGTTCAACTTTGCACGTCAGGCGCATAAGGGTGTTCGCCGCCTTTCAGGTGAACCATATATCATGCACCCTATAGCAGTGGCGCAGATTGCCTGCGAAGAGGTGGGCCTGGGCAGTACGAGTATCTGTGCAGCACTGCTTCACGACGTAGTTGAAGATACTGACTATACAACCGAGGACATTGAAAACATCTTCGGTGCAAAGGTGGCACAGATTGTTGACGGGCTGACAAAAATCAGTGGTGGCATCTTTGGTGACAAGGCATCGGCACAGGCAGAGAACTTCAAGAAACTCTTGCTCACGATGAGTGATGACATCCGCGTCATACTTATCAAGATTTGCGACCGCCTGCATAACATGCGTACTCTAGAAAGTCAGCCTGCCAACAAGCAGTATAAGATAGCCGGCGAGACATTATATATATATGCCCCACTTGCCAACCGCTTAGGTCTTAACAAGGTGAAGTCGGAACTCGAAGACCTCAGTTTCCGCTATGAACATCCAGAGGAGTACAACTCAATAAAGGAAAAGTTGGCATCGACACAAGAATCGCGCCATACGCTTTTCGACCAGTTTACTGCTCCTATCGAGCAGTCGCTCGAGAAGATGGGTGTGAAATACGTCATCAAGGAACGTATAAAGACCCCATACTCCATCTGGAACAAGATGCAGAACAAGCACGTTACCTTTGATGAAATATACGACATACTGGCTGTTAGAATAATCTTCACTCCATCAAAGCGCGAAGATGAAATCAACGAATGCTTCAACATATATGTTGCTATCAGTCAGATATACAAGTCGCATCCCGACCGCCTTCGAGACTGGCTTAACCATCCAAAGGCCAACGGCTATCAGGCATTGCATGTTACCCTGATGTCAAAGCAGGGCCGCTGGATAGAAGTGCAGATAAGAAGCGACCGCATGGACGAGGTAGCAGAGCAAGGCTTTGCTGCCCACTGGAAATACAAGGACGGCGAGACCTCTGAGTTTACAGAAGACGAGGGCGAACTCAACGAGTGGCTGCAGACCATCAAGGAGATTCTCGACGACCCGCAGCCAGATGCCATGGACTTTCTCGATGCCATCAAGCTCAACCTTTTCGCTTCCGAAATATTCGTCTTCACCCCTAAGGGAGAGATTAAGACAATGCCGGCAGGATGTACTGCCCTTGATTTCGCTTTCTCTATCCATACCTTCCTCGGCAGCCATTGTATAGGAGCCAAGGTAAACCACAAGCTTGTGCCACTTAGCTATAAGCTTCAGAGTGGCGATCAGGTGGAGATATTGACCTCTAAGTCGCAGCATGTGCAGCCCTCATGGATTAACTTTGCATCTACAGCAAAGGCAAAGGCAAAGATACAGGCTGCATTGCGCCGTGACAATCGTGAGACTCAGAAGGTGGGCGAGACATTGCTGTCCGATTTTCTTGGCAAGAACGACGTGACAATGACCAATGCCATTGTTGACCAGTTGATGGCGCTGCATGATTTTCATAAGCGCGAAGACTTCATGCTTGCCATAGGCGAGAAGAAGGTGATACTGGGCGAGGGCGACCTTAACGAACTGAAAGGCAAGAAGAAAAAGAAGAAGGAAGGCAAGGGATGGAGGAAATTCATTCCGTTCCTAAAGTCTACTTCCCCTAGCACTGGCGAGAAAACCACAACGAAACTCTTCATCGTGCCGGAGAAGTTCAATCGTAAGAAGCCAATCTTCGTTACCGATGACAATATCTCTCAGTATAAGTTTGTAGACTGCTGTCATCCTATTCCTGGTGACGACATCCTCGGATTCATTGACAACAAGAACCAGATAGAGATACACAAACGCTCGTGTCCGGTGGCGGCAAAGCTGAAGTCGGCATACGGCAACCGTATTCTCGATGCCAAGTGGGAGACTCACAAGCGTCTCTACTTCAATGCTGTGGTCCACATGCAAGGCATCGACCGTATCGGTCTGCTCAACGAGGTGACTACTGTCATTTCCAATCAGATGAACATCAACATGAAGAAGGTGATGATAACCTGCGACGATGGCATCTTTGATGGCGTGTTCGACCTCCGTGTTCACGACCGAGAAGACCTGCAGACGCTAATCAGCAACCTGAAGAATATAAGTGATTTGCAGGAAGTGGCACAGGTGATGTAGGAGTTTGGAATTAGGAATTAGGAGTTAGGAATTAGGAGTTAGGAATTAAGAATTATGAATTAAGAATTAAGCATTGAAAACATGAAAAGGCTATTAACTATTATTATTGCGGCGTTTGCCACTGTTACAGGCATGTTTGCTGCCAACAAGTACGACAATCCAGATACTATTGTCGTAGCACGCGACGGTACGGGTGAGTTCCGTACATTGCAAGAGGCCGTTGAGGTGTGCCGTGCTTTCATGGAGTACACCAAGGTTATCTATGTAAAGAAAGGTATCTATAAGGAAAAACTTATTATTCCTCAGAGTCTGAAAAACGTTCAGATAGTAGGTGAAGACCGCGACCAGACAATCATCACATACGATGACCATGCCAACCTGCGCCTACTTGGCACAGAACACAAGATGGGTACTTTCCGCACTTACACACTCTGTGTGCGTGGCTTTGGCATCACATTCAAGAACATCACAATAGAGAACAACGCACCTAAGCTAGGACAGGCAGTGGCATTGCATACAGAGGGCGACCGCCTTACGTTCATCAACTGCCGTATCTTAGGTAATCAGGATACTATATACACAGGCAACGAAGGCACACGCCTGTTTTTCAAGGACTGCCACATAGAAGGTACAACCGACTTCATCTTCGGACCTTCTATTGCATGGTTCGAGGGTTGCACCATCGTAAACCGTAGCAACTCATACATCACAGCAGCTTCTACGCCTCAGAACCAGCCTTACGGCTATATTTTCAACAACTGTAAGATAACAGCTGTTGAGGGCGTGACCAAGGCCTTTCTCGGTCGACCATGGCGCGACTATGGCTATACGCTTTTCATGAACTGCGACATTGGCGGTCATATTCGTCCGGAGGGATGGCACCGTTGGGAGCCACAACGCGAAAAGACAGCACGCTACATGGAATACAACAACCGTGGAGCAGGAGCCGATACCAGCAAGCGTGTCGGTTGGGCTCGCCAGTTGACCAAGAAGGAAGCTAATGAGATAACCATCGAAAAGGTGTTCAGCAAGAACGATACATGGAATCCGGAAATGTAAATTTCCTCGGTTCCCACATATATATAATAAGCCGTCTCTACCCATAGGGACGGCTTTTTTTGTTCTTAACACCGAAAAGTATGAAAAAAACATCAGATAATTCTTTATATTTTAACAATAAATTCTTACATTTGCACAGCGAAACTATTACGAATAGCATAAAACCATAAAATCAGTAAAGGAAACAACCATATTTTTTAAAATAACTAATAACTTAAATTTATGAAGCAACATTTTAGAAGAGCCTCATTGGCTTTGCTTTCGTTTGCGGTTTGTTTCTGTGCCTACGCACAAAAAACAATTACCGGAACAGTGAAAGATGCAAGCGGAGAACCTCTTATCGGTGCCACTATTTCAGCTGGTGGCAACGCTGGAGCTGTTACCGATGTTAACGGTAAATTCTCTCTGCCAAACGTAAAACAGGGCACTGTCCTGACAATCTCTTATGTTGGTTACAAGCCTCAGAAGGTTACTGTGGGCAATCAGCAGGCTATCAACGCCGTACTGAAGTCAACCGACAAGTCTCTCGATGAAATCGTAGTTGTAGGTTACGGTACCATGCGCCGTAAGGACCTCACCGGTTCAGTGGCATCAGTGAGCGGCGACAAGCTGGCTCAGAATCCTGTTGCCAATATCGCAGAGGCACTGCAGGGACAGTTGCCAGGTGTTAACGTCATCTCTCAGGACGGTCGTCCAGGTGCAACAATGTCTATCCGTGTACGTGGTGGCGGCTCTATCACCCAGAGCAACGACCCACTTTATGTTGTCGATGGTATTCAGGTGAGCAGTATCGACGATATTCCTGCCGACAATATCGAGAGCATCGACGTGCTTAAAGATGCTGCTTCTACAGCCATCTATGGTGCGCGTGGTGCTAACGGTGTAATCCTTATCACTACTAAGTCAGCCAAGGAAGGCAAGACAAAGGTGAAGTATAACGTTTACTACCAGATGAGAGAGCAACCAGAGAAGCTCGATGTGCTCAATGCATACGAAAACGTGCTCTACAACTGGAGCTATGCAACAGCTCTCGGTAGTTCTATTGCCGACGGTGTGGCTAAGTACTACGGTCTTGGTGCTAACTACGGCAACCACATCAACGACTACAAGAACGTTGGCATTCACAACTATCTTGACGATGTGATGGACAATGCCAGCACATGGAACCACGACGTGTCTATCAGCGGTGGTAACGACAAGACAAAATACTATGCTACCGTTAACTATCGCAACGACGACGGTACACTGAAGAACTCTGGTTTCCGCCGTTGGAGCGCTAACTTCAAACTTACTCAGAACATCACCGACAACCTCGTTTGGAATGTCGATGCACGCTATTCTGAGATGCAGTTCAAGGGCAGCAAGTACGAACTTGCAACACAGGCTTACCGCTACAAGCCACTCGACGAGACATTCGGTTCAAACGAACCTTCAGACCTCGGCATGGGTGACGCAAGTGCTGACCCTGCTTTCGACCCTAACGCAATCATGGACAACTATGAGAACCTGCGCAAGAGATACCGTGTAGGCGTGAACAACGCATTGACATGGACACCTATCAAGGGTCTTACAGCAAAGACAGAACTCTATCTGAGCCGCAACTGGAGCGAGACACAGAACTGGACAGGCAACAAGGCTGAGGGTGAAAAGTACAATACTGCCAAGTTGACTAAGGGCGACGGCTACTACACACGTTGGAGCACAACCCTCAACTACGACGTACAGGGTCTTGGCGAAAACCATAAGCTGGGCGTGCTCGTTGGTAATGAAGTGTCTGCAAGCAAGTCTAACTCAAGCTACATCAAGGGTGTAGGCTATCCAGACGAGTGGGATATGGGTTATGCTTTTGCCAATATGAACATGTCTGACAAGACTTTAGGTCTCGACGAATACAACAACACCATCGGCACACCATCACACACACTGTCATGGTTCGGCCGTATCAACTACAACTTCATGGAGCGCTACCTCCTCACTGCTACACTCCGTGCCGACGGTTCTTCTAAGTTCTCAGAAGACAACCACTGGGGCTACTTCCCAGCAGTGGCAGCAGGATGGCGTATCTCTGAAGAACCATTCATGGAGAGCACAAGAGATTGGCTCGACAACCTGAAGCTCCGCGTTTCTTACGGTACATCAGGTAACGACGCTATCAGCGCATCACTCTTCAACACACTTTGGAAGACTTCTTCAGCAACCGTTGACGGCGTTTCTAAGCCAACTTATGTACCTGCTGACTGTCTCGGTAATCCAGACCTGAAGTGGGAGACAACTATCTCACGCAACATCGGTCTCGACTGGGGACTCTTCGGTGGCAAGCTCCGCGGTACATTAGACTTCTACTGGAACACAACAGAAGACATCCTCATGCGCGTGCCTTGTGACCCGACATCAGGATTCAGCTATCAGTTCCAGAACGTAGGCGAGACATCAAACAAGGGTGTCGAACTGACATTGAACTATCAGATTCTTCGCAACAAGGATTGGAACCTGAGCTTCGGAATGACAATGAGCCACAACGTAAACAAGGTAGAGAAACTTGCTGACAACGTTATTGCAAGTGCTCACACCAACTGGGGTTCTACAATGCGTCTGCCAAGCTATGACTACGTAATCAAGGAAGGTCAGCCAGTAGGTCTTATCCAGGGCTACAGAAGTCAGGGCTATTACACAGTTGACGACTTCAACGTAGAGAACGGCGTTTGGACACTGAAGCCAGGCATCAACGACACACAGGTAGGTAACTATGCTCCTGGTTGCGGTGAGGCTTACAAGCGTCCTGAAGGTCAGCAGGCATTCCCAGGTATGGCTAAGTTTGCCGATGTTGATGGCGATAACGTGGCTACAACCGACGACGTTGACATTATCGGTGAGGCACAGCCTGACATCACAGGTGGTTTCAACTTCAGCGGACGCTGGAAGAGCCTCGACTTCTCTGCTAACTTCACCTATCAGATTGGTGGCGACATCTACAATGCAAACGTGATGTACGACATGATGGGTAACAAGGATACTGGTCTCGGTTACAGCCGCTTGGCTGAGATTGCCGACTGCTGGAGAATGTACAACGTAAATCAGAATGGTGAACTCTATGCAGTAACAAATCCTGAAGAACTGCGCTCACTCAATGCCGGTGCCAAGTATGCACTGCCATACTCAGAGTACGGTATCGTAAATTCAGAGTTTATCGAAGATGCTTCTTACCTCAAGTTGCAGACCCTGACAATCGGTTACACACTGCCTAAGACATGGTTGCAGAAAGTTGGTATTGAGAACGTACGCCTCTACTTCACTGGCAGCAACCTGTTCTGCCTCACTGGCTATAGCGGTCTTGATCCAGAGGTTGACGTAAACCCACATGCCGACAGCGCATACGACGGTTTCCCAACACCTAACTATGACTTCCGCTCATATCCAAGATCACGCTCTTACACAGTAGGACTCAACGTAACATTCTAATCCATCTAATCCAATCTATAAAGAGACAATAAATATGAAAAATAAGATATTATATTTAGCGTTTTGTGCGGCAGGTCTCCTGGCTACAACATCCTGTGATGATTATCTCGAGACCAGTTCAAAGTCAAATGCCGACGCAAACTTCGTATTCTCTAACATGACAACGGCTCGTGCCGCCATGGACGGAGCATACGCTGAGTGGCACGGTGCCATCAGTTCACACATCTTCGGCGACGGTCTTTTCTATGCCTTCGACATTGCTGGCTCTGACATCATGCGTCACCCAGAGAAGTACGAAGGTCAGTTGCCACGCCACGTGCCCGAAACATTCTACAGCAACGGTGAACTGGCAAGTACTTACAATGCCGTTCAGTATGGTAAGGAAGCTCCAAGCAACGCATACAGCGTGCTGTTCTCAGTTATCGGTAAGGCTAACGCCATTGCATCTGCAATCGAGAGTACCGATGGGTATGCCGATATGATGGCAAAGAAGCAGCCAACCGACCTCAGTCAGCTCTATGGCGAGGCTATCGCTCTGCGTGCAACTGCTTATCGTGAGCTTATCAAGTACTACGGCGACGTGCCTTACGTTAGTGAGATGGGTAAGCCAGCCGGTGGACTTATGTCTCGCGATGCTATCTACGAGAAGGTTATTGCCGACCTGCAGATGGTTGAGCCTTTGATGTATCCTGTTGGAGCAACAAAGAACACATTCTCTAAGACTTATGTAAACGCTCTCATCGGCCGTATCGCTCTTGAGGCAGGTGGTTATCAGACACGCCGTGGCGATGTTGCTCCTGTTGATGCAGAGGGCAATGCCGTAACTATCGAGACTTTGGGTGCAGAGAATAACGGTGCCAACTATGGTCGTCGTTCAGACTGGAAGGAATTCTATGCAATAGCAAAGACACATTTCCAGAACGTTATCAACGAACCAGGTACAGCCAAGTTCCACGAGACAGACCCACGCGGTGCTGAAAACGGTCGTGTTTACGGCAACCCATACCAGTACTTCTTCCAGCAGTTGCACGGTGCTGATGCAAGCTATGCTGACGAGTCTATCTATGAAGAGCCATTCACACAGGGTGCCAGCGGTAACGACCCACGTTCTTACTCTCTCGGTCGTCCTTCAGGCGGTGGCGGTAGCAATGCTTATCCTTGCAAGGCTTACGGACAGGGACGTATCAATCCAGCCTTCTACTATGGCGTGTTCGATCCAGCCGACCTCCGTCGCGATGTTTCTTGCGCCGTTACTGGTAGTAATGGTAAGGGTGTTGAGGCTATCCTCCCATTCACACCTGGTTCAACAGTAAAGGGTGGTGGTATTGCTTGTAACAAGTTCGACGAGAACCGTCAGGCAGAACCTTGGGTAGCAAAGCAGCGCCGTTCTGGTATCAATGCTCCTTACATGCGTATGTCTGAGGTTTACCTCGGTTTGGCAGAGGCAGCAGCTGCTCTTGGCGACGATGCAACAGCCAAGCTGTATCTCACAAAGATTCGCGTGCGTGCATTCGGTAGCGCAGCAAAGGCTGATGTTGATGGCTTCATCCAGAAGAGCGGTTCTCTGCTCAAGGCAGTTATCGACGAGCGTGGTTTCGAGTTTGCTGGCGAGGGCGACCGTCGTTTCACCCTCATCCGTACAGGTCTTATTGCAGAGAAGGTGAAGATGATCAAGGACCTCACAGCAAAGATGATTGACGGTTTGAAGACTCAGGGCTACTATACATTCGACAATGGCAATACTATCTCTGCAAGTATCTGGACAAAGACTGTTGATGCAAAGACAATTTACAAGCACCGTCTTACAGCACAGTGTCCTGCAGGCATGGAGAACGACCCAGTGCTCTATCCTTCTTGGCGTGGTCAGCACGACAACTGGGAGGCTATGGGACTCGACTATGGCACAGCAACACCTGCAACCAACCTTGCCATCAAGGGCTTGTTCGCTCAGCTTTCTGCTGACGAGATTGCCGCTCTCGAGGCTGATGGTTACAAGAAGACTGCTTGGGGTTCTGCAATTGTTGACAATGAGAAGGAGTATGGCGACTATTTATTCTATAAGTACGATTACAACAAGGCTCCTATCTATCTCTTCCCATTCTCACCAAACGTAATGTCAACTGGTGGTTTCACCAATGGCTACGGTTTTGCTAACAATGAATAGACATCACTACATCCCCTCTCCGATGGGAGAGGGGAGTAAGGCGAAGGTTTATTGATTAACGATAAATAGTATTTTTAAAGAGCGAGGTTCATCAAAGCAGCCTCGCTCTTTTTGTATGTTAACGTGAGTTCTGTGTTCTCGAATTTGCGGGAAATCGGGGAATTGGGTGTTTTAAATTTGCGGGAAATCGGGGATTTAGGTGTTTTAAATTTGCGGGAAATCGGGGATTTAGGTGTTTTAAATTTGCGGGAGAATGAAAAAAGTATTATTTTTGCACAGGAAACAGCATGTGTAATTATGGAGCATAGAGTATTTAAAAGGAAAATTTATGAAAGAATTCGTCAGTGGAAGCAGGAATCTAATGGCGAAAGTGCTTTGATGATACAAGGTGCCAGGCGTATCGGTAAATCTACTATTGTAGAAGAATTTGCGAGGAACGAGTACTCGTCATATTTGATTATTGATTTCAATAAGGCATCTTCTGTCGTAAAGTCTCTTTTTGATGACCTGATGGATTTGGATTTTATCTTTCTCCAATTGCAAACTATATATAATGTTGTTTTAGAAGAACGTAAATCTGTTATCATTTTTGATGAAGTGCAAAAGTGCCCAAATGCAAGACAGGCAATCAAGTATCTTGTACAAGATGGTCGGTATGACTATATCGAAACAGGGTCGCTCATTAGCATAAAACAAAATACAAAGGGTATAACTATACCGAGCGAAGAAGAACAGATTGAAATGTATCCAATGGATTTTGAAGAATTTCGTTGGGCATTAGGAGATGCGGCATCAATCCCGATGATTAGGACATTCTACGAAAAACGAATGGCTTTGGGAGCGGCGCACCGTACAAAACAAAGAGACTTACGACTTTATATGCTGGTCGGTGGTATGCCTCAAGCAGTAAACGAATATGTTAAAACCAATAATCTTGCAAAAGTAGATGCCGTAAAGCGGAGAATCATCAAATTATATTCCGATGATTTCTTGAAGATTGACCCTACAGGTAAACTTAGCAAATTGTTTATGTCAATCCCTTCTCAATTAAGTAAGAAGTCAACACGTTTCTATACCAACGCTGTAGTAGGGGAGTTGGAAGTAAATACAGAGGCAGAGATGCTCATCAACCTCGAAGACAGCAAGGCAGTACTTGTATCATATCATTCTGACGACCCCAATGTCGGCTTGTCATTAACGCAAGATATATCAAAGTATAAACTTTTTGTTGCAGATACTGGTTTGTTTGTAACAATGGCATTTTGGGATAAGGATTTTACGGAAAATGTTATCTATCAAAAGTTGTTGGCAGACAAGTTGGAAGCCAATCTCGGATACATATATGAGAATCTTGTAGCTCAAATGCTCACTGCTGCAGGTAATAAATTGTTTTACTATACATTTGAGAAAGATGAGAAGCATTCTTATGAGATAGACTTTTTATTGTCACGAGGTAATAAGATTTGTCCGATTGAGGTTAAGTCATCTGGCTATAAGACCCATGCTTCTCTTGACGCATTTAGATTGAAATATTCGGCACGAATCAAGAATAGTTATTTGCTCTACATTAAAGATCTTCAGAAAGGCGACAATGAGTTGATGTACTTACCTTTTTACATGACTGGAATGATTTAATTTAGGTATGATTCAGAACCCTATCACTTTTGTATGCTAACTGCACCAGTTACGACTCAAAAGTGGCGCAGTTTTGAGTCGTAAGTGGCATATTACAACCTCACCTGAATACTTGCCATAATACTTCGTCCTCGAAGACGGTACATATATTCTGTTTCGCTAAGTAGTCCGTAATTTGCGTATAGGTACTCCCGTCGGTTGAGAAGGTTTGCTGCCGTAAGGCTGATATCCGCCTTCTTTGAAACATTCCAGCGAAAAGAGGTATCAAGAAGTATAAGACTCTCAGAGCTTCCCGAAGAAAACTTTGTGTAATAGTGTTCCCCGCCAATGGCTATTTGCCACTCCTTTGCTGGGACAAATGTCAGTGTCAAGAATTGCTTTAAGGCATCATAGTTACTTATCTCGGTAGATTCAATGTCCATCATATTGCGAGTATAGACAAGACGGTAGTCCGTAGAGAGCCAGCTAGTAAGATAACCTTTGAAGTTGGGCTGTACTGAAAATACGCTCACCGCATATGGCGATACTACATCCTGCCTCATAGTGGAAGTCTCCACTTGTGCAAAAGTGGCATCCAATCCTATTGTCACTCTTCCCGACATCAAGCCTTTACTTGTACTTCCATTTACAGAGAGGTTCTTGCCATCATATTTCATAGGACTAAATGAACCTAGAATGTAGTCATCTATGAATAGTTGGTTCAACATATAGGGACATGTATTCCATTCGTACATTCCTGTTACATTGAAGAACAGTGATGTGATAGGATTCCTATACTTGAAATTCATTATAACAGAACGTGTGTTTTCATACTCTTTAATAGGTTCAGACAGATGTAAGTTCCTAAAATCCGTCATTATCACTCCTGGAATAAACATTTTGGCTTGCGGTGGCATAAGTGAATAGCGCAATTGTGCCGATAACTCCATTTTAGCATTTATCTGATGGCGCACATACAATGAAGGGTTCACAGCCACATAATTATTGGTAGAATTATCATCTGTTTTCATATCTCTGATATGATGAAGATTGTAGGTTGTCGGAACAGACAATGTTACTCTCCATTTGTATGACTCGTATGATACTTCAGGAGCGAGGTAGGTATTCAATAAGGAGAAACTCATATCGTTATGCATCACATATGGCAACTCCAATCCGGTGAGACTACTCGCCATGTCGTGGTAAATGAAATCTACTCCACCACGGGCATATACTCTCCAACGCCCGAATATCCAACCATACCGGGCCTCAGTTATAGAGCGAAAGTCTCCACTAGTAATATCCTGTACAGCGTTTTCGGGTCCAGAAACAAATAGAGAGTGAGGCTTGTAAGAATATCTGTTTCGAGAAGATACGGTAAGAAGATTGTCATCGATACGCTTTATAAGTTGCAAGTCATTTGTTGCACTGAAAGATGGTGTCTCTGCCTTTTGAGAAAGCGACATAGTACCACTGACATTTGATCTTGCGCTATTCCAATCAGCATCGATGTATAGATTATCTTTGAGAAATATTGTAGGACGGTTTACCTGCAATGCCCATTGCCCGTTTAGCCGATGCGCTTGTGTACGCATTGAATTACGCTCTTTGAACGAAGGTATCTCATCGTTGAAATAGTCAGTCTCATACCCTGTCAAATAATCCAGTCTATCCCCTTCGTATGTGAGATTGAATTTCATATCCTTACTCTCTCCGATATGCCAAGAGTTAGAGGTATTGGCAATAAATGAGAAATTATCTCTAGTACGACTTTCGTCAATCGGAGAACTTGATATGCCGATATTGATATAATCATCCCAAAGCTTATCTACATAGCCATTACCAAAGATATCATTGTAAATATGTTGTGTGCTTTGAGAAGCAGGATTCCATCCTGTATTATTTATACGAATGCTCTCCATAATCTGCCACTTGCCGTCTATACGCATTGCAAATGCAGATGCATCGTACAGCAATGGAGATAGACCGACTCCACCATTGAGAATAGCAATCCAGCGACGTCGGGCCTCTTCTTTAAGTTTAATATTCAGTCCTGCCTGCTGTGAGTACTCAAGTCCTTTTAGCACCTGCATAGGTTGATGGTTCTCCAGTACCTCAACACTTGCCACATCTGCAGGATTGATATTCTCCGTAGCTATACCATAACGACCATCCATAAAGTCCGAACCGTCAATATAGAACTTGTTGATAGGCTCTCCATTATACTTTATCTGCCCGTTGTCCTCAACCTTTATACCTGGTAAGCGTTTGAGAACATCCGCAATCTTCTTGTCCTCCGCAGTAGCATATTTGCTCATATAGTATGATAGCGTGTCGCTACGCTGTTCAATATCTGGAGCCTTGATGATGACATCACGCAATTGGGTAGGTTGAGAAACCATATAGATAGTATTAGTCGACCGAAATTCAGAAATACTTACTTCTTGAGATTTATATCCCATACACTGAAATCGCATAAGTTCTGCCACAGATATATTATACCTGATACAATATTCTCCTTTGTCGTTGGTTATAGTGTACTGATACGAATTATCTGATGAGTCTTTGACTAGTACGATTGCTCCCGCTATCGGAGAGTTATCATCTTTGTCAAATACTTTACCACAGATTTCTTTGGTCTGACCATATGTTAAAGACAGACCAAGAAGCATTGCAATTATTGTGGTTATAAGTCTCATTGTATATACGTTTAATAGTTTTTCCAATCCCTCTCAATGTAATCGTAGGTAAGTTCGCGAGGCTTGCTTAGGTCATCACGTTTTTCTCCATTGCTTGTAACATTTACTTTTATACCGCTTACAGTCTCCAAGTAACCTAAAGGATTGGTGTCGTAACGATATTTTGTCTGATAGAATTTAACACGAGAGGTCTTATTATACGACACCTCGGGCATAGTTATGGTACGATCTGCTTTTGAGTTGATACCTACACAAGTGAATGAATAGTGGTTATCAGCATCACGCACCTCCATAATAAAGCCAGGCAACCCTCCGAATTTCCAAGGACCGTCAGCAACAGGTATCTCATCGGTGTAGTATGCTGAATACTCCCTGCCACGGAAACTGCATTTTGCACTTTTGCATTTATATCCGAGAATCTCTTTGGTATCATCAGTCAAAGTCCATTGCAGTTCCGGAATAAGTTCCTCAACAAGGAACCAATCTGTGGCAATCTTGTCAGTCGTGGTAAACTTGCCTGTCGGATAATTCTTATATACTGACCAAGATGTGCCACCGATGTAACGCTCAGGATTGGCTTGTACCTGATCTGCTGTTGACACTCTAATTAATGAATCAATCTGCATAGTGCGGTAACTTGAAAATTTTGATATGCCATAACCGACTTGGAGTATCATACGGTCGGTGGATTCAGAAGTTATGTCTGTAGTATCACGCAAGAAGCGATAGTCATACATAAATTCCATAACTCCTTTGGCTATCTCCTTATGCTCTGTGGCAGAAACTGAATTAGCAGACATTCCGCCACCTTCTACTCTGATAACCTGAACATTTTGTGCGTAGCCCGCAATTATTGTAGCGAGGCTGAGCATCATTGTAATCGTAATCTTTTTCATACTTCAACTGTTTTTATAAGTTTCAGAAAGCAAAATTACGGGCTTGACATCATTCAGGGAAAAATAATCATTACTCTATCATTGGGAATTATTACTAAATTATTACTGAGTATGTTATTTAACCTTTGGATAGACTACAAACAAGATAATTGTGGTAATTTTGCAGCATGGAAAAGAGAATTAAGATACTTCATTGGTTGACTATTGTGGTTATCATTGCTTTCTGTATGATGCAATGCTATTGGCTATATAACCGTTATATATATACATTACAGAGTTACGAAGATGAGTTGTATAGCAGTGTTATTGATGTGATGCTGGAAGAACACAATATGCGAAAAGCCATAAAGCGTCCCGATATCAGTATTCTTACGAATACAAAGATTTCTGCCTCTTCTTTATCTGATTCAGCTGGAATACAGAGTACTATTTTTGATATATATGTCGTGGACCTCAAAAAGATAGATATTTCCAATGTTATCAATGCCGACATAAAGGAGATTATCAGGCTTTATGAGACCTCGAAGCCCGATGGTATCACTCACTATAATTTTGAAATTACCGATAAGCCGACTGATCCTAACGAATATGATGCATTGGAGCGCTTTACAGTTGATGTACGCAATCCCTTCAAACTGTCAAGTATCGATTCTCTATTAAGAATACGAGGTTTGACATTGGATAATATATCCATTCAGAAAGCAGACACAATGGTTTGGATTCCAATAAGAACAGAGCATACCTCCATTTTATCCCCTCAGATAACTATAACATATCCATACGACATTTTTGAAGGCGAGGCGGTATCGGCAACACTGACAGTCGGGATGTCTCCTGTCATAGCAAAGATGATGGACCTATTGATAATGTCCCTTGTGCTCTCCTTCCTACTCATAACTTGTCTTGTAGCACAGATTGCCATCATACGCAAGCAACGCAAATTGGAAGAGTTGCGCCAAGATTTCATACATACGATGATTCACGAGCTGAAACGGCCTATATCCACATTGAAGATGTGTGTTTCATTTATGCGTAACGAGAAACTGATGCAGGATAAGGAAAGTAAGGATGCAATAATTGCCGAATCAAGCAATGAATTGGATAATCTGTCATCCTATTTCTCTAAATTGCGGGATCTTACATTCAATGATGCAACGGAGATACCATTAACATTATCGGCTTTTAATCTGCGTGATACGATTAAGGAGTGTGTAGGTAAATTATCCATACCAATAGGGAAAAAGGCAGAGATAAATATTCTATCGAAAGAGGATATTGTTCTCACGGCCGACAAGATGCATATTGGCAATATCATCAGCAATCTATTGGAGAACTCTATAAAGTATTCCGGCGAAAGCGTCATGATTGATATTGATTATCAGGAGAACAGCAACGATTCGGTATGCATAACCGTTAAGGACAACGGCTTCGGCATTGCAAAGAGCGATGTCAGCTATATATACGACAAGTTCTTCCGCAGCCGCTCTGCATCAGATAGGGATATACCGGGCATGGGATTGGGTCTGGCATATGTAAAACAACTGGTGCAGGCTCATAGAGGCTGTATCGTGATTGAGAGCGAAGAGGGAGTCGGAACACTATTCACCATAAACCTACCACAATAATGAGCAATACAATTAACATTTTGTTGGTTGATGATGACCTCAAGAACTCGATGTTATTGAAGCGTTTCCTTGAGGTGGAAGGATTTTGCGTGACATACGCAAACAACGGAGCCATCGGTTGGGAACTATACCACACCTCGAAGCCAGATCTGATACTGCTCGACATCAATATGCCAGAGATGAATGGCTTTGAGTTGGCACAAAAGATACGCGATGTGAACCAAAAGGTTCTGATATTCTTCCTTACAGACCGCACGGAAAAAGATGACAGGCTCAAAGGCTTCAGCCTGAAGGGTAATGACTACATCCCTAAGCCGTTTTATCCCGAGGAATTGATAGCAAAGATAAAGGAGCGTTTTGAGAACAGAAGTATCGAAATGCAGCGAGAATTTATCATTGGAAATACGCTCTTTGACAGTAACCTATCCACTGTAACATACAACGGAGTGTCACACACGCTCACTGCAAGGCAAACAGACATACTGTTGCTCCTTTCTCAGAATATAGGCACAATGATTGAGCGTGAGCATATCCTTAAAACCGTCTGGGGCGATGACAGCAATGCCAACTCACTTGCTTTGAATGTGCAGATTACCTATTTGCGTAGGATACTTGAAGATGATAAAAGCATCTCTATCGTATCCTTAAAGAAGAAAGGATATATATTGCAGATTAAGTAAAACTTACAATTTGGTATACTGCCTATATACCATCGGTATAAACGGCGTATACCAAAAGTATATAGGCAGTATACCGTTTTTGAATGGTGTGTTAGGAATATCCGATAAATTCTTGTAATATTTCCAAAGGATACTATTTCTCTTTGTATTCCAACATCAATTCATCAGCTAGGTATTCATCGCTGCGGCAATGCATGTCGGCAATGCCTTCACTTATAAGCTTATATGTATCAGAATCGTAGAAGAATGCCAAAGAGTCTTCAAGTGACAGGCCTGATTCCTTGGCAAAAATTGCAACGATTCGGGCGTACTTCATCTGTAATATAGTTTTGTTTGCTTCCATGCTGTTATATACGTGTGGCTTTAATGAAATGAAGATGGCGCTCGAGCATGTGTCCGTTTAGAATGCATAGTTGATTGTTTGGCTTTTCGAACTTCAGCCGTCCGAGTGCTTCGCTTTTGGTAATAACTCCAGCAAAATAAAGGTCAACAGTATTGAACACATGATCATCTGCTATACCACCACTTACGGCATCGTAACTATACTTTACCTGCAGCCCTTTACGACATGCCGCCACATATTCAAGCCATTCTTCATTATAGCTAGAAAAAGATTTTATAGTGAATTCAGGTGTTTCTTCGTCTAATTCATATTCATTGACAAATGCAATCTTGCCTCTGCGAGTAAACCGTTCTGCATAGCGCACTGCCTGTTCGCGGATACTTGTTAGGTAGAAACCAGGACCAAAATCCAATTTGCTGCGTGAATGCAGAACATCAGGTTTTTCAATGACAACAGTTGATGCGTGATACAATCTCATGCCAATGCTCCTTTTTCACGTAAAACTTCCGTTAGCTCTTCTACAAGATATTCCTTGCTGAATGTGTGCAACGTGTCATAACATGGTATGATATATCCGTTTAGCACTCCAGAAGAACGCAATGCATTATATACTTGCGATGCACTTTTGCCGAGGCTCTCTTCTAGACTTCCTACGCAAAAGGTAATGAATTCTAAATGGTCTGTTTTCATGTTGTGACTTATTATTGCTTGCTAAGGTAATATATTTTTTTGAATTTTGCAAATAATGAGGGAAAAAGTGCTGATAATGTGATAGTTCTTTTTTACGAATTCACAATCCCCAACATCCTATCAAGGTTTTCTTTGTTGTTGGCAGCAACAATGCCACTGGGATGGAGGTATGTGGGGGCGTTGCCGTTGAGGTCGGCAATTACTCCTCCTGCCTCTGTGAGAATCAGCGATGCTGCTGCAAAATCCCATGGACTGAGCAGATACTCGAAGTACATCTCGCAACGACCCATGGCCAGATAGCACAATTCGGGAGCACAGGCACCGAAACGGCGGATGTCGTTGCACTGGGTGAATGCTTCAAGGATTATCTTTGAACATAGTGGGGCGTACTCCTTGTGATATACGGGTAGGGCTGTGCAGAGTATGCCGTTGGCAAACGGACGGTCGGACACATGTATCTGTTTGCCGTTACGGAAAGCCCCTTTGCCTCGCTCTGCATAGAACAGTTCGTTGGTACGGGGAATGTAAACAATGCCTAATATTATAGTTGCAGGGAAACCTCCCCTAACCCCTCCGAAGGAGGGGAAATCGGAATTTGATGTAGTTGATGAATTAGTCGTTTCTGTTAACGAGTTGCTGCTACAAGAAGGTGATGTCTGAACTCCTACACTCCTGCACTCCTGCACTCCTGAAGAAAACTCTTTTTCTTCCAAAACCCCCAACCCCACGCATATCGCGCACTGGTCAATGCCTCGGGCAAAGTTGGCAGTACCGTCTATCGGGTCGATAATCCAAGTGTATTGTTTAGGTTTTGAGGTTTTGAGGTTTTGAGGTTCTAAGGCGTTTGTTACTTCAGAAGGTAATGTCTGCACTCCTGCACTCCTGCACTCCTGCACTCCTTGAAGTGTTGTCAACTCGTCAACTTCTTCAATATCATCCTCCTCACAAAGAAATCCGCTGCCAGGCAGCAGTTCCTTCAGGTGTTTGCAAAGATATTCCTGTACAGCAACATCGGTGCTTGTAACAATATTGGCATATCCCTCTTTGCTTGTTATCTCAAACGAAGCCCCTTCCATCAGTCTTGCAGCCTCGCGTACTATCTCTATCAGTCTGTCCTTAATGTCTAAAGTCATGATTATATAAGTAAAAGTTATTGCAAAATTAGTGTTTTTTTCATTAAAGCAAAATATATATGATAAATATTCAGTAACTTTGCAGAAAAGAACAAGAAAATAATGATATCAGTAGAAGGACTAACCGTCGAATTCGGCGGTACGACATTGTTTAAAGACATATCTTTCCAGATAAACGAGAAAGACCGCATAGCCCTAATGGGAAAAAATGGTGCAGGAAAGAGTACCATGCTTAAGATATTGGCTGGCGTCAGACAACCTACAAGAGGCAGCGTGCAGGTGCCTAAGGACTGCGTGGTGGCTTATCTGCCACAGCACCTGATGACTGAAGACGGTCGCACCGTGTTTGAAGAGACATCACAGGCATTTGCTCACCTTAGGGAGATAGAGAAAGAGATAGAAGAGATAAACGAACAACTGGCTACGCGCACCGATTATGAGAGTGAGTCGTATATGGCTCTGATAGAGAAGGTGAGTGCCATGAGCGAGAAGTTCTATGCCATAGACATGACCCACTTCGAGGAGAATGTGGAGAAGACGCTGCTTGGACTCGGTTTTGAACGCACCGATTTCGACAAACCTACGAGTGAGTTCTCTGGCGGATGGCGTATGCGCATAGAACTGGCGAAGCTGCTGCTCAAGGACCCCGACGTGCTTTTGCTCGACGAGCCAACCAACCACCTCGACATCGACAGTATTCAGTGGCTGGAGGAGTTTATAAAGACATCATCGAAGGCAGTGGTTGTAATCAGTCACGACCGCAAGTTTGTTGATACCATCACCACCCGAACCATCGAGGTGACCATGGGACGCATCTACGACTACAAGGCCACATATAGTCACTATCTCGAACTCCGCAAGGAACGCCGCGAACAGCAGCAGAAGCAGTATGAAGAGCAACAGAAGATGATTCAGGAGACGAAAGACTTCATAGAACGCTTCAAGGGAACATACGCCAAGACGCTGCAGGTGAAGAGCCGCGTCAAGATGCTGGAGAAACTGGAACTGGTGGAGGTTGACGAGGAAGACACCTCACGTCTGCGTTTGAAGTTCCCGCCATCACCACGCAGCGGCAGTTACCCGGTGCAGGCGGATGGAGTGGGGAAGACATATTATGCTAATAAAGTAGACGAGTTAACAAGTGGACAAGTAAACAAGTTAAATGATTCGGAAACAAACAACTCGTCAACTCGTCAACTTGTCAACTCGTCAACTTGTAAAACCGTCTTCCGCAACGCCACGTTTACTATTGAGCGCGGTCAGAAGGTTGCCTTTGTCGGTAGAAACGGTGAGGGAAAATCTACTATGGTGAAGTGCATAATGGGACAGCTTGAGCATGAGGGCACACTGACACTGGGGCATAACGTGCAGATAGGTTACTTCGCACAGAACCAGGCATCGCTGCTTGACGATGAACTGACTGTGTTCCAGACCATCGACGACATAGCCAAGGGCGAGGTGCGCAACAAGATTCGCGACCTGCTCGGAGCCTTTATGTTCGGTGGTGAGGAGAGCACCAAGAAGGTTAAGGTGCTGTCGGGAGGAGAACGAACACGTCTGGCCATACTCAAACTGTTGCTCGAACCCGTCAACCTGTTGATTCTCGACGAGCCAACCAACCATCTTGATATAAAGACGAAGGACATTCTGAAGCAGGCACTGGTAGATTTCGACGGTACACTGATTGTTGTAAGTCACGACCGCGACTTCCTCGATGGTCTTGTAACCAAGGTCTATGAGTTCGGTCAGCAGCGCGTGCGCGAGCACCTCTGCGGCATCTATGAGTTCCTTGAAACTAAGAAGATGGAGAATCTGCAGGAATTGGAGAAGAAAAATAAGTAGGTGGAACCTCCCCTAACCCCTCCGAAGGAGGGGGATAGGTTACACACTCAAAAACTTATAAACTCAAAAACTTATAAACTCAAAAACTTATAAACTCACAAACTCACAAAACTCAATAACTATAAAACTCAATAACTATAAAATTCAACTTATGAGAAAAAAACTATTCATTATTCTGTTGCTGCTCGTTGCATGTCTGCAGCTGCCGGCATCAACGACAGAGGTTAAAGTCGGAACCGACGGTAATCAGTGTGCCATAACCTTCTATACGCCATCTATTGTGCGTGTGGTAAAACAGCCTCAGGCAAATGCCGGCAAGGCGGTTGATGCAGGACTGGTTGTTGTGTTGCAACCCGAGCAGGTGGCGATAAAGAAGAGCGAGAGCGCCAGTCGTCTGACTCTTCAGAGCAGTAAGCTGACCGCGATTGTCGATAAGAAGACAGGTGCGGTGCAGTTCCTTCATAAGGGAACAACACTGCTCAAGGAAAAGGCTTTCGCTTTCCAGTTGCGTGAACAGGGCAATGATGCCGGTGCCTATCGTGTAGATCAGTCGTTTGTACTGGGCAAGGATGAACCTATATATGGTCTGGGTATCATGCAGAACAAGAAGATGAACATCCGTGGCACGGATATAATGATTGAGCAAAGAAACACAGAGGATTTCCAGAATATTATCCAGTCATTGAAAGGTTGGGGACTATACTGGAACAACTACTCAAGAACACAGTTCAAGGATAATGCTGACGGCATGAAGTTCTCTTCAGAGGTAGGCGACTGCGTTGATTATTTCTTCATGTATGGCGGAAACCCTGACGGAGTGATTGCTAATATCCGTCAACTGACAGGTGGTGTGCCAATGTTCCCATTGTGGAGCTATGGTTTCTTCCAGAGTCGTGAGCGCTACAAGACACAGGAAGAATTGCTTGAGGTGCTTCGCAAGTATCGTGAGCTTCAGATTCCTATCGACTGTATGGTTCAGGACTGGCAGTACTGGGGCAGCAACTACCAGTGGAACGCCATGGAGTTTCTGGCAGAGGAGTTTCCACGTCCACAGGCAATGATTGACGAGGTACACAAGAAGAATGCTAAGCTGATGATTACCATCTGGTCTAACTTCGGTCCTGCAACAAAGGCATATCGCAAACTTGCACCAAAGAACTTGCTCTTTAACTTTGAGACATGGCCACAGAGTGGTGTACCTGGATGGCCACCAAACTTCGACTATCCTTCTGGTGTCCGTGTATATGATGTTTACAGCAAGGAAGCTCGCGACATATATTGGGAGGAACTGTCACGCCTGCACAAGATGGGTATAGATGGATGGTGGATGGATTCTACCGACCCTGACTTCTTCAATGCTAAGGAGGCTGACTTTGAAACAAAGGCAACCCTGGGAACATGGCGACGCATGCGTAATGCTTTCCCGCTCTATGCGGTTAGCGGTGTGCATGACAATCAGCGTGCAGCCTCTTCTGACAAGCGTGTGTTTATCATGACCCGCTCTGGCTTTGCTGGTCAGCAGCGCTATGGAAGCAATGTGTGGAGTGGAGATGTTGCTTCTACTTGGGAAGAATTGCGCAAGCAGATTCCTGCAGGACTTAACTTTACGCTGACTGGTAATCCTAACTTCAACTCTGATATCGGTGGCTTCTTTGCAGGAAGATATAACAACAATAGCGCTTTTTCAGGCCCAAACAACCCGCTCTATCGAGAGCTTTATGTTCGCTGGATGCAGTACGGTCTGTTCTGTCCGGTATTCCGCTCACATGGAACAGAGGTGCCACGCGAAATTTATCTTTATGGTAAGGCCGGCGAACCAATCTACGATGCTCTTGTAAAGACAATTCGCATGCGCTACACTCTCATTCCATACCTTTATTCAACAGCATGGCAGGTTACAAAGAACAATCGTAGCTATATGCGTCCGCTGATGATGGACTTCGCTGCCGACAAGCGTACTTGGAACATGGCCGATGAGTTTATGTTTGGTGAGTCAGTGCTGGCAGCGCCTATCGTAAAGGCCCAATATACACCTGAGAAGGTGATAAAAATTAACGAACTCTCTGGCTGGCTTAAGAAGCAGGACAATGAGACCGTTGACGGTAATGTGGACTTCTCGCAGAAGAAGACAGCAACAAAGTATCTGCCAAAGGGCACACGCTGGTATGATTTCCATACAGGTAAGGCTTACGAAGGCGGTCAGGATGTTACGCTGACAACAACTATCGACTACATCCCGATGTTCGTGCGCGCAGGAAGCATCCTGCCAATAGGTCCAGAGATGCAGTATGTGAGCGAGAAACCATGGGACAATCTTGAGATACGTATCTATCCAGGTCGTGATGCAGAGTTCACACTCTATGAGGACGAGGGCGACAACTACAATTATGAGAATGGCGCATATACAGAGACAACATTCCGCTGGGATGACTCTGCACGTACACTCACCATTGCCGATCGCAAGGGAGAATACAAGGGAATGCTCAAGAACCGCAAGTTCAACGTGGTACTGGTTTCTGCTGACGAGGCTAAACACGTAGATTATTCAGGTAAGGGACTGAGTGTGAAGTTTTAGACTTCACACCCGCCTCTCTTCCATCAACTCGTCAACTCCTCAACTCGTTTACTCGTCAACTAAACAAACAACTTGTCAACTCGTCAACTTGTCAACTTATCAACTAAACAAACAACTCGTCAACTTGTCAACTTGTTAACTCGTCAACTAAAAAATGACTTTCAAAGAAATAAAAATAACCCAATGCAGTAATGTGGCACTGGTATGTCCGCATGACAGCCACACGGAATATGTTGTTGAGCGTGCCCTCAATGAGGGCATTGCCCACTTCATCCTTTTTGCAACAAAAGCTATAAGCAATCATTTGCAGATGGTGATTGATGAACATGCCGGTAAGGTGACAGTGGTATCGTGCGCTGACGATGTTGAGGCATCTAATCTTGCTGTTGCTGCCGTAAAACGTGGCGATGCGGATGTACTGATGAAGGGCACTATAAGTTCAGACATCTTGTTGCATGCTGTGCTAAACAAGCAGTGCGGACTACTCGAACCCGGAGCCGTGATGACCCATATCACCATTGCCGAGATTCCATCCTTCAAACGCATGCTGATGTTCTCCGATGCTGCCGTACTGCCACAACCCACGCTTGAGCAGTTTCATGCCATCGTCAGCGAGTGTGCCGCAGCCTGCCGCCGTCTTGGCATCAAGCAACCACGCATAGCCCTGACCAACTGTGCCGAGAAGGTTAATCCTAAGTTCGAGCACACCATCAGTTACGTGGAGATTATGCGTCGTGCCTCAGAGGGAGCATACGGCAATGTCCTTGTTGGCGGACCGATGGACGTGAAGACGGCATTAGATTCTGAGAGCGGAAGCATCAAGGGCGTCGCTTCGCCCGTTGTCGGCTGTGCTGATGTGCTCGTTTTCCCAAATATACAGGCAGGCAACACGTTCTACAAGACCCTCACCTTCTTTGCCAGAGCCACTGTGGCAGGACTGATAGTAGGCACCAGTGCCCCAATCGTCGTTGCGTCGCGTGCCGATTCCGATGAGTCAAAATACTACAGTCTATTGATGGCGTGTAGAATAATATGAGGTTATGAGGTTTTAAGGTTATGTCCTCTATCTACCTCTATCTTCCTTTAGCTCCTTTTATCTTCTTCGTTAAGAATTAAGCATTAAGAATTAAGCATTACCCCATGCGAATACTAGTAATAAATCCCGGGTCAACATCAACTAAGTTGGCCGTTTACGAAGATAATACCCCCGTCTGGCTTTCAGGCGCTCACCATCCCAGTAGCGAACTGGTAGGTTTTCAGAGTATTGCAGAGCAGTACGACTATCGTATGGCTTTTATCCGCAAACGACTGTCCGACGGTAATGTGCCTATAAAGTTTGATGCCATAATCGCTCGTGGCGGACTGACCAAACCGCTTGAAGGTGGTGTGTATAAGGTGAATGAGCAAATGAAGCATGACTTACTTCATGCTCAGATGGAGCATGCCTGTAATCTCGGAGGACTGATTGCCAGTGAACTGGCTGCTGAATGTGGTTGCGAGGCTTATATGGCAGACCCTGCAGTGATTGACGAACTGGCAGAAGAGGCACGCTATACTGGTATTCCAGAGATAAAGCGCATATCATTGTTTCATGCCCTCAACAGTAAGGCCGTTTCGCGTCAGTATGCAACTGCGCAAGGAAAGAACTACGAAGACCTGAACATCATCGTTGCCCACCTTGGCGGAGGCATCTCTGTCAGTGCCCACAAGCAGGGTAGGGTGGTGGATGTAAACAATGCACTCGATGGCGAAGGACCGTTCTCTACAGAGCGCGCCGGCACCGTACCTGCCGGTCAGTTGGTTGACCTCTGTTTCAGTGGCAAGTACAGCATCAAGCAGATAAAGCGCATGATTAGCGGAGGTGGCGGTTTGTTGGCATATACAGGCACCAACGACATGATAACCATCACGCGTGAGGCGGAAGAAGGTGAAGAGCCTTATTGCTCTGTGCTCAACGCCATGCTCTACACCATAGCCAAGCAGATAGGTGCCATGCACATTGCTCTTGGTGGCAAGACGGATGCGATAATTCTCACTGGTGGCATCTCGCACAGCAAATACTGTACTGACATTCTCGCCAAACGTGTAGACTTTCTTGCCCCTGTAGTAGTCATGCCGGGCGAGAACGAAATAGAGTCGCTCGCCTACAATGCCAGAGAAGTACTTGCCGGCAGGATTGTGGCTAAGGAGTATGTGTAAGAGTTATTATACATTCTCCTCTTCTGCTTCATCTGCTTTGTTCATCAATCGCTTCACAGCCTTGTCAAAGTCGCTCTCCAGCATCCTCATCTCGCGCTCTCGATAGATTTCAAACTCTCGCTCAGCCTTTTCGATAGCCTCCTGATGCGATATTGTACCAGTCCCCTCAAGGATGTTCTTTCTTAGGCGCAGTATTTGGTCGTCCAAAGCCTTAATCCATTCTGCCATTGTCATCGGGTTTTGCTCCAGAGCCTGGAACTCCGCATAATCCAAGAATTGCGAGGTCAGCAGGTTTAATCGTTGCAATTCCAACTCCGTGAGATAGTTTTTGGCAATCTTAACATCATCACGTGTAACGTAATTCCCCTTGAAGTTGGTCATGCCTACAAACGGTTTTTCATTATCCACCCGTTCATAAATCAGTTCTGCAGCAGTATGCTCATGCACAGCGTAGTGCATTTTGTTCTGCACTGTTGCAAAAAACAGTTTCGTCATCTTAGCCCTTGGGTCATAGTCTGTAGAGGTTGCATAGATGTCTGTCACCTGCTGATAGAAGTTACGCTCACTGCTACGGATGTCACGAATGCGCTGCAATAATTCGCGGAAGTAGCGATTGCCACCCTGTTTCAATCGTTCATCATCCATAGTAAATCCCTTCTGGATATACTCATGCAACCGTTGAGTGGCCCAACGACGGAAACGCACAGCAATAGGTGATTGCACTCGGTAGCCAAGAGCGATAATCATGTCGAGATTGTAATATGTGATGTCACGTTGAACCTTACGTTTACCTTCCTCGCGAACTGTCAAGAAATTCTTTACAGTTCGATTTTCGTCAAGTTCACCATCTGATAATATATTATCAATATGTTGACTGACATTTTGTTTGGTTGTCTGATATATATCTGCCAACTGCGCCTGCGTAAGCCACACATCCTCATCAGCAAAGCGAGTGTTCACACTCACTTTGCCATCATCATCTTTATAGAGTATTATTTTGTTTTCTTTGTCCATATCTCTATAACATTTATCCAGCTACTAAAGTACACATAATTAATTAAATGAAAGAAATTTTTTGGAGCAAATTCTTGTTTTTCATTCAAATTTTACGTTTGCTTGGTTTACTTACCTTTTTAGGTTGTGAGGTTTTAGGCTATGAGGTTTTAAGGTTGTGCGGTTTTGAGTCTGTCATTCAAGCGTCTGTACTTCTGGTGTGTTGTTGGACAAACCGCCAAATTTATACTAAATTTAGTGGTTGTAACCGCTAAATTCATATATAATTTTTCGGTTTGGGCGTTTTTGTTACCTGTTTCAAACGTTCATTGTCCGTTGAAATTATCGGCAAGTTGCCGAAGATTTGCGTTCGTTTTCATTCAAATTTTACGCTCACTTGGTTTTCTCAGTTTTTATTTGTACTTTTGTCTTGAGAAATTTTGAGGTTTTAAGGTTATGAGGTTGTAAGGTTATGAGGCATACGTCTACACTCCTTCACTCCTTTACTCCTACACTCCTAAAAAATAAAACATACAAAACTATGGAGATATACATTATAATAACCGTTGCGGGAATAATCATCATGTCGGCATTGGCTTTCTTTATCGGAAAGAAGTCGGTCGGGGCAGGTGATGACGGACGTGTAGCTACGCTTGAGGCACAGGCAGCAGAGTTGCAGGCAAGGATTACCGCTCATGAACAGACTATAGCACAGCAGAATGCAGAGTTGCGCCAGTTGACAGCTGAGCGTGATGTTCAGGCAGTCAACGTTCAGAATGCCATGCGCCAATTGTCAGACTATAAGGCTGATGTTGCTGCGCAGCGTGAGGCTGAGGCTAAGCGTAATGCTGAGGCTGCTGATGAGATAAAACGCTCGCATGAGTCGCAGATTAATGAAATGAAAGCATCGTTCGACAAGCAACTGGCACAGGCAAAGGAGGCGCACGAAAAACAGATAGAGGCACTCAAGGAGATGAACAAAAAGCAGGTGGAGAGTCAGATGAACCTGATAAGGGAGCAGATGCAAACCACCTCGGAGAATGTGCTGAAAAAACGTCAGGAAGAACTGGGAGAGGCAAACAAGGAACAGGTGTCGAAAATAGTCAATCCGCTGCACGACGAGATAAAGCGCATGGAACAGTTGCTCACCGACACGAAGGAGAAAAACATTGAGGCATACAACCGTCTTGACGCTTCTATACATGCCAACATGAAGAAGTATGACGAACTGAACGATTCAGCAGCCCGACTCACCAGAGCATTGACGGGCGAGGTGAAGGTGCAGGGCAATTTCGGTGAGATGAAGTTGCGCCAGCTGCTCGAAGATCTCGGACTGAAAGACGGTGAGCAGTATTCGTCACAGGCTCATCTGCGCGACAAACTGGGCAATCTCATTAAGGATGACGAGGGCAAGGGACTGATTCCCGACTTCATTCTCCACTTCCCCAACAATCGTGATGTCGTGGTCGATTCCAAGATGTCATTCACTGCATACGAGCGCTATGTTAACACGGAGGATATGGCAGAGCAGACACAGTATCTCAAGGAACACCTTGTGAGCGTGCGTGCTCAGGTTGAGCGATTGGCAAAGAAAGACTATAGCAAGTATCTGCAGGAGGGCTATAACAAACTCAACTTCGTTATCATGTACATACATACCGAAGGGGCACTCAATCTCGCCATGCTCAACGACAGTTCTCTGTGGCGCGAAGCTTACGACAAGGGTGTCTTGATACTCGGACCGCAGACCATGTATATGAACCTGCGCATACTTGAACTCATGTGGACACAGGTGAGACAGTTGTCAAATCAGGAGGAGATGATAAAGGCTGCCAATACCATAGTCGAGCGCACTCAGGACTTCGCCCAGCGTTTCGGTGATGTGGAGACGAAGATGAGACAGACCACGGAGGCGATGAGCAAACTGCGCACAACAACTGCCGACGGCGGTCAAAGCATCATCACCGCTGCCCGCTCGTTGTTAAAGGCAGGTGCCCGCGAGAACAAGAAGAAAAAAACAATCAGCGAATCGTCAGACATCGTGTTCATTGATGCTGACGAATCACAGATGTTGACCGACTAATAATTATTATTTGGAGGATTTGTAATGAAGATTATTGACCAACAACTATTGGATAGCGTTGTCGAACAGGCGAAGCAGTCGCCTCGCCTGCGCAAGAACTATAACTTTCATGAGAGCCTTGAAGACAAGTGCCACCGTTTTCTCAATGCACTTGAAGTGGGTACCGTTGTTCCCATCCATCATCATGTAACAAAGGACGAGAGTTTCGTGTTGCTACAAGGCAAAGTGCGTGTAAGCACCTACAACGATCAGGGCGAGGTGCTCGAGAGTGTTGTGCTCAGTCGCGAAGATGGTCGCTATGGCGTTGACATTCCCAAGAACACATGGCATGGAGTGGAGTGCCTGGAGTCGGGCAGCGTCATCTTTGAAGTTAAGGAAGGTCCCTTCGTGGAGCACGAGATTGACGGCATATTAGAAGTAAGAAAATAGACGCCTTACTTCAGTTCCTTTCCGTCTGCAAAGGCATTGCCTACGCGCTCGCCCAAGCAGATGTATCCGTGGTGCACAGGGTCGTAGGTAATCAGTTCCATCTTCTCTACATCAGGTTTCCCGTCGGCAGCAAGATAGTTCTCATCTACAACGATGTTCACAATCTCTGCCACGATATAGTAACCCTCTGCACTCTCGTCAATCTTCTGCTTTATGCGGCACTCCATGGTCATAGGGAAATCGATGAACACCGGAGCGTCAACGTTCTCCGCCTTTACAGCCGTCCAACCTGTTTTCTGCATCTTCTGAGCATCGTTCTTCGCACTTACTATGCCCACGAAGTCAGACGCCACCATCGTTGCCTTTGTTGCGAAAGCCACAGTAAACTCCCCATTGCGGTTAAGATTCTCTGTAGTGGCATGCGCTCCCATAGAGATAACTATTTCTTTTGAATCCCACTGGCCGCCCCATGCCGCATTCATGGCATTAGGTGTGCCGTCACTGTTGTATGTACCGATAATAAGCACCGGTTGTGGTAGAACCCACGATTTCTGTCCAAAATTTTTCATATGTTATGTTTTTTTAGTTGACAAGTTTTTTAGTTGACAAGTTAACGAGTTATTTGCAAACAAACCCTCATCTCTCATCTCTCATCTCTCATCTGCGAAGCATTATTCGCCTTCGCTCATCAGCTTTACAGTCTTCAATCCTTCAATTCTTCAATTCTCTGAAAAATCTCCTCCTCACTCTCATAAGGATGGATGTTGAAATACGGGTTGCCAGTCAGCATGGCTGAGAGCTGCGTCTTCGTGCGGTTGTAGAAGATGTGGCAAGGTTTGCCAAGCTTCTCGGCAAAAGCCAGTTCGTAACCCACGCCCAGCGACGGACAAGTACACTCAGCTATCACCACATCACATTCTCTGAGCCAGTTGGTGTCCTGCTCATATATCTCCACATCCTTCTTCCCCTGTTCCAATAGATTCAGTTTCTTGCTGCCGACGTGTTCTGTCAGCACAATCGCCGTCTTCTGAATATGCTCTATCAGTCGTCTGTAGAGGTCGGCATCAACCCTTCCTCCGCGTATGGAACCTGCAAAATATACCTTCTTCATATTGCCAATGCTTTAAAGCCTGTTGTATGTATATTGCAAAAATAGCAAAAAACAATCATAACACAAAGGATTGTCAGAATTTATTCTTAACTTTGTGATGTCATGCAGTCTTACCTGCTTATTGGCAAAAGAACGTATGGATAAGATGGACAAGGAACAACGGCATCGCTGCATGTCGGCGATAAAGGGCAAGAACACCAAACCGGAACTGTTGGTGAGGAAGTTCCTGTTCAGTCGTGGCTTCCGCTATAGGCTGAACCATCCCCGCCTGCCCGGTCATCCCGACCTCGTGCTGCGCAAATACCGCACCGTAATCTTCGTCAACGGTTGTTTTTGGCATGGTCATGACGGTTGCCGCCATTTCGTTCTTCCCAAGAGCAACGTCGATTATTGGCAGACGAAGATTGAGCGCAACAAGGCGCGCGACATCACCGAGCAGCGCACGCTTGCCGCCATGGGGTGGCATTGCATCACGGTATGGGAGTGTCAACTGAAACCCAAAGTGCGCCAGCAAACGCTGGAGTCGTTGGCTTACACCCTCCACCGCATCTACCTCGACGACAGAAAGATAAAACCCTATCAGTTGCCCGAAGATGACAGTGTGATGGCTGCGGAAAGTTTATGAGGTCTTACAAGAATGTATAAGAAATGACACTTTTTAATAAGACGAGTAGCTGTTGTTTGTTTTTCTAATATAAATAGTTGAGCTTTTATAAGGAGTTGGATTATTTCCTGTTGCCAGTCATTTCCTTAAGTTCTTATATAATGTGGGTAGATCATTGCCTGTGCTTCATCTATGGTGATTTTCCCCTCAATTTCTTGACAAGTGACTTCAATCAAGAAATTAGATACACTAAGAACATCTATACGTTGCAGCCAAATTGCAATCGCCCAGTTGGTGGCTATGGGAAGTACTGGAACTTAGAGCGTGTGATGGCAGATTGATGAAAGTGGAGAAATGGCATAACAAATCACGAAGTTCAATAAAAAGAAAATCCCGTATAACTGTTCAGAGTCATACGGGATTTCTATTTTGTTTATTGTCTCGGAGTTACTTGACCTCCTCAAATATAAAGTATATTGATAATCAGTTAGTTACTGTTATCAAGATACAAATGATATGCAAATGTAAGTATAAAACCATATAGAAAAAGTACAAATGGACATTACTTTGTATGATAACATCCTTTTCTACAGATTAA
>JAFQQY010000002.1 GCA_017410365.1 Prevotella sp.
CACTTTTGTCTATTCTTTTTGGCATATTTTTCATGTCTCTTCAGTCGTATAGCCCGCTATACTCCTTTAGAACACATAAAAAATCTTCTCAAAAATAACAAGACAAACGCACTAAAATCTAAATGACCGATTTGGGTTAAATAAAAACAGAGAAGTGCCAGATCTCACAACGAGAAATGCCAGATCTCACAACGAGAAATGCCAGATCACGCTTAGAGATCTGGCATTTCTCGATTTATAAACCTCATCACGTGCCCTAAAGGGCACAGCTCCGCCTACAGCCCAGCCCGGGAAATTTGAAGAATTCGTTTTGCTAGTTGGGGCAAGGATGCACACAGTTCTAACGCACAGGCCGAACGCTATGCTCGATGCGGTCGAGGCCGTTGGAGTTGAACCAGCCCGCGCTGCGCGAGCGGAAGTACAATCCATGGGCGTAGTTCTCGTCGAGGGGCGTAGATGACCAATAGTAGCCGTTCGAGCCGACGCCGGAGAACTCGCCATCTATGCGCCACCCAGCAGCAGGCAGAAAAATTGTGCCACCGTTAGGGCCGATAAACCTCCGACCATTAACACCATTCATAGTTGTCCATTCTGAACGACAATTGTTAAACAGCTCTTTTATCTGTTCTAGGGTCGGGGCTGAAGCAACTTGCCCAAAAGTATAGTAGCCACCATAAGCCTCAGGAGTGGACGCGCCCTCATTGCAGCACCGCCACTGCGTGCCGCTGGGCAGACCGAGGTCTATCCAGTGCGGGTGGTTGGAGTCGGGGCAGGATGTATTTTTCAAACTTGCTTCAGGACTTGCTAAAACATCGAATTGATTAAAGAGCTTGACTTTGGGATATACAGTATAGCTATCAAGTTTATCCTTATTGAGCCCGGTAAACGTGTGTTCCATTTTAGAAGCCTTGTTAGTATAGCTTGCACTGGCATCAAAGTTTGCAACTTCCATATTGTTATCATCTAACAATTTATAGCCAACATTAACCGGAATCAGACAATCTCCACGTAATTCTGTATAAGCATCTACTGAGGTATTTGAATTGGATGTCTGCGTCAACTTCGTATTGGAGAACTCTGGCACAAGATTCCATGTATGAATAGGTTCTGATAATTCCCATGTCAGACCATTACCCGTATGTGCTACAGAAGCCTGGAGTGAAACATTTACAAAACTGCCTACTTCAATATTTGAGTTCTTTAGCCGTTCATAGATTTTTGTTTCCTTAGAAGCATTATCAATGTCACTATTGCGGAGCACGAAACTGCCGCTGGCTCGTCCTCCCATCTCTCCACGTACACAAACCCGGGCTATCTCACGACTCAGAAGGTTAAAGCCAATCTCTAGGTAGGCTCCACCCGCCAGACTTCCATCAAGACTACCTGTCATATCAACAGAGGAACTTGCAAGCCGTCCCCCGATACTCGGTTTTATCGAATTTTTCCCTATGCTACTGAAGTCAAAGGCCGAGCCAAAAGTATAGTTTTGCGTGGATGTTATAGAACTCGTAAATGTGGCATCAGCACGAACAAAAAGACCAGGATTGATGTAGAAGTTGACCATATTTCCAGTCATTGGTATAGGGCATGATGCAACGATACCGTCCCAATCGTGATTATAAGAAAGCACGCCATAAAGTGACGACTGAGAGGTTACTCGCAAGTCTCCAGTAAGTCTATAGCTGAAGTATGTACCCTGACCTTCACCTATAATCAAGAAAGTATGTATTCTAAATGTGGGTTGTATCTCAACAGAGTAGCTAGCGCCACCACTCAAAGCAAGATCACCATCGTAAGCAATACCCTGACTAATGTCGTAACTACGATTGAGTTTAAAAGGGCCTAAGGAAAAAACGACATCATCTGGGTTATATGTAGCACGCCGTCTGCTGCTAGCCGGAGTTTCTTCATCTGGTGTTGACCCATAAACCGTGGAAACGCTACAGAAAGAATCAAACAAGTCCTCAAGGTATGCTTGCTCACAAATAACATCAATAGAAGAATTGCCAGTCTGAATACTAGAAACCACACCTGAAAAACCGTATGGTAGGGCATCACAGCCTTCTAACAGAACGAGTTTATCTCCTTTTACTGGGACTATAGCACTAGGAGTTTCAAGTTTCAGTTTTAAAGTAAGACCTTCTGCTCCTATAATATAGTCAAGCAGGTTGTATTCCAGATTTTTTACATCCTGCTTACACTTTGTCTCCGGCGTCACAAACCCCACGCTGTCAATAGTAGCCAGAGGTATCTTATAGACACTGTCGGCTGTGTTGACAACCTGTGTCACGATTTCATCGTAATAGACACTGTCGGCATCATAGTTAGAATACTCTATGCTCAGTATCTCATCACGGAAGAAGGCATTGAACTGTCCGTCGTTACGGTAGATATAGAATGCCTCGCCGATGGTCTGTGCCATACCGGCAAGTGTTACGGCGGCAAATAAAAGAATAAGGCCAAGACGGTGTTTCATCGTTTCGTGAATTTAGAGGTTCGACCATTGATACTTAGCACATAAACTCCCGAAGGGATAGAAGCGAGAGGCAGGCTGGCGTAAGAACCGCTACGCTGGAAATTAACAGGAACACAGATGCCGTTGACGGCATAAACTGCCAGTTTATCTGTAGCATTGATGCCATGGAATACGATTCGGCCGTCTTCCTGAGTGTAGCGAGCCTTTACGCTTGGACTTGTTATGCCAGAGGCACCACCCTTATAAGTAAACTTAAGCACATCCAATTTAGAAAACTCCATGTCGAGAACGGTAGAGGTGATGAGCACCTTGTCGTCCTGAAACTTTACTTGGGGCATTGTGTACAGCTCCACATCTGTTGTTGTGCCGTTTGCATGGTGAAGCACAAGACTTTGTGCCGACGTGCTGCTGATGCCCATCACAACGAGTAGGAATACTACTAATGAAATCAGTTTCGTATGTTTTATCATATACTATTGTTTTAGATAATCAAACCCTATATCATAGAAATACCAACATAGGAAGTTCAAAGATAGCACAACCGTGAATAGGTGTGCAAATGCAAAAGTAAGGATTATTTCTGATTAAACAAAGAAAAAGGGGAAGATTTTAATGTAATACCGCAATGCAACATTCATTTAGTATGCCCATGTCAAATGATTGATGTAGAAAAATTTGGTGAAATAAATAGAATTAGGTATATTTGCATTAAAAATATTATAGCTTATGTTACAGACATCTATCATTTCACAAGAAAACAACACCGTTACCATAAAAATGAGTCGTCGGCGTTGGAAGCATCTTCAAAAACTAGAAGAATCATACAAGGTGGCTACTGCTATCCGAAAGGGTATTAAACAAGCAGAAAAATCACCAGCCATGAGCATGAAAGAAGCAATTGAAACCTTGCGTAACTTATGATGAACGTTAGAATTTCAGATGAATTTAAAACTGCATACAAGCGGTTGAAGAAAAAGCACAAGTCTTTGGATGCTGATTTTGAGGCTCTCTTGATGTCTCTACAGGAAAATCCAAGACAAGGAGTGGAACTTCATGAAGATATCTGGAAAATACGAATGAACATTACGTCTAAAGGACGTGGGAAAAGTGGGGGTGCTCGTGTTATCATACGATTGAGGATAGTTATGAACGAGTTACAACTAATCTATATTTACGACAAGGCTGATTTTGAAAATGTTAGTGACGCATACTTGCGTGATATTTTAAAAAGAATGCCTTAGCCTTTTGTACTTTTGTCTCTTTTGGCTACGGATTATTAGGATTTAAAGGATTTCAGTTCTTCAATTTTTCAATCTTTAAATTTTATATTTCAGTCTCTTTTGTCTAAGGATTATTTGGATTTAAGGGATTTCTGTTCTTCAAATTTTGTGTCTAGGGATTTTGGGATTTTTAGGATTTTTCAGTTTTTCTGTCCAAAAAACATGTCTTTATGTCTTTAAAAACTTATGGCTCTTTTGCAAAGAGAATCATTAATAATCCAGTGGAATAAAACAATCAGGCGAGGGCTTTGATGCCCCGCCTACCATAATGTAAGAGCGACAGGAGGAGCGGTTAAGTCCTCGCTCATGAGCATAGCTACCCTCTCATTATGGAGAGGGGCTGGGTGAGGCCTGGATTTAGGAGAGAGGTGGAGCCTCTCCTTACGGCAAGGAGAGGACGGGAGAGGTTGCGAAAAATATATACCTCTAAAGGAACGCTTTGCACAATTCCCTCCTAACCTCCCCTTGCTAAGGGGAGGAACCTCGATGACACCTTGCGATACCTCGATGACACCTTGTGATACCTCGTGATACTTCGTGATACCTCAAAGCCAAGGTATCACACATTAAGTATCTGTCTCTTAGCAAATTACCACACAATTGTGATACCTCAGCCCAAAATACAAAATTATTTTGGAGAACTTTCATACATCCTACATTTTTAAGGTTAACCGACTGACACGCTGTGCGTTAGATGCAGTGTATAAGAAAATTTTACCTACATTTTTGGGCGCTTTTTTGATGCTTTTAAGTAATTTTAAGAATTATATTACATAAAAGCAAGGTGAACAAGGCATGTCTTTTGAGTATCAAAAGTGGTGCAGTTACGACTGCTAAACGGCCCGATTAAGCATCGTAAACGGCCGTTTTAGAACTCTGAAACGGCGGTTTAGACAATAGATTATTATAGTTTAGATATATAAAGGAAGCAACTTTGGCAATAGATGAACATAATAAAACGGGATACTAAGAAGGCGGAATCTTTTACCATTCGGCGTCACTACATCATCAACTTGCATTGGCTGATTCCATACTCTTACAGCAAAATCATGTGGAGCATTATCCATGAATATCTGTAAAGATTTAAGATGTGCATTGTGACCAGCCTTTACCTCAATAGGTATTACCTTTCCATCAAATAAATAAACGAAATCTAATTCTGATGTCGCACTTGGAGAGTTGCGAACCCAAAAATCATGATGTACATCAGCATCAGTTGTTGACGAAAACAGTTCTTGTGCAACTAATTGTTCCGCTAATTTGCCTCTCCATGTGTCCATTATATTGGTAGAGAACATTACCTCTTGTTGTATATTTGCAGCATAGTTAATTATCCCAGCATCAATCCAAAAGAGTTTTGGTTTGCGTCTATTCTCCTGAACAATTGGTAATTGACAAGATGTGATAGGGTATGTCAGTTCTAACAAATATGTACGTTCCAGCATACGCAATGCCTCTCCTACTTCACGAGCCTTATAGCTTGATTCCGCAAAATTACCCAGTGTTATCTGTTCTGTAGAATATGTCCATCCTTTTTTAAGAAGCAAACGAATTACATTTTTCATTGTATCGTTCTTAGCATATTTTTCCACATCTTCACTATAGCTGCGCAATAAAGAAGCATAAACATCTTTCAAAGCGACAATATCTGGATTATCAGAATATCGCGCTATGGCCTCTGGCATTCCACCAACAACAGCAAACTGCGAGAATAACTGCATCAACATTGGGTGTAATGACGAATCTATGTGCATTGTATTCAGTTCGTCACATAGCAATGTATTGCCTGTTGCTTCGAGAAAATCAGAAAAAGAGCATGGACGAAGGTGCATATATTGTACTCTGCCTACAGGAAAAGAAATATGTTGATTTTGCAAAGTGAGCAGCAAAGAACCTGCTGATATCACATAGAGCCATGGATAATCCTCATAAAAATAGCGAAGCAACGCCACTGCCTTGGGGGAATTCTGTATCTCATCTATAAACAACAGCGTTTTTTTTGTTCTGTCCAATGGCTTTTTAGCAAAAAGAAATATCATCTTAACAGATATATCAATATCTGCGGATTCGAAAATAGCCCAGTGATCAGGTTTTTCCAAGTTTAATGATATGAATACATCAAACTCTTTGCCAAACTCTTTTACCATAGTCGATTTACCTACTTGGCGAGCTCCTCGTAACACTAAAGGTTTACGATATTTCGAATCTGCCCATAAGCGCAATTCTGATATGATTTTTCTCTGAAACATAAGTTACTTGATATTACGCCACAAATATACTGATATTTAATGAATTACACAAGCAATTCACAATATTTTGTTTCAAAAACAAAGTATAATTCACAACATTTTGTTTCAAAAACAAAGTAAAATTCACAATATTTTGTTTCAAAAACAAAGCAAACAAAAAAGATGGCTGCATCACGTGACGCAGCCATCTTAGATATTTATAACATTATTGTATTACTCAACAATGATTGGCTTGTACTTAGGAACAAGAGTCTTCATGATTGTCCATGCCAACAGATAAGCAACTGCACAGATGCAGAATACAATCATATAGCTGGCTGGCTTGCCCTCGAAACCAAGGAATGTGAATGCAGCACCCTGACCCTCAGCGTATGTAAAGAGGTTACCGGCACCCTTGTTGATAAGGAATGAACCTACACCACCAGCCATACCGCCGATACCTGTGATGGTAGCGATTGTTGACTTAGGGAACATGTCACCGATTGTTGAGAAGAGGTTAGCAGACCATGCCTGATGTCCTGCACCTGCAAGACCGATGATGATTGCTGGCCACCATGCTGAATAAACGCCCAATGGCTGAGCAAAGAGAGCTGCAAGTGGGAAGAATGCGAAGATAAGCATTGCCAACATACGGCCTGCATATGGGTTCATACCCTTCTTGTCAACAAATATCTTTGGCAGATAACCACCACCGATAGAGATGAATGTAACGATAGCATATAGAACAACGATGAGCATGATACCCATTGGGTCGCTTGACTTATAGCCATACTGATCAGAGAAGTAAGCAGGTGCCCAGAAGAGGAAGAACCACCATACACCATCGGTGAAGAACTTACCTGTGATGAACGCCCATGTCTGACGGTATGTGAAGCACTGCAAGAAAGGAATAGTCTTCTCTTCCTTTACCTCTGCCTTAGTAGCAGCTGCAGCATCTTCTTCATCCTGATTGATATAGAGAAGCTCTGACTCGTTAACGAACTTAGACTTCTCTGGCTTCTCATAGAGGAATACCCAGAAGAACATCCAAATGAAACCTAAAGCACCGATGATGATGAATGCCATTTCCCAACCATAAGCCTCAGCAAGCAGAGGAATTGTTGCAGGAGCAGCAAGAGCACCTACTGATGCACCGGCGTTGAAGATAGATGTAGCGAAAGCACGGTCTTTCTTTGGGAAATACTCTGCTGTCACCTTGATAGCTGCAGGGAAGTTACCAGCCTCACCAGCTGCAAGAACGCAACGGCAAATCAAGAAGAGCCATACGCTGACACTTGCTACTGCAAGCGCTGCAGCAGAACCTGTTTCAACTGCCTTCATTGCCTCTATTGACTCAAAGCCTTCGATGTGCATTGTTGCCCAACCGCAACCTGCATGCAAGCAAGCACCGAGCGACCAGATACCAATAGCCCAAAGATAACCCTTCATTGTGCCCATCCAGTCAACGAATTTACCTGCGAAGAGCATGAACACAGCATAGATGATTGAGAATGTAGCTGTGATTGTACCGTAGTCTGCATCGGTCCAGTGGAATTCTGGCGCGATGAAGTCCTTCCATGTTAACGAGAGCACCTGACGGTCGAGGTAGTTGACCGTAGTAGCCACAAAGAGCAACGAACAGATAATCCATCTGTGGTAACTCATTTTAGATGTTTGAATTTGACTCATTATTTTATTAGATTTTAAAAATTAGTTTCGTAGTAAACAAGTTTTGCTTGCAAAGATAATAAAAAGTTAGGAGTTAGGAGTTAGGAGTTTTTTGTTAAAGTTTTATATTTTTTCCTATTATATCTGATTATCACTCCATAAGATATATCCTTTTCACTCTGTTGCTGACACTTGTGAGCACCTCGTAAGGTATAGTATCCAAGGCATCTGAAAGCACGGTTACAGGCAGATTGTTACCAAATATTTCAACCATATCGCCCTCCTTGCAATTTATGCCTGTAACATCAATCATCGCCACATCCATACAGATGTTTCCTACGTATGGCGCCTTGCATCCATTAACCATGCAATAGCCCCTGCCGTTGCCAAGATGACGGTCCAATCCGTCGGCATAGCCAATAGGTATAGCTGCGATGACGCTATCTTGAGACAGTTTGCCCTTACGACTATATCCAACCGTTTCGTCTGCCGGCACTGTTCTCATTTGCAGGATAGTGGTCTTGAGTGTGCTGACATTATTAATCATATTGTTATTACGAGGATTAACACCATAAAGCCCGATGCCCAACCGGCACATATCCAACTGCCGTTCTGGGAAATGCTCGATGCCAGCGCTGTTGGCTATATGGCGCAATATCTTATGGCTGAAGGCTGCCTGCAACTTGTCAGCTGCCCGTTGGAACTTCTCAAACTGAGATGTAGAGAAATCATCAAGTTCATCACTGTCAGAGCCTACGAAATGAGAGAAGACAGAGCGCGGTATGATGGCATTCTGATGCTTCAGGCGGCCTATAACCTCGTCTATGTCCTTATCAGGGTCGAAACCGAGGCGGTGCATGCCTGTGTCCAACTTTATGTGAACAGGATAATTGGTGATGCCTTCTTTCTCAGCAGCACGTATAAGCGCATCCATCAGTCGGAAACTATATACCTCTGGTTCCAAATCGTAATCGAACATGGTCTTGAAGGCAGTCATCTCCGGATTCATGATAATGATGTTGCAAGTGATGCCGTTCTTGCGTAACGTAACACCCTCATCGGCAACAGCCACGGCAAGATAATCCACACGATGGTCCTGCAACGTCTTTGACACTTCAACAGCTCCGGCTCCATAGGCATCGGCCTTTACCATGCACACCAGCTTGGTTTCTGGTTTCATCAGTGAACGGTAGTAATTGAAATTGTCGACCAATGCGTTCAGGTTGACCTCAAGAATCGTCTCGTGAACTTTCTGTTCAAGAAGTTCTGCAATGTAGTCAAACCCAAATGCGCGCGAACCTTTTACTAATATCAGTTCGTCGTGCAAAGAGCGGAAGACATCACTGCCTACAAACGACTGCACATCTTCAAAGAAATGGCACTCAGGCACATGTATAGCAGATGCGTTGGCCTTCAGCGCACTGCCTATGCCAATAAACTTCTGAACACCTCTGTTCAGTGCCAGTTCAGATACTTTTTCATACAGTCGCTGCTGCGTCTCGCCACTCTGATAGATGTCACTAAGAATCAACGTGCGGCGTTGCCCGTTTTGGTCGGGACGGCGATTCATAAAGTCGAGAGCAATATCGAGCGAATTGATGTCAGAGTTGTATGTATCATTTATCAGCGTACAACCGTGTATGCCTTCTTTCACTTCCAAGCGCATGGCCACAGGGTCGAGAGTTGCCATTCGCTCGTCCAGTTGCTCTGCCGTAATGCCTAAATGCAAGGCTATAGCGGCACATGCGAAAGAACACTCTACGGACGCCTCGTCAATAAACGGCAGACGATATGAAGCCTCCTTACCCTTATATACATATAATATAGTTGTAGCATCTGTGCCAGAAGAAACATTCTTTATATATAAGGCTTCCGACGGATTCTCTCTGCTCCACCCTATCTTTGATGCCTTGAAGCTGCTGCGGCGAACACAACGGGAAACAACGGCATCATCTGTATTATATGCTATAAACGAAGCATTCTTGAAGAGCATCAACTTTTCCATGCACTTCTCTTCAAGACTGCGGAAGTTCTCCTGATGCGGTGCTCCAAGCGAGGTCAGCACACCGATGGTCGGCTGGATGATGTCCTGCAGGGCATCCATCTCGCCTACCTCACTGATACCTGCTTCAAGGAGAGCGACTTGGGTTCTTTCGTTAAGCAACCATACCGACAGCGGCACACCTATCTGAGAATTGTAACTTCGAGGAGAGCGGGTAACGGTCATTGAGGGCGAAAGCAACTGATAAAGCCACTCCTTGACCATTGTCTTGCCGTTGGAACCAGTGATTCCTACCACAGGAATATCAAACTCATCGCGATGACGCTCAGCCAGTCGCTGCAAGGCAGAAAGCACATCGGTAACTTTCAGGAAGTTGGCATCTTTATAATCTGCTGCATTTTGCGGTGTACTACTAACAACAAAGTTGCGCACACCACGATTATACAGTTCTGGAATATACTTATGTCCATCGTTTCGCTCTGAGCGCAATGCAAAGAAAAGGGTTGATTCCGGAAAACAAAGTGAGCGACTGTCAGTAAGCAACCAACTGATTGTTGCCTCGGCTGTACCCAAACGTCGTGCACCTATTAGGGTGGTGATTCTCTCTATAGTATATTCCATTTCTTTTTAAACTCCTCTAATTTCTGGTTTGTCTTTTCAAGAAAAGCCTTATGCTCGGCTGAATCAGGATTAAAAGGCTTATGCGCCAATGCCTCCTTGATGGGTTTCCATTCTACAAGATATTGCTTGGCCTCATCACAGAAGAATGTGTCTGCAATACGTTCCCAGATGTAATTGACTGCCTGAGCTGACGGATGCAACATATCTTCGCCATAGAAACGGTAATCGCGTAACTCGTCGTTAACTATTTCGTATGCGGGGAAATATGTACAGCAGTCATAACGCTTTACCACACGGTCGGCGGCAAGCAGAAGCGTTGCCTTTGACAGTTGACTGCCATGATAGCCATACTTGGCGTACCGGATAGGACTGACTGTCAGCACCACCTGAACATCAGGATTGCACCCGAGCAATATCTCTACTGCTTGCGACAGATAGTCGGCACACTCATCTATTGTCAGTTCTTCTTCAGAGAACAGGCGCTGCGGACGTTTCTGGCAGTTGTCAACAATCTCGCCTGTCTCTTTCAACCGGTAAATATGATTTGTACCCAAAGTAAAGAATGCCACATCGGGAGTATCTTCGCAACGCTCTACCGTATGCAGAATGCTGGCCGGGTTATACATCACCCCAAAAGGATTGACCGTAGCCCGAAACTGCTCTTCAATAAAGCGCCTACCGATATTGTCGGCAAAGCACGAGCCCACAAAAAGCATACGCTTCCGTGGACCAACCTTGAAGTGCGGTTCTTCTATTGTTACTTTGGTTCTAAATTCCATTTTATATACAATGCATTAATTAAGAATTAAGCATTAAGAATTATGCATTACCCTAACTTCTGCTCACCTGTAAACCCAACTTGCTGAGCGACATCTCAACGAAGCGGGCATTAGGATTATTGCGCTGAGCATTAAGGATTTGCTTGATACGCACGGCAGCCTCTGGGTCTTTTGCCACCATATACAGATAACCGCCGCCACCAGCTCCCGGCAGTTTATAGCCAAGACATAGGTCATCAACCAAATCTGTGAGTGCCTTGACTGCAGGCGGATTGGTACCGATGTCAATAGCTTGGTTCTGCTGCCAGGTCTTGCCAACGAGCAGTCCCAACTGATTGAAGTCGTTGCGCTGTATAGCCTCGTACATATCAAGAGCATGTGCCTTCATCTCACGCAGCATCTGCAACTGTCCGTTATGATTAAGGAACATACGGCGAACAATCTCAGAAAGAATGTTCTTTGCAGTACGGGTGATGCCTGTGTAGTATAGCAAGTGGCACTGCGCATACTCCGGTTGTGTGTATATCTCATCAGGCAACCAACGCACAAGCGGTGTCTGTTCAAAACCGCGCTGTGTCTGCAACAGCTTCACTCCGCCAAGGACACCACCAAACTGGTCTTGCCAACCGCCACCTGTAGTGAGCAACTGCTCAAGCACAAGCGTGCGACGACCTATTTCGCTCTTGTCCCATGCCAACGAGCAGAAATCATTGATGGCACCGAGCACCGTAGCTGCAAGAATACTGCTCGTGCCAAGTCCGCTTCCGGCAGGGATAGCAGAAAGCAGAGTAAGTTCGATACCACATCCGAACGATTCCAATTGTGCGCGTAGCGACGGATAAGTCTCATTGCAGAAGCCCGGAAGGAATCCGGCAAGTGCCAAAGCAGCCTTTGGTATTGAGAACGGACTGCCCACATGCATGAAGTCGGCAAGTTCTTCGTATGTCTCTATCACCTCAACTGCACCGAGGTCGATGCTACGGCAGATAATATGGGGTTGTTTGCTTGGGCGTATATATGTCTGAAGCGGCGGTTGTCCGTTCAGTTCTATTGCTATATTAATGACATTGCCCCCCTCCATAAGACAGTAAGGAGGTGTATCAGTCCAACCGCCGGCAAGGTCGATGCGTACAGGACTACGTCCCCACACTATCTGGTCTGAATAGACAGACATCTTTGGCGACTGCTTCTCTGCCAACACGCTCTCTGTCAGTCCTTCGCGAAGCAACGAGAAGGCCTTCTGCTCTTCACTCTGATACTCTGCGCCTGTCAGTCGTGACAGTTCTGAACGGAACATCGCATCGTGTATTCTTGTGAGCAATGGCATGTGCTCTGATATAGGCTTTGGCATTTCCACCCCATTTTCAGCAAACTGACGTGCAGCATGGTCTAAGTCAAGTTGGTAGAACACGCTATGCTCATGATTGTCAGCCAATGCTTTCCAGTTGTCTTTGCAGAAACGCTTGCGCTGCTGAACCAATCTTACCAGATTTGCCTCATTGGATATCTCTTCTGCACTCATCAGTTTATATGCACTTAGGTCAGCCTTGCCTGCAAGCATATCGCACAATACCCTTCCCATCTCCTCGATGTCATCGAGCACAGGGAACATCGGGGTCTGTTGGGCTGCACCAGCAAACTTATCATCCATATTGTAAGGACGGAGAACGTATGACTGACTTCCTATTGGCACTATGTCAACGCACTGACCAGCCTTCAGGCTTATGGTCCAATCATTTTCTGGTACTCCAGTAATAATATTATCGTGACTGATTGTCCATCCCTTGCCCACATGACTATTTTCTATCCACAGGTTTGTATTGTCGGCCGTTATCTTTATTCCTGTATATGCATTCTGAACGAAGATTGAAGGATGCGGCTTACGACCGTGGTGCATTATCTCGCGCTGGTCGTTGACTATGTTCTGAACTGCCAAGGTTGAGGAAATCATCTCATGACTGGTACCGTAATGATAGAATTCGCCACCAGGCAATGGCAATATGGCAACCTTCAGATTGCGCAGTTCTTCATCAACAATGGTCGGGTCGGTGCCTAAGGCACAGCCGAACTCAGAATAAAGGTCATAGCATTTAAGTTGACCGTTGCTCTTTGAACGTTCCATGAGCAACTTGACAGCACGGTCGCTGAGCATCCATACGCCTATGTCTGTAAGATAGAAATGGTCTTTAAGCAAGCCGTTCAATGTTTCCACCGACGGTTTCTGCAACATCTGTTTCAATACAGACGGTGTGCGACGGTCGCTCACAAAGACGCCATGGTCGGTTGCAATCGAAGATTCGAGCCACAGACCATAGCAAACGACATCGGCATCGGGCACCGGAGGCAACTGTTCTGCTGCACGTATATACACATCGCCACTGACAATCATAGTGTGGATATTATCCGGAGCAAGTTTCATCAGTCGCTCGTAAAGCGGCAACTGCAATCGCAACAGGTCTTGGTCAAGACGCTGTCCGCGCTCCCAACGGAACACCGGTATTGGCGTAAGAATCTTACCTGACGGTGCATACGATGGCAGGCGACGACTCTGTCCGCCTGCATGCAACAGTATCTTGCGGTCAGAAGAAAGCCATTCGTCGAATGATGCATCACTCCACGCCCGATGACATTCTTCTAAAAGCCATGTAGTACCACCGCCACTGCCCAGTTTATGACCAACGGGGTCGTTGGTACAGAAATATTCTTTAGGGTCTAAGCCCGTAACTTCATGAAAACAGCCAACCAAATTAGGAGGCAAAGAGAGCAACTTTTTCATTTTTTATTATTTTTTTCTCTTCTTCCATTCCATGAAAATAAGGAACAGAACAACGAGCAATAGTATTCCGTATGCAACGTATGCCACAGTTTCTGTTATATCCACAGACTTAGGGAAGAACGACAGTTCTACCTTATGATTGCCTGGTTTTACATTCAAGGCACGCAAGATGTAGTTTACACGGCCGAGCTCAACCTCCTCACCGTCAACAGTAGCCGTCCAACCTGGATAGTATATTTCAGAGAATACAACAACGCCGCCCTTATCTGAATGTACATCGTAAACAAGTTTATTCGGTTCGTAGCTCGTTATCGTCACTATACTTGTACTATCTTGCTTTACACTCTCGCCCAACTGCTCGGCAAATTTCTTATCGGCCACAGCCTCATGGCGCAAGTTCAGTTTACCAACCATGTCAATCTCCTGATTTGCATTGTCAACATAGTTCACCTTATCCACAAACAAAGCATTGCCGTATGTATAAGGATTCTGCACAGGCACTGCCTGTCCCGACTGCAACGGCAGAATGAAGTATTTGGCATTAAGCATATTGAGCACAGGCCAGATGCTATCGCCATTTACCTTGGTAATATCGCCTTGAGCACTTGTCAGGCCACTGAACACACCACTCATTTCCTTGCTTATGTAAGCATCTATCATTTCCTGATAACGACGCAATTTAGCTGCGTGATATCCACCGATACTCTTCAGATAGAACGATGTTTCGTTTTCATTGAATGTATTTGACGCCAAATTCAGTACTCTATAGTCAAGCGATTTGTCCTTTAATATCTGCTCCTCGGCAGCAGACATCTTGATAGGCTGTTCACGTACTGTTTTGTCTACAAACATTTCATCATATAGATAACGCTTGTTTATTTGCCACATGTCAACAAGACAGAGCACCAATATTGCACCTACCATGTAAGGCGCCTTCAATTTATTTGCCTTATACAGGAACAATAGCACAGTGCCAATGACTATAATCCATGCAGAGCGCATGCAATCTGATTTGAAAACCTCGACGCGAGCCTTAGAAATGCTGTCAAGAATAGGTGCAAGATATTCCTGTGGTACATACTGGCTAAGCTGTGCCGTATCGGCGGTGCTGATGAAATCGAAGAATGCCGTTGGCATTAATCTGAAAATCCATGCAAGACCTGCTGTAAGAACAAAGCTGACAATCAGATAAATACTTGTTCTACGCGTCTTGATAAGTTCCGGTTCGTCAACCAATCTCTTCAAAGCCATAATAGCAAGCAACGGAATGGTAAACTCAGCAATGACAAGTATAGACGAAACCGTTCTGAACTTGGCATACATTGGAACAAAATCAATGAAGAAATTTGTCAGAGGCATAAAATGCTTGCCCCATGACAGCATTATAGATAATATCGTGGCAGCCAGCAGCGCCCACTTCATAGGACCTTTAACAATAAAGCATCCCAGGATGAACAGCATCATGACAAACGCGCCGACATAAACCGGACCGGCTGTGAAAGGTTGTTCACCCCAGTACTGATACCACTGTGCCACAATCTGCTGGAACTGTGGGTCAACCTTCGCCATAGCATCGGCATCCTCACCAAGCTTAATCTGGTGAGCACCACCCTTAGCATTAGGAATCAACAATGTCCATGTTTCATCAATGCCATAGCTCCATTGGGTTATATAGTCACGGTCAAGACCGCTACTTGTCTGGTTTTCCGTATTTGCCTTCACAAGTTCGCTCTTTCCGCGCATAGACTCCTTACTGTACTGCCATGTATGATACAGATTAGACAAGTTGAGACAGATTCCAATCAAAGCACCTGCGGCACAAACCGCCGTAGCCTTCCAAAAATGCACCAGTTTCTTGTTACGGATGGCATCAACAAGATATGCAATAACCATGAATAGGATTATGAACAGATAATAATATGTCATCTGCACATGGTTAGCATATATCTCCAATGCCGCAAAAAGAGCCGTTACAACAAGTCCCCACAAATACTTGCCCCTGTATGCCAACACTATACCGGCAATCATCGGCGGCAAATAGGCAAGGGCATAAACCTTCCAGATATGACCAGCAGCAATGATAATGAAGAAATAGCTGCTGAATGCCCAAATAATGGAACCAAGCGCAGCAAGATGCTGACGGAAATCAAACGCACGGAGCAAGATATAGAAACCAAGCAAATAGACAAAGACATACCATACGAACTCTGGCAGGCCTAAACGATACAGCCAACTGATGCCTATCAGCGTGTCCTGACTGTCATACGATGGAGCCAACTGATAGGTAGGCATACCGCCGAACAGCGAGTTGGTCCAGCGTGTTCGCTCACCGGTCTTTTCCAAATACTCTGTCTGCTCCTGTCCTGCTCCTCTACCAGCAGAAGCATCATGACGATAAAGGATACGGTCTTCTGACACTGCCGGATAGAAATAGGCATACGACAAGACCGCAAACAAAATCACTACCAGCACATCTGGCAGCCACTGCTTTAACATTTTCATTATAATTATATATATAAACGTTTATATTTCTTTATCAAAACGATGCAAATTTACTAAAAATATCGGGAAAAGCAATATTATATTATACTTTTTGGTTAACTTTGCCAAATATAAAAAGAATATCATTAAGGTTTATATATATAGACTACACGCAATGAAGTTCAAGCATATAGGAATCACAACTATCATCGGCGTCATATTCGCTGCCATTGCAGCATATCTGCTACAGACACATAGTGCCGACGTCATGAGTGTCATTGAGGGGCACAATACTTTTTTAAACACCTCTGTCTATTTCGACAACTGCATGTCAAACCCGGCAGGACTGCTGACATGGTGCGGAGCATATCTAACCCAATTCATGGCCGACGCCACAGGCATATACATACTATGCGCACTATGGATTGGCGTAATCGTACTTACCGCCTTTGTCATGAGGTTGGAAACGAAATGGGCCGCCCTTGCCACTATTCCCGCTGCAATGCTTCTGGCAAGCAATGTGGGTTTGGAGTATTGGATATTTTATCTTGACACTCCCGGCTATCTCTTCACTGCCACCCTTGGCGTTCTGGTTGCCCTCGCTGGCGGATGGATAGTAAACAAGTTGAGCAAATGGGGCATCGGAGCCATCATGGCATTAGCATTGTACCCGCTGTTCGGTATCTACGGACTCCTTGCTAATATTCTCGGAGTAATATTCATTTGCATGGATAAGGACTTGGATAAAAAGCACAAGTGGATAAACCTTGCCGTAGCCTTCATTGCCTTGATAATGCCGATTATATGGTGTAGTACTGTCTATCACACATCGCAGTTATCGGCTGCATATACTGCAGGACTGCAAGACTTCAAACTTATTGACAAGGCTGACAACGAACAATACGTGCCATATATCCTGCTTTTCCTTTCATTGATTATATTGGCGGTTGCGGGCAACTATCTCGACAGGTGCAAGAAAGCCATTGTGTGGATTGCTACTAGCGTATTGCTCATAGTGGCGGAGGTGGCATACGTTGACCACAGATGGTATAATGACGAAAACTACGAATGTGAGTTGAGGATGTTGCAGTGCATCGATAACGAGCAGTGGCAGAACGTCATCTATACAGACAATGAGTATTCATGTGAACCGACTCGCGCCATAGTCATGATGAGAGACCTTGCCCTGTTCAAGTTGGGACGCCTTGGCAACCAGTCGTTCACATTCCGCAACGGAGGCAAGATGCCGGAGTCTGCCATTTCCGTCAGTCTGGCACATACCATCGCCCCTATCATCTATTATCATTACGGCAAGATAAACTATTGCAACCGTTGGCATGTTGAGCATAATGTTGACCACGGATGGAGCGCCGACAGCTATAGATACATGATAAAATGTGCTGCCATTAACGGAGAAAAGGAACTGGCTGCAAAATATGCCGGTCTGCTTAGAACCACAAGAAACTACAAGGACTCAGAGGAGGTAAAGATTGGATTGGGACTTGTGTCTGAGACCGACGATATGAAAGCCGCCAAGGCACTGATGACTTATGATGATTTCTTAGGTAGCGACCGCGACCTGCCTGAGCTGTATCTGCTCGACAACTTCGCCAACGACACGACCAGCAATAAAAGCATAAAGACACTTGCCATACATTCCTTGTTGGTGCAAAAGGATTTGCGGTTGTTCTGGCCCCACTTCTTCCATTTTGCCGAACTGCTAAGCGAAAACGAAGCTATGCCGATACACTTCCAGGAGGCGGCATATCTCTTAGGCAAGAGCAAGGAGAGTCAGGTAAACGTTGACGGTTTGCCTTTCGACCAGCAGGTCAAAGACACCTACATGGCATTTGCTGCACAGATGGCACAATACAATCATCTTAACAAGGCAGCCAAACGACAGGTCATGAACTCCAGATTTGGCAAGACCTACTTCTATTATTATTATCTTGGCGAGGATTTCACCACATATTAAAATATGAAAAAAATATCACATATTATCACAGTTATGATTGCCGCACTTACGCTTGCAGCCTGCAACAATGCTAAAGTGCCGGACGATTACAGCAAGTCAGAAACACAACCTGCCATCTATCCTGATTATGCTGGCACAACCATACCGGTAAACATCGCACCGCTATGTTTCATATATACAGGTGAGGCGACGGATATGGTAACGCAGATTACATATCAGGACACGGAGATTTTGTGCAGCGGCATCAAGGCTGTTCCCGACACCGACGAGTGGAAAGAACTGCTCGAAAAGGCAAAAGGAGCAAAGATTGACGTTACCGTCTATACCGAGAACAATGGCAAATGGACTCAGCACAAACCGTTCTCGATTGACATTTCGCCCGACTCCATCAATCCGTATATCAGCTACCGACTGATTCCGCCTTCATACGTTACATACGAGAAACTGACCATCAACCAAAGATGTCTGGAGAATTTCGATGAATCGGTTATCTACGACAATATGCTTTGCAGCAGCGAAGGTAAGGAGCAGTGCATCAACTGCCACAGTTACCAGAACTACAACCCCAACAAGATGCAGTTCCATGCCCGCCAGCAGAATGGAGGTACCATAATTGCCATGGACGGCAAGGTAAGGAAGATAAACATGAAACACGACTCTCTGCTCAGTGCTGGTGTATATCCGGCTTGGCATCCGCACCTCAACCTTATAGCCTACTCCACCAATCACACCATGCAGAACTTCCATACGAGAGACAAGAATAAGGTTGAGGTGTTCGACACTGACAGCGATGTTATTCTCTTTGACACAGAGAACAACACAGTCATGCCTGTCAGCCGCCTCAAAGACGAAATGGAATCGTTTCCGTCATGGTCACCTGACGGCAAATGGCTTTATTATTGCAGCGCGAAAATCGAGTTCAGCGACTCCATCGGCAAGGAATACGATGCCAACACAAGATACAAAGACATCAAATACAGCATCTATAGAAAGGCTTTCAACGAAAAGGATATGACTTTCGGCGAGGCGGAACTGATATGGGATGCTACTGCCAACAACAAGAGTGCCACCCTGCCTCGCATCTCGCCATGCGGCAACTTTCTCGTATATGCACAAGGTGCATACGGTTGTTTCCATGTGTGGCACAATGATGCCGACCTATACATAATGGATCTGCGAACAATGGAGAGCAAGCCGATGACAGGCCTCAACTCCAATAGAAGCGAGAGTTATCATTCATGGTCAAGCAACGGCAGATGGATGATATTCAATTCGCGCCGCAACGACGGCAACTACACACGTCCTTTCATCGCACACATCGACAGCAACGGCAATGCTTCCAAACCATTCGAACTGCCACAGGCAGACCCCGAACTGCACAAAATCATGACCCTTAGCTACAATGTGGTGGAGTTCATGAACGGACCAGTTGAAATAAGTCCACGCGACTTCGCCAGCACACTGAAGGGTTCGGAGGGAGAGAAGGTAACGATGGGCGTTGAACGATGAGAGATGAGGGATGAGAGATGAGAGATGAAAGTTTAATAGCAATTAACTCGTCAACTCGTTTACTTGTCAACTCGTCAACTTATCAACTTGTCAACTCGTCAACTCGTCAACTTGTCAACTAAAAAGAAACTATATGAAAATAGGAATAATCATAGCGATGGACAAAGAGTTCCTGCGCATTAAAGCACTACTCGCCGACACTGAAGAAACCGTGCGTAACGGACGGGTATATGTAACGGGCAACATGGGAGACAATACTCTCATCATGCACCAATGCGGCATCGGAAAGGTGAACGCAGCCATCGGAGCAACCGACATGATTAATGCGTTTGCACCTGATGTGGTAATATCAACAGGTGTGGCAGGCGGTGCCGATACCAATCTGAACGTACAGGAGGTAGTGGCAAGCACACAGACCTGCTACCACGACGCATATTGCGGTACGGAAGTGGAATACGGACAGATTCTCGGACTCCCGGCACGCTTCGACTCTGACACCACTCTCATAGAAAAGGCTATGAGTGTAGATTGCGGAACAAAGATAAACAAGGGACTGATTGTCACTGGCGACTGGTTTGTTGACTCAAGAGAAAAAATGAGTTCCATCATCGCCAACTTCCCCGATGCCATGGCTGTTGACATGGAATCGGCTGCCATCGCCCACGTCTGTCATCAGTACCAGGTGCCCTTCATCAGTTTCCGAATCATCAGCGACATTCCGCTGAAGGACAACAAGGCGCAACAGTACTTCGACTTCTGGGAAAAGATTTCCGACAACTCGTTCAACGTAACTAAGAGTTTTTTGGAGAAATTATGAAAAAAATACCAAGTTTCACTATCGACCACGACAAACTGCTTCGTGGCATCTATGTGTCGCGCAAGGATAGCGTTGGCGACGACACCGTTACCACCTTCGACATCAGAATGAAAGAACCTAACCGCGAACCGGCTCTGCATCAGGGTGCGCTCCATACCATTGAGCATCTGGCTGCTACGTTTCTCCGAAACGACGAGGAGTGGCAGGACCGCATTGTGTATTGGGGGCCGATGGGATGTCTTACCGGTAACTACTTGCTGGTAAAGGGCGACCTTGAGAGCAAGGATATTGTTGACCTCATGAAGCGCACTTTCCGCTTCATTGCCAACTACGATGGCGATATTCCCGGCGCTGCACCGAAAGACTGCGGCAACTACCTGCTGCAAGACCTCCCTATGGCACGCTACGAAGCAAAGAAATACCTGACCGAAGTGCTTGAGGTAATCAAAGAAGAGAATCTTATTTATCCGTAACTTTTATTGCCTTTTGCTTATTTCATACAGAGAAATCATTAAAGGCTATTAAGTTCGTTGAAGCTAATGGCATTCGAGAAATAGTCATGTCACTTTTTTACACGCACCGTGTAACACTTTTACATGCACTGTGTAATAGTATTACCCGGTGCGTGTAATACCATTACAAGATATTTGTAAAAATCTTGTAATCCCGTATTTACCATTCCGGTTCATCCACATACCTATCGAAAACAACACCGTCTGTATATCCATAAGCCTTAAACGTATTGCTTATAAACTCCTGTTCATCTGGTGTAATTGGCAATATCCCATTGCGACGCTTATAATATGAGCCATTACCAAAATATGAATTTATTGCATTGCGCAACGGTGCTATATTATTGGCAAGCACATTATCATAAGAATGTTTCATGCCATAAGCCATCTTCACAATCTTCTTTTCCTTAAAATACCGGCACGTCTTTCCGCCGAACATATCCGGATTAAGCACTTGCAAAAAGACATCCTTAGACTTTCCATATTTTGCAGCCAGACGGCGCAGGCATTGTTCTGAACACTCACAATTGTCATTAATACAGAACAAGTAGTGCTTAGGCAAACTCTTATAAACAATATCCTCTTCCATGTTCCTGTTTCGATTTAAAATTATTAGTATATCTGCAAAAGTAATTGATTTTCTTTGATTATAAAAGGATATCGGATAATATTTTGCAATAAGACAATACTATCTTTTCAATAGTAGGTATCTCATTATTTACATTTTAATGTAGGAGGTCTTGATGATAATATAAATATTACAAAACATTAGTTTAATTAAAATAATTATATTATCTTTGTAGATAGAGACACATTAAGAATGTTTATAAATAATTTCATTTACACAAGATGAAAAAATACATCAAAGCTTTTATGCCTGATTTCAGACCTATTCAAGGTTCCGATGTGAGTTTTGACCTTCTTGACTTTCAAGACAAAGATTTTAGGAATGAATTTTGTCTTGAAGAAGGCGAATCAGGTATTTATATTATTTCAGCAACAGATGGAACAAAATATACATATCCCAATGGCAAGACTAGTCCGATTCTATATATAGGCAAGTCTGATAACCTTATAAGAAGACTACGTGACGAACATTATTACAAAGGGCTCAAAAGACTATTAGATGATCCTGATTATGGAATAGCCGAAAATATTCAAATAAGTCCATTATACCAATATATGTACTACAACGGAAGCCATATAGATGTGTTTAAATGCAGAGGGAATCAAAGTTCAAAAAATCTGGAGTCCCTATTCCTGAATCAATTTTATCAAAAGTATAGGGCACTTCCTGTGGCCAATGGAGCACGCTCTTACGAGATTGAAATGGAATAGACAGTATTTGTTCTTAATTAATGAGCAAGAAGTAATACTATATTCTGTTTATAATAAATCAAGAACTATAAGACTTAATTAATCTATACAAAAAACACGAATTACGCTAATTTAACTAATTATATAATAGAATATAAATTAGAGTAATTAGCGTAATTCGTGGTTGAATAGAGAGTTATATGTAGTGTTTACTCTTACTCCTTACTTGCCTTCTTGCGCTCGTTATGATCGAGTATTATCTTGCGCATGCGCATACTTTTCGGCGTAACCTCAACAAACTCGTCGGCCTTGATGTATTCGAGAGCTTCTTCAAGCGAGAGGACTGTTCTCGGCACGATGCGAGCCTTGTCGTCGCTACCGCTGGCGCGGGTATTGGTGAGTTGCTTTGCCTTTGCCACGTTGATAACAAGGTCGTTGTCATGAACATGCTCGCCTACGACCTCACCCAGATAAACCTCATCGCCCGGATCAATGAAGAACTTTCCACGATCCTGCAACTTATCTATAGAATAAGCAAAGGCGGTTCCCGTCTCCAAGGCAATCATACTGCCATTAACACGGCGAACTATATCACCCTTATATGGTTGGTACTCTTTGAAGCGGTGAGCCATGATGGCCTCACCTTGACTGGCTGTCAATACGTTGGTACGCAGACCTATGATGCCACGAGAAGGCACGTCAAATTCTATGTTCACACGCTCGCCCTGACTTTCCATAGATGTCATATCACCCTTTCGACGAGTAACCATATCTATCATCTTTGAAGCAAACTCCTCCGGAACATTGATTGTCAGTTCCTCGATTGGTTCACACTTCACGCCGTTTATCTCCTTATAGATAACCTGTGGCTGACCCACCTGCAACTCATAGCCCTCACGACGCATGGTCTCGATAAGCACACTGAGGTGGAGAACGCCACGGCCACTGACAATCCATTTGTCGGTATTATCCTCAAACTGCTCTACACGCAATGCCAGGTTCTTCTCCAGTTCCTTCTGCAGACGGTCGTTGATATGACGGCTTGTAACGTACTTACCCTCCTTGCCGAAGAAAGGTGAGTCGTTGATGGTGAAGAGCATCGACATTGTTGGCTCGTCTATTGCTATCGGCGGCAGCGGTTCAGGATTCTCAAAGTCGCAGATGGTATCGCCAATCTCAAACTTCTCCAGTCCTATGATGGCGCAGATATCTCCGCTCTGCACTTCCTTTGTCTTCAAATGTCCCATGCCCTCAAAAGTATGCAGTTCCTTTATGCGTGTCTTCTCCTGTTTGCCGTCACGATGGGTTATGGTGATGTTCATTCCTTCATGAAGAGTACCGCGATGAACACGCCCCACGGCGATACGACCTGTATAACTTGAATAGTCGAGCGAAGTGATGAGCATCTGCGGTGTACCCTCTATGACACGAGGAGCCGGTATCACCTCTACAATCTTGTCAAGCAGATAAGTAAGGTCTGTGGTTGGTTTGCTATAGTCCTCACCCATCCATCCGTTCTTTGCCGAACCATAAACAACAGGAAAATCGAGTTGGTCTTCTGTTGCATTGAGCGAGAACATGAGGTCGAACACCATTTCATAAACCTCCTCAGGACGACAGTTAGGTTTGTCAACCTTGTTGACTACAACAATCGGTTTCAAACCAATCTGCAAAGCCTTCTGCAATACGAATCGCGTCTGCGGCATCGGACCCTCAAAAGCGTCAACGAGCAAGATACAGCCGTCTGCCATATTGAGCACACGCTCCACCTCACCGCCGAAGTCAGAGTGTCCCGGAGTATCAATAATGTTTATCTTTGTTCCTTTCCAGTTGATGGAAACATTTTTAGAAAGAATCGTTATCCCTCGCTCACGCTCCAAATCGTTGGCATCAAGCACCTCACCACTAAGGTTCTGACCTTCACGAAAAAGATTGCCCGCCAGCATCATCTTATCTACCAGTGTTGTCTTGCCATGGTCAACGTGAGCAATAATTGCAATATTCCTAATGTCTTGCATATTCTCTTACCTTTAAAAAACGGGTGCAAAGTTACAATAATTATTTTATATATCAATGTAATCAGTACTAAAAACAAACAAAAAGGGTTGCGCCGTAGCACAACCCCATAGTCTTTTAAATCTGTTAAACAGAAAATTACTTACGCAGACCGAGAGCCTTGACGATAGCACGATAACGATTGATATCGCGGTCATAGAGATACTTCAAAAGAGCGCGGCGCTGACCAACGAGCTTAGTCAGTGAACGTTCTGTAACGAAGTCCTTGTGATTCTGCTTCAAGTGCTCTGTCAGGTGTGAGATACGATAAGTGAACAATGCAATCTGGCTCTCTGCTGAACCTGTGTCTGTTGCAGTCTTACCATACTGACCGAAAATTTCCTGCTTTTTAGCTTTGTCTAAGTACATAATTTTATTTGATTAATGTGTTAATTATTACATTCTTCTGACGCATCAAACGCCTTAATCACAACGTTTTGCTTCATCGAATGCATCGGATTTTCCGAAATTCGGCTGCAAAGGTACAGCTTTTTCTTCATTCCGACAAGTTTTTATTTCACTTTTTTGCCTTATTAATACTTCTGGACAACGATATTCACATTTGTCTTTGTGATATTCTTTGAGTTATTAAACTCTTCACCCTTTTCTGCTATGATATTGATGTTTTCAAGTGTGATGCCATCAATAGGCATTTCTGGCAAACCGTTGAAGGTCATTGCACGACCGGCACCGTTGCACACAACGTTGCTGATATTGATGTTGCGGAATATTGGTGTTGTCTCGTCAACAGGCTGTATGTCAACAATATTTGGGTTGTCACCATCTGCTATTGTTTCTGAAACAGACTTGCCGCCGTAGTACATATTGAATATAAGGGCATCGTTCTTGATCTGGTTCATTGAAATGCCATCGATATAGATGTTCTCAACAATACCGCCACGTCCGCGCTTGCTCTTGAAACGAAGACCTACGTCTGTACCGAGGAACTGACTGTTCTTAACCATGATATTGCGTACGCCGCCACTCATCTCTGAACCGACAACGAAACCGCCATGGCCTGCAAAAACAGTACATCCGTCAACGACAACGTTCTCGCATGGCTTGCCACGACGGCGACCGTCAGCATCCTTACCGCTCTTTATACAGATACCGTCGTCTCCTGCATCAAACTTAGAGTTAACTATAAGTGCGTTCTTGCATGACTCTAGGTCGAGAGCATCACCGTTCTGAGCATAAGAAGGATTGCGTGCAAGCACATTATCGATGATAATATTCTCGCACATCAGCGGATGAATGTTCCATGCCGGTGAGTTTTGGAAGATCACACCCTGCAAAAGAACGTTCTTACAGTTTACAAGACTAACCATAACCGGACGGAGGAAGCGTTTCACGCTGTTCCAGTCTTCTTCTGAACGCATGCCTGTAGGCACATTCATATCGGCGGCATCAGCTCCCTTTGCATATCCCTCAGAAGGATACCACATTTTTGGCGAGTGCATCACGCCACCCTCTCTTGATGTAAACTTAGCCCACTGTGCGTCAGTAACCTTCTCGCGCTTGAGCGGACGCCAGTACTGACCATTGCCATCTATTACGCCCTCACCTGTAACAGCTATATTCTCTGCACTGTCGGCGCTCAGTGGCGACTGACAGCGACGTGTGTCAAGACCCTCGAACGAAGTCTTGATCAGCGGATAGAGATTCTCATCTGCAGCGAAAAGGATAATGGCACCCTTCTCCAAATGCAGATTGATGTTGCTCTTCAATACTATAGGACCTGTATACCACACACCGCGTGGCACAACCAATTTACCGCCACCCTGTTTTGACAGTTCATCGATAGCCTTTGCAAATGCGTCGGTGCACAACTGTTGACCATCGCCTACAGCCTCATAGTCACTGAGTGTCACTGCACGGTCTGGGAAAACTGGCGCCTTTACCTCTGGCATTTCAAACGGCAATCCTTCTGTGTATTTCTTGTAAGGATTATCACCATACTGACTCTTTTCCGTGTTAGTCTGGCATGCTACCATTATCGCAGCCATCACAATCATTAATACTTTTCTCATGTTTTTGTTAGAGTTATAGTTTTGTTATTTAATTAGTTCAAAGATTTTTACTTACTATCCATTATTTCCTTTAATGGCTTCATCACAAATTCGCGCTCTTCCATCAGTGGATGCGGAATCTTCAGGTCGGGTTCATCTACCACATAATCGTCATACAGCAGTATATCGATGTCTATCATGCGGTCGTGATACTCGCCATTTACTGTTTTCGACGTTCTTCCCAACTGTCTTTCTATGCTTTGCGTGTGCTCAAGCACCTGACGCGGAGTAAGTATAGTCTGGCAGCACACAACAGCATTAACAAAGTTGTTGTCCGAGCAGAAACCCCAAGGTTCGGTTGTATGGAGAGCCGACTGGCTAATAATATAGCCTATCTGCTCTCCTATCCTTTTAATTGCTTCTCTTATGGTCTGTTCCTTATCGCCCAGATTGGCGCCCAGACCGAGATACACATTGTGCTTAGTCATCCAGCAAAAGCATTGCGTCGCCGTAGCAGCCGAACTTATATCCGTTCTTCACTGCCTTCTTGTATGCATCCATCACCAGGTCGTAGCCTCCGAATGCAGCTGTTATCATAAGCATCGTTGACTCTGGGTGATAGAAGTTTGCCACCATGCTGTTAGCCATTCCGAAGTCATAAGGCGGGAAGATAAACTTATTTGTCCATCCATCATATTCCTTAAGCATGCCATCGGTTCCTACAGCGGTCTCAGCTGCACGCATAGTGCTTACACCGATGGCGCAGATGCGTTTTCCTTCGTTCTTGGCACTATTCACCATCTCGCATGCCTCTGCACTTATTATCATCTGTTCGGAGTTCATCTTATGCTTGGTCAGATCTTCAACTTCTATTGGTTCGAAGCTGCCCAGTCCGCAATGAACGGTAATATATGCCGATTCGATGCCGCGTATCTCCATTATCTTCATCAATTCACGACTGAAGTGCAAACCTGTTGCTGGCGCTGTCACTGCACCCTCGTTCTTTGCATATAGGGTCTGGAAGTTATCCATATCATCGGCTGTTGCCGGGCGCTGATCTACTATATATCGTGGCAGCGGTGCTTCGCCCAGAGCGAAGAGTTCCTTTTTGAACTCATCGTGAGGGCAATCGTAAAGGAAACGAAGTGTACGTCCGCGACTTGTGGTGTTGTCTATAACCTCAGCCACCATTGGTCCGTCATCATCAAAGAACAGTTTGTTGCCAATACGTATTTTTCTTGCCGGCTCTACCAACACATCCCACAGACGCAACTCTTCATTGAGTTCGCGCAACAGAAACACCTCGATTTTCGCGTCAGTCTTTTCCTTTGTGCCATAGAGACGCGCAGGAAATACCTTTGTATCATTGAAGATAAAGACATCGCCTTCGTCGAAGTAGTTCACCACATCTCGGAATGTAAGGAATACAGGATTGCCTTCAGCATCAACCATATCGTTGCCTTCGTCATCTTTCTTATACATTTCGATTGTCTGACTCTTACGGTGCACAACCATCAGGCGGCACTCATCACGGCGATACAGTTTATCCACCGTTCCGTCTTCATTCTCGAAAGCACGATGTGGCGGTTCTAGCGCAATCTGTGCCTCTGGAAGTTTAAATTTAAATTGTGATAACTTCATTTATGTAATGCTTGATTCTTTAATGCTTGATTTATAAGGTTTGTGAGGCTAATGGGTCTCATGAGACTTATGGGATCATGAGACTCATGAAACTAATGGGGCTCATGTGAGCAGGGGGAGGTCACCCTCTCCAACCACTCTGAAAAATCTTCCATCGTTATGCAGTCGTCTATGCTAACCTCACCAAGTCGGGTGCGACAGAGGGTCTGCAAGAACGCTCCACTTCCCAAGGCCTTGCCGATGTCGCGGGCCAGTGCACGGATATATGTTCCCTTACTACACACCACGCGTATGCTCATCTGCTTCGTCAATGGGGCAAAACCTGTCAGTTCTATCTCATCAATCTTCAGGGTCTTTGGCTTCAGTTCTACCGTCTCGCCCTTTCTCTTCAGTTTGTAGGCGCGTTTGCCGTCAATCTTCACTGCCGAATATTCGGGTGGAACCTGCTGTATCTCACCGACAAACTGCTTCAGAGTTTCTTCTATCAGCTCGCGCGTGATATGAGCTGTGGGATATGTGTGGTCTACGGTGTGCTCTCGGTCAAAGCTCGGCGTTGTTGCACCAAGCTGTAAAGTAGCTGTATATTCCTTACTATGATACAGCATCTTATCCAGTTCCTTTGTCTTCTTACCTGTGCAAAGTATCAGCACCCCCGTTGCCAACGGGTCGAGCGTACCGGCATGACCTGTCTTAACACGCTTCACCCCAATCTTCTTTGAAATAAGGTAGCGAATGCGGGCCAATGCTCCAAAGCTAGACATGCCATATGGCTTGTTCAAGTATATTACTTCGCCTTCTAAAAAATTCATCATAACCTCATCACACCATTTCCAGGCTATTTCCCATCAACAGCCAGACGAGAATCAGTCCGCCAACGATTATGCGATACCAGCCGAACGCCTTGAAACCGTATTTGGTAACGTAACTGATAAAGAACTTGATGGCAAGCATCGCCACGATAAATGCTACAACATTGCCGACAATCAGTGCCGTCATATTGTCCATTATTATCTCCGTGCCGCCTTCCTTAAACAGTTTGTACATCTTATATACCGTTGCAGCAAACATTGTAGGCACGGCAAGGAAGAATGAGAACTCGGCTGCCGCCTTGCGCGTCATTCGCTGCGACATACCTCCCACGATAGTTGCCATAGAACGTGATACTCCCGGTATCATAGAGATACATTGATACAAACCCACCATAAAGGCACGCTTCTCTGTAAACTTCGTGTCTTCGCTGCCTTTATTGAATATCTTGTCGCAGTAAAGCATGAAGATACCTCCTATCACCAGCATCACGGCCACCACCTCCACTCGCTCTAGCATGGCATCGATGGCATCACTGAACAGTAATCCAAGAACGGCTGCGGGTATGAAGGCAACAAACAGCTTCCAGTAGAAATCAAACTTATGCAAGAACTGCTTCAGTGGCGAAGCTCCTTCTGGCAGCGGTGTGCGATTGAGTTGGAAAAAGCGTTTCCAATAGAGAACTACAACCGACAAGATAGCACCAAACTGTATGATAAAGGTAAATGCCTTTACAAACTCTGTACTTTCCACTCCGAGCACATTCTGGGCAATTATCATGTGTCCGGTAGATGATACAGGCAGGAACTCTGTCAGTCCCTCGACAATGGCGATGATTATCGCCTCAAGTATTGTCATATCTTCCATCTGCCTGATATTATTCTATTTCACCTGTTTTTTGCTGCTCCACTTCGCCACCCTTTGACTTTGGCTTGTAAACCACTGCCACAATCATCATAAGGAAACCAACAAGACACACCACCGGAGCAACCTTTATACGACGGTCGCTGAATATGTCTGGATTAAACTCTGTCTCGGTAGAGCCAGAACCGCTCATCAGTAAAAAGCCAACAATAACAATCACCATGCTTAGAGCAAGCAATATGAAGTTCATTCGGCTGAATGCAAAATTTCTTTTATCCATATCTTTTTAAATTCTTAATTCTTCAAAATAGTATTCAGAGTCTCTGATTATTCTGATTTCTTAGATGCCCCAGAGGAAGTTCCTCTATATCTTATATAACTCTCCTGCTGACATCTTCAGGAACTTATTCACCGAGATATACGAGCATAACAACGTAATGGCAATGCCAAAGAAGAACACTGCAGCAGCCGTTATTGCCAGTTCATCCCATGATATAATCATAAGAATGTTCGGTTCATAACTATATAGCGCATATACGCCACCGCCTAATATCAGACAAGCAAACAGCGATGCCAACAGCCCCACAATAAGTGCATTCTTGACAAATGGACGGCGTATGAATCCCCACGATGCACCCACAAGCTTCATCGAGTGGATAAGGAAACGGCGCGAGTAGACACTCAGACGCACCGTATTGCTGATTAGAGAGTACGACACGCACATCAACAACAGAGCAAGTGCAATAAGCACTATGTTCAACTTCTGCAGATTATCGTTAACCTTGTCCATCAGGTCTTCCTGATATGCAACATCGGTGACGCGCGCCATCTTCTTTATCTCTGCAGATATCCATTTCAGCGAATCGCCATTGGCATAGTCTGCCTTCATTCTTAACTCAAGCGTTGGTGTAAACGGATTGAAACCCAGAAACTCCGAGGGGTCGCTGCCCATAGCCTCGGTCTGTTCTTTCTTTGCCTGCTCTTTACTGATATATTCTATAGAATGAGCGTAACCACGACCATAGAGGGTTGAAGAAATCTTCTTAGCGGCCACGCTATCCACATCATCAGTAAGCATAATGGTTACGGTGAGATTCTCCTTGACGTAAGTCGTCAGGTTACGTGCTGTAAGCACTGAGAACACCACCATACCCAATAGTATAAGCACCATTGTAGTGCTTATGCATAGAGTTATCATCTGCAATCCACGGTGATTGCGGGCCTTTTTACATCTCTTTCCCATTATATCTAGGGTATAATACACCAAAATTGATGCAAAGTAACAAAAAAATCTACTAAAAACAACACTTTTAACAAGTATTAACCGCCGCCGTATTGTTTTTTTTAATACCTTTGCTTGTAAATAAATTAACTTGTCAACAAAAGTAAACATGAGCACAAAAATATACCCATCACCGATATTCGGACCAGTACACAGTCGTCGACTAGGTGTTTCTCTTGGCATCAACCTGTTGCCAGCCGACGGCAAGGTATGTTCGTTCGACTGCATATATTGCGAATGCGGTTTTAATGCCGATCACCGCCCCACCATGAAGATGCCTACACGTGAACAAGTGGCAGAGGCATTGGAGGAGCGACTAAAGGACATGTCTGTCAACGGCCCGGCACCCGATGTCCTTACGTTTGCCGGCAATGGAGAACCTACTTGTCATCCGCAATTTGCCGAAATAATAGGTGACACAATCCAGCTGCGCGACAAGTATTTCACAAAAGCGAAGATTTCCGTGCTCACCAATTCCACATTCATCCACCGTCCTGCCGTTCACGAGGCCTTGTTGCGGGTTGACAACAATATTCTGAAACTCGACACCATCAACCCCAACTATATCAGTGCCATCGACCGGCCTGTTGGTTCATACGATGTTAACAACGTAATAGAGCACATGAAAGCTTTCAATGGTCATGCCATCATCCAGACAATGTTCATGAAGGGCGAATACATGGGCAAGAGTGTCGACAATACCGGCGAGGAGTATGTAGCGCCGTGGCTTGAAACAGTCAAGGCAATAGCACCGCAAAGCGTGATGATTTACACCATCGACCGCGAGACACCTGCCAGCGGACTGCTTAAAGCCTCACCTGCAGAACTTGATGCCATCCGCGACCGCGTCATTGCCGCTGGCATTCCATGCTCTGCTTCTTATTAGCATCCACATTTGGGACATAAAGACAAGAACTTATAACAACAACGAATTACATAAATAAACGAATTTTTCTTATGGAGAAATTAATCATCAACAACTACGAGGAGTTTGCAGCAAAGCTGGGACAGAACCTCGGAATATCTGAATGGGTGGAACTGTCGCAAGAGCGCATCAACTTGTTTGCCGACGCCACTCTCGACCACCAGTGGATACACGTAGATACAGAGAAGGCAAAGACGGACAGCCCGTTCCAAACAACCATTGCACACGGTTATCTTACACTGTCGATGTTGCCACACATGTGGAACCAGATCATAGAGGTGCATAACCTTAAGATGATGGTTAACTACGGCATGGACAAGATGAAGTTCGGACAGGCTGTGAAGTCGGGCGAGTCGATACGTCTCGTTGCCGACCTGCACTCTATCGCCAACCTGCGCGGAACGGTAAAGGCGGAGATTAAGTTCACAATAGAGATAAAGGACCAGAAGAAAAAGGCTCTTGAGGGGTTGGCTACGTTCCTTTATTATTTTGAATAGGTAACCCCTCCCCACCTCCCCAAAGGGGAGGAGTTGGAAGAGAGAGGACAAGTATGCTACACATACAAAAGATAATAAAAAGCGAGACAGTAATAAACCGTCTCGCTTTAATTTTTCTATTCTCTCTTGAAGAACCACAACCCTTCTCCCCTCCTTCTGAGGGGACGGGGAGGTTCCCTTAATGTCCAATAATACTCAACTTTGTTCCGTTTATGAACTCGATGATGTTACGTATCTCTGCGCCATCTGGCACCTGATCCTTAACCTGAAGCACAGCATCGAACAATGATGTCTGGCCGTGGAATATCAGGCGATAGGCATTGGCAATATGGGCGATAGTCTTTTCGTCAACACCATAGTTGCGAAGGATGGTTGTATTGACACCACCATAGCGCACAGGGTTGTCAGTAGCAACGATGAACGGAGGAATATCCTTGCTGAAACGCGTTCCGCTCTGAATCATTGCAGCATCACCGACACGGGAGCCTGGGTTAGCGATAACGCCAGAAGAGAATATCACGCGGTCGCCAATGATACAGTCGCCCGCAATCTTAGTACCATAACCGAACACATTGGCACGACCAATCTTTGTATCGTGAGACACATGAACACCCTCCATGAGGAAGTTCTTGTCTCCGATAACAGTCTGACCGCCGCTGAATGTAGCACGGTTGATAACCACATTCTCACGTATGATGTTACCGTCACCGATGATAAGCTGAGAGGCATCACCACGATAGTTGAAGTCCTGCGGTTCTGCACCGAGCACTGTGTTCTGGAACACCTTGTTGTCGCGTCCCATGCGCGTGCCGTTCATCACACTGACGTATGGATAGATGATACAGTTGTCACCAATCACCACATCGTCTTCTATATATGCGAAAGGATAGATTGTCACGTTCTGACCAATCTTTGCCTTCGGGCTTACTAAAGCTTTGTCACTAATCATAAATTATATTTTTTTTAGTTGACGAGTTGTTTTCTCAATTCTTTCCTCCACCAAGTGCGCTATAGAGACTTACTACAGCCTGCATCTTGCTGAACTCATCAGCCGTCTTAGACAGTTCGGCATTGAGCAGCTGAGACTGGGCGCTAATAACCTCAAGATAAGTTACGTTTGACTTGCCGTAGAGTTCCTTGACATTCTCGTAAGCTGTGCGAAGAGCAGCCACCTGCTTTTCTTCAAGGCGAGCCTTCTCTGAGTTGGCGTTATATGCCACGAGAGCATTGCTAACCTCGTTACCAGCCTTGAGCACGGCATTCTGCCATGTATTATAAGCCTGCTCCTGCTGAGCCTTTGCCACCTTCAGACCTGCAATCAGCTGTCCGTTCATGAACACTGGCTGAACAAGACTCCCCACTGCATTGAGCAACCATTTGCCAGGGTTGACAGAACCGCCGTTGTTGGTGAAGGCACCTGTACCACTAATAGTGATGCTAGGATAGAAACGGCTGCGTGCAACCTGTACGTTGTGGAAGCACTGTGCCAACTGCATCTCGGCATAGTGGACATCAGGACGGTTGTTGAGCAACTGTATGCCTACACCCGTACTGAACTCTGTCGGTAAAGTCTGTTCACTGAGCTTGCCACGGGCAATAGCATGTGCCGGTTCGCTAATCATGAGAGAGAGTGCATTCTCAACCTCACGAATCTGACGCTTCATGTCTTCAACCTGAGCAAGCACTGAGTAATAGCTTGCCTCGGCACTCTTTGTGCTGTGAGGTCGAGAACCACGAAGTTCCATAAGCTTCATCTTGTCCCATGAGTCCTTTGCCAAGCCAGTCATCTCTGTAAGAATCTCCATTTGACGGTCGAGCATCAACAAAGTGTAATACATGTTGGCGATATTGGTAATCACACTCGACTTCACTGCCAGCTGATAGTCTTTCATTGCAATGAGGTTCTTCTGTGCACCACGCTTTGCTGCAAGGAGATTGCCAAAGAGATCGACATTCCAACTTGCTGTTACAGGGAGAGAGTAAGACTTGCTGGTCTTTGAACCGTCAAACGACGACAGTGTTCCCTGTGGAGTTAATGTGATAGAAGGCACGAATGCCAGCTTAGCAATGAGCAGTGCAGCCTCAACCTGCTTTACATTAAGAGCAGCGTTCAGCAGGTCGGGATTGTTTTCCAGACCTTTTTCTATAAGTGTCTGCAACTGTGGGTCGGTGAACACGCTGCGCCATGCCACATTGCCAAAGCTTGCGGTATCGGCAACAGCCAGAGTGTCGGTGGCTGAAATCGGATCGCGCACCAAGCCCTGAGTGATAACATCCGGACGCTCGTACTTGTTGTAGAGTCCGCAACTGCTCATAAGAACAGTTGCCGACATTATTGCGATGATATTTCTTGTTTTCATATATTTATTTTATAAGTTGACGAGTTGACAAGTTAACGAGTTTACGAGTTATTTGACTTGTTTTCTTGCTGACGAACTGTCAGACTCCTTCAATGCCATTAACTTGTTACTTGTCAACTTGTTTACTTGTTTACTTCTCTATCGGATGAGTATATTGCAACAGCTCAGTGTCAACATGAGCGTCATCGTCCTCAAACTCTATTGGTTTTATCTTCTCCTGTGCCCACTGACATACCGCAAACAATGCTGGCACAATGAACACCTGACAAAGAGTACCAATGAGCATACCTCCAACGGCAGCCGCACCAAGAGTCTGGTTACCGTTCTTACCTACACCGCTTGCAAACATCAATGGCAGAAGACCGATGATCATGGCGAGAGAGGTCATCAAGATAGGACGCAGACGGGCACCGGCACCGAGAATGGCAGAATACTTGATGGCCATACCCATGCGGCGGCGCTCAAGGGCAAACTGCACGATAAGGATGGCGTTCTTTGCCAACAGACCGATAAGCATGATGAGCGCAATCTGCATGTAGATATCGTTACTATGACCGAATATCTGAGTGAACAGGAACGCTCCTGCGAGTCCGAACGGAATAGAAAGGATTACTGCCAATGGCAGGATGTAACTCTCATACTGTGCAGAAAGAATCAGATATACGAACACGATACAGAGAACGAAGATAATCGCTGTTGAGTCGCTTGACTCCTGCTCTGAACGTGTCAAACCTGAATAGTCGAGACCGTAACCGTCAGGAAGAACCTGAGCAGCAACTTCCTCTACAGCCTGGATGGCCTGACCTGAAGAATAGCCGTCGGCAGCCGAAGCATTGACGTTGATACAGGTGAAGAGGTTGAAACGGTTGATGTTAGATGGTCCATACACACGGCGCAAAGAGCAGTACTCGCTAACTGGAGCCATGCCATTAGGTGTGCGCACATATATATTAGAGAGACCTTCTGGAGACATACGGCTGTCAACAGTACCCTGAATCATTACACGATACAACTTACCATAAGCATTGAAGTTAGATGCATACATACCTCCATAATAACCCTGCAGTGTGCTGAGGATAGTGTTAGGAGCAATGCCGTTCTGCTTACACTTAGCAACATCAACATCAACCATATACTGTGGATAGTTTGGATTGTATGAAGTCATGGCATTGGCAATTTCAGGACGCTTGTTCAACTCTGCCAGATAATTCTTAGTAACCTCAAAGAACTTATTCAAGTCGCCACCTGTCTTATCCTGCATAGAGAATGTTACACCATTAGTGGCACTAAATCCAGAAACCATAGGCGGAGCGAAAGCAAGAATCTGAGCATCCTTAATATTAGCAGTCTGCTTATAAATTGTGCCAAGCACTGATGTATTTGCCAATGGGTTGACAAAGAAACGGCTTATGCCATCGCCTTCCCAAAGACCAGAGAGCATATAGAAGAAGCCTGATGGTCGGTCATGGAACGACTTAAGCTTGATGATGAATGTTGCTTGATCAGAGCCAGCACCAGCAATGAAGTTATAACCTACCAACTGCTCACGAGACAATACGGCAGGGTTTGATGCTAACATTTTGTCAACAATATCGATAACTTCCTGAGTACGTGCCTGACTGGTACCAGGTGCCATTGAGATAGTACAAAAGATAACACCTGTATCCTCATCTGGCACAAGGCCTGTCTTGGTAGTATTCATTGTTATTACAAGAATGACGATACCCAAAACAACAGAAACACCAGCTAATACTTTTCTCTTAATAACAGTCTCAACACCTTTCTTATATTTACCGAGAATCTTCTCATACTGCATGTTGAATGCTGCATGGAATCTTTCCACACGTGTCATCTTTTTGTCACCATGTTCTTCATGTGGCTTCAGGAAGATGGCACATAAGGCTGGAGAAAGGGTCAAAGCGTTAACGGCCGAAATCAGGATTGACACAGCCATGGTTATACCGAACTCACGATAGAAAGTACCAGAGATTCCACCCATGAATGATACTGGAACAAACACAGCAGACATTACAAGGGTAATTGAAATAATGGCACCTGAAATTTCATTCATGGCGTCGATACTTGCAGTTAGGGCACTCTTATAGCCTTGGTCAAGTTTGGCATGTACAGCCTCAACCACCACAATGGCATCGTCAACCACAATGGCAATGGCAAGAAGCAAAGCAGAAAGCACAAGCAGGTTTATAGAGAATCCGAATATCCAGAGGAAAAGGAATGTACCGATAAGAGCCACCGGAACGGCAATCATTGGGATGAGCGTCGAGCGGAAGTCCTGAAGGAACACATAAACCACAAGGAACACGAGAAGCAATGTGAGCACAAGAGTGAACACTACCTCTTCGATAGAAGCGTAGAGGAACTCGGTTACGTCGTAGTTGATCTTATATTTCATGCCAGGAGGGAAGTTCTTTGCCTGCTCCTCAAGCACTTTCTTAACATCAGTTGCAATCTGATTGGCATTAGAACCTGCAATCTGCTGCACCATACCCATCACAGATGGCTGGTTATTGTTGCGCATTGACACATTATACATCAAACCGCCAAGCTCAACCTTTGCTACATCTTTCAGACGAAGAATCTGACCATTGGCATCGCTGCGGAGGATGATGTCGCCATACTCCTCTGCTGTCTTCAGACGGCCTTTATAGCGCATTACATATTCGTATGCAACATCGCTCTGCTCACCAAACTTACCAGGAGCAGCCTCGATATTCTGTTCTGCAAGGGCTGCAGTAACATCTGCAGGAATAAGACTATACTGCTTCATCTTTTCTGGCTGCAACCAGATACGCATTGAGTAGGTCTTCATACCTGGCGACTGCACGTCACCAACACCACTCACACGCTTCAGAGCAGGAACAATATTGATGTTAGCATAGTTAGTAAGGAACTCATCGTCATAGCGGCCATCCTCTGTGGTAAGAGTGTACATGATAACCTGTGATGTCTGACGTTTTGAAACGGTCACACCAACTCGTGTTACTTCAGCTGGGAGAAGTGCCTGAGCCTGAGACACACGGTTCTGCACGTTAACGGCAGCCATATCGGCATCAGAACCCTGTTCAAAGTAAACCGTTATAGAAGCCGAACCATCATTAGTTGCCGAAGATGTGATATATGTCATGTTCTCCACACCGTTGATACTCTCTTCCAACGGAGTGATAACGGAATTGAGCACTGTCTGTGCATCAGCTCCTTGATATGTTGTATGAACGCTGATGGTTGGCGGTGCGATGTTCGGATATTGCTCAATTGGCAGCGAAATAAGACCAATAAGACCGAGCAATACGAAGAATATCGAGATCACCGTCGAGAGTACCGGGCGCTTTATAAAGTTTGTAAATGTCATAGTTACTTAATTATATAATTTTGAATTGAAATAAGAATTATGATTAATATCTCATAATTAATAATTCATAATCATAATTTAAATATTACTATTTTCCGCTCATCATATCAATGAAAGCAGTTGCGCTTGCCTGATTCTCACCGAGCTTGATTGCATCATCAATCTTTTTCTGATACTGCTCTTCTGTGATAGGAACAATCTCCATACCATCGCTGAGCTTGGTGATACCTTTTGAAACATACTGGTCGCCATCCTTCAAACCTGAAGTAACGATGTAGCTGTTTCCATTGTTCTGTGAGTTAACAGTAATCTCTGTGTATCTTACCTTATTTTCTTTATCTACTACATAGACAAACTTCTTATTCTGCACCTCAGATGTTGCCTCCTGTGGAATAAGGATAGCATTATTCTCTGTGGTAGGAATAATTATCTGACCAGCGCCACCGCTACGGAGAACCTTATCTGGGTTAGGGAACTGAGCAACAAGAGTAATTGTTCCTGTAGCAGCATCAATAACACCACTTGCTCTGCTAACCTTTCCTGGCTGTTCATAAACAGTACCATCTGCCAAGCGAAGCTTAACTGTTGGAAGTGCAGCAACAGCGGCATTGATGCCACCTTCGTCCTTACCCATCATCAAAGCATCTTTCTCAGTCATAGAGAAGTAAACATCCATTGAGCTGATGTCAGAAACAGTAGTCAGAGGCTCTACACTTGAACCACTTACCAGTGCACCTACCTTGAAAGGCAGTGTGCCTACAACACCATCTGCAGGACTAGAAACATAGCAGAAATCAAGATTCTGCTTTGCTGAGGCATACGCTGCCTGAGCCTGAGCAAGACCAGCTTTTGCTGTCTCATAAGTATTCTGAGCTGACTGCCACTCGAAATCACCGATAACACCACCCTCATAGAGTGATTTGCTATTCTCGTATGCCAGTTTTGCAGTCTTAAGAGAAGCCTCCGCAGATGTCACAGCCGCCTTAGCCTGTGTGGCTGCAGCCTCGTATGTAACGTTGTCGATAACAAACAGTGTCTGTCCCTTGCGAACAGTCTGTCCCTCGTTAACACAAACCTTAGTAATGAATCCTGAAATCTTCGGACGAATCTGTACGTCCTGTACACCTTTAATTGTTGCAGGATATGTTTTCTGCAACTCTGTTCCTTCAGTCTTAACAGTTCTAACGGCAAACTCATTGTCACCGAGTTTCATACCTCCGCCACCGCAAGAAACCAACATTGCTGCCGCAGCAACAATCATAAAAATCTTGTTCTTTTTCATACCTTAAATATAATACTAACTTTTAACTATTTCTAAACCATTAAGAAAACTAATACATTCTGTTCAGTTTTCGGATTGCAAAGTTACACAAAATATATATTAGAGAAATTCTTAATATGTATTTTTAACAATAATTGTTATCCTAAAACATAAAAAAAGTTATCTAATACCCATTTTTTCTGCTTTATTCATCAATAACTCCATTAAAGGTTCACGCTCGTTGACCACTTTTCCATCAAGAACAGCATCCTTTAGATATTTCTTCAATTCACCAACCTCCCGACATGGTTTGAGATTAAACATTTCCATTATTTCATTACCATCAATGCAGGGTTGCAATAAACGCTTATAGTCCTTTTCCTGCAAATCGGTGAGTTTCTCACGCACCATGCGGAAATTTTCAAGAAAGTGTTTCTTTCTACCTTCATTCTTGCTGGTTATATCTGCTTCGCATAGCGTCATGAGGTCATCAATATCGTCACCGGCATCATTTAGCAGTCGGCGTACGGCACTATCTGTTACTACCTCGTCTGCTATAACTATTGGACGCATATGCAAGTCAACGAGTTTTTCCACATACTTCATCTTTGCATCAAGAGGCAATGCCAATCGACGGAACATCGGCTGCACCATCTTGGCACCCAAATAGTTATGATTATGAAATGTCCATCCAATCGCATTATCCCAACGCTTGCTTTTGGTCTTCCCTACATCGTGAAGCAAAGCTGCCCATCTAAGCCACAGATTGTCGCTATGCTTACACACATTATCAAGCACTTCAAGGGTATGGTAGAAGTTGTTCTTATGCGCCCTGTTATTCTTAGTTTCAACTATATCAAGAGCAGCCAGTTCTGGCATAATCAAATTAAGGAGCCCGCAACGCTGCAAATCAACAAAACCGCGACTAGGAGTCTTGGTCATCAATATTTTATTTAGTTCATCCTTGATACGCTCGCCACTGACAATCTTTATCCTATGAGCATTTCTTTCAAGCGCCTCGAATGTTTCGTCTTCAATCATAAAATTGAGTTGAGTAGCGAAACGCACACAGCGCATCATGCGCAATGGGTCATCAGAGAATGTTATATCAGGGTCAAGAGGCGTTCGAATAATGCCATCTTCCAGATCTTCAATGCCATAGAAGGGGTCTACCAGTTCACCGAACCTATCTGCATTGAGGCATACAGCCATGGCATTTATGGTGAAATCGCGACGGTTCTGGTCGTCTTCCAACGTACCGTCTTCTACGATTGGCTTACGCGAATCACGGTTGTAGCTTTCTCTGCGAGCACCAACAAACTCAACTTCAATATCATGCCATTTTACTTGTGCCGTACCAAAATTACGGAAGACAGACAGATGTGCTTTACGACCCAGCATCTGCTTCAGTTCGCTAGCCACCTGAATGCCACTACCAACTACAACAACGTCAATATCGTTGGTTGGACGTTCAAGAAAAATGTCACGCACATAGCCACCGACAACATAACATTCCAACCCCAACTTATCAGCAGCGTTTGAAATCTTATGAAATATCTCTTTGTCGAGCACCTGTGCCAGTTCTTCGTCTGTCAGAATTCTCATTATCCTGTAAACTTAGTTAAAATTGGACTGCAAAGTTAATGATTTTTTTCTAATTGCACAAATTTGCATTTCACCTTATTAAAAATATAGAGACAAAGTTCTTCGCTCTACTATTTTTTTCGTACCTTTGCACTGATAAATCAATAAAAAGATTGTTATGAAGATACTAAAAATATATGTGATACTTATTGTTGCAGCCATAAGCATTCTATCTTGCGCCAATAAACAGCAGGACGAAGCAGAATCATTGCTACAACAGGCAAACGAGTATTTTGACAAAAAAGAATACAACAAAGCACTGCGCTCGATAGACTCGTTAAGAAACATATATCCTAACGCCATCGAAGTAAGGAAACAAGCACTGAAACTTTATCAAAGCATATCACTTAAGCAGACCCAAGAAGAGTTGGCACGTACTGACAGCGCCTTGCAGGCTGTCATACTGAACTACAACTACCTCAAGGCAAAGGTTGACAAAGACCGCCATGAACTGAGGGCAACACCAGAAGAGTTGCAGATGCTGACTTTGGTGCGCATGAAACGCGACTCATTACAAGTATGTTTCGACACTCAATGTGCTAAAATCAAATATATCCACAAGAAGCAAAAAGAGATTTAGTTATATTTGGAGTTATCATTATAAATAACTAATTTTGCACCGCATTTTCTGACACGTTATGGTAAAAGACATTATAAAGACCAACAAACAGTTTGAAGAGGCAATCAAAGAATGCCGCTCACTGTTCGCCAAGAAGTTGCACGATTACGGAGCATCATGGCGCATACTGCGTCCATCGTCGCTAACCGACCAGCTGTTTATCAAAGCCAAGCGCATACGTTCGCTGGAGATAAAGAGAGAGTCGAAGGTAGGCGAAGGCATACGCCCAGAATTTGTGGCGCTGATAAACTACGGAATCGTTGGACTGATACAGGTTTACCACGGATTTACCGACACAGTAGACATCACACCAGAGCAGGCTTTGGAACTATACGACAAGTACGCAACCGAGGCTCTTGAACTGATGAAGAAAAAAAACCACGACTACGACGAGGCGTGGCGTTCCATGCGTGTCAGCAGTTATACCGACTTCATTCTGACAAAGATTGAAAGGATAAAAGAGATAGAGAACCTCGGCGGTGACACTCTTGTAAGCGAAGGCATCGACTCCAACTATATGGACATTATCAACTATGCCGTGTTCGGAGTAATAAAGTTGACAGAAAACCCTAATGACAAATAATCAGAAGGAAAAGCCAACTGTTTGGAAGAAGATTGGGAGCGACTTGTTGATAAATATCAGCAAGCTAGTTCTCTCCATCACTTTCATCCTATCTGGATTTGTAAAGATTGTCGACCCGCTAGGCACCCAATACAAGATAGCCGACTATATAGAGGCTATGGGACTTCAGCAATATGCGCCCGACATCTTAACATTGGCACTTTCCGTCATTATTTCGTCTGTCGAGTTCATATTAGGTATATGCCTGCTGTTTGCCATACACAGAAGAGTCGTATCCAGACTCATCTTGGTATTTATGATTGTCATGACGATGATTACTCTGTGGCTGGCTGTAGAGAATCCCATCAGCGACTGCGGATGCTTTGGCGATGCAATCAAACTGACCAACTGGCAGACATTCTGGAAGAATGTAGTATTGCTGATTGCTGCGGCAATCATCTCGTACAGGCCTCTTGCCATGTTGCGTTTCATCAGTCTTGCCAATCAGTGGATAGTGCTGCACTACTCTGTGGTGTTCATATTGGTAACAGCTGGCTACTCGCTGTATAGCTTGCCACTGTTCGACTTCCGTCCATACCATATTGGAGCGGACATAAAGAAAGGCATGGAGATTCCAGAGGGTGCTCCGCAACCACAGTTCGAAACAACGTTTATTATGGAGAGCAAGACTGGTGAGCGTAAAGAGTTCACCATCGACAACTATCCAGACTCTACATGGACGTTTATCGACAGCAAGACAGTACAAATAAGCGACGGCTACGTTCCCCCAATTACCGACTTCTCTATAATCGACAGAGAAACAGGCGAAGACATGACACAACAGGTGCTTGACGACAAAGGCTACACCTTCATGCTCGTCTCGCCACATCTGGAAAATGCAGATGACAGCCAGCTGGACCTGATAAACCAGATTTATGAATATGCTCAGGACAATGACTACAATTTCTTCAGCCTGACAGCGAGCGGCGACCAAGGAATAAATTTATGGCGCGATATGACTGGCGCCGAATATGATTTCTATTCAGCCGACGACATTACACTGAAAACTATAATAAGAAGCAACCCAGGATTGGTGCTTATAAAGGACGGTGTTGTAGTAAACAAATGGAGTCACAACCAGCTGCCTACAGAATATGATTTAAACGACAGACTGGAGAATCTGGCAATCGGGCAAGTTGACACAGAACCAGTATCAAGACGCATTGCGACAATCATACTGTGGTTCATACTGCCACTGTTCATACTTACCATTGCCGACCGCATCTGGGCATGGTCAAAATGGTTGAAAGAAAAAGAAGAGTCAAACAAAATATATAAACTTTTAAAAAGAAAAAACATGAGAAAGAAAATTGTAGCAGGTAACTGGAAGATGAACATGAACCTGCAAGAGGGTGTTGCTCTGGCTAAGGAGCTGAACGAGGCTTTAACAGCAGACAAGCCAAATTGTGATGTAGTAATCTGCACACCATTCATTCACCTTGCAACAGTTGCTCCTATGCTCGATGAAAGCATCATCGGTCTTGGTGCTGAAAACTGTGCAGACAAGGAAAAGGGTGCTTACACTGGTGAGGTTTCTGCAGAAATGGTAAAGAGCACTGGTGCCCAGTATGTTATCTTAGGTCACTCTGAGCGTCGCGAGTATTACAATGAAACTCCAGAAATACTAAAAGAGAAAGTACTCCTTGCACAGAAGAACGACCTCAAGGTTATCTTCTGCATCGGCGAGAGCAAGGAAGAGCGCGAAGCAAACAAGCAGAACGAAGTAGTTAAGGCAGAGCTCGAGGGTAGCGTATTCAACCTTCCAGCAGAAGACTTCAAGAAGATTATCATTGCATACGAGCCAATCTGGGCTATCGGTACAGGTCTGACAGCAACAGCAGAGCAGGCTGAAGAGATTCACGCATACATCCGCCAGATTATCGCTGAGAAGTATGGTCAGGATGTTGCTGACGAGATTTCTATCCTCTATGGTGGAAGCTGCAAGGCTAGCAACGCACCAGAGTTGTTCAGCAAGCCAAACATTGACGGTGGCCTTATTGGTGGCGCTTCTTTGAAGGCTGCTGATTTCAAGGGTATCATCGACGCTTGGAAGAAATAATCAACAAACATAAAACAATCCGTAGTCCTCTGCCGGCTTAGTTCGGAAGAGGAATACGGATTAACTGATATAATAGAAATAACAAAAAAGAATCATGAAACAGTTCGTTGTATTAATAACTTTATTTATCTGTTCTTTATCTTTGGCATCTGCACAATCGTTTATGGAACGACTGAAGATGCCAGGCAGAGACAATGCTAAGGTTACCGTTCATCAGGATGCAGCAATCGACGAACTGGTAAACGGGAGGCCGACCATTATCGTATCTAACAGCACAAAGGCTCCCGCTAAAAAGAACGTCAACGCCAATAACAATGCAAAGGCGGAGAAAGAAGTTGTAAGTGCAGATCAGACGGAGCCTGACTATCACAATGTGCCTGTAATACGAAAGACATACAAGACCAACGGTTACAGAGTACAGGTGTTCGCCGGCGGTAATAGCCGCAGAGACCGCCAAAAGGCAGAGCGCACAGGAAACACGATAAAGATAAACTTCCCTGACGAACCTGTCTATGTACACTTCTATTCTCCTCGATGGATATGCCGCGTTGGCAACTATCGCACTTACGAGGAGGCTCACCAGATACTTACAGCCGTAAAACAACTTGGTTACGAGCAAGCCACTATCGTAAAAGGCAAGATTACCGTACAATTTTAAATTGTGGCGCTTTGTGATAATGCGCCTATATACATAATATATAATATATAAAAGGAAAAATGGAAGAAGTAACAAACAACGGCGAGCAATACCGTGACGGCCTTGAAGAACTCGCCTCTCACTATCAACAGATTATAGGTTTACTGGGCGAAGACCCTGAAAGAGAAGGATTACAAAAGACGCCTATGCGCGTTGCCAAGGCTATGCAAGTACTGACACGTGGCTACAATATGGATGCCCACAAGGTGCTGACCGACGCTCTCTTCAAGGAAGACTATAGCCAGATGGTGATAGTTAAAGACATCGACTTCTTCTCGCTATGCGAGCATCACATGCTGCCATTCTACGGCAAAGTGCATGTTGCCTACATTCCAAACGGATGCATCACAGGACTGAGCAAGATTGCCCGCGTAGTAGACATTTACTCCCACCGCCTGCAAGTGCAAGAGCGCATGACTCTGCAGATAAAGGAATGCATCGAGCAAACCCTCCATCCACTGGGCGTAATGGTTGTAGTTGAAGCCAAACACATGTGCATGCAGATGCGCGGTGTAGAGAAGCAGAACTCAATAACAACTACTAGCGATTTCAGTGGTGCATTCAATCAAGCAAAGACACGTCAGGAGTTCATGAACCTGATTCACAGCAAATAAAAAAACTAAATTCAACCAACTAAAAAAGAAATTATTATGAAACAATCAGACAGAGGTACATATCAGAAAGATTCTGTCATGCAACAGTTCTATCGCAGTTGCTTGGGCAAAGTAATCATACTGGCAGTAGTCAGCTCATTGCTGTTGCTGATTGCTAGACTCACAGTACCAGGAAAGGAGTATATGCTTGGCGAGACAACAGACAACATACGCCAATGCATTGAGGCCAACATCAATATTCCTGCAGACAAGATTGACAATATAGTAAACAACATGGTTGCTACATTCACACATGCCGACTCTCTCGAGGCAGAAGAAAGCATGAAAGATTTCTGGAAATACAATACTATTGAAGTCTACGAACACTTCTTCTTTACAACATCATACGTCCACAACAATTATCTTCCAGGCGGGAAACGTGCAGGCATCGGTGTGTTTGGATTAGTTATTTCTACTGTCGAATATAGCGACCTGTTGCTGCGTGTAGCCCCTGTCCGCAAGGAATACAACCAGCGAATAATCACCAACACATGGAGCAACGAGGTTGACCTTGGCAGCAATCCTGACCTCGGAAATACATACAACACATACGACGGCGACGGCAGCAGCAACTAACGTCATCGCCGGTTCTTGAAAAATTCTTTCATCAGCATGGCACACTCATCACCGAGTATGCCTGCTGTTACTTGGGCTTTTGGATGCAGTACATTAGGCGCAAAAGCACGATAGCCTCGCTTTTCGTCCGCTGCACCGAACACTATTCTTGGTATTTGCGCCCACCCTATCGCCCCTGCACACATAGGGCAAGGTTCTACTGTTACATACAGAGTGCAGTCTGTAAGATACTTTCCTCCAAGCATATTGGCAGCCGAGGTTATTGCCTGCATTTCGGCATGAGCGGTAACGTCGCACAATGTTTCGGTAAGATTGTGAGCACGCGATATTATTCTGTCATTACAGACTATTACCGCACCAACCGGAATTTCTCCGTCATCATATGCCTGTTGTGCCTCAACAAGCGCCTTCCGCATAAACTGTTCGTCCTTTTTCAGTTGTTCTTCTGCTGTCATAATAATTTATTTACGTGCAAATTTACAACAATTTCTTTGATGTTATAAGATAAAAATGTTATTTTTGCATATTATAATAACTGTCTACGATGGCTGAGCATAACGATTTAGGCAAATGGGGCGAGAAGAAAGCAGAAGAGCATCTGCGGGCAAACGGTTACCGTATCATAGAATGCGACTGGAGATATGGTCACCGCGACATCGATATCATTGCAGCAAAAGGCGAGACTATGGTTTTCGTTGAAGTGAAAACACGAGGCAACAAAATGTTCAGCGAACCGGAACATGCCGTGAATTGGCAGAAGATACGCTCACTTTCCATTGCCGCCAACGCCTTTGTAAAGAGATACAGAATAAATGCTGACATACGGTTTGACGTTATCACTATTATCGGCAGCAGTAAAAACGATTGTCAGATAAACCACATTGAGGATGCATTTCTACCTACAACTATCAGATGACAGAACATATTAAACTGATACATATAGACGAAACCGTCTCGACCAACCAGTGGATACGTGATTATCAGGGTGAAAAAGGCTGCCTGATGACTGTTGTCTCTGCCGATTATCAGACTTCAGGTCGAGGACAAGGCACCAACAGATGGGAAAGCGAGCGCTGCAAGAATCTGCTTGTCAGTTTTCTAATTCATCCTGACAATGTGCCTGTGGCCAGACAGTTTGTTCTCCTTGAGGCTGCCGCACTTGCCGTAACAGGCACACTAAGCCTCTATGCCGATGGTTTCCGTATCAAATGGCCTAATGACATATACTACAAAGACAGAAAGATAAGCGGCACGCTATCAGAATGCAATATCGGCAGCAATGGCATAACTCAGTGTATCATAGGCATTGGCATAAATATCAATCAGCAGATGTTTACAAGCGATGCGCCAAATCCCATATCATTGGCACAGATACTCGGAGCGGAGTCTGACAGGAAAGAGATACTCGACCAACTGATATATTCAATGGAGCAGTATTTGCGCAAAGTGAGCGAAGGACAATTCGACGACATTCACACCTTGTACCAACAAAAACTCTACCGTGCCAATGGCCGCCACCGCTACCGCGACAACAACGGCAAGTTTAGGGCAGAAATAGAAAACATCAAGCCCAACGGACACATGATATTAAAAAGAGAGGACGGAACTCTGAGCGAATATGCTTTCAAGGAAGTCACGTTTATATAACGATTGAAACATTAATACATATATTACAATGGCAAAATTTAAAAGAATCTTATTGAAGTTAAGCGGCGAAAGCCTGATGGGCAATCAGGGCTATGGCATAGACCCGGAACGCCTTAACGACTATGCTCAACAGATTAAAGAAGTGAGCGAAATGGGTGTGCAGATTGGTATCGTCATCGGCGGGGGCAACATCTTCCGCGGACTGAGCGGCAGCCAAAAGGGTTTCGACCGCGTCAAAGGCGACCAGATGGGCATGTGTGCAACAGTCATCAACTCATTGGCACTCAGTTCTGCACTCGGTGCACTTGGCGTAAAAAACAAGGTGCTCACAGCCATTCGCATGGAACCAATCGGCGAGTTTTATACAAAGTGGAAGGCTGTCGAAGCCATGGAAGCAGGCTACGTGTGCATTTTCTCTGCTGGAACGGGCAGTCCTTACTTCACCACCGACACAGGCTCTTCACTCCGAGGCATAGAGATTGAAGCCGACGTTATGCTTAAAGGAACACGCGTTGACGGCATCTACACCGCCGACCCAGAGAAAGACCCGACAGCAACCAAGTTCGACGACATCAGCTACGACGAGATTCTCTCGCGCGGTCTGAAGGTTATGGACCTCACTGCCACATGCATGTGCAAGGAAAACAATCTGCCTATCTACGTGTTCAACATGGACATCGTGGGCAACCTCAAAAAGGTAATGGACGGCGAACCGATTGGTACTCTCGTACATCCGTAAGGTTATATATTAAACAGAAACCACGAATTACGCTAAATCCACCAGACATGTGGGTAATTAGAGTAATTCGTGGTTTTTATTTATACATCTCACTATAATGCTATAGCCTTACCCTCTGCCGTTATCCCCTCCGCCGATATAACCACTTGCGTGCAAGAAGAGTTATTGTAGAACTCCACTTTCGCCTTGCCGGATTTCCCTATTAATATCATTTTATTTTAAAAATATCATTTTCTCATACATCCTACATTTTTGCCCATAACATATTGTAGCATAGTTTATTATATGGAGTGTATGAGGATTTGAATCCTACATTTTTTGCCGTTATTTTGCCCATTTTTTGTAAAACAGCCGTTTACGATACCTAATTGGGCCGTTTAGCACTCGTAACTGCACCACTTTTGAGGCGCAAAGGGCAGATAAGGGATTTTGATTTGACAGAGAGACATACTTTTTTGTTATTTCTTAATAAGAACTATTGTCTGAGTGCATATATTTATGTAATTTTGCTCTCACAATTCAAAAGGATTGCAAAGACATAAATAGAACGAGCAAACATCAAAAGAATCCAATATGAAAAGAATATCAATCTTCATCACAGTTTTCCTGCTTTTTACCTTGAGAGCGGAATCACAAATCAAAGTAGAGGCATCCGAAACTGTCGAGTTGATGAGTGTGCTTTCACGGACGGCTGGATTTAGAGAATATTGTATGGATATGGCAGGCCAGTATTCAAAAGATACAGAAATATGGTTTGCTCCATACAAAGAACATCCCATCATCGCCTATTATCAAGGGCTTCGCGAAAATCATAGCATTGGATACGATGCCGTTATGAGCATGGCTATCCATCTTGACATCAACAAGGGTAAAATCAAGTTTCTAGGCGAAAAGTCTGACCTTGAAAAGCGTTGGCATGATGTGGATACAGACGATTTCGTTGCTCGGCTGAACCAGTTTTATGTAGACACCCGCTTCCATGAGTTCTACCAGCAACACCAAAAGTTCTATGAGGAAGGCTTGCATACCTACGAGACCAATGTGATGCAGTATTTCCATCAGGGATGGTACGCACGGTTCTACGGAACCGAACCAACGGAGAAGTTCCGAGTCGTTATCGGTTTCACAAACGGCGGAGGCAACTATGGACCACACCGACAGCTTTCAGATCTGCCCAAGGAAGTATTTGCCATTGTAGGGTATTATGTTAATCCGCAGACGGGCAAGGCCTATGAGAAAGGGCTGGATTATGCTTCTACGCTCATCCACGAGTTCAATCATTCTTTCGTCAACCCTCTGCTCAATGACGACTCAAACATAGCAATGCTAAAGGAAATCGGCCAAAATCTGCTAAAACTATCACCCATAGGCATGCAGCGGCAGAACTATACCCAATGGAACATTGTAGTCAACGAGAGCATTGTCCGTGCAGCAGTCATCATCTACATGCTTGACAATGGTTTTACCGTTGAACAACAATTGAAAGAGATTTACGATAATGTTTGTCGTGACTTCCGCTGGATGCCAGAATTGGTTGCAGCTCTTCGCACTTATGCCTCCAATCGTGAGCAATATAAAACCTTGAATGATTTCTATCCAGAGATTGCCCATTGCCTAGGCAAGTTTCTTGATGACGAAAAAGAAAGAATCGAAAAGGCATTGAAATAGTTTTTAGTGACAAATAACATAGCTTCAATTTTTCAATCCTTCAGTTTTTAGAGGGACAGAAGTACAAAAGGCCGGTGGAATAAGAATAATCAGGCGAGGGCTTTGATGCCCCGCCTACCTTAATGTAAGAGCGACGAGGAGGAGCGGTTAAGTCCTCTCGCCTGAGGAGAGAGGATTAAGAAGAGAGGTGGAGCCTCTCCTTACGGCAAGGAGAGGACGGGAGAGGTTGCGAAAAAATATACTTTTAAAGAACAGAAATTACTATTATTCTCCCCTTCTTAGAGTTTAATTTCAAAATAACATTCAAAATGAACATAACAAATTTTCACACACAAAGCTTAAAAACTGCTAAAAGAATCTGTATTCTTACGCATATTGTCAGGAAGTGCTAAATTAACGAACTGGCACTTCTCTATCAGAGATCTGGCACTTCTCGATGAGAGATCTGGCACTTCTCGCCCCGAGATCTGGCATTTCTCTTTTTTCGGCTATAGAAAACATGTTTTGTATTAGACAAAAACAAATCAAACAATCAACTTCCAAAGCGCATTGCATTTAACGTTGGTTAACAACCAGGCAAGTTTAACAAGACTATTTTTCGCATAATCAAAATTATATTGTACCTTTGCATAGACTAAAGACCAGTTATCATATAAAGATGTTTACAAGAAATATATTGGTTATACTTTTTGCCTTGCTCACGTTCTTCGCTTGCACAGGCGAAGACAGCAGGCAGATGCACGAAGCCCTGATGCAGGCAAAGGCACAGAACGAGAACTTTGAGCCGTTCACCACCGACAGCACCATGCTACGCGTTGTCGATTACTACGACGCCCACGGCACTGCCAACGAGCAGATGCTCGCCCACTATCTCCTCGTTATTTCCGTTTCAATATCTCCATCTTTATGATAAGAACGATAATCAGTAGATGTTAGTAGGACAATATCCCGCTTCAATCTATGTTTTTACATTTTTTAAGTTTATTACGCGCAGTATTTCCCTTATATGGCCGTTTAATAGATAAAAGATTAAGCAAATGAAGAGTATGAAAGTTTTTTATGCAATAATTGCGATGGTGTCTTTTGTATTATATTTGTAATCAAATAATACTTTATAATCTTATGAACAAATTACTATTAGCATTCTGCCTATTCATTGGCTTTGGCACATTCTGCTCATGCAGCAGTGATGATGAAGAAACAAATAATCCTGATATGATATGGGATTTGGCTCCAATCAATCTGAAAATAACCCCAGTAGATCAGCAAGGCAATTACATCTTGCTGGATTTTGATGATGTAAAGGTTACAGCTGAATGGAGAGGGAATGTGTATGAAAAGGACTCAAACGCTTCTGATTTCCCTGCACCACCAACAAGAGCATATCTTGCAAAAATGTATGGTCTGTTATCATACGACACATGCCTGGTCTTCGGAGAGCTTGATAGAGAATTAGACTACACAAACGAAAAGATTGTAATAAACTGGGGAGATGAATATAAGTCTGACACGATAGTGTTCAATCACAAACTGACATGGGTTAAAGGTAATAAGAGCTATAAAGTGCCTGAAAGCATTTTCGACATAAAACTAAATGGCAAACCTGTGGATTATAAGATGAGGGTGGTTAAGACCAAGAAATAAATGCACCAATTACAACTCATAACTGCACCAATTAGACATCATAATTGGTGCAGTTTTAAATACTGCCTATAATCTGTCATCAGCAACTTTTGGCAACAAATTCCGCCACTTTATTTTGCCGATAAGAGAATTCTAAGTATATTTGCAAAATACAAACAATCTAATATTAACTTATTAGGAATATGAAGAAACTGATTTCCATATTATTAATGATATCGGTAAGTTGTTTTGGCCAAGACTCTCTGAATCATAACATACAGAAGAGAAAATTACCTATACTACGCTTCATTCCCAGAGTTGGATGGAATTCCTATAAGTTTTCAGGTTGGGAAGACCAACCGTCCCATCCTGGTCTCGTCGTTGGCGGAAGCCTTGGAACACTTCTGCGTCCCAATTTTATGGTTGAGGTTTCTTTGTTCTATCATAGGGTAGCAGCACGTACAAACGGGTATTATGGTACTGTAAACGACCTGAAAAAGTCAACTTTTTGTTATCATCTAGATTACATTCGGATGCCAATAATGTTTTGCCTTACTCGCGATAATATCAGCGGATTTTTATTTGAAGATGAAAACACCTTGAATAGGGCTTTGGGCGCATGTTTCAAACTTGGAATTTATTTAGGGTATGGTCTTAATGGCAACACAAAAGTTAATATTGAAGATAATGGATTTGAGAAAAAGTTTTCTGGAAATGTGTTCAACCACGATTCTTATTTTGGCAATGCAGCATTTACTGAAGACGGCAAGAAATTCTATGCAAATAAATTTGACAGATTTGATGTCGGTCTTAGCGCAGGTATCGAACTATGGATATTAAAGGTTGTACTTGAAATGTGTTTTGATTACAGTCTCAAAAGAACATATAGTGATGTCACTGGCGAGAAGTGCAGAGCGTATGGCGCTTATATGACTGTGGGCATTTTTTTATAATACCAATTTCTTAATAATATTAAAACCAAATCAATATGAAAAAACTGATTTTTACCGCACTGCTGGCAGTGCTTGGATTTTCGGCAACCGCCTTTGCACAGGACAATAATGAGGACAGGATCTCCACATTTGTTCGCGGTGGTGCGTCTATAAGTTCTTATTACGAGTCTGGTTCAGGCGGCAGCAACATTCGTTTGGGATATAATGCCGGTTTGGGAGTGATGTTGCCACTCCGCAGCAAAGGATTGCTAACGCATATCCAGTCGTCATTGCTTCTTGTATCAAAAGGAGCAAAAAGTGAAGAGCTGGGGATTAAGACGACCATAGAACAGGTATATGCACAGATTCCAATACAGTTTGTACATAAGTTTTCTGAAGGCGATGATACTGGACCAAGCATTGGCTTTGGTCCATATCTCGCTTACGGCCTTTGGGGAGACTGCACCATTGAGCAACGTGTTAGCGGCACGTCATCAGCCACTACCTCTGTCAGCGTCGATACCTTTGGTGATGAGCTAAAGATTGACAGGTTTGATGTAGGACTGACGCTTACCTTTAAGCTTGATTTTGAGAAGTTCCTGATGGGCATGGATGTTGACCTCGGACTGACCGACATTGGCAGTGATAGGACTGTAGGCAGACAAACCATGAAATACCCAAAGAACGTCAGCGGCTCTCTGTATATAGGTTATAGATTCTGATTTTTGCGAAAAGTGTATTTACAACTATTTCTTTATACATAATAGAGGCGCAATGGCGTCTCTATTTGTTTTTTCCTCTTAACGCTCCATCTCCTTGGAGAAGGATTGGCTTCCAGTCGATTAATGAAGAGCGTTGAAGGTGATTACTCTACCCTAAACCCTTTGAATCTTTAAACCATCAGCAACTTTTGGCAACAAATTACCGCCACTTTATTTTGCCGATAAGAGAATAATAAGTATATTTGCAAAATAAAAACAATCTAATATTTAATTCATTAAAACCTGATGCCTATGAAAAGAATATTTACTACTTTGTCTATTGTTTGTTTATTCGCATGCGCCATGTTCGGGCAGAGTTCATTCCTTGACAGCAAAAAGGTGTGGCATACGGTATGGAACAATACTGTTGAAACTGTGCATAAATATTATTATGTAGATGAAAATATAATTCAAATAAGAAGCTCTTATTTGAAAAAATGTCAGAAGATGTATGTTAAAACAAGTCCCGACGACAATCAAGGGGAATTTGTTGCATATATAGGCGAAGCAAATGGCAAATTGTATCGCAGCAGAGACAATACAACAAGATTTTTTGACGTTATTTATGACTCTAATCTTCCAGAAGGCGGTTTGACAGAATATGGTTATAAGGTTGTAAAAACAGACGAGATTATTGTGGGAGATAGAACAACAAGACGTTACAAGTACGAGAAGACACAAGGTAATGAGAAACTGGAATATATATGGGTGGATGGCATAGGTAGTTTATGTGGCCCTTTGGTTGCTGAAGCTCGTTTGCCTGGCAATTATGAAACACTTGTTGACGTAGAGGTGGATGGCAAGGTTATAGCCACTCATGAATTATTGACACAAGCAGACGGATTTGTAGTCAACCTAAATGAGACATCGCTTGAGCAAGGCGTGAAAGATTTAAAAACGCCTGTTCACTATCTTACAATATCAGGCAAGCCAAAGACTGACGATTTAGACTACATTAGAAACATGATAATGCCTGACATAAAAGGATTGAACTTGCGTAATCTTGACTTAGATACAATCCCAGCAAAGGCGTTCTACACAACCATAAGCAACAACAAGCGCATAATTCTGCCTAAAACATTAAAGCATCTGGCTGATAGTGCTTTATGCTCAAAATCGCATCTACTCATGGGACCAAATGATTACGGATTGATATTCGAGCTGACCAGTCCTACATTCCCAACTCTTGGCAAGGATGTGTATGCGGAGAAATTAGAAGACCAAGACTATGTAACTATGCCTATCATTGTTCCTTCTGCAGACAATGAGGCTTTTAGATGCAATGCTAATAGCGATATTTTATATTCTGCAGATGGCACGATAGCATATTACTGCAATAATGGTTATGAAATAGCCGAGGGCACACGCATAATAAATGGCGGATTCATGGAGAATGGTCAAATACGAGGAAATTTCTACATATCTGCAACAGTTGACAGCATCGGCGACAGGGCTTTTGCCAATGTTGGTCTTGTATTTTATACAGGTTATCCTGGAGAGGATATGACATGCTATGCCCCTAATCCTCCGAAACTGGGCAAGGATGTGTTTGTAAACTCAATGATATATCATATTCCTGTTTATGTGCCAAGCAAGAGTTATGATATATACAAGAATACTGAGGTTTGGAAAGACTTTGATCTAGGCAGACTGGTTGATGATGGTATCGAAGATATAACAACCGGCAAACAGTCCTCAAATGCATTCTACGACCTCCAAGGCAGAAAGGTAAAGAGCCCGACTAAGGGACTTTACATCAAAGACGGGAAGAAGGTGTTAATTAAGTGAAAAGCGGGAAGTGCTATTTAGTTTTTGAAATATGAAAACAAAAATCATTTAATCCAAACATCCTTAGGACTCCACTTCTCCAACCACTCAACATAAGGCATGCCGTCTTCACGGAATTGGATGGGCAACCAGATGTAGCGGGCATCAATAGGATGCTTCGGGCGCCAGATGTCTGCCATGAAAATAAAAGCATCTTTCTTGCCTTGAACAGGTAATATATAGGTGCTTTGGCCGCCTAAGGTAAGATTGGCGTTAGGTCCGACACATGGATTAGGATGTTTCTGCCAAGGTCCGTAGATATTATCAGCCGAGAACATTCGAGCCTCATTAGGGTCCCAGCCTGTGCATCCCGATGCTATGAGCCAGTACTTGCCGTCTTTCTTGAATATTGCCGGCGCCTCGTTATGACCGGCAGGAGCCAAACGGGCATATTTACCGGTGTGGCTAAGGAAATCGTCGGTCAATTCAGCGATATGCAACGTGAGATTGTCTTCAGAAGAGTAGATGTGGTATGCCTTTCCATCGTCGTCTACGTAGAGAGTCATATCGCGTGACATCTGACCGCCGTTAAGGTCGCGCTTCACAAAGAGTCCTTTGTCGATGGCCTTGTACCACCTCGGCGTCCACCATTCCTTATAATCGTCGATATTTAGCAACTGCATCTCCGCCTTCTGCTCATCGGTCATGTTGAAAGGCAACTTGCCTGGGTTTATCCTACCGCTGCGGATGAAGGTGAAAGGACCTGTTGGGCTGTCGCTAACGGCAACGCCGGCACGTGCTGCTGCATAACCCTTGCCTTTGAGTTCGAGGTGAAACCACATGACAAATTTCTTGGTCTTCTTGTTGTATATCACCTTCGGACGCTCTATGATGCATCCTTTCTCTATGTCGCTGCCTCTCTCGCTGCTAACCTTGAGCACAGCCCCTTCGTTTTTCCAGTCGGTAAGATTCTTTGACGAATAGCACATGACACCGACAAGAGCATTGCTCGTTCGCTCGCTTTTATGTTCGCCATACCAATAATATCTGCCTTTGTGATAAAGCACGCCACCGCCATGGGCATTGATGTGCACACCTTCGTTATCGAGCCACAATGCTCCTGGCTCTATTGTTTCTGCAGCATTTGCACAGAGGCTAAATGCCAAGAAGAGAATGAAATTAAAGAATGTTTTCATTATTAATAATGGTGCTAATGAAACTTATGGGGCTATTAGACTTATGAGGCTTATGAGACCCATGAGCCCTATGAGACTCATGAGCCTAAAAGACTTTATTTAGTCTCCTCAAAGTCGACATACTCGCCGACATTATCGTCAATAATCTTCCTATTGGCAGTCTTTGGGTCGCGCTGATCGATTATACGCCCGCGGGAACCGCGCTTTTTCTCGTTTGCACGAGTCCACTTGTCGTTGGTATAGCCATAACTCTGCTGGCGTCTGCCGGTATAGTCGGCATGGAAGCGGCTGCTGGTATCCTCCTGCTCGTTGCCACCTGTCATCATATCGCGCAACTTGCGCACCCAACGCACAACAAAGGTGAAGGCGAGCATAACCACAATGGCTATAGCCACCAATATGAACAACAAAGCGATGATTATTCCCTGCAACATAAGCCTTATAAGGTTTTCTTTTTAGTAAAAGCAGAAAGGACGACGTACCACGCAATGATGGCCGCGAAACCGCTGAACTGGAATATCAGCAGCAGAGGGATGCACGTGAGCAGGAATATATACTTAATCTCATTGCCACGCCAGCCCCATGATTTGAATTTCAGAGCAAACATAGGTATCTCGGCAATGAGCATATAACTCATAATGAAAACCAGCAAATAGACACACGCCACCGTATAGACAGATGACGACAGATAAGCCTCGCTTCCTACAATGAGCGACCCCCAGAACAAGGCATTGGCAGGAGTTGGCAGACCGATGAACGATGTGCTCTGACGCTCATCGAGATTAAACTTAGCCAAACGAAGCGCAGAAAAACCTGCCATAATAAATGCCAGATAAGGCAGATATTCGCTTACAGCCGACAATGCCTGCGGATATTGCTGTGTGGCAAGCAGCGTGAAAACCATTGACGAAGGAGCGACACCAAACGTAACGACATCTGCCAGCGAATCCAGTTCTTTGCCAATAGGCGAAGAAACACCCAGAAGACGTGCCGTCATGCCGTCAAAGAAATCAAAGACTGCTCCAAGTACAATGAAAAGGAATGCCATTCCGTAGAGGCCGAAAAGAGCATTATGAACTGCTATGCAACCGCAAATGAGATTGCAGCATGTTATAGTGTTTGGAATATGCTTTGTCACGCAGTTTGCCATAATCAACTCTTTAGTTTGGCTATCACTGTCATATTACCTGTTGTTGCCTGGCCCATCTTTACACATACCTCACTATCTACAGGCAAATAGACGTCGACGCGAGAACCCAACTTAATGAATCCCAGATGCTCGTCGATAAAGCATTCTTCATCTTTCTTGGCGTATGTTACGATGCGGCGAGCCATTGCACCTGCTATCTGACGACACAAGATATCTGTACCTTCTGGAGTAGTAATCAGAACGTCGGCATGCTCGTTCTCTTCGCTGGCTTTTGGAAGCCATGCCTTATGGAAGTTGCCGTCTACATGCGCCACCGACTTTACCTTGCCGTCAACAGGGAACCAGTTGGCATGCACATTGAGCGGACTCATAAAGATTGATATCATAAGGCGGCGATCGTGGAAATACTCGTGCTCGTCTACTTCTTCTACAACAACAATCTTACCATCGGCAGGAGCCACTACCGTGCGTTCGGTCTCGCCATTAAAATAACGGATTGGGCAGCGATAAAAGTTAAGCACTATCAGCCAAAGAGAACCTGCTACAACAAGAAAAAGCCAGAAGGGCCATTTCATATCAAAGGAATTGTATAGTATAAGCGCCAAAACAACGATTGACGCGATGCTATATAGTAAGGTCGAGGTGCCTTCGTGGTGGATTCTTATCTTTTTTAGTTTCCGTATTCTTTCACCCATGTAGTTTCAATAGTTTTAAATCTAACTGCAAAGATACTTCTTTTTTATATAACAGACAAACTTTTTGTTCTAAAAATGCCTCGGTAAGTTAAAGGCTGTTTTTTTATTACCGTTTGTTTGGCAATATCAACTTTTAGTAGTAATTTTGAAGTCTGATTTTTTTAAGTTATGCAAGACTTCGTTCATCTACATGTGCATACATATTTCTCTGTGCTTGACGGTCAGGCAAGTATAAAGAAGCTCGTTGACAAGGCCATTGCCAACGGCATGAGAGGTATGGCTGTCACCGACCATGGCAACATGATGGGAATAAAGGAATTCTTCAACTGTTGCAAGAAGGTGAACGGCAAACGAAAGGACGAAGGCCTGGAACCATTCAAGCCTATAATAGGCTGCGAGATGTATGTCGTGAGAAACAACAGGCGACTGACCGACCGCGACAAAGGAGATGCTAGAGGAAACCACCTCATAGTGCTGGCAAAGAACGAAAAGGGGTATCACAATCTGATAAAACTGGTATCGAAGTCCTGGACAGAAGGTTTCTATGGTTGTGCCCGTACCGACCATGTGGAACTGGAGAAGTATCACGAAGGACTGATTATCTGTTCGGCATGTATTGCCGGTGAGGTGCCAGAGAAGATTCTGCATGGCGATGAGAAAGGCGCCGAGGAGGCATTGCTTTGGTATAAAGGGGTGTTTGGCGACGACTACTACATTGAGTTGCAGCGCCATGAGGTGAAGAATCCTAACATCAGGGCGAACCGCGAGACATTTCCGTTGCAACAACAGGCAAATGCAAAGCTGATAGAACTGGCACGCAAGCACAACGTGAAACTGATCTGTACCAACGACTGCCACTTCGTGGACGAAGAAAATGCCGAGGCGCACGACCGTCTGCTCTGTCTGTCAACGGGCAAAGACCTTAACGACCCTACGCGTATGCTCTACTCAAAACAGGAGTGGTTCAAGACGCGCGAAGAGATGAACGAGGTTTTCGCAGACATACCGGAAGCTCTTGCCAACACTTGCGAAATACTCGATAAGGTTGAGACTTACAGCATAGACCACGACCCTATCATGCCGTTCTTCCCTATTCCTACAGACTTTGGAACTGAAGAGGAGTACAGGCAGAGAATAACGGAAAAGGAACTCTACGACGAATTTACCAGCGACGAGAACGGCAAGAACCAGCTATCACCTGAAGAGGGCGAGAAAAAGATAAAGAAACTGGGCGGCTACGACCGTCTGTACAGAATAAAGTTTGAGGCCGACTATCTGGCAAAACTGGCTTACGACGGAGCTAAACGCCTCTATGGCGAACCGCTGACCGACGAGGTTGAGGAACGAGTGAAGTTCGAGTTGCACATCATGAAGACCATGGGATTTCCCGGCTACTTTCTTATCGTGCAAGACTTCATCAACGCCGCACAGCAAGAACTGGGTGTAATGGTCGGTCCAGGACGTGGTTCGGCTGCAGGTTCGGTGGTGGCCTACTGTCTTGGAATCACAAAGATAGACCCTATAAAATATGACTTGCTGTTTGAGCGTTTCCTGAACCCCGACCGTATATCACTGCCTGATATCGATACCGACTTTGACGATGACGGACGCGGACGTGTGCTGGAATGGGTTGAGGACAAATATGGTCATGAAAAAGTGGCGCACATCATTACATACGGAACGATGGCAACAAAGAACTCTATCAAGGACGTTGCACGAGTTCAAGGTCTGCCATTGGCACGAAGCAACCAACTTTGCAAAGCCATACCCGACCGACTGCCAAACGGGCTGAAGATGAATCTGGCTAATGCCGTAAGCGTGATACCGGAACTGAAAGAGGCTGAGGCAAGTGCCGACATCATAGAGCGAGAGACTATAAAATACGCAAAGATGCTGGAGGGCACGGTGCGCAACACTGGTATCCATGCCTGCGGAACCATCATCTGCCGCGATGCCATTAGCGACTGGGTGCCTGTATCAACGGCTGAAGACAAGGCAAATCCGGGACATAAACTGCTGTGTACGCAATATGACGGTCATGTGATTGAGGACACCGGACTTATCAAGATGGACTTCTTGGGCCTGAAAACACTGTCGCAGCTGAAAGAGGCACTTGAGAATATCCGATTGTCTAAAGGCATCGAGATAGACCTCGACAACATCCCCATCGACGACGAACTGACATACAAGTTATATAGCGAAGGCAGAACCATCGGAACATTCCAGTTTGAATCTGCCGGAATGCAGAAATATCTGAAAGAACTGCAACCCACGGTGTTCGAGGACCTTATAGCCATGAACGCGCTTTATCGTCCGGGCCCGATGGACTATATCCCTGACTTCATCGCACGAAAGAAAGACCCTACGAAAATCAAGTACGACATCCCGTGCATGGAGAAGTATCTGAAAGACACCTACGGCATTACGGTATATCAGGAGCAGGTGATGCTTCTAAGCCGACAGCTTGCCAACTTCACCCGAGGCCAAAGCGATACGCTCAGAAAGGCGATGGGTAAGAAGATGATTGACAAGATGAACGAGCTGGAAGCGCTGTTCTATGATGGCGGAGTGAAAAACGGCCACGACCAAAAGGTACTGCAGAAGATTTGGGAAGACTGGAAAAAGTTTGCCAGTTACGCTTTCAACAAGAGTCATGCCACGTGCTACTCATGGGTAGCCTATCAGACAGCATACCTAAAGGCCCACTACCCTGCTGAGTTTATGGCAGGCGTAATGAGCCGAAGCTTGGACAGCATAACAGACATAACCAAACTGATGGATGAGTGTCGAAGCATGGGAATACCGACATTGGGACCTGACGTCAACGAGAGCCGCCAAAAGTTCAGCACCAACAAGAAGGGCGAGATACGCTTCGGCATCAGTGCCATCAAGGGTGTGGGCGGTGCTGTTGCCGACGCCATTATAAACGAGCGTGAAAAGAACGGACCGTACCTAAGCATTTTCGACTTCATACAGCGTGTTAGCCTCAGCAGCGTCAACCGTAAAAGCGTAGAATCGCTTGTGCTCAGTGGAGCATTCGACGGTTTCAATACCATGGCGCGAGAAGACTTCTTTGCAAAGAACAATAAGGGTGAGGAATTTCTGGACCTGCTGATGAGATACGGGCAAACCTACCAGATGGAGCAGATGCAGGCGAAGGTATCACTATTTGGCGGCGACAATGCCGTAGAAATAAGTACCCCACCAATCATAAAGGGCGAACCGTGGAGCGACATTGAGCGACTGAATCGTGAGCGCGAACTCGTTGGCATCTATCTGTCTGCCCATCCGCTAGACGAATACAAGATCGTGCTTGACAACTTGTGCAATGCCAAGTGTGCCGAATTGTCAGACATGTCGCAGTTTACAGACAGGGAAGACATCGTTATGGGTGGCATTGTGACAGGAATAAAAGAGAAATTCACAAAAACAGGCAAGCCCTGCGGATTCATCACACTGGAAGACTTTGAAGGCAGCGGCGAACTGGCTCTGTTCGGTGAAGAATGGGGACGATGGAAAGGAATGTTCAAAGAGGGATGCACCGTATATATCACCGCCAAATACCAGCCACGCTACAGAGGGGGCAACATGTATGAGTTCAAGATACAGAACATAGAGTATCTGCAGACGGTGAAGGAAAAAGCTATCGACCGCATAACGATATCAATAGCGGCAGACCAACTGGATAACCTTGTGGCTGAGGAACTTAGCGAGATTATCAAGAAATATCCCGGAACGACAAAACTTTATGTTCAGGTGCACGACCCTAACAACAAGAACCACGTGCTTTTGAGAAGCGGGAAGTTTACCATCGACATAAGGCAGAGCCTGATTTCGTATATAGAACAGAAAGAGGGACTTGACTATAAGATAAACTAAATGAAGTGGCACATTATTTGCTATCTTATAATTGTAACAATCAGACAAAAATAATATTAACAATAAAACTATTAAGAATATGGAAGTACAGATTACAAGTGAAAACTTTGAGGGTTTGAAGAATGGAGCACAGCCATTAGTGATTGATTTCTGGGCTACTTGGTGTGGACCATGCCGCGCTATTGCACCTATCGTAGAAGAACTGGCAAAGGAATATGACGGCAAGGTGGTTGTTGGAAAGTGCGATGTTGAGGAGAACGACGATATAGCATCTGAATTCGGAATCCGCAACATTCCTACTCTGATTTTCATCAAGGACGGTCAGGTAACAGACAAGTTGGTCGGCGCTGTTTCAAAGGCAAAAATCGAAGAGAAAATCCAAGCAATGCTCTAAACCATGGCTAGTTTTGAAGAAGAACTCTTGATGGACGCTGAGGAGAATGCACGCGAGGCGGAATACATTCTCAACACAATACCCAACGAACTGAAAGAGAAATTTACAGAAGATGACATATATTTTATGATGGATGCCATCGTAGACTATTATGTCAACAGCGGTGTTCTCGAAGGCAGCAACGACGACGAGTACGTAGAAATTGACCTGCAGAAAGTAGCGGAATATGTTTGCAAGGTTGCAAAAGAAGAAGGCAAGGACTACGACCCTGCAGATGTGTTCTTCGTTGCTCAGGCTGACTTCGATTTCCAGGAAGAAGAGGCTGAATAAGCATATCAGCTACATAGAATGAGAAAGTGGATGTCGGGAAAACTTCCTACATCCACTTATTCTTTATACAGAAGACTGAAACACATCAGAATCTTACGGTTCTGGTTCCATCTTCATTCTCTGTAATTGTTACACGGACGGCATCCTCTGGCAACAGTTCTTCTACCAGCTCCGGCCATTCAACAAAACATGTGGCGCCACTATAAAAATAGTCTTCATAGCCCATGTCATAGACTTCTTCAAGTTTCTTTATACGATAGAAATCAAAGTGGTAAATCAATTCGCCCGACGTTTCAGATCGGTACTCATTGACAATGGCAAAAGTCGGTGATGTAACAACATCCTCTACACCCAGTTCCTCGCATATTGCCTTGACAAAGGTTGTCTTGCCGGCACCCATACCACCATAGAATGCGAACACGCTGCCTTCGCCCATCTTGCTGATAAACTGACGTGCAGATTCGCGTATGCCTTCTAAATTGTTTATTATTATCTCTGTCATTATAATGCTTAATTATTTCAATTCTTCAACTTGTCATTTATCTTTTCTTTCCTGTCATGGTTATTATCGGAACTATCATTTCTTCCATTGATATGCCTCCATGCTGGAAAGTATCCTTATAATAAGACACGTAGTAGTTGTAATTATTGGGATATGCAAAAAAATCATCGCCTGTAGCAAACACGTAGCTTGTACTTAGGTTTGGCGCTGGCAACAGAGCTTTGCCTGGTTCCTTAATCACAAAGAGGTCTTTGCTGTCGTAAGCGAGATTCTTGCCCAACTTATATCTTAGATTGGTATTTGTATTACGATCGCCAATAATCTTAACCGGCTTATTGCATCTGATAGAACCATGGTCGGTAGTAAGCACAACCTTATAGTCGGTCTGTGCCAGCATCTTGAGCAAGTCTGAAATAACAGAATGGCGGAACCAACTCTGGGTAAGGCTTCTGTATGCCGATTCATTGTTTGCGAGCTCTCTAACCATCTTCGACTCTGTTCTAGCATGGCTAAGCATATCGATAAAATTGAATACGACAACGTTCAAGTCGTTCTTTGCCAACTGCTTGAATTGCTGCATGAACTTCTCAGCGCCACTCATATCATTTATCTTGTGATAAGAGAAGGTATCTTTGCGGCGATATCTCTCTAACTGAGTGCGGATAAGAGGTTCTTCATTAAGGTTCTTGCCTTCTTCCTCATCTTCATCTACCCACAAATCAGGGAACATCTCCGCTATCTTATTAGGCATCAGTCCGCTGAATATGGCATTACGCGCATACTGAGTTGCGGTTGGCAATATACTGTAATATAGCTCTTCGTCTATTTCGAACAGATCGCCAATCTCTTTGGCTATCATTCGCCACTGGTCGTAACGGAAGTTGTCTATTACAATCATAAACACCTTATCACCACCGTTAATCAATGGGAAAATCTTTTTCTTGAATATCTCCGGACTCATCAGAGGATGGTCGTTGACAGGCGACGTGGGCAATATGCCATCTACCCACTGAAGATAATTCTTCTTGATAAACTTTGCAAAACCGTTGTTGGCATCTTCTTTCTGCATTACAAGCATATCAGTCATATTGCTGTCCGTACCGCTCAGTTCCAATTCCCAATGCACGAGTTTCCTATAGACATCTACCCAGTCCTGATATGTGCGGCAATCGCTTATCTGCATAGCTATTTGCTGGAAACTCTGCTGATATCCCGTCTGCGTCACTTCCGTAACAATTTCCTTGTGGTGGATATTCTTCTTTAATGTCAGCAATATCTGATTAGGATTGACCGGCTTTATCAGATAGTCGGCTATCTTGGAACCTATTGCCTGGTCCATGATATTTTCCTCTTCGCTCTTTGTCACCATAACAACAGGTGTAGAGGGTGATATTTCCTTTATCTTCTGCAGTGTCTCCAATCCGCTCAGACCTGGCATATTCTCATCTAACAGCACCAAATCGAAACTGTTGGCCTTGAACTGGTCAACAGCATCAGTACCATTAGTAACCGTAATGACCTCATATCCTTTCTTTTCAAGGAACATCAGGTGTGCCCTCAGCAGCTCTATTTCATCGTCTGCCCATAATAATAGTCCGTTGCTCATCTGTAAAAGTCCTCATCAAAATCAAATCCGCCGTTAACGGGTTCATTATTTACATCTTCCATAAACAAGTCATCCACATCAGCCTCCTCTTCAGTTTCATTTCCTGCCTCTTCTGTCTCTGGGTCTTCAGCTTGTTCAACCGTTGTTGGTATTATCAGCAACTGTTCATTACTGATTTGGAGTGGCGCCAATGCCTGTTCGAAGAAGTTGTCATACTCCTCGTAACTATACTTCGTACCAAGCAGCTTAAGATTTTCTTCACTGATAATTATCCTCTTGCAACCTTTCAACTTGTCTGGCATTTCTTCATCAGAATACAGTTGGCGAGCATATTGCAAAGCCTCATCGTAATTCAAAAATCCGCTTATCAGCATGCGACTTACTCCATTGTCTTCATCGACACCGATGTCAAAGTTACGCACCATGAAGTTGGTAAAGTTGTACTTAGCCATATCATACAGCAACTGATTTGAGTTTACAGAATCGGCATTGAACGCCAGCAGGAATACATAGTTTACATTTCTATCTACTGTCAGCGTGTCTGCAATAGTACTGTCTGATACTTCTACCGTCATGCTTCTGCGCGACCAGATATCACCTAGGTCGAACTTGCCACCATGCAGTTTTCGGCCTTCCTGCACACCTTTAATAATCATACCTGCCATCTCGCTCACTTCGCTTTGAGGATATTTCTCAACCACTTCTTTCATACTGGCAAGACAGGAGACGGCATCACCGTCATTAAGCATGCCCAAGCCTTCAATGAAAATAAACTTAGGTCGATTTTCACCAAGCGGGAAACGTTCGCGCGATATTTTGGCATTTGCCTTAATCTCTTGATAGCGGTCTTTTCTGAAAGCCTCGTATGTAGCCGCATACAAAGAGTCTTCAATATGCACTCCAAAGCGTGCATTCTCTTCGAAGAATGGGTCACTAAGCAATATGGTAAAGTCGCTCTCTGGGAAATCTGCTTTCAAATGAGTAAGACACGAATCAGCCTTTGCATTGTTACCCAATCGCGAATAGAGCAGGAACAGATGATACCATGCCTCGTCTGTTTTTGAGTATGTTGGATACTGTCTTGTAAGACGAGTCAAAGCTTTTTCGCCTAACTTCAGATTATCCAGTTTATCTTTGAAGATAACTCCGGAATTGAAGAGGCCTTCCATTATTATCTCATTGCTTGCTGCCTTTTGCTCTTCTGTAAAAGGAATCTGTGCTAGATAATACTCACGATTGTGGGGGTCGTTTGCCAATGTGTCTGCTGCAGCATCTGCAGTTTCTTCTGTCGCTATACTATCTGTCATCAGCGAGTCAGAAACAGCCAATGCCGTGGAGTCTGTCAGTTCTTCACCGCCTTCACCTGTTGTCTGGAGATTGACCACAGTCCTGTTTATACGTTGCCAGTCATCTGTATTCTCACGCTTTCCCCATTGGCGTTGAAACGCCGTCTTACCTTGGTTTACAGCCATCGGATTGTAGAAATACCATGCTCCGCCCTGCTGTTGTCCACCTGCCGGTGGACGGTTTGCCATATTGTTGCGATTGCCTGTTGCACCTTGGCGCTGTAGCACTTTCTCTGCTTCAGCCTCTTGAGCCGCTTTTTTCTCTTCCTCTTCTTTCTTCTTAAGTTCCTCAATCACACGGTCGATGGCCTTATTGCGTTCCTCCTCGGGCAAGTCGGCAAGCACCTGCAACGAGTCTTGCAGATAAACGGCATCGGTATGCGGCACTAGCTCATCGAGAACTTTTGAACGCTCTGACAATTGTTCATAGTCTGGACGTTCCTTATCAAGCAAGCCGATAGCCTCTCCATAGCAGCGTTGTGCATCATTGTATTTCTCCTTAACCCAATAGAGGTCACCCAGCTTCAGCAAAAGCACGCCTTTCTCTATACCATTGCGAGTAGACTCCTTATTACCTTTTTCGTAAGCTCCAATGGCATTAGCTGTATCTGCTTGCAGCAGATAAATATTACCCATGGCATAATACACCTGATCAAGATAATCCTTGTTGTTGTCAGAACGTGCCATGCGCTTCAGTTTGCTAATCATCTGCTTAGAGCGTCCGCCTGCCATAACCTCTGTCTGGGCTATGCGTGCATTGAACTCAAGTTCGTAGGGAGGATGCTGGTGTATAACCTTCTGATAAGCCTTGTATGCTTCTTCCTTATTTCCTAACACATATTGTATCTGTCCCATCAGATACCATTGACGAGCCTTTAACTTCTTTCGACGTTCATGCTTGATTACCTTTTGCAGATATGGAACAGCCTGTTCTAACTGGCCACTCTTTATGTAATAATCGGCAAAGGTGTAGTCCCAGTCTTTCTGCGCCCTATAGTGTATCGTGTCGCGAAGCATCTTGGTCATGACATCTTCTGCATCATAAAGCCAGTCAAGTTCGACATAGCTTTTTGCCAACCAAGCTCTTGCTATTCCGTTGATGGCTGGTTGTGTCGAGTATAGCCTTGACATATATGAGAATGTGGCAGCTGCCTCATCGAAATTTCCCTTCTGAAACTGCGACTTACCCAGCAACAACCATGCTTTCCATAAGAATGGATTATATTCTTTTCGGTTTAACCACTCTATGTCCTTCGCCGTCTTACGTCGGTTCTTGGTCCATTCCGGACGTTTCTTTATACTATGTTGCTTGATTGCTTTCTCTGATTTCTCTATTGCACGGTCAAACTTCATCAGTCCTGTACTCTTACTGTTTTTGTTTGACACCATATATAGAGGAATCATCTCTGTGAAATTGTCCTTGTTGGCATTCTCTTTTTCAATAGACCCTTCTATGAATGCCTGACTACCATTATAATAAGTATTATAACGCGCTGTGAATGAATGCCACCATCTGCTTTTTGCATCATTTTTCTGCGTAGAACAACCTGCCATCGCTAACATCACGACGGTTGCTACTATGGATATGTACAACAGTTTTTTCAATGCAAAATATATTATTTGTGTACTATGCACAAAGCATAGTCATTCATACTCAATGTATTATAAACGCAAGAGGCAGCTTTTTATTGTATTGTTTCGCCTTCGTTGGCAGTCACACTAAAGCCAGCAGCCTTCAAATCTGTCCAATAATGTGGATATGATTTGGTTACAACATGTGGGTTATTTATCAATATCTCACCTCTTTTAAGGGCAAGGGGAGCAAATGCCAATGCCATTCTATGGTCTTCATAAGTGTCAATGCCCATATCGCATGCCGGATCACAACGCTCACCGTCCCATACCAATTCCTTATCATCTACATCCGACACTACATAGCCAAGCTTGAGCATTTCTGCTTTCAGTGCTTCAATACGGTCTGTCTCCTTAATCTTCAAAGTTTGCAATCCAGTAAAGCGGAAGTGCACACCCATCAGACAACAGCATGCAACAAACGTCTGTGCCAAATCAGGGGCACTGACAAAATCGTATTCCAACCTTTGCACACATCTGCCTGTATTCCTTAACTTAACAGTGGTAGGCACTCCTTGCTCATGACCCTCAAATGTGGTCTTTACTCCTAACAGACTAAATATGTATCTGACAATAGAATCGCCTTGCTTGCTACCATCCATCAGCCCCATAAGCTTCACTACGTCGTCTTGTCTACGGCTCAGCGCCACCATTTCAAACCAATATGATGCCGCACTCCAATCGCTTTCTATATAATAATCTCTCTTTTTGTACGGTTGCGGCTTTATTACTATCGTGTCGACACTGCTCCACTCTGCATCGGCACCAAACTCACGCATCATCCAAAGAGTTAGGTCTATATACGGGCGCGAGATGATATCTCCTGTAAGATGAAGTGTCAATCCTTTGCTAAGCACAGGTCCAATCATGAGTAAAGCCGAGATATACTGTGAACTGACATTACCTGCTATATCCAATTCACCTCCTTCTAATTGCCTTCCTCTTATGCGAAGCGGCGGAAATCCATCTTCACCTACATATTCTATATCTGCCCCCAATCGCTTCAGTGCATCAACCAATATTCCTATTGGCCTGTGTTTCATTCGCTCTGTACCTGTGATGACATGTTCTCCTTGAGTAACAGCAAGATAGGCTGTCATAAAACGCATGGCCGTACCTGCGGCTTTAATGTTTATTTCGTATGGATTGTTGCGCAATGCGCTGATTATAACCTCTGTATCATCGCAGTCAGAGAGATTCTCAGGAAGAGTGTCGCTGCCTGCTAACGCACATATTACCAAAGCGCGATTGCTTATACTTTTTGAAGCTGGCAGTTTTACAGTTGTGTTTAATCCCGAAGGGGGTGTCAGTTTATATTGCATGAATTAATTAAACTACTTAATTTTATACAAAAATTCTTTTTATAATTATTTTTAATAAGAAACAGGCCGAACAGAACAACCTATATATTTATATTGGTGTCTTAATATTGTTGGTTTCTTACCTATATAGCCTAATCTTGCCTTACTATCACTGTGAGTGGGCGATTCAACTAAGTTATCTTCGGCTGTTGACAACCAGAAATGTCCAATAGTCCCTTCATGACGTATAGAATCATCAATAATATAGCCAGACAAATTCATCAATATGCTATTTCCGTTTGGTCCAACTACCTCAAATGCCTCTTTGCCATTTACAATAACGTTTGTCCAAACACATTTGTCTATCAATTCTCTAAATTCCATTTCTGTTGGCATTCGCCAAGTCCCTCCCCATTGCGCACGAGCAACATCATACTCGGTACCGCTAATATCCATTCCTATAAATTTACAAGCAGCAAGATTAATCCAATATTTATAGGTTTCTAATTGATATAATGCTTTTTCCTCCGTTTCACCCCATGAAAAATAAGAACCATTTTCTTCAGGGCTCAGGGCACCAACATTACAGGTTGCCCACTTAACGCTCAGTCCTAAATCTACATATTCATGGTCTTCTATCGTTTGCAATGCAATCTGTTCTTCCTCATCGTCATTAATACAGGAGGAAAAACACATAGTCAAAACAAAAGAAATAAGTATAATTTTTACATAACTATCTTTCATCACATTTATAAACTATATATTTTATGCTATGCAAAGATAACAAAAAGAAAATGACATTCTAAAAAAAATATGTATGATTTAAATCTAAGGTATAAAAATTTGCAGGTTTTAACTTTTATCACTAATTTTGCATCCGCTTAGGCTTCACTATGGCCAATATGAGTGCGGGATTTGGCGCAGTTGGTAGCGCACACGTCTGGGGGGCGCGAGGTCGCTGGTTCGAGTCCAGTAATCCCGACACATATTCGAGACATCGGTAATCAAGACGATTGCCGGTGTCTTTTTGTTTTAACTGACTAATAATTACAAAATATGAAACCAACAAAGAAATTGTTAATCATCGTGTTCTGCTTAGCAATGGTACTGCAGGCATCTGCTCAACGCTGGGGCAGGTACAACACAATGAGGAGAACCGACAAGGAATTCTTCAAGAGTGAAGAAGCAAGAAGAATCGGTCAACAGATATTGGCATATCAGCGCATCACTGGCGGATGGCCAAAAAACATCGACATGGCAAAACAGATGGATGCGGCAGAAATGGAACGAGTGGTTAGCGAGAAGCACAGACGCGACGACTCAACCATTGACAACGGAGCGACAACGATGCAAATGGCTTTCCTGGCACGGCTATATCAGGGTACAGGCGACGTGAAATATAAAGATGCTTTCAATAAAGCTCTTGACTATCTTCGTTCTGGACAATATGACAATGGCGGATGGCCACAATTCTGGCCTGAGACTCATGGTTATCAGTATCATATTACTTATAACGACAATGCTATCATAAACATCCTCAACCTGTTCAGCAAGATAAACAAGGGAGAAGAACCATACAACGGCGACCTGACAGACAAGAAGACAAGAAAGGCACTGGATATTGCCATTAAGAAGGCAATCGAGTGTATATTGGCAACACAGATTGTTACTGACGGACAACTTACCGTTTGGTGCCAGCAGCACGACCGCAACACTTTTCTGCCAGCACCAGCCCGCTCTTACGAATTACCATCATACTGTTCACAGGAAAGTGCAGCTATAATCCAATTTCTTATGGAACAACCCAAACCTGACGCACGCATAAAGAAAGCCATTCATGCAGCCATGCGCTGGTTTGACAAGTATAAGCTAAAAGGTTACAGAGTGGTTAGGACGGGCAGATGGGGAACAGCTGAGCATGACACGAAGCTAATAAAAGATTCCTTGGCACCGGCATTATGGGCACGCTATTACGATTTGGAGCGATGCGAACCATACGTATGCGACCGCGACGGCATTCCTCGCCGTCATCTGCACCAGATTGGACATGAAAGACGAACAGGCTACGGGTGGTATAGTGAACGTCCTGGCGAATTGTTTTCCATATATGAAGCATGGGCAGACAAGCACGACCCTAAAAATAAGGTCTGCGTTAGTCTTGAAACAATGGGTGCCAACGAGAACGGCACTGTTGACTGGTTCCGCAAACCAGAAGTTAATAGTGCAGACTTTGATGCGGTTGTGAATGCCGGACAAAGTATACAGGCGGCAATTGAAAGCGCACCTGCCACACCGGAAAAACCATACAAGATATTGATTCGAAAGGGTACATACAATCAGAAGGTAATAATCGACCGCCCCAATATAGTGCTCGTTGGCGAGGACCGTGACAGTACCATTATAGTTTTGGCAGAACTGGCCAAGAAGCTGACCATAAAAGAATACAAAGGCAAACCTGTTGGCAACGGAGTAATCGTCATTCAAGAAGGGGCTGACGACTGCATCATAAGCGGTTTGACTGTTTACAATAACTACGGAAGCACCGTAGAGCAGACAACAGCCCACCAAATGGCCATCTTTGGTCGGGGCACACGCACAATAGTCATAAATAGCAACATATTGGCTGACGGCAACGATGCATTATCACTTTGGGCAAAAGAGGGCAACGGTATGTACTATCACGCCGATCTTAGCATCAGATGCCCTGGCGTCGATTTCCTTTGCCCTAGAGGTTGGTGCTATGCAACACGATGCTCGTTCTACGGTGATGGCAGAGCACTAATCTGGCATGACGGACGAGGTGACAAATCGAAAAAGCTGGTTATCACAGAGTCTGTTTTCGACGCAAAGCGCCCTACTATTCTCGGACGCTATCACCACGATTCACAGTTCTTCCTCATAAACTGCAAGATGACTGAGCAGATTCTTGACACTAACATATCGTATGCTTACACCGACAAGGTACTCGACCCATGTCCTTGGGGTTTACGTACATATTATTATAATTGTCAAAGAGAAGGCGGCAACAGCGGATGGCTTAGCAACAACCTGCATGAGGCAGAGAACGCCCCTGAATATCACGGAATAACTGCACTATGGACATTCGAAGGGAAGTGGAATCCAGAGAAACGCATTCGTGAACTTTGGAACGTACTGGCATATTAACCCCCAACCAGTTAATTTGACGTTTTATAGAACAAAAAAAGCGATGGGTTTCCATCGCTTTTTACTTGGCAGCAACTTGTTAATTGTCAATCTCAACAACCTTGAAGTTCTTATTGAAAGTTATCTCAAGACCGTTAGAAAGTTCTATTTCATATTCCTTGTTGTCCTTGTCAATCTTGATGATACTCTGACCGCTATAGGTATCTTTTACATAACTTGCAATCTTTGCTGGTATCAATGCTGCTGGAACAGGAGACTTGCCACAATCAATATTTGTCCAATGTCCTTTCTTGTCAAATTCGAGTTTTGCTCCATCAGCAAAAACCACATCATAGCCCTTATCCAGCAGACCAGTTTCTACTGTTGTCAATGCAATCTTTTTACCCTTGAAGTTATTGTTGATTATCTGCTGTGCAGCCATAGGCAACTCATTGAAACTTATAGGCTTATCATTATCAGCGAATACAGATACACTGATTACCAAAAGGCTAAGCAAAGCCACCAATCTGATTCTAAATTCTTTTCTCATAATCATTACAGTTTTTAATGTTAATACTAGTCTACTTTTCTCGTTGCAAATATAATAAGATTGTAACAATTACAATAATATTTAATCTACAATTATACATTTATTACCTAAACAAAGACCAATTTTGCATTTTTTAATTTTGTTGATTGGCTCATTTAGTATATCTTTGCACTATGGCAAAAGAACAATCAATATTAAGGGAGCGCATAAAGACCGATTTGCGTGAGCCAAAAAGATACAAAGTGATTATACACAACGACGATTTTACCACAATGGATTTTGTTGTCATGATTCTCGTCATTGTGTTCTTCAAGACAACGGCCGAAGCAGAAAAGATGATGCTCGACGTTCATCAAAAAGGTCAGGCAGTGGTAGGCATTTACAGCTACGACATTGCTTGTTCTAAAGTGGACAAGGCCACACGCATGGCACGCGACAATGGTTACCCCTTACGTTTAACAGTTAGCCCGGAATAAAAGACATGGATATATATTATAGTACACAAGTCAACCTAATGTTTTGCGATGCCAATTATCTGTGCGAGGTTCGTCGTCATGAATTTTGCACGCCTGAGCATTGCATTATGGCTCTTTTCAAACAAGATGCATTTGTCAACACCCTTTATGCCAACTGTAGCAGAGCAGTGGAAATACAGGAGGCTATACGCAATATGATTTTCGACAATGAAAAAGTGCCGGAATCTTTGAATTTAACCGTTTCGCCATCTGCCAACTTAAACAGAGTCATTTCTGATGCGGCAAAACTAGCTTCTGCTGCAGGCGTACAGTTTATAACGGTTCCGCATATCGTCAAAAGTATTATCGACCTGAAAGAATTCTCTTATGCTGGTTTCATATTGAATTCATATATCACAGACATCAGTATAGAGGAGTTTATGAGCCGGCTCATTTGCAACTACGACCAAGACGAGACTACAGTAGAAGATGTGCTGGCTCGAGCTGAGAAATACGACAAGGCAAGAAAAGAGCTGAACGAGCACAAGACGATTGAAGACAATGTATTGCCGCCTGACGAGGACGACATTGATGACTTTTTCAACTTCAATGACAACGACGAGGCACAACCAGTTGCCAAACCATGGCTCAGCATGGTCATCAACATCAGTCAAGCAGCCGACAGTTACAATCCGCTTGTGGGTAGAGAAGCCGAACTTGAACGCACAATTCAGGTATTATGTCGCAAAGAGAAGAACAATGTGTTGCACATAGGAGAACCTGGCGTAGGAAAAACAGCATTGATTTACGGACTTGCTCGGCTGATTAACGACAACAAGGTGCCAGATAAGTTAAAGGGTGCCAACATCTACCAGATTGACATGGGCTCAATTGTTGCCGGCACACAATTCCGCGGCGATTTCGAAAAGCGCATAAAGCAAATCATGGACGGTCTGGCAGAAGAAGCAAACGCTATAGCATATATCGACGAGATACACAACATCGTAGGAACGGGCAACACCGGCGAGGGTTCGCTCGATGCCTCTGATATGATAAAGCCTTATCTCGAATCGGGCTCAGTGCGTTTCATTGGCGCGACCACCTATGAGGAGTACAACCGACGATTGTCAAAGAGCAAACCGCTCGTCCGCCGTTTCCAACAGATAGACATTGCCGAACCGAACATCGACGAAGCCATCAGAATATTGAAACAGTTGAAACCACGCTATGAGAAGTTTCATGGCGTGAAATATCATGACAAAGCCATTGAGTTTGCTGTAAAAGCCAGTGCGAAGCATATCAACGAGCGATGCCTGCCAGACAAGGCCATCGACCTGATTGACGAGGCGGGAGCATATCGTGTAATGCACCCGTTGAAACAAAAGCAACAGACAGTAGACAAGGCACTGATATCAGAAATACTTTCTAAGGTTTGCAAGGTTGACGCTTTGGCAATGAAGGAAGAGGACAACGCCGTTTTGCAATCACTCGACAAGCGTATCATGGCACAGATATACGGCCAGGACAATGCTGTCAGACAATTGGTCGAGGCGGTACAGATGTCAAAAGCAGGACTTACCGACGACAACAAACCACTAGCCAGTATGCTCTTTGTAGGACCTACTGGAGTAGGAAAGACAGAGGTGGCACGCGTTCTTGCGCAGGAAATGGGCATCGAACTTGTTCGCTTCGACATGAGCGAATATACCGAGAAGCACACTGTGGCGAAGTTGATTGGTTCTCCTGCTGGATATATAGGTTATGAAGACGGCGGACTGCTCACCGATGCCATACGCAAGACTCCCAACTGCGTACTGCTTTTAGATGAAATCGAGAAAGCGCACGAAGATATATACAATATATTATTGCAGGTCATGGACTACGCCAGACTGACAGACAACAAGGGACGCAAGGCTGACTTCCGCAACGTGGTTTTGATAATGACAAGCAATGCCGGTGCTCAATATGCAGCCCAGGCAAATATCGGCTTCGATAAGCACGTTACGGCCAGTGAGGCAATGATGAAACAGGTTAAAAAAACATTCAAGCCGGAATTCATCAACCGACTATCGGGCACAGTAATGTTCAACGACATGGACCGCACGATGGCATCTCTCATTCTCGACAAGAAACTGCGTCTGTTGCAAGACAAGCTTTCTGCACGCAAGGTTGAGATGTCTCTAACTGACGAGGCACGCGAATATCTGCTTGAAAAAGGTTTTACTCGTGAGTATGGCGCTCGCGAGATAGACCGTGTCATAGCCAACGAGCTGAAACCGATGCTCATGCGCGAGATACTGTTTGGCAAACTGAAGAAAGGTGGCAAGGTAAGAGTGAGAACTTCCCCTAACTCCTCCAGAAGAGGGGAACAGCCCAAAGGAAGCGGCTTAATGCTTGCGTATTAGTTTCTTTCCTCTGACTGACACCAATAATATACTAATTTAATAATGAATTACATTTCTTCCCTCCCCCGAAGGGGCTAGGGCACCGAATATGATTTTCCAATTAGATAAAAAGATAGCTTTTCCTGACCCTCGCTTAGGCGAACCCGACGGACTGTTTGCTGTTGGCGGCGACCTGAGTGTCGACCGCTTGCTTTTAGCATACAGTCACGGCATATTTCCTTGGTATTCATTCCGCAACGAAGAGATAATGTGGTGGTGCCCGATGCAGCGCTTCGTTATTTTCCCGAATGAGATACATATCTCCCACTCCATGCGCACCTTGATTAACAAAGACAAATACCGAATAAGCATCAATGAAGACTTCAATGGCGTAATAGAAAACTGTAGCCAGCTGCGCATCAATGACGAAGGTGCATGGCTGGGCGAAGACATGAAGCAGGCATATAAGAAACTCTTTGAGCAAGGGTTTGCAGCAAGTGTTGAGGTGTGGGATGGAGAAAGGCTTGTTGGTGGTCTCTACGGTGTGAATCTTGGCAGGGCCTTCTTTGGCGAGAGCATGTTCTCGCTTGTGCCAAGTGCCAGCAAACTGGCTCTGATATTCCTTGCCAAACTATTCCATCTGAATGGCGGACTGCTCATCGACTGCCAATTAGAGACTCCGCATCTTAAATCAATGGGCGGCCGTTTCATCAGCTATGATGAATATATGAAAATCATTTCTACAGAATAATATTGTTTAAAGTAAAAAAAAGAACTAAAAGTTAACCGTTTTACCAATAAAAGTGTATCTTTGCAAACAAAAGTCCCTTGAAAAAGTGACAACTTCATCCGAAAAGTCCCTCGAAAAAGTGGCAACTTCATCCGAAAAGTCCCTTGGAAAAGTGGAAATAGTCATAAAATTAGATTGTCAAAAGTGCTTTAATATTTGAATGCCTTTACCTAAAGTTCAAACAATTTTATGAAACCAATCGCAAGAACAGATTCGCTTACTATGTAATGTTTATTTCACTAAGATTTTCCTAACCGAACCGTCACTTTGGCGGATAAGGTTGAGACCTGATTTCATTGACGGCATGCGCATGCCGTTGAGGTTGTAAATACCCTTATGAGCACCAAACTTGTTGACTGTCACACCCTCAATGCCGTTAGAAACGAGCGGGTCGCCCTCGTAAACGTTAATTGTGCCGTCAGCATTTGTTTCAAGAGTGTATATTAATTGACCGCCAGTATTTGACAATGCTCTTTGGGCGATAGTCAGTTTCTCTGTTTCTGTCCGCTCTCTTGCATATTGATTAATTGTAGCAGATACTAGCAATAGGGTGAGCAATAATAATCTTTTCATCATTTGTCAATAACTGTTTGGTTAGATATTTAATGATACAATAATCCCCGGTATTGAGATTCTAAAAAGTGCCAATTATGCTTAAACTCAATGAAAGCACTCTCAGAATCTCAACACCAGGGATTTTTCAGAGTATTAATAGTTCAGAGGATATACCAACATCTCGCTTTGCAACATTATTACAAAGTCAGGATTGTTTGTATCTGTCATTGTTATTACTGTTGGATTTACAAGATTGTCAGCAGCAAGCTGGAATGTCTTGCCGTGCAGCGCATTTGCAAACTGGCTGTAACCACCTTGGTAGTAGTACTGTCCGTTGCTGTCGTAGCTGTATATAGACAGCATTATCTTGTCATCGCCAATCAGCTTGTACTGATAAACGATATTGCCTGCATAACCGTTGCTGGTTCCGTTGATAACAGAAAGGAAATACCATGTAAAGTAACCTGGGAAACTCTCAGAACCTCCAAGCTGGAAGTAGCCCACAGTCTCGTTCTCCTTGGCACTGGCTGCTCTTACAGCATCGAAGTATGGCTGAATGGCAGCACTACTGTTCTTGGCATTCACACTCCACAACTTGGTCATGAATATCTCGTTAAGAGGTGATTTAGCCTTGTAGATAATCAGTTCTCCGCCTGCTGATTGCAAGTTGCCTGTCTCAGCATCGTAAGTCATACTTGCTATCTCAACACCGTTGATTGTGATTGGCTGATAGAAGCGAATACCTGTTGGAGTATAGCAGAAAGCCATGTCAACAGTCTGTACGGAAGCATCGTTATCAGTGTATGCCATTGACAGATAGTTGCCTGCGATGGTACAGTCTACACTGTCGCCTTCAACAATAGCGCCATACTTTGGAGCTGTATTTACTGCATTGTACATGTCAACAGTTGAACCGACATATTCGGTTGCACTGACCTCAAGTCTTCTCATGGTCATGCGGTTGCCTGTCTTCTTTCCCTTGAGATATATCTCTGATTTGTCATCTGATGTTCCCATCAAGATAAACTCAAACTCACCTTGGAATGCCTCATACATGTCAGCGCTTGGGTCACTGAAGAAATGCAAGAACATATTGTATGTGTCGAAAGAAAGAACCGGACCGTCATCAGCTATCAACTGATAAAGACTTGTTGATTTCTGATTAAGAGCAAGGTCGCTATACGCGGTTACTGAACTTTCTGTAAATTCCATGGCAAATACATAGCCACCGTAAATCTGGCCTGGGGCGGCATAGTATTCCATTACCCATCCTTTTTCTGATGATGCAAGCAGCGACTTATATTCTTTCAGTGCCTCGTCCATGCGCTCAGAAGGATTCTTGTCGAACACTTCATCATCGTCCTTCAGACATGACTGCATGAAGAAAGGAAGCATCATTAGCATTAAATAATATATCTTTTTCATATATTTCTGTTCGTTATTATTGATTATAATTTGTCTAATTCAAGCTGACCGATCTCTCCCTGGCGACGGAGAATAACGTCGCGAAGTTCATTGAGGTCGATGTTCCACTTGTCCATCATGTAGTTGTAAACGATGTCGAACTTAGCTTGCAACAGTGCCGCTCCGTTTGAAGCCACTTGAACATACTTTGGATTGTTCTGATAGTCTTCGGCTGCAGCAGCGTTGAATGCTGGATTTGGCTCCCATGCCCATGCAGCACGCTGCAATACATTGTTCCAATACTGAGGGGTATTGGTTATGTAAGTAGAAATCAGCTCAACGAAGTCTTCGTTAGGTTCACTACCAGCGTAAGATGTGATGAAACCGCTGTTCAGAGAGAGGTTCTCATCTGGGTCACTCTTGCCAGGCACATACTCGGTATAGTCTTCTATATCAACAAAGTCGTCACTCCATGAATCTGTCACATAATCACCACCTGTAATCTGATCAAAGTCTGTTGAGTAAGGCTTTGTCTGATGCAGGATATGTGCAAACTCGTGATGCATTGTGTGGAAATAGTATTCGTTGAGATAAGCAGGGTCGAGTTGCAGGTTGTTGATGAAGTAAAGTGTAATCTTCAATCCACCTTCAGCTGTACCCAATACGAATGTACCATTATTTCGATATGCACCAGAACCAATCAGTTGTATCATCTTAGGATAATACTTTCTGATAAAGTCCTTTGAACCAGTTATTTCATCGTATGGTTCAAGACCAAGATGCTTGACAAGCTTGGCTGTAACAATAGACAGGTTGTAGTCGGCAGGAACAAGATAATAGTTCATGTCGCTCTCAATGTCTTCATAACGATATTTGAAATCGATGTTATATTCCTTGATATAGTTATCAAATATCCATTTGTCAAACTCATTCTGCTCCTTTTGCGAGTCAACGATAACACTCTTGTCGTCAAGGTCGTCTTCTGAACAGGCAGTGAATCCGAGTGTCAGTGCGCAAAGTGCAAGTATGCTATAAAAATAATTTTTCATATTCTATCTGATTTTTATTCGTTTGCTTTTTATCCTTATCTTGGATTAGGTGTCATGCCAGCTGCAATGACATCGCTTGGCAACTGCATTGCGCAACGGTTGTCACGTACCTTCAGTGTGTCATCAACAGAAACAACGTTCAGACCGTCAACCGTACGGCGTGCAATCTCGATACCCCAACGCTTGATGTCGAAGAAGCGCATACCCTTATGCAGAAGTTCCTGACGACGGATGTAGAGCACTGCATGGATGAAGCTTTCCTGCTTGCTGCCTTCCTCAATAGTCATGAAGTCTGGATTAAGGTGCTTCTTTGGTGATGGAGCGTCAAACTGGTGGTATGGCAGATTCTTTGCCCAAGTCTGAATTTCCTCGTCAGTCAGGTTATTGTCAATGTAGTTCGTATTAAGCACATTGCCAGTCCATGTGTTGATATCGGCCAAAGCCTCTGTGTACATTTCTTTCATGACGTAAGCCTCAGCGCGTGTAATCAAAGCCTCTTCTGCTGTCAATGGACAATATACGGTGCGATAATAACCGATACCGGCAACAGGGTCAGTATATTCAAACATATATGGTGAACTCATCACAAGTGTCTTGTCGAGGTTTGTTCCTGCATAGATATTCGGATAGAGTTTGTACATACGGCGGTAGTTGTATGTTGACGTATCGTACGAACCCCATGGCGCGAAATTGAATGTCTCCATGTTGGCAATCATATTACCATGATTGTAACGGCTGCATACATAGTAAGGACCGAATACAAGGCCTAAAGCAGAATAACCAGTCTGCAACAGGAAGTTACACTTCAGTGAAGAAGAGTTGTAAGCCTCTGGACGAACCTGACCATTGGCAGGCAGCGATGCTATATAGCTGACATCGCGGAGCAGTTCCTGTGGAGCAGAACCCAATGCTTTTGAAGCATACTCAATAGCCTTGTCCCACTTCTGATAGAACAGATAGAAGCGAGCTGCAAATGTATAGGCTGCCTTTTGGTTGAAGTGATACTTAGGAACATCATAAATAGCATCATTAATCAATGGCAGACCTTCCTGCAAGTCTTTGTCAATGAGTTCGTAAACCTCAGCAACAGTACCACGCTCGTACTTAGGGTTAAGTTCTATTTCCGGTGCTGTCATGAAAGGAATACCCAAGTCTGATGTTGAATGCTGAGCACTGTAAGCCTGTGAGAACATGTTTACCAACAGGAAATGAGCGTATGCACGGCAGAGCAAAGCCTCTCCTCTTGAAGCCAAGGTTGACTCAGGGTTGCCAAGGTCGTTAATCGCTTGAAGTGCCTGATTGGCATTGGCGATTGCACCATAGAGTGCCGACCATACACTTTTTGGTGATTCGTTGTCGTCTTCACTTACTTCTTTCCAATTATATAGCTCTTCGTGAATACGCTCGTATTCAGGATTTGATGCGCTATAGTCGTCAACATTGTCGGAAGCGAGTTCCGTGCAGAGAATATAGGAGTTCTCTGGATATGCGCTTACAAGCAATTTCTCAATCTTCTCTGACGTATCAACCTCGGCACGATTATCCGGCATCTCGTCCAGATAGTCGTCGCAAGACACGGCAGCAAATGCCAGCGGCAGAAGATATGCTAATTTTATATATTTCTTAATCATAATCGTTTTAATTATTTGCTTTGTATTTATTAGCTATTAAAGACCAAGTCTGACAGTCAATGTAAACTGCTTAGGAGTTGGCACTGCAACACCACCAGTGTTGAAGAATTCAGGATCCTGTCCGTTCAACTTCTTATCTGCATAGATAAGGAAGAGGTTTGTTGCCTGCAACTTCAATGAGAGGTCATTAAGTTTCAGAGGGCTGATAAGTTTCTTCGGGAAGTCGTATGACAGAGAAATCTCCTTCATGCGGATGAAGTCGCCTTTTGCTACACGGTCTGTTGAATAGTTGTAGGCATTATAGGCGTATGCCAGATTGGCATCATTTCTGTTCTGACGAACTGAAGAGATAACAGGTATTGTTGTGTAGTTCTCATCGCCTGGCAATATCCAACGGTTCTTGAATTCCTTAGGCATTGAAGTGAGATCAGAATATGATCTTCTGAACACTGGGTCAAGACGAACAACATTGCCAAATGAATAGGTAACAAACAGATTGAGCTTGAAGTTCTTATACTGGAATGTATTGCCTAAACTACCAAAGTCGGTTGGGTCGAGTGAACCTGAATACTCAAGGAAATCAATGTTCTTACGTTCTTGGAAGTAAATGCCTGTCGTTGAAATGTTTCCGTTCTGATCGCGGAATGTTGGGATACCGTCTTCGTTCAGACCGCAGAATGGAATTGAGAACAATGAGCGTACTGGATAACCCTCAAGTGCGAAACCTGAACCAGAAACGAGGTCGATTACTCTTGACATGTTTTCAAGGTCTGTAACCTCGTTGGTTGAGTGTGAATAAATGAAATCGGTTGTCCACTTGAAATCCTTTGTCACGATGTTCTTTGTGCTGATAGACAATTCAACACCGCTTGACTCCATGCTTGCCACATTACCGAGTTTGTTTACTTCACCGCCAAGACCTTGTGTTGTAACATAACCGATGAGGTCATAGTTGTCACGCTTATACCAGTCCATCTCCACATTGATGCGGTTGTTGAGGAAACCGAGGCTTGCTCCGATATTGAACTCGTGCTTCTTCTCGTATGTCAGTTCGCCATTCTCCAACTGATAGATGTAGAGTGCTGACTCCTGGTCGCCTGCGCTTGGACGCCATGGGGTTTGGCTCTGGATAACCACGCGTGAGTTTGTAACCCAAGCTGGACCACGGTCGGCTGTCAACGAATAAGAAGCCTTAAGTGATGCAAATGAAAGCACTGGTTTCAGACTCTCGAACCACTTCTCTTCGTGCATGTTCCATGCGCCAGATACGTTCCATGTAGGCAACCAACGCGCTGAGCGTGTCTTGCCGAGCTTGTTTGTTCCTTCGTAACGTATTGTTCCGTTAAATGTGTATTTGCCTTGATAAGAGTATGTTGCATTACCGAAGAAAGCGACGCTTCTTGTATCTGTGTTCGCCAATGAATAATAATCACTTCCTTCTTCCTGGCCTTTCTTGAATACCTGATAAGCATAGTGAGGGATTTCACCCATTGAGTATTGCATACCCCAGCCACGGAAAGAAGTGCTGTGACGCTCAATAGAGTTAATCTCCATACCGCCAAAGAAGTTTGTTATGTGGTCTTCATTGAACACCTTATTGAACTGTGCTGTGGTACGGAAGTCGTATGACAGCATTGAATAGTCCTTGCGGTTGTAGATACCACCATCAGGCAGTACGGTAATAGGCACTGCGTATGGATCATCTGGGTCGGTATATAGGAATGGGTTGTTGTCACGGATAGTAGTTGTAGGCATTGTGCGATAAGCAATGGCCTGATTAGAATAGTCCGTGATATGGTGTTCTGTAGAAGAAGCACTGTATTTTACAGCACCCAATGCACTGAGTTCAAGTCCGAGTATTGGCTTCCATCTCAGTTCGCCTTGGAACTTCAAGTCAATCACATTGATGTCCATATAGTTATTTTCCAGTTCGTGGAAAATGTTGAACGGAGCATAGTTGCGTGTGTAATACTCGTTAGGGTCAAGCACGCGCGATGTATTCAAAGCGTATGAATAAGGGTTGATGTCGAAGTCGCGCTTTACCTCACCGCTAACGACGTCAACTTCAGATGAAAGTGAACCTGGTGCCTTCTGCTTACGGTAAGAACCATTGCTAATCATGTTGAATGCAAGATTCTTTGAGATGTTGTAAGTAGAGTTGAATGTTGCTGTATAACGGTTTACCTCACTCTGCTTTGACCATCCTGGATCGAGCATAGCACTGATTGATGCGTAATAGTTTGACTTCTCTGTACCAGATGAAAGGCTTACAGAGTGGTTCTGCATGATGCTGTTGCTGAAAAGCATGTCAAACCAGTCTGTATTTCTGTATTCAGCAGCACGGAGATAGGCATTGCGTGCCTCTTCGGTGTTGAGCAGTTCGCCAGAAGCTATCATGCTATACATCTTGCCATAGATACCGTAGTCGCTTGAATTAGGAACATCGGCAAAACCAAGCCATCCCTTCTGAGCCATTTCCTGATAAACGCTCATCTGCTCCTGAGAGTTCATGATGTTGAATGTTGAGTAGTCTGGTTTCAAGCGCATTGTAAACTCGCCTGTATAACCGATGCGGCTCTGTCCTGCACTACCTTTCTTTGTTGTAACGACAATCACACCTGCCATGGCGCGAGCACCATAGATAGATGTAGCAGAACCGTCCTTCAGAATCTGGAAGCTCTCAATGTCGTCGGCGTTGAGTCCGGCAATGGCAGAAGAAATCAAGGTCTCGGCATCACCTGATGAAAGAGCGTCGGCATCAACCTCAACAACGTCTTCCATGATAACGCCATCAACAACCCAGAGTGGCTTGCTGCTACCATAGATAGAGGTGGCACCACGGACACGCATCTTTGGCGCAGTACCGAATGTTCCGCTCACATTCTGAACAGACACACCGGCAACTTTACCTTCAAGAGCACGGCTGATTTCCGGCACACCGTCCATTTTAACTTTTTCACCGTCAATCTTTGATGTTGCTCCGGTAAACAGACGCTTGTCCATCTTCTGCATACCAGTAACAACCACTTCCTGAAGATTGAGGCCTGAAACCAGCTGAATCTTCATGTTTTGCTTTGGGGTTAGAGTCTGAGACTCCATGCCAATGTAGCTCACTGTGATTCTCTTTCCAGCTGGAACTGTCAACGTAAATCTACCATCTGCATTTGAGACTGTGCCGCTTTTGGCACCTTCCACAACGATGGTAGCACCGATTATCGGCTGACCGTCTTCCTGAGAAACCACAGTACCCGTAACCTTAGTTTGAGCCAGTGCCATTCCTAAACTGAGGAAAAGGCAGGCCATAAACATAGTTAGTCTTCTTTTCATAAATTTCTCTTGTTTGTTGTTAAAAATGTATTAATAATTATTGTGTTTGTTGCATATATAATAATGTAGAGCTACATTTGTTCACCTCTGGCGCAGAGG